>NZ_BOPO01000048.1 GCF_017312725.1 Actinocatenispora comari | reverse complement strand
GGCCCCGGGCCGGCGGCTGGATCCGCGCGGTGCAGCCCGGTCGCTGGCAGTCGACGGCGGCGCGCCGGCGCGGGTTGGCGGCGCGGAACGTCGCGACCTGCTCGGCGAGCGCGGCCAGTACGGCGGCCTGCTCGGCGGTCAGCGTGCCGTTCGCGGCGCGCCGGTGCTGCCGGGTGAGCCAGCCCTGCGCGGACTCGTCCGGGTGCCGGCCGGCGGCGAGCAGCCCCCGCAACTGCTCGACCCGCTGGTACCAGCGCTGTTCCTGGCGGCCGCGGATGCGCCCGAACAGGGCGCGGTGCGGCTCGGGCATGGTGCCGGCGCGCAGCGCGGCCCGCTGCCGGCTCATCCACTCCACGGTGGATTTGGAGGTGTCGCCGGCGGCGGCCAGCCGGTACCGGCGCAGCCAGGTGTCGGGTACCGCGGTGCGCCGGATCGCGGCCAGCTCGCCCGCCATGCCGGCGTGCGAGCGGCGGGCCCAGCCGGCGAGTACCCGTTCGGCCGGGTCGGCGGCGTCGAGTTGGGGCAGGTGGTGGTGGCTCGCGACGAAGGTACGCAACGATTCCAGCCGGTCGGTGCGGTCCTTGCGGCGGGCGGCGGAGATGTCCCACCGCCAGCCGGGCAGGGCGAGCAGCGCGGCCCGCTGCTCGGCGGTGAGCCGGTCCCGGTGCTGTCGGCAGTTGCGGGCGAACCGGCCGACCCGGTAGCCGGCCTCGTCGACCGCGCCGACCGGCGGGATCGTGCCGCGGGCGCGGATCCACGCCACCAGCGCCGGGTAGCCGACCGCCCAGCGGGACAGTCCGGTGTCCAGCCGACGACGGGGCCGCTTGCTGCGCCACACCCACCCCGGTACGGCGGCGAGCGCGGCGGCGCGGTCGGCGGCCAGGGTGCCCCGGTGGTACGCGTAGCGCACGTTGCTGACCCAGGTGGCGAGGTTGCGGCCGTCCGGCATCAGGGTGTCGCGGGTCGGGTAGCAGTGCCCGTGCGCCGCCGCGTACGCCCGGAGTGCGGCGAGCGCGGTGGCGAAGCTCACCGGCAGCGGCCGGGGTGCGGTCGAGGTACGTGCCGGGCCGGGTCTGCTGCCCGGTCGCGGTCTGGTTGGAGCGTGCACGGTGCGGGCCGGTGCGGCCACTCTCGCCTCCCAAGTACGTGCCGTCACGGTCGACGAGGCGGCGGGGCTCACCCACGCACGGACGCTGCCACGAACATCGGCACCCAATACGCCTCTCTGTGCGTTAACGACCACAGAGGGTTTCACGTAGCGCGGTGTCCGGTTCTTCGCTGGGTAACGCCGTGCCCGGCCCGCCCGCCGCGGCCGACGACCTGGTCACGGCGTCGCGGCAAGACGTCCAACGAGGCCGGCGGCGGGTGGTGGCGTCCCCTTCCGGGTGACGACGCCGGTTTCGTACCGGCCGTCCCGGCCCGCCGCGGTCGGCGGCCGCGGTGTCAGTCCCGCACCCCGGCCGGCCGGCGGACGACCGACCCGGACCCGCTCGATCCGTCCGGGTCGGCGCCGCGGCGGCGGCGCCGGGCCAGCGGGAGGCCGACGGCGCCGGCCGCGGCGATCGTGGCGGCCAACGCGAACCCGAGGGTGAAGCCGCGGTCGGCCGGCGCGGCCGTACCGGCGATGGTGTCGGCGGCCAGCGTCGCCGCCGCGAGCTGCGCGCCGATCGCGCCACCGACCGTACGGGCGACGGTGTTGACGCCGTTCGCCGCGCCGGACTGGTGTGCCGGGCTGGCGTGGTTCACCAGCCGGGGCAGCGCCGCCATGGCCAGCCCGTACCCGATGCTGACCACCAGGTACCAGCCGAGCACCGCACCGGCCGTGGCGTGCCAGGCGGCGATGGCGCCGGCGCCGAGGGCGGCCAGGCCGAGCCCGATCGCCAGTGGCGCCGCCGATCCCGCCGAGCCGAGCCGCCGGTCCAGCCAGCTCGCGGTCCAGCTGGCCGGCATGGTCAGCAGCGTGCCGGGTAGCAGGATCAGCGCCGCCCCGGTCACCGAGGTGCCGAAGCCGTGGTGCACCAGGCGGGCGACGTCCGGTGGCAGCCCGGCGGGCAGCTCGGCCAGCCGGGGCAGCAGCACGTACAGCACGAACTGGTTGATGCCCAGCGCGAGCGCACCGAGGTGGGCGACCGCGAGCCGGCGCCGGCGGAGCAGGGCGAGGTCCACCAACGGATCGGCGACGCGCCGTTCCACCAGGACGAACCCGGTCAGCGTCAGCGCGGCAGCGGCGAACAGGCCGAGGGTCGGCGGCGCCGTCCACCCCCAGGCCGGGCCCTGGGTGATGCCGAGCATCAGTGCCGCCAGCCCGGCGCCGAGCAGTACCGTGCCGGGCACGTCCAGCCGGCCGGGGGAGCGGTGCGCGCTCTCCGGCACGTAGGCCGCGGTCAGCGCCAACGCGGTCGCGATGATCGCCGACCCGACCACGAACAGCCAGCGCCACGAGGTGTGGTCCACCAGCAGCCCGCCGACCAGCAACCCGACCCCGGCGGTACCGGTGACCAGCCCGGCGGTGACCGCGAGCCCGTGGGCGACGAGCCGCGGCGGCAGCGCCTCGCGCACGATGGCGAACGACAGCGGAAGCAGCGCGAGGCTGGTGCCCTGCACCACCCGGCAGGCGATCAGTACGCCGACGTTCGGGGCGACGATCGCGCCGAGTGCTCCGGCCAGGTAGACGCCGAGCGAGGCCAGCAGCACCCGGCGCTTGCCGTACCGGTCGGCGAGCCGGCCGATCAACGGGGTGACGACCGCGCTGCACAGCAGCAGCCCGGACAGCACCGCCCAGGACGCCGCGGCCGGGCTGGCGTGCAACCGCACCTGCAGGTCGCCGATCGCCGGCACCAGCATCGTCTGCATCAGCCCGTACGACAGGACGACGGCGCCGAGCGCCACCAGGATCCGGTGCGGCGAGGTGCGCGACATGGGTTCCTCCGCTCGAACGGCGTGGTCGGATCGGGGTCGCCGCTCGCCGCACCGGGGTGGCGCACAATGGCGGGGCGGCCGACGGCCGACCGTTGCGAACACTGTTCGCAACGAGACTTAGGCTAGCCTTACGCGAACGGTGTTCGCAACGAGGAGTGGGTCACATGCCCCGCGCGTCGCTCACCCCGGCCGCCATCGTCACCGCGGCCCGGCGGGTCGCCGACGACGAGGGCATCGCCGAGCTGACGCTGCGCCGCGTCGCGCGCGAGCTCGGCACCGGCCCGGCCTCGCTGTACCGGCACATCGCCGACCGACAGCAACTACTGCACCTGCTCGCCGACGACCTCGCCACCGGCTACCCGCTCACCCGTGCCGGCCGCGACCCCCTCGACCGGGTGGTACGCCAGTGGCACGCCATGCACGACTACCTCGCCGCCCACCCCTGGGGCGCCCGGATCATCGCCGACGGCCAGTACGCGCTGCCGTCGGCCCGGCCGATCGCCGAGCACTGCGTCGACCAGCTCGCCGCCGCCGGCCTGGACCGCGAGACCGCGGTCCGCGCCTACCGGGCGCTGTGGCACCTGCTGCTCGGCCACCTGCTCAACGCCCACCCGTTCGGCCACCTGCACGGTGCCCGCGGCGACGGTACCGACCTGGACCGCGCGGTCCGCTGGCTCGTCACCGGCGCCGCCGCCACGTAACCCCGGCGATCGCTGGTACGGACGCCGCGCGGCCCGGCCGGTTGCTGGTGCGGACGCCGCGCACTGCGGCCACGGCCCGACCGGTCGCTGGTGCGGACGGCCGCGCACTGCGGCCACGTGGCCCCGGCGGTCGCCGGTGCGGACGGCCGCGCGCTGCGGCCGCGTGGCCCGGCCGGTCGGTCGCCGGTGCGGACGCCACGTGTGGTCCGGCCATGGCCGGGCGGCCGGGTCGTGGTTCCGCGACGCGGCCGGTGCTCGGGGCGGCCGGCACGTAGGGTGCGGGCATGAGGTGGGCGCATGCACGCGGGTGACACATACGAGGTGGCCGACCTGGCGTTGGCCCCGACCGGCGGCCGCCGGATCGCGTGGGCGGAGCGGGCGATGCCGGCGCTGCTGTCGGTGCGTGACCGGTTCGTCGCCGAACGCCCGTTCGACGGTCAGCGCATCACCGCGTGCCTGCAGGTCACCGCCGAGACCGCGGTACTGCTCGGCACCCTGGTCGCCGGTGGCGCCCAGGTGCGGCTGGCCGCGTCCAACCCGCTGTCCACCCAGGACGACACCGCCGCCGCGCTGGTGGCCGACCACGGCGTCGGCGTGTACGCGCGCTCCGGCGTCGACACCGAGACCTACCGCCGGCACCTGTCCGGCGCGCTGGATCTCGCCCCGACGCTGGTCATCGACGAGGGCGGCGACCTGGTCAACACGCTGCACACCGAGCGGGCGGAACTCGCCGCGGCGCTACGGGCCGGCTGCGAGTCCACCGCGTCCGGGGTGCTGCGGGCCCGGCAGATGCACCGCGAGGGCGTGCTGCGGTTCCCGATGGTGGCGGTCGACGCGACCCCGACCCGGCGGCTGGTCGACAACCGGTACGGCACCGGTCAGTCCACTGTGGACGGTATCGTCCGGGCCACCAACCTGCTGCTCGCCGGGCGCACCGTGGTCGTCGCCGGCTACGGCCAGTGCGGTACCGGCATCGCCGAACGCGCCCGCGGCCTCGGCGCCCGGGTGATCGTCACCGAGGTCGATCCGCTGCGCGCGCTGGACGCCACCCTGCAGGGCTACCAGGTGCTGCCGATGGCGCAGGCGGCGCGGGTCGGCGAGGTCTTCGTCACCGCCACCGGCAACCGGGACGTGCTGCGCGCCGAGCACTTCGCCCTGATGCCGGACGGCGCCGTGCTCGCCAACGCCGGCCACTTCGACGTCGAGATCGACATCCCGGCGCTGACCGACCTCGCGGTCGAGCGGCGCATCGGCGAGCGCACCCACATCGACGAGTACGTGCTGGCCGACGGTCGCCGGCTGCAACTGCTCGCCGAGGGCCGGGTGGTCAACCTCACCGCCGCCGAGGGCAATCCGGCGTCGGTGATGGACCTCGCGTTCGCCGGCCAGGCGCTCACCGCGGCCTGGCTGGCCACCGGCGCACCGCTGCCGATCGGCGTGCACCCGGTACCGGCCGAGCTGGACCGGCAGGTCGCCGACCTGCGACTGGCGGCGAGCGACATCCACCTCGACACCCTCACCGACAGCCAGCGCGCCTACCTGAGCTCCTGGCGCAGCGCCGATCCCGGCTGAGCCCGAGAGGCCGTCGCTTCCGCGGTGTCGGCTCGGTCGATCGAGGGGCCCGGGTGATTGCCGGTCGAACGGTGCAGTGCGGCACTCGGCCGTTGGGTCAAGTCTGGGGCGAATCGATATGATCGTCCGGTAACCCCTCACCGCTCCGGGACCGGGGGATCGTGGTGGCACTCGGATATCGAATGTTTGCCGATGTCGAATCCGCCAGTGGCGGCATCGCGGGCCTCGTCTCCGGACAGATGCGTAGCTGGCTGGCCGGTAAGATCCCGGGGTTCGACCTGGACGACGTCGGCCCTGGCGTGCACCGGCCGACCGCCGAGCATGAGCTGACCTTCCTCACCGACACCACCCGCGACGCGGACACGGTCCGCTATCGGCTACGCGAGTTCAAAAGTGGTGGTGAATGGGCCACCACCCTCCTGATGCAATGGCGATCGGGCAGGCAGCGGGCGTGGTTGTCGATCTCGGTCGAGGCACCCGAGGGCGGGAGAGAAAGCATCCCCTGGGTCGCTCGCCCTCGTCTGGTCGCCGGTGTTCTCGATGTCGTCGATGCCTGGGATGGCACTGCGATGCTTCGGGCGGCACCGACGTGGTTGGATGCGCGTGCGGTCCCCGATCTCGTGCAGGTCCTGATCGACTCACGCAGGCGTGGAGCGGTGCTCGTCGCCGGCACCGACGCGACCTTTCCGCGAGAGAACTGGTCGAAGTTGATCACCGACATCACCAGGGAGACGCTGGGGCTTGCGGCCACGTACATCCTGGACGATGAGGCCACGGATGCGCTGCGGGGCGAGATCGGCCCCCGCTTCGACGTACCAGTCGGTGCGTTGCGAACGTACCTGCCCGGCGTAGCTCTGTCCGATGTGGACGACCGGGTCCGGCACCGAGTCCTGACCACTCGATCTCTGGTGGAACGGTCGACCGGCCAGCTTCGCAGCATCCTCGGCCGCGCAGCACGCGCTCAGGCGCTCCGGGTCGCCGTGCCGCAACATGCCCGTCGCACCGAACTTCGTTTGGTCAGGATCGAAACCGATCAGGTGCTGGAGTCCCTCGGCCCGACCAGACACGCCCCGGCCGCGTCGCCGCCTCCGGTCGCTGACGATCCGATCGTGCCGATGTCGGGCATGACCGTCGCCGCTCCGGCCGACCGGGAGGCGGCCGATCACCACCAGGTGTTGCTCTTGGAGGCAGTGCGCTCGGTGTTTGGCCCGACAGCTGCCGTCTCGCCGCAAAGCATTCGCGAGCTGTCTGACCTCGCACTGGCCGCGGGGGGTCTTCGGCGCCGCGAATCGGAGTTGCGGAGTCGTTATGAGAGCGCGCAGGATCGACTGGCGATTCTCGCCGAACAGATTGCTGAACACGAGGTTGCGGCGCAGCAGTCGTATCTCGAATATGCGGTGCTGCAGGAGGACGCACAAGCCCTCGCGGATCGGGTCCGGCACCTACAGCAGGAGTTGAGTCGAGTTGATCGGGCGTCGGTCGCCTGGGCGGACCTGCCAGAGTCGGCTCAGACCACGTATCCGCAGGACTACCAGCAACTTCTGGACTGGTTCGGAAGGCTCAACCAGGTGGTCTTCACGGGCGATGACGGCCCGACCCTGGATCTGGAGGCGCACGACTCGCTCGGAAAATGTCGTCGAAAGGCGTGGGATGCACTCCTGTGCCTCGACGACTACGCACGGTTTGCCAAGGAAGGTCACGTACGCGGGTCATTCCATCAGTTCCTGACAAATCCGCCGTCCGCAGCGCGGCAGATCCCGCGGCATCATTACGCGTCCGGTGAAAGCGAGACCTCGGAACACAACCCGAAGTTCCGTGCTGCCCGCACCTTCCCGGTGCCGGCCGAGCTGGATTCCGGTTGTCGGAGATTCATGGGCGCCCACATCAAGCTTGGGCAACTGGGAATGATCACGCCGCGTATGCACTTCCTGGACGATGTGGCTCGTACCGGCCTGATTTATGTCGGCTACATCGGTCGGCACCTGGTGAGCGCCAGCACGAACTAGCGTTGTCGGCTCGCCGACACCGGGCCGGGAGGGGGTGGCGACGCGGCGGCCTCGCGAGCACACTGCGCGGGTGCTGTGGCGTAACCGCAACTTCGTCCGGCTGTGGACCGGGCAGGCGGTGTCGATCGTCGGTGACTTCGTCTTCGACACCACGCTGACCCTCTGGATCGGTGTGGTCCTGTTGCGCGGCAGGACGTTCGCCCCCGCCGCGGTGTCCGGGCTGCTGATCGTGGTCGCCGTGGTGACGATGGTGGTCGCACCGATCGCCGGGGTGTTCGTCGACCGGTGGGACCGGCGGCGCACGATGCTCGTCACCGACCTGGTCCGGGCCGCGCTGGTCGGCGGCCTGACCGCCGTGGCGTTCCTGCCCGCCGGCACCCTGTCCAACGTCACCCTGGTGGTCCTCGCGTACGCGGTGGTGGCGTGCTCGACCGCGGCGGGGCAGTTCTTCAACCCGGCCCGGTTCGCGATGATCGGCGCGGTGGTTCCGGCCGGCCCCGACCGGTCCCGGGCCGGCGGGATCGGCCAGGCGACCAACTCGATCGCGGCGATCGTCGGGCCGCCGCTCGCCGCGCCGCTGCTGTTCGCGGTCGGCGTGCGCTGGTCACTGCTGATCAACGCGGCCTCGTTCCTGTTCTCGTTCCTCGCGGTGCGCGCCGTCCGGGTCGAGCCGGCACCCGACCCGGCCGGGGGCGCCCGCGGCGGCTTCCGTGCCGAGTTCCTCGCCGGCGTGCGGTACGTGGCCGCCAACCGGGTGCTGCGCACCGTGCTGATCGCCGTCTGCGTGGTCACCGTCGGTACCGGCGCGCTCAACGCCCTGAACGTCTTCTTCGTCACCGACAACCTGCACGCCGCGGCGCACTGGTACGGCACCATCGGGATGGCCGAGGGGATCGGGTCGGTGCTCGGTGCGCTGGGCGCCGCCGCGATCGCGGCACGACTGGGCAACGCCCGGGTGTTCGCGGTCGGCCTGGTCGTCGTCGGCCTCGGCACCATCGTGTACGCGCGGATGCCGGCGCTGCTGGCCGGGCTGGTGGTCATCGTCGTGCTGGCGGTACCGCTCGGCGCGCTCAACTCGGTGCTGAGCCCGCTCGTGCTCGACGCCACCCCGCCGCGGCTGGTCGGCCGGGTCATCTCGGTGCTCAACCCGACCCAGCAGGTGGCGTCGCTGGCCGGGGTCGCGGTGGCCGGCTGGCTGGCCAGTATCGTGCTGCTCGGGTTCGACGCCGACGTGGCCGGCGTGCACCTCGGCCGGCTCGACACGATCCTGCTGGCCGCCGGGCTGCTCGTGCTGATCGGCGGTGTCTACGCGATGGTCGCGCTGCGCGGTGTCGACCGCGCCGCGCAGCCCCCGGCAGCCGACGCCGACCCGAGCGGGCCCGTTGTGGCAGCCGGCACCGACCCGGACGGCCCGCACCGGGAACCCGGCGCCGACCCGGAGCCGCCGGTCACAGCGAGAGGAAGTGGATGCTGAACTCGGCGACCGCGGTGGCGCAGACGAACGAGGCGATCACCACGGTCACCGCCACCAGCACCAGCTTCCAGCCGCTGGACAGCAGCGCCCGCGCGTCCCGACCCAGCGACAACCCGACCAGCGCCAGCACCGGTACGCCCAGCGCGACCAGGTCGATGTCCGCCACCAGGGCGAGGATCTGGTGCGCCAGCGGGAAGAACGGCGCCGAGATCAGCGTCGCCACCGCCATCGTGACCACGATGTAGGGCAGCCACCGCACGTACCGGCCGACGACGACCGAGCCGAACGCGATCGCGAGCAGCAGCACCATGCCGCCGATCATCGAGAGCGTCAGCTTGTGCACCGCGACCAGTTGCACCACGAGCATCACCAGGCCGAACACGCCCAGCGCGGTCGCCGTCTCGCGCAGGCTCAGCGGGGTGGACTCGCCGGTCGCCTCGGCCGGCCGGCGCAGCCCGGCGGCGGGCAGCGGCTCGACCGCGGTACCGGAACGGCCCAGCCGGGCCGCCACCTTCGTCCACAGTGGATACAGCTTGCGGGTCAGCGGCAGGGCGAGGAACGCCGCCGCGTACGTCGCGGTCAGGCTGGTGACCGCGCTGGCCGCGGCCGAGTAGGCGAAGATCTGGTGCGCCTGGTCGGGGAACGTCGCCGACAGCGCGCCGACCGCGCCGAGCATCATGCTGGTGGAGCCGACCGCGGAGCCGATCGCGAGCGCGTGCGGGCTGAACACGCCGAGCGAGCCGAGGATGCTCGCCAGCAGCGCCGCGAGGATCGCGCCGAACACCGTGCCCACCACGTACGTGCCGAGCGCGCCCCGGTACTCCGGGGAATCCGCGCCGAACCGCTCGGCCACGATGCCGATCATCGGCTCCCGGTCGATCGAGTACGTGGCGCCGACGCTCGCGCGGCCCAGCCCCAGCAGGACCACCGCGATCGGCAGGCAGAAGATCACCGAGCCGAACACGTGCCCGACCTCCTGCAACAGCAGCGCCGCGCTGGAGCGGCCGAGCGTCTCGATCTCCGGCCCGATCAGCAGCCCGAGGCGGGCCATGAACACCGCGATCGTCGGCGCGACCAGGGCCGCGGCGGTGCGCTGCGCGGCGACCGGCAGCGGCCGGAACCGCTGGATGCTGAGCACCGCGGCGATGATCACCGCGTAGATGATGGGCAGCAGCCCGATCTGGCTGCGCCACACCTTCAGCTGGAACGGGCCGATCGCCTGGCTCGCCACCGCGACCACGGTGGACAGCGCGACGACCAGCCAGAAGATCCGGGTACCGGCGTGCCGCGCCGGTGCGTCGGTGGCTACCGAGTTCATGACGACTCCGACCGGGTGGGGGATGCGTGGTGGTGTCAGTCGGGGAGCGCGCCGTGCATCAGGCGGCCCCGGCAGATGACCGCGACGACGTTGTCGGCGGACAGGTCGGTGATGCGGGTCCACGGCCGGCCGCGGACCACCAGCAGGTCGGCGGCGTGCCCGGCGGCGATGCGGCCGATGGTGTCGCCGAGCCCGACGGCCGCCGCGGCGTGCGAGGTCGCCGCGGTCAGCGCCGCCTCGGCGGTCAGTCCCAGGACCCGAGTCATCGCGTCGAGCTCGGCGAACAGCGAACCCCAGGGCAGCATCGACCCGTTGGTGTCGGTACCGAGGACGAACCGGACGCCGGCCTCGACCGCGGCGCGCAACCGGGGATCGCGGTCGGCGATCAGCGCCGCCGCCTTGGCCCGGCTGTCCGGTGACGCCGGTACCGTGCCGTCGGCGATCCCGTCGTTGATCACCAGCGTGGGCGCCACGGTGAGCCCCCGCGCGGCGATCGTCGCGGCCTGCTCGGCGGTGAGCAGGGTGCCGTGTTCGATCGAGTCCACGCCGGCCGCGAGCGCCGCGTCGATCGCCGCCTCGGTGTGCGCGTGCGCCGCGACCGGCAGGCTCAGCGCGTGCGCCTCGTCGACGATGGCGTCGAGTTCCGCGGCGGTGTAGTTGCGCCAGCTGGCCCGGTCGCCGGTGGACAGCACGCCGCCGCCGGTCATCACCTTGATGCCGTCCGCCCCGCCCCGGGCGTACCGGCGGACCAGGGCGCGGCAGGCGTCCGGACCGTCGGCGGTCGGCGGCCGGTGCGGTGCGTCCGGCGGTGTGAACAGGTCCTGGTGGCCGCCGGTCATGTTGACCACGCCGTACGCGAGGACCCGGGGGCCGTCGAGCAGCCCGGCGTCGAACGCCCGCCGCAGCGCGACCGGCCGCTCGTCGCTCGCCATGTCCCGTACGGTCGTCACGCCGCAGGCGAGCGCGCGGCGGGCGTGCGCGGCGGCGTGCAGCGCCTGCTCGGCGACCGTGGTGACCAGCGGCCAGGTGCCGTAGGTGTAGTCGCCGGGGCGGGCCGGCCCGGTCAGGTGCACGTGCGTGTCGATCAGGCCCGGCACCAGCGACAGGTCCGGCCACCGCTCGGTACCGCCAGGTGCGACCTCGGTGATCGCGCCGTCCCGCCACTCGACGGTGGCCGGGCCGAGCTGCTCGGTGCCGTCCCAGACCCGGATTCCGGACAGGCGCATGGTGGGCTGCACACTCCTCGCAGGATGGACGGCGGGGCGTTGTACGAACCGCCAGCCGGTGCGCCGGGGTGCCCGCCGGAGCCAGTAAAACACGAGGTGAACGGCGTGCGTGAGAGCCCGCCGGGACAGACTTGCGGCCGCCGGGCGCCCGCGCCGTTGTAGCATCCTCCAGCGAGGAGGAGGGGGTCGGCCACGATGCGCCTCGCCCAGCTGATCGATCTGGACGAACTCGCGCTGCGCGTGGTGGTACCGGCCGGGCTGACCCGCCGGGTGCGCTGGGTCTACACCACCGACCTGCGCGACCCGGCCCGCTACATGGCGGGCGGCGAGCTGGTGCTCACCAGCCTCAGCTGGTACCGGAGCGCCGCCGACGCCGGTACGTTCGTCGGGTCGCTGTGCCGGGCCCGGGCGGCCGGGCTCGTCGCCGGGCTGGCCGAGCACGGCGAGATGCCCGCCGGGCTGGTCCAGGCATGCCAGGCCGAGGGGCTCGCGCTGCTCACGGTGCCGGTGCAGACCTCGTTCAACTTCCTGACCGAGACGGTGATCCGGCTGCTGCTGCGGGAGCGCCGCCGGCACGCCGACCTGACCGCCGGGCTGCTCGGTACCGGCACCGAACCCGACCCGGACCGGCTGGTGTCGCTCGTCGCCGCCGGTGCCGGCGGCTGCCTCCAGCTCACCCCGGCGGGTCTGGTGCTGCGCAGCCAGCCCGGGCCGGCCGCACCGGCGCTGCGCGCGAGCGCCTGGCGGGCCGGCATCGACGCACCCGGGTTGCCGGTGACCGTGTCGGTCGACGACGCCCCGCACACGGTGGTGCCGATCCTCGCCCAGGACGCCGGCCGGCTCACCGGCTACCTCGTGGTACCGGGGGAGTCCGCGGACTGGCCGGACGACCTCGCCGCCACGGTGGAGGTCGCCGTCGACGCGCTCGGCGCCGTACCAGCGGCGGCGGTGGCGGACCGGCGCGCGGATGCGCTGCACGCGCTGGCCGCCGCGCCCACCGTCGACGGCCCGGGCGCCGACGATGGGCCGGCGGGGGCCGGCCGGGGTGGCGCGGACCCGGCGGCGC
>NZ_BOPO01000047.1 GCF_017312725.1 Actinocatenispora comari | reverse complement strand
CCGGGCGGCGGGCTCGGTCGGATGGCGCGGCGGGCCAGGTCACGGCGAACCGCGGTACCGACCGCGCGGGTGGCCCGCCGGTTGAGCTCGGCGCCGACCGCGGCACCGGTCAGCAGTGGCCCGAGCGTGGTCAGGTTGCGGCCGAACCGGCGCAGCAGCCGGTCGGCCAGCTCGCGCCGGGCGGCGAGGCCCAGCGAGGCGCCGAGGCCGCGGCCGGCCTTGGCCAGCGTGATGCCGCGGCGACCGGCCCAGGAGCCGACCAGGGCGACCGCCCGGCTCGGGCCGCGGGGCACCGGAATCCGGTACACCTCGTGCAGCTCGCCGATCAGCTTCAGCTCCACCGCCACCACGGCCACCGTCTCGGCGGACAGCAGCACCGGAGCGGTCAGCAGGGTCGGTGGCGCGGTCCACTCGACCGCGGACAGCCCGCCGCCGGTCGCGCCGATCGCGGCCGTCACCCGGCTGGCGTTGCGCACCAGCCGCTCGGCGAGCGCCTCACCGTCCGGCCCCGGGTAGTGCCGCTGCAGCGTGGCGAGGTCACGCACCGGCACATGTGGCGCGACCTCGAGGACCGTCGCACCGATCCAGCGCAGCGCGCCGCGCGGCCGGGCCAGCAGCCGCCAGCCGGTGCGACCGGCCTGCCCGGCCAGCCGGCCGAGCAACCGCCGGCGTTCGGCGGACGGCAGATCGTCGGCGGTCAGGTCGGCGATGGTCGCCGCCAGGTCGTCGCGGACGGGCAGCTCGGCGGCCGAGGCGACCGGCCGGCCGTCGGCGGCGAGCACGTCACCGGACAGCGCCGCGTCGGCGCGATCCTCGTCACCGCTCATCCGTGTCACCCGCCCTCGTCCGCCGTCGACCCGGCAGTCCGCCGCGGTCGGCGCGCCGGTGCACGGGGCCGACGGGGCCCGGCACACCGGCGGCACCGACCGCCGGAGAACTGCCGCTTTCACCATGGTGCCCCGGCGTGGTGCGCATCGGCATCACCTCGGGGCACGGTCGTGGGCGTAACCACCGGCGTCGGATCAACCGACGCCTGCGGTCATGCCACGCATTCGACGCAGATCAGTTCCCCGTTCTTCTGGGCGGCGAGCTGGCTGCGGTGATGCACCAGGAAGCACCGCGAGCAGCGGAACTCGTCCTGCTGCATCGGCAGGACCTTGACGGTCAGTTCCTCGTCGGCGAGGTCGGCACCGGGTAGCTCGAAGCTCTCGGCAACCTCGGTCTCGTCGACGTCGACACTGCCCGACTGCGCGTCCTGCCGACGTGCCTTGAGTTCCTCAAGGCTGTCCTCCCCCAGCTCGACCTCGTCGCGCCGTGGAGCGTCGTAGTCGGTGGCCATCGATTTCACTCTCCCGTTTTCACATCCGTGCGCCCGGTGTAACGCCGCGCGGACCGGTCGCAGTCCCGTACCGCATCCGCTTCCCCCCACGGATACCGGTGACCGGTCGTTCGGCCCTCCCCTACAAAGCCGAGTGGAAGGAAACGACCCCGCCGGGCCGGGAACCTTACCTTCCCTCTCGGAGGGATGTACGTCCTGCCTCCGTTCGTTGTTCCCGATGTGACCGAGGCGACACACTAAGCTGTCCGGGGGCGAGGTCACACACGCCGCGCCGGACGCCTGTACCGCACGTTCGGGGTGCACACGTTAACCTCTGCGCGAGGCGCGTACGCGGCGCGGCTCGGCGGGCAAATGGGGGGTCGGGGATGAGCCTGTCGCGGGTCCGGTCGCTGGCGATTCTCGGCGCCTTGGTGCTCATCGCGGTGGTCGTGGTCACCTGGACCCTGCTCTCGGACAAACAGAGCAGTCAGGCCGACGGCGGGCACAGCTGCCCGCCCGGCGCCAAGCCGGCGAACACGACCATGCCCAAGGAGCAGGCGGTCAAGCTCAACGTCTACAACTCCACCGACCGGGCCGGCCTGGCCGAGGGCACCTCGACCAAGCTGAAGGCGGTCGGCTTCCACGTCGTGTCGGTCAAGCAGGACCCCACCGGCACGGTGGTGAAGGGCTCGGCGCAGGTCCGGTTCGGCCGCAAGGCGGTCGGCGCCGCCCAGCTGATGCGGGCGTACGTGCCGGGCGCCACCATGCAGTACGACCCGGGGCGGGAGACCGACACCATCGACCTGGTGCTCGGCGAGAAGTTCGAGGACATCCGCGGGCCGAGCGACGTGAAGGAGGCCGAGGTCACCCTCGGCGACCCGACCCCGCCGCCCGGCACCTGCTGAGCACCCGGCCGGGTCAGACCTTCTCGATGCCGAGCTCGACCAGCGTGTCGTGCAGCGTGTCGAACAGCGCCGGGGCGGCGGCCAGCACCAGTTCGCGGCCGGCGGGCGCACCGTGCAGCCCGGCCACCCGTACGCCCGCCTCGGTGGCGATCAGGCCGCCGGCGGCGTGGTCCCACGGCTGGATGCCGCGCTCGTAGTAGGCGTCGACCCGCCCCTCGGCCACCGCGCACAGGTCGAGCGCCGCGGCACCGAACCGGCGGATGTCGCGGGCCAGCGGCAGCAGCCCGGCGACGACCTGGGCCTGCCGGGCGCGCCGCTGCCGGTCGTAGGCGAAGCCGGTGGCCACCAGCGCCTGCGCCAGCTCGGTGCGGCCGGGGCCGGTGAGCCGGATGCCGTCCCGGTAGGCGCCGGCACCCCGGATCGCCGTGTACACCTCGCCGGACACCGGGTTGCGCACCACGCCGACGACCATCTCGCCGTCGATCTGGGCGGCCAGCGACACCGCGTACTGGGGGATGCCGTACAGGTAGTTCACGGTGCCGTCGATCGGGTCGAGGATCCAGCGCACGGTGCCGGCACCGACGTCGGTACCGGCGTGGTCGCCGCTCTCCTCGCCCAGGATCGCGTCGCCGGGCCGGGCGGCCAGCAGCCCGTCGACGACCAGCCGCTCGGCCGCCTTGTCCGCGGCGGTCACCACGTCGGTGGAGCTGCTCTTGGTGTCGACCTCGGTGATCGCCCGCTCCCGGGTGTCCCGGACCAGGGTGCCGGCCTGGCCGGTCAGGTCGATCGCCAGTTCGAGCAGTTGTTGCAGATCCACCGACACCGGACACCTCCGCCATCCCCGCGGCCGATGCGCGACCGCTGCTGGTCCGACCGTATCGGCAGCGCCCCCGCCGGGTCCCGCCGGTACCGGCACGGACGGTACGGACCGGGCCGGGCGGCCGCGCGGATGACGAAGAGGATGGCGCGACGAGACGAGCGTTACAATTCACGCCTGCCCCACGTGTGACGTCCCACAGAGGGCCCGCTGCGCGTGGCGGCCCGGCCGTGCCTCGCCGGATCGACCGTGCACGTGTCGCCGCTCGGGAAGGTCGTCTGTGACAGAAGCAGAGCACGCAACCGGTCGCGACCCGAACACGGCCCGGCGGCGCGGGGCCGCACACGCCGCCCGTGCGGCGACCCCGGCATCCCGCGCGGTCGTCGGCAAGGCGGCGACGCCCAAGCCGCCGCCCGCCGCGAAGAAGAGCGCGAAGCCCGCCGCGAAGAGGAGCGCCACGAGCAGGGGCGCGAAGACGGCCGAGAAGGCGACGCCGGCCGCGACCGAGAAGGAGCCGGGGCACTCCGAGTTCGACTGGGACGACGAGGACTCCACCGCGCTGCGCCAGGCCCGCAAGGACGCCGAGCTGACCGCGTCGGCCGACTCGGTCCGGGCGTACCTCAAGCAGATCGGCAAGGTGCCGCTGCTCAACGCGGCGCAGGAGGTCGACCTGGCCAAGCGGATCGAGGCCGGGCTGTACGCGGCGGAGCGGATCCGTTCCGCCGCCGACGGTGAGCTGGACACCCAGTCGCTGCGCGACCTGCGCTGGGTGCTCCGGGACGGCGAGCGGGCCAAGGACCACCTGCTGGAGGCGAACCTGCGGCTGGTGGTGAGCCTGGCGAAGCGGTACACCGGGCGCGGGATGGCCTTCCTCGACCTGATCCAGGAGGGCAACCTGGGCCTGATCCGCGCGGTGGAGAAGTTCGACTACACCAAGGGCTACAAGTTCTCCACGTACGCCACCTGGTGGATCCGGCAGGCGATCACCCGGGCGATGGCCGACCAGGCCCGCACGATCCGGATCCCGGTGCACATGGTCGAGGTGATCAACAAGCTCGGCCGGATCCAGCGCGAGCTGCTGCAGGACCTCGGCCGCGAGCCGACCCCGCTGGAGCTGGCCCGGGAGATGGACATCGCCCCGGACAAGGTCGTCGAGATCCAGCAGTACGCGCGGGAGCCGATCTCGCTGGACCAGACCATCGGCGACGAGGGCGACAGCCAGCTCGGTGACTTCATCGAGGACTCCGAGGCCGTGGTGGCGGTGGACGCGGTGTCGTTCTCGCTGCTGCAGGACCAGTTGCAGCAGGTGCTGCAGACTCTGTCGGAGCGGGAGGCGGGCGTGGTCCGGCTGCGGTTCGGGCTCACCGACGGCCAGCCGCGCACCCTGGACGAGATCGGCCAGGTCTACGGGGTGACCCGGGAACGGATCCGCCAGATCGAGTCGAAGACGATGTCCAAGTTGCGGCATCCGTCCCGATCCCAGGTACTTCGGGACTATCTCGACTGAGCGCCGGGCGCCGGTCCGTTTTCACTCAGAGCGTAATTCCGCGCCAACGGCCCGTCGAGGGCCGTTCGGAGTCGACGGAACCGGTGCGGGCATGGCAGTCTGGCGGCACGGTCGGCTGTGACGTTTCTCCCCGGCCCCGATGCGGGGAACGACCGAGCCGCCGCCCGTGTTGCAGCATGTGTGAAGCAAGCACAGTGCCTGGCAGCCGGTCGGGCATCGAAGGCAGATCGGGGTTTCGGTGCGGCGCACGCCGCGACGGGGCCCCGACCGGTGACGAGCAGAGGAGGAGGCGTATGACCCCGACCCTGACCCCGCCGTCCGAGACGGCGGTGCCGCCGGCCGCCGGCGAGCAGTGCGACCGGTGTGGCGCAGCAGGCAAGCTCCGGGTGGCCGTCGCTGGCGGCGGTGACCTGGTGTTCTGCGGCCACCACGCGAACAAGTACGCCGAGCAGCTCGTCAAGATCGCCACCGACGTCTCGGTCGATCCCGAGCTCGACTGGCGGGGTACACCCCTGATGAGCGAGAACTGACCCCACGAAGCCATAACGACCACGAAACGCCCCGGACCATCGGTCCGGGGCGTTTCTCGTGCGGTCGCCGGCCCTACCAGGAGCGGATCGTCTCGATCCGCTCCTCCAACTGCTCGACGGTGGCCTGGGCGCTCGGCGGGCCGCCACACCGCTTGCGCAGCTCCGCGTGCACCTGGCCGTGCGGCCGCCCGGTGCGGTTGTGCTCGGCCGCGACCAGCGCGTTGAGCTGGCGGCGCAGGTGCACCCGGCGCTCGGCGGTACTCATCGGGGCGGACGGGCCGGACGGCGGTGCCGCCGGCGGCTTCTGGCTGCGCTGCCGGGCCAGCTGCTCGGCCTGCCGCTTGGACAGCAGCGTCTGCACCTGGTCGGGGGTGAGCAGCCCGGGCAGCCCGAGGAACTCCTCCTCCTCCGGCGTGCCGGCTGCGATCGGGGTGCCGAACGACGTGCCGTCGTAGATCACCTGGTCGAGCTCGGCGGTGGCGGACAGATGCTCGACGCCGCGCTCCAGCTCGCCGGACGCGTCCTCGGTGCGCTGCGCCTCGGCCAGCGCGTCGTCGTCCCACCCCTCCTTCTTCGGGGCGCCCAGGATGTGATCGCGCTCGGCCTCCATCGCGCTGGCCAGCTCCAGCAGCGGGGTCACCGAGGGCAGGAACACGTTCGCGGTCTCGCCGGGCCGCCGGGCCCGGACGAACCGGCCGATCGCCTGCGCGAAGAACAGCGGCGTGGACGCGCTCGTCGCATACACCCCGACGGCCAGCCGCGGGATGTCCACGCCCTCCGACACCATCCGTACCGCGACCATCCAGCGGGCGTCGGAGCCGGCGAACTCGGCGATCCGGCTACTCGCGCCGTCGTCGTCGGACAGCACCACCACCGCCGGCTCGCCGGTGATCGTGTGCAGCAGCTTCGCGTACGACCGGGCGGCGTTCTGGTCGGTGGCGATCACCAGCCCGGCCGCGTCGGCCATGCCGCCGGCGCGCAGCACCCGCAGCCGGTTGTCGGCGGCCCGCAGCACCTGCGGCATCCACTCGCCGCGCGGGTCCAGCGCGGTACGCCAGGCCTGCGCGGTGAGGTCCTTGGTCAGCGGCTCGCCCAGGCGCACCGCGAGCTCGTCGCCGGCGCTGGTGCGCCAGCGCGCCTCCCCGGAGTACGCCAGGAACATCACCGGGCGCACCACGCCGTCGGCGAGCGCGTCGGAGTAGCCGTACACGCTGTCGGCGGCCGAGCGCAGCAACCCGTCCGGGCCCGGCTCGTAGGTCACGAACGGGATCGGGTTGTCGTCGGAACGGAACGGGGTACCGGTCAGCGACAGCCGCCGCACCGCCGGCTCGAACGCGCTGCGCACCCCGTCACCCCAGCTGCGGGCGTCGCCGGCGTGGTGGATCTCGTCCAGGATCACCAGGGTGCGGCGGGTCATAGTGCGTCGCCGGTGCACCGCCGGCGCGATCCCGACCTGCGCGTACGTCACGGCGGCGCCGTGGAAGTCGCTGGAGCTGTGCACGTCGGCGTTGCGGAACGCCGCGTCGAGCTGGATGCCGACCCGGGCCGCCGACTGCGCCCACTGGGTCTTCAGGTGCTCGGTCGGGGTCACCACCGTGACCGCCTCGACGGTGCCGTCCGCGAGCAGCTCCGCGGCGATCCGCAGCGCGAACGTGGTCTTGCCGGCGCCGGGGGTCGCGACCGCGAGGAAGTCCTCCCGCGGGCGCCGCAGGTAGGCCACGAGCGCCCGGCGCTGCCACTCCCGCAGAGCCGGCCCGGCCTCGGTGGACGGTCTTTCCGGCGGCACGATGCACTCCCCCCGTCTCCGGCCGGTCCGGGCAGGCGGAACCGCCGCAACGAACTCGACCTCTGCGTCCCGGCTGTTCGCCGGTCGTGCGGTGCGAGACCTCGCACCGCACGCGACCCGGCTGCGCGGCGCCGATGCGCGCCGCGGCCCGACGAAAGCCGCGGGCAAGCCTAGCGGGGGTCACCGTCCAGCGTCTGCGACACCCCGGAAGCCAGGGACCTGACGCACACTGGGGAGGGAGACAACGTACCGTCTTGTCGATGGCATCGCGTGCAGCACCCGATGATGCCACCGTCGGGGGGTCTGCGCCGGTGGTGGGGATGCCGCGTACGCTCAGACGTCGCGTTTTCGCCGGGGTGCGCGCAGGGTTCGCGATCCTCGGCCGGACGCTCAGCAAGGCCTGGCAGGACCGGATTCTCGGGATGTCCGCAGAGTCCGCGTTCTGGCAGCTGCTGTCGCTCCCCTCGATCCTGATCGCGCTGCTCGGCGCGCTCGGCTACGCGGCCCGCTGGATCGGCCCGGACACCGTCGAGCAGATCCGCGACTGGGGCATCGACACCGCCGGCAAGGTGCTCAACCCGCGGGTGGTCGACCAGGTCGTGGCGCCGGTGATGAGCCAGATCCTGGAAGAGAACCGTACCGACGTGATCGGGATCGGCACGATCATCGCGCTGTGGTCCGGTTCGTCGGCGACCGCGACGTTCGTCAACACCATCACCATCGCGTACGGCCAGCGGGACCTGCGCGGTGCGGTGCGCAGCCGGCTGGTGGCGCTGCGGCTGTACCTGTTCACGGTCGCCGCCGGGGTGGTCGTGCTGCCGGCCGTGGTGTTCGGCCCCGGCGCGCTGGACCGGCTGTTCTCCGGCAACTGGCACGCGGTGATCTCGGCGGTCGTGCACGTGCTGTACTGGCCGGTGCTGGGAGTGGTGGTGTTCGCCGGGATCAGCACGTTCTACCACCTGGCGACACCGATCCGGCTGCGCTGGCGGCGGGCGTTCCCGGGCGCCGCGGTCGCGCTGGTGCTGTTCCTGATCCTGTCCTACGGGCTGCAGGGCTACTTCTCGACGATCGCGAACAACCTGCGGGTCTACTCCACGCTCGCCGCGCCGATCCTGACCCTGATGTACTTCTACGCGCTGGCGTTCGCGATCCTGCTCGGCGCCGAGTTCAACGCGGCGCTGGAGGAGCGCTGGCCCCGCGGTACCCGGCCGCGGCCCGGCCAGTGGATCCGCGACCAGGTGCTCGGCCGCCGTGGCGGCGACCCGGCCGGCGACGAGCCGGACGGCGGCGAACCGGACGGCGGGGAACCGGAGGGCGGGGAACCCGTCGATCCCGCGCCCACCGGGCGGGGCGAGCCCGCCGACGACCGGAAACCGACGCGACGCAGCGCGACCGGGGCCCAACCGAACGGCGGGCGCGAGCCGAACCAGGAGCCCGACGAGGGCGAACCGAGCCCCGAGCGCGACCGGTCCAGCGAGCGGGCGGCCGGCGCCGAGCCCGAGGCGGACGACGAGCGGACCGCGAACCTGCCGACCGCGCCGGACCAGCCAGCGGAGGGTACCGAGTTGGCCGGCCGACGGCGGCCGGCCAACCAACGCCGGGCGGCGGGCCGGCGCCGCGCCGCGTCCTGAGCCGCGCCCAGCGGCACGATGCGTCCGGCGGCGGGGGCGCGCTCAGTGCGCCATCGACTCGTAGATCTCCTTGCACCGCGGGCACACCGGCGAGCCGGGCTTCGGTGTCTTGGTGACCGGGAACTTCTCCCCGCACAGGGCGCGCACGAAGGTACCCATCACCGCACTCTCGGCGATCTTGTCCTTCTTCACGTAGTGGAACATGTCCGGACCGGTGTCGGTGTCGCTCTCCTCCGGCCGCACCTCGGTCAGCGTGCTCACATCAGCCTCCAAGTCGATCCGCGCCGGTCGCGTCGCGGCGCCGCCCGGGAATCCGGTCCGGTCCGGGTGTCGGGGTCCAGTGTCTCAGGTGGACCGGCCGCGCCGCCAACGCTGGTACCGGATGCGGGGAGCCGGCACCAGCACTGGCGGCGTCGGTCCGGTGGCGAGCCGGCGCACACTCCGCCCGGTCCTGCGGCCCGGTGCCGTCGGGGCACCGTACCGTGGCCGCGTGACGTACGAGATCAGCTACGGCGACGAGGTCGCCGATGCGCTGCGGGCCGGCCGGCCCGTGGTGGCCCTGGAAAGCACGATCATCTCGCACGGGCTGCCCCGCCCGGACAACCTGCGGGTGGCCCGCGAGATCGAGCAGCAGGTGCGCGCCGGCGGCGCCGTACCGGCGACGATCGGGATGCTCGCCGGCCGGATCGTGGTCGGCCTGGACGACGCCGGCGTCACCGAGCTGGCCGAGCGCGACGACGTGGTCAAGCTGTCGGTGCGTGATCTCGCGCCCGCCGCCGCGGCCGGCGTGCCCGGCGCCACCACCGTCGCCGCGACCTCGGCGATCGCCGAGGCGGCCGGGATCGGCGTGTTCGCCACCGGCGGGCTGGGTGGCGTGCACCGGGAGGCCCGCGACACCTGGGACGAGTCGGCCGACCTCGCGGCCCTGTCACGCACCTCCCTCTGTGTGGTCAGCGCCGGGGTCAAGTCGATCCTGGACGTACCGGCGACGCTGGAGCGGCTGGAGACGCTGGGCGTGACCGTGCTCGGCTACCGGACCGACCGCTTCCCCGGCTTCTACCTCACCGACTCCGGTCACCCGGTCGACTGGCGGGTCGACTCGGCCGAGCAGATCGCCGCGGTGCTCGCCGCCCGCGGTCAGCAGGGCGTGCACCGCGGCGCGGTGCTGGTCACCAACCCGCTGCCGGAGACCGAGCAGATCGACCCGCAGCTGCACGACCGGGTACTGCACGAGGCCCTGGACCGGCTCGCCGCGGCCGGGGTGACCGGGCACGACGTCACCCCGTACCTGCTGTCGTACCTGCACGAGCACACCGGCGGCGAGAGCCTCGCGGTCAACGTCCGGATCATCCTGCGCAACGCCGAACTGGCCGCGGCGATCGCGGTGGCGTCCGCCGATGCCGGCTGACCACCCCGCGGCGCCGTCCGGCGACGGGGCCGCGCCGGGTCGGGTGCTGGTGGTCGGCGACATCGCCACCGACGTCGTCGCGGTACTGCCGGCGCCGCTCGCCGGCGGCCTGGCGCTCGGCACCGACACCGCGGTACGCATCGGGTTGACGCCGGGCGGGTCGGCCGCGAACACGGCGACCTGGCTCGCCGGTACCGGCACCCCGGTGACGCTGATCGCCGCGGTCGGCGCCGACTCGGCCGGTGACGCGCGGCTGGCCGAGCTGTCCGCCGCCGGGGTACGGCCGGCGGTCGCCCGGGTCGCCGCACCGACCGGCGCGATCGTGGTACTCAGCGACCCGCAGGAGCGCACGATGCTGTGCGACCGGGGCGCGAACCAGCTGCTGCCGGTCGAGCACGTCACCGCGGCGGTGCGCGCGGCCGCCCACCCCGCCGGTTCCGGCCCGGCCGACGGGCCGGGCAGTACCGGCCCGGCCGACGGGTCGGACAGTCCCGACTTGGCCGGCAGGTCGGACAGTTCCGACTTGGCCGGCAGGTCGGGCGGTACCGGTTTGGCCGGCGAGCCGGGCAATACCGACTTGGTCGACGCGGCTGGCCGTGCCGGCCCGGCGGGCGGAACCCGCGGTGCCGACGTCGCCGGTGGGGCCGCGTGGCTGCACCTGTCCGCGTACCCGCTGTTCGATCCCGGTTCGGCGCCGGCCGCGCTGGCCGCGCTGGCCACGGCGCGGGAGGTCGGGCTGCGCGTGAGCGTGGACGCCGCGTCGGCTGGGCCGCTCGCCGCTGCCGGCGGCGCCGCGCACGACTGGTTGCGCGGCATCGACCTGCTGTTCGCCAACCTGGACGAGGCACGGGTACTGGTCGGCGATCCGGCCGCGGACCCGGTCGACGCCGCGCGCAGCCTGACCGTCCTGGCCCGGTCGGTGGTGGTGAAGCTGGGTGCCGCCGGGGCGATCCGGGTCGACGGCGACCGGCTGGTACGGGTCGACGCCGTCCCCGTCGAGGTGGTGGATCCGACCGGCGCCGGCGACGCGTTCGCCGCCGGGCTGCTCGCGGCCGAACTGGCCGGGGCCGATGCGATGACCGCGCTGCGGGCCGGCGCCGCACTCGGCGCCCGGGCCGTGTCCCAGCTCGGCGCCCGCCCCTGACGCGCGCGGGTCGTCGATCGGCGGGGCCGCGCGCGGCTTCGCTACGACCTCACGAGTGGTCGTCCGGATCGAACGTGCGGTGCTCGGCGGTGGGCAGCGAGGCGGTGGCGGGCTGCTCGTCGCCGGTGCGGCCGCGCCGCATCCGGCCCCGCAGGGTGTGCTCGGTGCGCGCCGGCCGGTCGTTGGCGATGATCACCGCCATCCACGGCAGCAGCACCATGCCGACCACGCACAGCGACGACCAGACGCCCCACAACGGCACCCGATAGTAGGCCAGCAGGGCGCCGGTGATCAGGCAGACCACCCGGATCCCCATCATCACCGCGTACCGGATCTCGCGCGAGTGCAGCTGCTGGTCCTGGCTTTTCTCCGCGTCGGTGATCAGCACCGGCCGGGTCGCGGAGCGCTTCACCTGTGCCTCGATTCACCTCGGCGTTCGTCCCTTTCCCGATCCTCCCACTTACCGCACCGATCAACACCCCGACCCCGGCGGCGAGTGACGCTGCGGCGAGGATGGGCGGGTGATCGAACCGTTGCTGGGTACCGACGGGGCGGCCCGCCTGCGGGCCGACCTGCTCGCCGCGGACTTCACCGACGCCGGGCTGGCCGCACGGCTGGACGCCCGTACCGCCGGGGCGGTGCGCCGGGGTGACGCGGCCCGGGTGCGGCGCCGGCTCGCGACCGCCGACGACCCGCTGGCCGTCCTGGTGCGGCTGTTCCTGGCCGGTGCGCGGGTGCCGGCGCCGGTCGCGGCGAGGGCGCTGCCGTCGGTACCGCTGGAGTCGGCGATCGAGGCCGGCCTGCTCGTCGCGGCCGGCGACACGGTGCGCGCCGGGGTCGAGGTCCAGCCGTACGGCGACGCCGACGCGGCCGAGCCGTGGTGGATCGTGGCCGACCTGCCCGCGGCGCTGCGGGGTGGGCCGCTGCCCACCGACCACGTCCTCGGCATCGGCGGCGCCTCGACCACGCTCGCCCTCGCCACCATGCGTACCCCGGTGCGTACCGCACTGGACCTGGGCACCGGCTGCGGGGTGCAGGCGCTGCACCTGTCCCGGCACGCCGGCGCGGTCACCGGCACCGACATCAGTACCCGGGCGCTGCGGTTCGCGGCGACCACCGCGGCGCTGTCCGGCCAGCGGTTCGAGCTGCTCGCCGGTGATCTGGTCGAGCCGGTCGCCGGCCGTCGGTACGACCTGGTGGTGAGCAACCCGCCGTTCATCGTCGGGCCGACCGGGCGGGCCCACTACACCTACCGGGACTCCGGCCGGGCCGGCGACGCCGTCGTGGCCGAGCTGCTCGCGGCGCTGCCGGCGATGCTCACCGACGGCGGCCACGCCCAGTTCCTGGCCAACTGGATCCATCCGGCCGACGGAGACTGGGCGCAGCGGCTGGCCGACCTGATCGCGCCCACCGGGCTGGACGCCTGGGTGATCCAGCGCGAGGTCAGCACGCCCGAGGAGTACGTCCGGCTCTGGCTCGCCGACACCGGCGAGGCCGACGAGGCGGGAACCCCATCGGCCGACGCCGCCGCGGCGGGACACACGGCGGGCGGGACCACCGCGGCCTCCGCGCCGGGACACACGTCGGGCGGGGCCAGCTCGGCCGCCGCGGCGGGAAACACGTCGGCCGACGAATGGCTGGACTGGTTCGCCGCGGAGGGCATCGAGGCGGTCGGGTTCGGCGTCGTGTCGCTGCGCGCCGGCGGCCACGCCGATCCGACGGTACGGATCGAGGACCTGCGGCAGCCCACCGATCCGATCGGCGGCCTGGTACCGGAGTGGTTCGCCCGGGCCGACTGGCTGCGCGCCCATCCGGGCCTGGCGCTGCTGGCCACCCGGCTGCGACCGGCGGACACGCTCGCGCTGCACACCGAGTCGCGGTTGACCGACGACGGCTGGACCGGCCAGGTGCGCCGGTTCGCGCTGGACTCCGGCGCCCGGTACGTCGAGGAGACCGACGAACTGGTCGCGGCGCTGGTGGCCGGGTGCCGCGGGTTGCCGCTCGGAGACGTGCTGGACCTGCTCGCCGCCGGGTACGGCCTGGACCGGGACCTGCTGGTCGCGACCGCGGTGCCGGTGGTCGCCGGCCTGGTCGAGCGTGGCATCCTGCTCCCCGCGGACTGACCGGCGGACCGGGTCGGGGAACGGAGACATTCATGCGAGCCGTGGTGCAGACGGTGAGCCGGGCCGAGGTGACGGTGGACGGCGAGTCGGTCGGGAAGGTCACCGACGGGCTGCTGATCCTGCTCGGCGTCACGCACACCGACACCGCAGCGGTGGCGGCGAAGCTCGCGGCGAAGGCGTACCGGATGCGGATCATGGACGACGAGCGCTCCGCCGCCGAGCTGGCCGCGCCAGTGCTGGTGGTCAGCCAGTTCACCCTCTACGCCGACACCCGCAAGGGCCGCCGACCGTCCTGGAACGCCGCCGCTCCGGCCGAGGTGGCCGAGCCGCTGGTGGACGCGTTCGTCGCGGCGCTGCGGGCACTCGGCGCGACGGTGGCGACCGGACGGTTCCAGGCGCACATGCTCGTCGACTCGACCAACGTCGGCCCGCGCACGATCCTGCTGGAGGAGGACGCGCCGGCCTGACCAGGCGCGCGGTCACATCGTGTTGATGATCAGCCCGATGTGGGTGAAGTAGTTCAGCCCGCCGAAGAACAGGAACGCGAGCCCCGCCAGCCCCCAGACAACGCCGGTGACCGCCAGCAGCACCGGCTGCCGGCCGCGCAGTACGAACGGGAACAGCACCGCGCCGACCCCGACGAACACGTACAGCATCGAGATGAACGTGGCCTCCAGCACCGGGACGTTCGCGAACGTGCCGGAGATCGGCTCCTGCGGCGGCGCGGCGAACAGCGTGTACCGCCAGCCGGCGGCGGCGATGCCGAAGCACCCCAGCCCCATGCCGAACACGAACACCGACACCGGCCCGGCGAGCCGCGACACCCGCGCGACCACGTCGGCGCGCGCGTCGTCGGAGTCGTCGACCGGTGCCGCCTGGCTGCCGCCGCCACCGGCACCGAACAGCACCGCGCCCCGCTTCCACAGGAACGCCGCCGCGGCGAGCTGCAGTACGCCGAAGGCCAGCGCCGGCTCGCCGAAGATCACGTTGTCGAACGGGAACCCCTGCGCGGCGAGCGGCCAGGTCAGCGTCATGTGCAGGCCGGTGACGGTCAGGATCAGACCCAGTACGCCGAAGGCGAGCGCCCAGCCGTCCGGGGTGATCTTCCGCCCCCGCACCACGAGGTAGCCGAGCGTCACCACGAGCAGCAGCCCGGCGCCGGCCGCGACCGCCATGATCGTGTTGTACGTGGGCATCTCGGCCCACTTGATCTTGAGCGCCTCCGCCAGCACCATCGCCGCCGCCCCCCACCGGAACGCGAGCCAACGGGGGGTGATCACGATCGACGTTACCCGCCGCAACGGTCGAAAGCGGCGGAATGTCCGAGGGACCGGGCCGGCGCCGCGGCCTCGGACGGCGTGGCCGGACGGCGCGCCCGAACCGGCGTGATCGGACGCTCAGAGGGTCGTGGTCAGCAGCGCCAGCGTCGGCAGGACCAGCAGCGTCGCCGCGGCGGCGATCAGCAGGGAGCGTAGCCGGGCGGAGCGGCGCGGCGGGTCGAGCAGCCGGTCGACCCGGGCCAGCACGGTGCCGGTGCCGGTAGCGGCGAGCGCACCGTCCGGCGCGTGCGACACCGCGCCGAACCGGGCCAGCGCGCAGGCGAGCACCGTCCGGTCGCAGTCGGCGCAGGCGCGGTCGTCGGCGACCATCTCGACCAGCCGGTCGACCGCGGTGCGGGAGCGGCGCACGGTCGGCAGCCACGGCAGCGCCTTGGACCAGGCGGCGAACGGCAGCACCACCAGGTCGTGCCGCTCGGCCAGGTGGGCGCGTTCGTGCGCGAGCACCGCGGCGAGCTCCTCGTCGTCGAACAGTTCCACCGCGCCGGAGGTCAGCACCACCCGCGGCGTGCCGCCGGGCAGGCAGTACGCGGCCGGGGCGGGGTGGTCGAGCACCAACGACTCGCGCTGCGCCGACCCGGTGCCGGTGGCCGGGCCGGGCCGCAGCGGCCGACCGACCAGGTCGACCATCCGCCGGTGCCGGCCCCGGGCCCGCACGGTGCGCCAGGTGGACAGGCCCAGCACGCCGAGCAGCCGCGCGGTCAGCACCAGCGCGACGAGCAGCACCACGGTGTGGAAGGGGCCGAGACCGCCGGTCGGGTCACCCGCGGCGAGGCGGGCGAAGAAGATCCGGAACGCGCCGAGCAGGGTGTCGGACAGCGGCGCGACCGCCATCGCGGCCGCGGCGCCGAGCACGGCCAGCCCGGCCGACAGCCCGACCGCCTGCCAGAGCACCAGGGTGGCCCGCGGCTCCGCGGCCGCCCACCGGGCCCGCGGCAGCAGGTGCGAGACCGGGCCGAGCAGGGCAACGGCGAGCAGCGTCAGCGCGACCACGGTCAGCGTCATGTCTCAACCGTCTCGCGCTCCGGAGCGGCGCCGCAAGGCCTCGACCAGAGATGCCGCCAACTGTTCGGCCTCACCGGCGCTGACCTGCTCGGCGAACGAGGCGAGCGCGGCGGTGCGGTCCTCGGCGGTGTCCAGCGCCTCGTGCATCAGCGTCGCGGCGTGCTGCTCGCGGGTCGCGGTCGGCCGGTACCGGTGGGCCCGGCCGTCGCGGTCGCGCGCGACGAGGTCCTTGCGCTCCAGCCGGGACAGCACGGTGAGCACCGTGGTCGCGGCGAGGTCCCGGTCGGGCAGCGCCGCCACGATGTCGCGCGCGGTGCACGAGTCGGGTGCCGACCACAGCACCTCCATCACCGCCCGCTCCAGCTCGCCGAGCCGAGCCATTCCGGTCCCCTTTCCGCCGCTGTGTACGAGCATCATTCTACGCACCGTAGAAAGATCGGGTCGCACCCGGGGGCGGCGTCGCTCCCGGTACCGGATCCACGACCGGGGTTGCGCGGGCATGGTGCGATTGCCGTGCCGACTGCGTCCGCGCGACCTCACACGGATCTCACGCCCGCCTCACCGTGGTTTCACGCCACCGCCGGGACCCTGGAAGAGCAGAACCAGGCACACCGACACGGGGAGGCGAAAACCGGTGGCCCTTCCGCTGGCCGAGGAGTCCGCGACCATCTGGAACAACAGCACACCGGACCGCTCGGCGGACCGCGGCACGACCGGCGATCTGGTCCGGGCCTACCTGAACGGCATCGGTCGCACCCGGCTGCTCACCGCGGCCGAAGAGGTCGAGCTGGCCAAGCAGATCGAGGCCGGGCTGTTCGCCGAGGAGAAGCTCAACAACGGCCCGCTCGACGACGCCGACCTGCGCGCCGACCTGGCCACCATCGTCGCCGAGGGGCGCGCCGCGAAGAAGCGGCTGCTGTCGGCGAACCTGCGGCTGGTCGTCTCGATCGCCAAGCGCTACACCGGCCGCGGCATGCCGTTCCTCGACCTGATCCAGGAGGGCAACCTCGGCCTGATCCGGGCCGCGGAGAAGTTCGACTACACCAAGGGCTTCAAGTTCTCCACCTACGCGACCTGGTGGATCCGGCAGGCGATCACCCGCTCGATGGCCGACCAGGCCCGCACCATCCGCATCCCGGTGCACATGGTCGAGCAGGTCAACCGGATGGTCCGGGCCCGGCGCGAGCTGACCGCCTCGCTCGGCCGCGAGCCCAGCCACGACGAGATCGCCGCCGAGCTCGACATCACCCCGTTCCAGGTGCTGGAGCTCGCGTCGTACGACCGGGATCCGGTCAGCCTCGACCAGACGGTCGGCGAGGACGGCGAGTCCACCCTGGGCGACTTCCTCTGCCGCACCGAGGACGTCACCGACGACGACACCGTGTCCTACAGCCTGCTGCGGCACACGATGGAGCGGGTGATCGGCACCCTGACCGACCGCGAGCGCACCGTCATCCGGCTGCGGTACGGGCTGGACGACGGTCGGCAGCGCACCCTCGACGAGGTGGGTCACGAGTTCGGCCTGTCCCGCGAGCGGATCCGCCAGATCGAGAAGCACACCCTGATCAAGCTGCGCGAGCCGGGCACCGCCGAACTGCTCCGCGAGTACGTCTCCTGATCCGCACCGCCACGATGCCCCGGACCATCGCCGGCCCGGGGCATCGCCGTTTCTCGCCCCGGCTGCGATCGTGGTGGCATGTCGACGTTCCCGAGCCTCATGCACACCGCGATCGACACCACCGACTGCCGGGGCCTCGCCGAGTTCTACCGCCGGTTCCTCGGCCTGCGGTACCGGCCGGGCGACGAGCCGCCCGCCGACGGCGCCGACGACGCGGACTGGTTGGTGCTGGTCGACTCGGCGGGTGGCCGGGTGCTGGCGATCAACAAGGTCGACACGCTGGCGCCGGCGACGTGGCCGTCCGACACGGTGCCGAAACAGCTGCACCACGACTTCCGGGTGTCCAGCGTCGAGGAGCTGGAACGGCAGCGGCGCCGGGCCGAGGCGCTCGGGGCGACGTTGCGCTACGACCGCAGCGACGACCCGGACGAACCGCTGTACGTGCTCGCCGATCCGGCCGGCCACCCGTTCTGCCTGCTCGTCGGCCAGGCGTAGCGGCCGCCCGCGCTTCGCGCCCGGCCGTGCCGGCCCGGCCGTGCCCGCCCGGCCTGGCGCCCGCGCCCGGCCACCGGACCTCGGCGGGCCGTGCTCAGCGCAGCCGGCGGGGGCCGGTGTCGGGGCGCGAGCCGGGCGGGCCGACGTGCACGGTGGCGTGCAGGGTCGCTACCCCGTCGGCACCGGCGAGCACCGGGTTGAGCTGCACCGCGCGTACCTCGGGCTGCTCGTCGGCGAGCAGCCCGAGCCGGACCAGCAGGTCGGTGAGCGCACCGAGGTCGGCGTCGGTGCCGTGGGCCGGCAGCGGATCGTCCGGCGACACCGGCCGGCCGAACAGCAGCGGTGCCGCGAGCGGCGCGCGGACCAGCGCCTCGGCGTCCGAGGTGGACAGCGGCGCGGCGCGCCAGGCGTGGTCGCCGAACAGGTCGGTGGCGACGCCGGCCAGACCGAACCCGACGACCGGCCCGAACGCCGGGTCCTCCACCAGATCCACCACGCAGGCCACGCCCGGCGGGCGCATCCGCTGCACCACGACCGCGATCCCAGCGCCGAAGCGGGCGGCCGTGTCGGCGTACGCGCGGCGCACGTCGCCGGCGTCGGACAGTTCCAGCCGAACCCCGCCCAGGTCGACCCGGTGCCGCAGCGGCCCCTCCGCCACCTTCAGCGCGACCGGGTAGCCGAGCCGGTCGGCGGCGGCGACGGCACCGCGGGCGTCGGTGGCGCGGATCGACGGTTCCACGGCGATGCCGTACCGGGCGAGGATCGGCGCGGCGGCCTCGTCGGGCAGCGCGATCCCGGCCGGGTACTCGGCCAGCGCGGTGGCGATCAGCCGGCGGGCGGCGGCCGGGTCGGTGTCGGGCAGCACCGGTACCCGGCCGGCGGGCCGGCGGCGCCACTGCGCGTACCGGGCGACCCGGGCCAGCGCGCGCACCGCCTCCTCGACCGAGTCGTACGCCGGGACGGTGCCGGGGCCGGGGCCGCCGTCCGGCCCGGGGCGTACCAGCTTGGCCTGCGCCGGCTCGCCGGCGGTGGCGCGGCCGGCGGTGGCGGCGACGTCGCCGGCGACGAACGTGGCGACGACCGGTTTGCTGCCGCCGGCGGTCTCGGCGACCAGGACCTCGGCGTAGGCGGCGGAGGGCACCGCGAGCGGCGGGACGAACACCGCGACGAGCGCGTCGATGGACTCGTCGGCGACGGCGCGGCGCAGCGCGGTCGCGAACTGGTGCGCGGTGGCGGAGGGGCCGACGTCGACCGGGTAGCCGGCCGGTACGGCCAGGTCGGCGGCGGCGAGCGCCTCGACCGCGAGCACGCCCAGCGCGGTGGAGTTGCCGACCACGCCGACCCGCCGGCCGCCGGGCAGCGGCTGGTGTGCGAGCAGCAGCCCGACGTCGAACAGTTCCGGTACGGTGTCGACCCGGATCACGCCGGAGCGGGCGAACAGCGCCTCGACCGAGCGCTCGTCGGGCGCCGGGCCGACCCCGGCCAGGGCCGGTGGCCGGGACCGTCCGGCGACCGCAACCACCGGTTTGCGCCGGGCCAGCCGCCGGGCCAGTCGGGCGAACTTGCGCGGGTTGCCGAACGTCTCCAGGTACAGCAGCACCAGGTCGGTGCCGGGGTCGTCCAGCCAGTACTGCAGCAGGTCGTTGCCGGACACGTCGGCCCGGTTGCCGGCGGACACGAAGCTGGACAGCCCGAGCCGGCGGCGGTGCGCCTCGGCCAGCAGCGCCACCCCGAGCGCACCGGACTGGCAGAAGAACCCGGCCCGGCCGCGGTCCGGCAGCGCCGGCGCGAGCGTCGCGTTGAGCCGCAGGTCCGGGTCGGTGTTGGCGATGCCGAGGCAGTTGGGCCCGACGATGCGCATCCCGTTCGCGCGGGCCGCGGTGACCACGTCGCGCTGCCGGGCGAGGCCCTCGGCGCCCTGCTCGCCGAACCCGGCCGAGACGATGACCAGCGCGTACACCCCGGCGTGGGCGCAGTCGGCGACGACGGCGGGGACCGCCTCGGCCGGTACCGCGACCAGCGCCAGGTCGATGGGCTCCGGCGCCGCGGCCACCGACGGGTACGCGCGCAGCCCGCGGACGGTCTTCGCGGTCGGGTGGATCGGCACGATGGTGCCGGTGTAGCTGCCGGCGGTGAGGTTGCGCAGCAGCGTGTGCCCGATCGTGCCGGGCCGGGTGGACGCGCCGACCACCGCCACGGTACGGGGGGTCAGCAGCCGGCGGATCGCCGCGGCCTCGGTGCGCTGCTCGCGGTCGCGGGCCACCTCGACGGAGCGTTCGGTCGGCGCGATCTCGAAGGTCAGGTGCACCACGCCGTCGGCGTAGCTGCGGTCCACGGTGTACCCGGCGTCGGAGAACACCCGCAGCATGGTGCCGTTCTCCGGCAGCACCTCGGCGACGAACCGGGCGATGTGCTCCTGCCCGGCCGCCGCGGTCAGGTGCTCCAGCAGCACCGAACCCAGCCCCCGGCCCTGGTGCGCGTCCTCGACCACGAACGCCACCTCGGCCTCGTCGGCGTCGATCCGCTCGTACCGGCCGACCGCGATCAGCTCGCCGCCCAGCTCGGCGACGAAGGCCTCCCGGTCGTGGTGGTCGACGGTGGTGAACCGGCGCAGGTCGCGTTCCGGGATCCGCGGGTACGGCGAGAAGTAGCGCAGGTAGCGGGTGCGTTCGGAGAACCGCGAGTGCATCGCGACGATGCGCGGCGCGTCCTCCGGGCGGATCGGCCGCAGGTGCACGGTGCCGCCGTCGGCGAGCGCCACGTCGGCGGCACGGTCGGCCGGGTAGCCCTCGGCGGCACGGTCGGCCGGGTGATCGTCGGCGGCCATCGCGGCTCAGTCCCTCGGGTCGTACGGGTCGAGCCCGAGCAGCGGGAACACCGCGCGCCGGGTGGCGAGGACGGCCCGGTCGACCGCGTCGGCCGGTTCTCCCGGGTCCCACGGCCGGTACGGTACGGCCGCCGCCGCGGCGCCGGGGAAGTCGCTCATCGTCGCCGGCGGATGTCCCTGCGGGCAGCGGGACTGCGCGAGCGCGCGCCAGGTCGCCGGGATCGGCGTGTCCGGCTCGATCGGCGCGCCGGTGAGGACCGCGAGCAGGTGCGTCCAGGCCCGCGGCACCGCCTCGACCAGCGCGTACCCGCCGCCGCCGAACGCGAGCCAGCGGCCGCCGCAGACCGTCTCGGCCAGCTGCTCCAGCGCCAGGTAGGCGGTGCGCTGGCAGTCCACCGACAGCCGCAGGTCGGCCAGCGGGTCGGCCCGGTGCGCGTCGGCGCCGCACTGGGTGACGAGCAGCTGCGGCTTGAACGCCCGGACCGCGCCCGGCACCACGGCGTGGAAGGCGCGCAGCCAGCCGGCGTCGCCGGTACCGGGCGGCAGGGCGACGTTGACCGCGCTGCCGGGGGCGGCGTCGCCGCCGGTCTCGGTGGGGAAACCGGTGCCGGGGAACAGCGCGTACGGGCTCTCGTGCAGGCTGATCGTCAGTACCCGCGGGTCGTCGTAGAACACCTGCTGCACGCCGTCGCCGTGGTGCACGTCGACGTCCACGTACGCGATGGATTCGGCGCCGGCGTCCAGCAGGGTGCGGATCGCGATCGCCGGGTCGTTGTACACGCAGAAGCCGCTGGCGTGGTCGGGCATCGCGTGGTGCAGACCGCCGGCGATGTTGACCGCGCGCCGGGTGGCGCCGGACCAGACCGCCCGGGCGGCGGCCACGCTGGCGCCCACGACCAGCGCGCTCGCCTCGTGCATCTGCGGGAACACCGGGTCGTCGGCGGTGTTGAGGCCGTGCCCGGTGACGTCCGGGTCGACCGACGCGGCCCGTACCGCGGCCAGGTAGTCGGCGGTGTGCACCAGCCGCAGGGTGGCGTCGTCGGCCGGGGTGGGCTCGACCAGGCGTACCCCGGGGCGGTCCAGCACGCCGAGATCACGCGCCAGCGCCATGGTCAGCTCGACCCGGACCGGGTTCATCGGGTGGTCGCCGAAGTCGTACCGGAGCAGGTCCGGGGTCCACATCACGGTGGTCCGCGGCGGCGCCGCGCCGGCCGTGTCCGCGTTGTCCCGCATCGCCACATCCCTCGCTCCGCCGACGGCCCCATCGTGTCACGCGGTCGGGCGCTCCGACCCGGTAGTCCGCTCGCCGAGGCATGCCCGGCGGCTGGCCGGGCAGTCGAGCAGCGAGGTGCGGCGCGGGCCGGGCGCAGGCGCTAGAGTGCGAGGAATTCTCACGTCGGCGAGCCGGGGAGGATGATCATGGCAGTGCAGTTTCCGACCGACTTCGTCTGGGGCGTGTCCACCTCCGCCTACCAGATCGAGGGGGCGGTGGACGCCGACGGCCGGGGCCGGTCAATCTGGGACACCTTCTGCGCCGAGCCGAACCGGATCGCGAACGGCGAGACCGGCGAGACCGCCTGCGACCACTACCACCGGTACCGCGAGGACGTGGCGCTGATGGCCGACCTCGGCGTCGGGGCGTACCGGTTCTCGGTGGCCTGGCCGCGGGTGCAGCCGGCCGGCCGCGGCCCGGCCAACGCCGCCGGGCTGGGCTTCTACGACCGGCTGGTCGACGAGCTGGCCGCGCACGGCATCGCCCCGATGCTCACCCTGTACCACTGGGACACCCCGCAGCCGGTCGAGGACGCGGGCGGGTGGACCTCCCGGGACACCGCGCACCGGTTCGCCGACTACGCCGCACTGGTGGCCGAGCGGCTCGGCGACCGGGTGGCGTACTGGGTGACGCTGAACGAGCCGGCGATGATGACGATGCTCGGCTATGGCGTCGGTGTGCACGCACCGGGCCGGCAGCTGCTGCTCGACGCGCTGCCCACCGCACACCATCAGCTGTACGGCCACGGTCTCGCCGTCGCCGCCCTGCGCGCCGCCGGGGTGACCGGCCGGATCGGCATCGCGAACAACCACACCCCGGTGGTGCCGGCCGGCGCCACGCCGGGGACCGCGCCGGGCCAGGCCGACCTCGCCGCGGCCGCCGCGTACGACCTGCTGCACAACCGGCTGTTCGCCGATCCGGTGCTGCTCGGGCGCTACCCGACCGCGCCGGCCGGCTTCGAGTCGCTGGACGAGCTGGCCGCCGACACCGAGGCGCTCGCCGCGATCGCGGCGCCACTGGACTTCTACGGCGTCAACTACTACCAGCCGACCCGGATCTGCGCGCCGGGTGCGCTCGCCGCGGAGCTGCCGCCGGAGCTGACCGACTCGCTGCCGCCGCTGCCGTTCGGGTTCGCGCCGTTCGACGCCTCGGTGCCGCGCACCGGGTTCGGCTGGCCGTCGGTCCCCCGCGGGCTGAGCGACCTGCTCGGCGACCTGACCCGGCGCTACGGCAACCGGCTGCCCCCGCTGTACGTCACCGAGAACGGTGCGAGCTACCCGGACGCGCCGGCCGCCGACGGCACGGTCGCCGACCCGGAGCGGGTCGAGTACCTGACCGGGCACGTGGCGGCGCTCGCCGCGGCCCGGGACGCCGGGGTCGACGTGCGCGGCTACTTCGTCTGGTCGCTGCTGGACAACTTCGAGTGGGCCGCCGGCTACGGCCAGCGGTTCGGGCTGGTGCACGTCGACTACGCGAACCAGCGCCGCACCCCGAAGTCCTCGTACCACTGGTACCGCGACCTGATCGCCCCCAACCGTCCACAGTAGACCGGTGGCGCGGGTGGTCGGCTTGTGTCGCGGGTGGTCAGCCGATGCGGGCGAGGAGGGCGCGGACGCCGGTGTTGAACCGTTCGGGCGCCTCGACCGGGGTGAGGTGGCCGGCGCCGGGGATCCGGCGCAGCCGGGCCCCCGGGATCGCGTCCGCCATCCGGGCCGCCTCGGCCGGGGCGGCCAGCGCGTCGTCCTCGCCGACCACCACCAGCGTCGGCACCCGCACGCCGGCGAGCAGGTCGGTGGCGTCGCGGCGTACCGCCATCGCCCGCTCGGCCCAGGCCACCGCCGCCGGCGGCGCCGCGACCGCGGTGGCGGCGACCCGTTCGTACACGTCGGGGCGCTGCCAGCGGGTGGTCGAGCCGATCAGGTTCGGCACCACCTCGCGGCGCAGCGACTCGCTGGAGCCGGCCCGTTCGACCGTGTCGGCGATGCGCCGCCGGTTCGCGGCCGCCTCGTCGGTGTCCGCGGTCGCCTTCGTGTCGGCGAGCAGCAGCCCGGCCAGCCGCTCCGGGTGCCGGCGCAGGAACGCCAGCGCGACGTAGCCGCCCATCGAGATGCCGCCGAGCACCACCGTGTCGAGCGACAGCGCGTCGAGCAGGTCGCGCAGGTCGTCGGCCGCCACGTCCAGATCCGGCTCGACCCGGCCCAGCTCGGGACTGTCGCCGAAGCCGCGCTGGTCGGGGGTGATGACTCGGGCGTGGGCGGCCAGCCCGTCGCGCTGCGCCGCCCACATGGCCGCGTTCAGGGGAAACGCGTGCAGCAGGACGAGCGGTACGCCGTGGCCGGCCTCGGTATGTCCGATCCGCATCGTCCTATCCTGCCGGTACCGGTCCGGTTCGCGCAGCGCAGGGCGGCGCGGCCGGGCGGTCGGGCTCCGGCGGCCGGCACCGGCGGCGGCCGCGGCCGGCCGGCCCGTACCGCCTCACCTGCGGTGTCACTCGCCGCCCGGAGCCTCGCCGGCGGCCGGGCCGGGCAGCGGCTTGCCGGCGAACGCGGCGACCGTGCGGTTCGCGTACGCGGAGGCGTCGCCGAACTCCATCGGACCGTCGAAGGAGCGCGGCAGCGGCGCGGACTCGGGCGCGACCCGGCGCACGATCTCGTCCAGGATCAGCTCCGAGTGACCCACCCACAGGTGCTTGCCGCCGGGCACGCCGACCACCTCGGCCTGCGGGATCGCGGCGAACCGCCGCCTCGCCTCGGCCGGCCGCAGGTAGTCGTCGAACTCCGGCACCAGGGCGGTCACCGGCCGGCCGGACGCGGCCCAGCTGGCCAGGTGCTCGGGCTTCGCGTACCGCAGCGGCGGGGACAGCAGGATCAGCCCGCGCACCGCCGGGTCGCAGCCGTACATCAGGGCCAGATCGGTGCCGAACGACCAGCCCACCAACCACAGTTCCGGCAGGTCGTGGAACTCGGCGTACTCGATCGCGGCGGCCACGTCGTACCGCTCCGCCACGCCGTTGTCGAACGTGCCGCCGGAGGTGCCGCGCAGGCTGCCGGTGCCGCGGGTGTTGAACCGCAACACCGCGACGCCGGCCAGCGCCGGCAGCCGCCACGCCGCCTTGCGGTACAGGTGCGAGTCCATCATGCCGCCGTGGGTGGGCAGCGGGTGCAGGCAGATCAGCGTCGCCACCGGCGGCCGGTCGACCGGGGTGGCGAGCTCACCGACCAGCGTCACCCCGTCGGCGGTGGTCAGCTCGATGTCGGTCCGGGTGGCCGGCAGGATCGAATTGGCCCGGATCACAGCACTCACGATCCCCCAGTCTGGCACGCACCCTCGGCGCGGCGGCAGTCGTACCCGATCGCCAGGCGCGCGTCAGCGCAGCGGGTCGGCCGGCCACCCGGACGGATCGTCCGGTGCCGTCTCGACGCCCCGCAGCCCGCGGGCGACCCGCAACAGGTCGTCGTCGCGGTAGCTGCCGCCGACGGTCTCGATCGACACGTGCCGCCCGGTCCGCGGATACCGCAGGTCGAGCGACCACAGCCGGGCCGAGCCGCGGTAGCCGGTGGCGAACGAGCCGACGGCCGCGCCGACCCGCACGGCGCCGCTCGGCGCGGCGGTCGGGCCGGTGGCGGATCCCGCCGGTCCGATGGACACGACGATCGTGCCGTTCTGGCCCCCCGCACCGATCGCGTACGTCGGCCAGTAGCTCAGCCCACCCGGTACGGCGGCGTCCCGGACGATCTCCAGCGCGCACCGCACGCCGGTGCTGCCGGCCGGGCGCCAGGTGATCCGGCTCGGGTACGGGCAGCGGTGGACCGCGTCGAGGCGCACCGCCGCGGCCACCGCCGCCAGCCGGGCCCGGCCGGAACCGGCCACCTGCATCCAGACTCCCGGTCGTGGCTGCCAGCGCAGGTACGTCGCCGGGCCGTCGCCGTCCGCGCGCTCGGCCCGCTGGTACCAGGCGGCGGGCCGGCCCCGCACGGTGGTGTGGCCGGCGCCACCGGCGCCCCGCACGTCGCGCGCCAGTACCGCCTCGGTCCGGGCCGCCAGCACCCGCACCGCGTCGGTCCGGCCGGCGTCCAGCAGATCGACCGTCGCCGACTCCCGGCCCGGTTCGACGGTCCAGGTCACGGTCTGCACCGGGGCCGGCATCCGGCCCAGGCCGAGGTGGACCAGCCCGAGGTCGGCACCCAGTACGGTCGGATCGTCCTGCGCGGTGGTCGCTCCCGTCGCCCGCGGCGGGGCGGGTACCGACGGGTCCGGCGCGCCGCTCGCGGTGGCCACCGGGGGGCCCGGTCGATCCGTTGCCGGCCCGGGCGCGGCCGGGTGCCGGGTGACGCCGCTGGCCACCCCGCCGGCGAGGACCAACGCTGTCACCGCCGTGACCGCGCCGACGGTGCGCCGGCGGTGGCGCCGGCGGCTGGACTCGGCGAGTACCCGGCCGAGCAGACCGGGCGCGTCCGGGGTCCGGGCTTCCTGGGCCCGCAGCGCGTCTCGGACCCGGTCGGCGGTGATCATGTTCCCTCCAGGGGTGAGTCGGCCCGTGGCCGCGGCGCGGGGACGGGTCGGGCATCGCTCATCCGGGCGCGGAGCGTGGCGAGCGCCCGCGAGACGTGGCCACGGACGGTCGCCGGGCGGCAGCCGAGCACCTCGGCGATCTCGCCGTCCGGCATCCCGACGTAGAACCGCAGCACCAACACCGCCCGCTGGCGGGGCGGCAGCAGCGCCAGGTGGGCGTCCAGCGCGGCCCGCTCGGCGTGGTGGGTGGCCGGGTCGGGTACCGGCTCGGCCGGCTCGACCGTGGCGGCGGGCACCCAGCGCCACAGCCGGCGGCGCAACGAGACGTACTCGTTGACGACCATCCGACGCACGTACTGCTCGGGCCGGTCGTACCGGGAGATCCGGCGCCACTTGAGGTGTGCCCGGATCAGTACCTCCTGGACGACGTCCTCGGCGGTACCCGGGTCGCCGCACAGTACGGTGCCGAAGCGCAGCAGCGCCGGCAGCCGCTGCGCGACGAACTCCTCGAAGTCGGCCGGCAATCGAGCCTCCTGATGGGTGGTGGCCTGTCTCCCCCTACCCACGCAACTCGGCCCCGATTTGTTGTCCCCGCCGCCGGAAACTCCCGGATCGAGCCAGCGGCGCCCGGCCGCGTCGGGTCGGCCGCGGGCCAGGAGCGGGGCGGGACTGCGCCGGCCGGTCAGCCGTAGCGGGGGGCGTTGCGGGAGCGCTGGATCACCGGGCCGCGGCGCAGCCGGGCCCGCCAGCAGGCGGGGTGCCAGTGCCGCCGGTCGTCGATCCGGCCCTCCGGCCAGCAGACCAGATGGCCGGCGCCGGGGCGGATCTCCTGGTCACAGCCCGGGCAGCGGTACGTCTTGCCGCTGCTGCCGGTGACCGCGCGCACCCGCCACTGCCCGTCCGGCCAGTGCTCCAGGGTGTCGACCCCGTGCCGGGACCGGTCGGTATCGACCGGCGTCACCGCCTGCTGGCGTCGGTTGCGTCGCGGACTCACGCTGTCAAGCGTATTTGCTCAGCCGAACCGGCCATCGCCAGGCGCCTGCGGCCGCGCGACGTCCGCGCTGTCTGCGGTGGTGGCGGGCGCCGACGGAATCATCCGCCCAGACGAGACGTTGCCCGTCGTATGAGCGACTCGCTGCCCACGTCCGCACCGGCCGATCAGGGCGTCGACTCCCGCGGCATCGCCGCGTTCCTCGATGCCGTGGAGGAGGCCCCGGGGATCGAGCCGCACAGCCTCGTGGTGCTGCGGCACGGACACCGGGTGGCCGCCGGCTGGTGGTCGCCGTACCGCTCCGACCGGCCGCACATGCTCTACTCGCTGAGCAAGAGCTTCACCTCCACCGCCCTGGGCCTGGCGCTGGACGAGGGCCTGCTGCGGCTCGACGACCGGGTCGTCGACTTCTTCCCCGAGTACCGCGAGCTGGCCGCCGCGGGGACCGGAGCGATCCGCGTGCGGCACCTGGCGTCGATGAGCAGCGGGCACACCCGGGACACCTGGCAGGAGGTGTTCGAAGCCGATCCCGCCGACCCGGTGCGCGGGTTTCTTCGGCTTCCGCCCGATCGCGAACCCGGCACCGTCTTCGCCTACAACCAGCCGGCCACGTACACGCTCGGGGTGATCCTGCAGCGGCTCACCGGCACGACGCTCACCGGCTACCTGCGCCCCCGGCTGTTCGACCCGCTCGGGATCGGCACCGCGACCTGGCAGCAGCACGGATCGGGGCACGACCTCGGTTTCATCGGCCTGTTCACCACCACCGAGGCGATCGCCACGCTCGGCGAGCTGTATCTGCGGGGCGGCATCTGGCAGGGCCACCGGATCCTGTCCGAGGACTGGGTCGCGGAGGCGACCCGGCCACAGGTCCGCACCGACGACGCGCACCCGGACTGGAGCGAGGGCTACGGGTTCCAGTTCTGGATGTCCCGGCACGGGTACCGCGGCGACGGCGCCTTCGGGCAGTTCTGCCTGGTGCTGCCGGAGCAGGACGCGGCCGTGGCGTACACCGGGGCGACGGTCGAGATGCAGGCGGTGCTGGACGCCGCGTGGCGGCACCTGTTGCCGGCCTTCGGCCGGCGGGGCACGGCCGCCGACGACGCCGCCCTCGCCGAACGGCTCGGCCGGCTCGCGCTGCCGCCGCTGCCGGCCGGCTCCCCGCGTTCCGGCAGCTGGTCGCTGACGCCCGCCACCCCGGGCGCGACGCCGTTGACCGCCGTGGCGGTACGCGACGAGCAGATCGTCCTGTGCGAGCACGACACCGAGCTGCGGCTGTCGCTCGCACCGGGCCGGTGGAGCATCGCCGACGAGCCGGTCCCGGTGGCGGTCAGCGGCGGCTGGACCGACCGGACGCACCTGACCGTCGACGCGCTGTTCCTGGAGGCGCCGCACCGGTTGTCGGTGACCGCCGACGTCACCGCCGGCACGTTCGACGCTCGGTGGGTGGAAGCCCCGCTGGTCCCGCCGTCGCTGCGCCTGTTGCGCGCCTGACCCGCGCGAGAGCCGCTGCCCGGCCGGACGGTCCGGCTCCCCGAGCCATCCGCGCCGGGTGACGGCGCCGGATCCGACCGGCGGTGACGGCCGACCCGACCGCGACGTGCTCTACCGGACGGCGTGCTGCGGCGGGCGCGCCGGGTCGCCCAGCGGCGGCGCATGCCCCAGGCCGCCCAGCGGCAGCGCATGCCCCGAGTCGCCTAGCGACGGCGCATGCCGTAGACGACGTTGATCAGGACCAGGCCGGCCCAGATGATCACGATGCCCAGCAGGGTGGGGCCCTGCAGCTGGGTGGCGATGCCGGTCAGCGGGATGCCCGCGCCGATCGAGATGATCGCCAGCACGAACGGCGTGTGGTCGACGCCGCTGGGCTGCCGCTGCGGCGGGTGGGGTGCCGGTGCCGGAGCCGGCATGGGGGGCTCGGGCCGGGTGCGGGCAAGCCGCTCGTCCACCCGGCGGTCGATCTCCTGCCCGGTGCGCTCCAGGAACGCCCGGATGACCGCCTCCTCGGCGTCCGGCCCCAGCGCCTTGCGGGCCGCGATCGAGCCCGCCACGTCATCCATCGAAGGCCCCTCGGCCTCGGCACCCTCCGGCATGCCCACCAGCATAGGACGGCGCTCACCCGGTGCGGGCACCCGCGCCGCGGCAGCCGCCCGCCCGGCCCCGGCCGGGCGGGCGGCTGCCATCGTGGCGTACCGGCAGGGTCAGCCGCGGGCGCCACGGCCGGCGGCGACCAGCTGCGCGAGCAGCGGGGACGGCGCGCGGCTCGGCTCACCGGACTCCGCGTGCAGCGCCCGCGCGGCGGCGAGCACCGCGGCCGGGCCGAGCCGGTCGACCGCGGCGATCGGCCCCTCCGGGTACCCGCAGCCCAGCGTCATGGCGTGGTCGATGCCGTCGGCGTCGGCGTAGCCGCTGGCGAGCATGCCGATCGCGTCGTTGAGGTAGGGCACCAGCAGCGCCTCGACCACCAACCCGGCCCGCTCGTCGACCACGATCGCGCGCCGCCCGAGCGCCTCGGCCAGCCCGCGCGCCGCCGCGACCGCCGCGTCGTCGGTGCCGACCGTACGGGCGATCTCGACGAGCTCGCCGACCAGGTGCAGGCCGACGACGGCCCCGGGCTGGCCGCTCGCGGCACCGGCGGCGGCGAGCGGTTCGGTGGCCGAGTCGATCGCGAGGACCGCGTCGGTCGCCGCGCCGAGCGCCGCGTACGTCGCCGCGTCCGCGCCGGCACCGACCACGACCAGGTCCACCCCGGCCAGCGCGGACTTGTCCACATCGGACAGTTCGCGGACCGTGACGCCGGCCCCGGCCAGCGCCGCGGCGGCGGCCGGATCACCCAGTACCGCAACGGTTCCGGGTACGGTGGCAGACGGCTCGGCGGCGGGGTCGGCGTCGGCGAGCGCTCCCGAGCCGGCCTTCGGGTACGGGAAGAAGCCGTGCCCGGACTTGCGCCCGTACCGGCCGGCGGCGACGAGCTGGCGCAGCAGCGGCGCGCAGGCGTGCCGCCGGCTGCCCCCGCCGTACGTGTGGATCACGTCGAGGATCTCCACGATGGTGTCGAGGCCGATCAGGTCCATCAGGGTCAGCGGGCCCATCGGCAGGCCGGCGCCGTCGTGCATCGCGGTGTCCAGGTCGGCGGGCGAGACGTAGCCGTCGGAGACCATCCAGGCCGCCTGGTTGAGGTAGCCGAGCAGCAGGTAGTTGGCGACGAAGCCGGGCCGGTCGCCCACCGCGACCGGGGTCTTGCCCAGCCGCCGGCACAGCGCCACCACGGTGTCGGCGGCGTCCCGGTCGGCGACGACGGTGGAGATCACCTCGACCAGCTTCATCACCGGCGCCGGGTTGAAGAAGTGCATCCCGACCACCCGGTGCGGCCGGGTGGTCTGGTGCGCGATCTCGGTCACCGACAGCGAACTGGTGTTGGTGGCGAGGATCGCGTGTGCCGGGCAGACCCGGTCCAGTTCGGTGAACACGGCGCGCTTGATCGCCATCCGCTCCGGCGCCGCCTCGACGACCAGGTCGGCACCGGACATCGCGGCGTAGTCGGTGGTGAACGTGATCCGGTCCAGGATCTGCGCCGCCTGCTCGGCGGTGAGCTTGCCCTTGCGTACCGCCCGGTCGGTGGAGGCGCGCAGGGTGTCGCGGCCGCGGGACAGCGCCGCGTCGTCGATCTCCAGCGCGGTCACCGGCAGCCCGCTGCGGGCGAACACCTCGGCGATGCCGGCACCCATCGTGCCCAGCCCGACCACCCCGACGGTACGGATCTCGTCAGCCACCCATGACCTCCTGTGTTCGCGGCGTCCCGGCCACGCTGCCGGCCGCCGTTTCGTAGCATCGGCTGGTCGTACCAGGCCCGAGGGAAGGCACCGACCATGACCGCCACCGTACTGACCGGGGTGTCCCGCGGGCTGGGCCGGGCACTGTTCGACGAGCTGTACGCGCGGGGTGACCGGCTGTTCGCCATCGGCCGGGGCTTCACCGCGCAGCAGCGGGCCGCCGATCCGGCCCGGGTCCGGCTCTGCCCGGCGGACCTGTCCCGGCCCGACGGGGAACTGCCGGAGCTGCCCGGCTTCCTGTCCGCCGGGCCCACCGACGAGCCGGTGGTGCTGATCCACAACGCCGGGTCGGTGGAGCCGATCGGCGCGATCGGCACCCTGGACCCGGCCCGTACCGCGGCGAGCGTGCACGTCAACCTGCTCGCCCCGATGCTGCTGACCGGCGCGGTACTGGCCGCCGCCGGCGACCGCCCGACCACCGTGCTGTTCGTCTCGTCCGGCGCGGCGCACCGGGTCGTCGACGGCTGGGCCACCTACTGCGCGACCAAGGCCGGCGGCGAGATGTTCTTCGCCGCGCTCGCCCAGCAGTACGCCGACGACGACCGGGTGCGGGTGGCGAGCGTCAACCCGGGCGTGATGGACACCGAGATGCAGGCGCTGATCCGCACCAGCGACGACGTCTGGTTCCCCGACCAGGCCCGGTACCGCGGCCTGGCCGAGCGCGGCGAGCTGCCCTCCCCCGCCACCGTCGCCCGCCGCATCGTCGCCGACCACCTGAGCTGACCCCGGCCGGTACCGCGTTGCGGGCCGGGCCGCGGTTCGGTAGACAGGCGCCATGATCATCGCGTTGTGGAGCGCGCCGCGGTCCCGGTCGACCGCGTTCTTCCGGGCCATGGTGGAACGCGGCGACCTGCTCGCGCTGCACGAGCCGTTCTGCAACGTCGCCGACCACGGCGAGACCGACGGCCCGGCCGGACCGGTACGCGACCACGCCGAGCTGATCGCCGCGCTGCGGGCGGCGTCGGCCACCGACCGGGTGTTCTTCAAGGACACCACCGACAACCGGTACCCGGCGGTGCTCGCCGACGAGCGTTTCCTCGCCGAGGTGCGGCACACGTTCCTGATCCGCGACCCGGCCGAGATCGCCGCGTCGTTCTACGCGATCGACCCGGACATGTGCCGCGCCGACCTCGGGCTCGAACACCTGGCCGAGCTGTACGACGCGGCCGCCGCGCACGCCGACACCCCGCCGGCGGTGGTCGACGCGGCCGATCTCGCCGCCCACCCGGACGCGACGATGGCCGCGTACTGCGCCGCGGTCGGACTGGGCTTCCGGCCCGAGGCACTGCACTGGCGTGCCGGCGAGCGCACCGAGTGGCGGCGTACCGCGCAATGGCACGCCGACGTCGCCGCCTCCACCGGCCTGTCGGCGACCGCCACGCGCTATCCGCACACGGTGCACGACACGCCGCTGCTCGCCGAGTTCGCCGCGCACCACCGCCCGTACTACGACCGGCTGCGCGCACGGCGGCTCGTCCCGGCATGATCGTCGGCCTCGCCGGCGGACCCGGAGCCGGCAAGACGACGCTGGCGGTGGCGCTGGCCGGCGCGCTCGGCCTGCCGGTGCTGTCGCTGGACGGGTACCTTCGCGCGCGGCCCCGGCGGGTCGTGGTCGACGGGCGGCGGATACCGGACCGCAACGACCCGGACAACGTCGACGTGCCGGCGGTGCTGCGGGACCTGGCCGCGACCGGCGGCGCCGTCGTCGAGGGCCACCTCGTCCTGGCGCTGCCGGCGCTGCGGGAGCGCTGCGACCTCCGGCTGTGGCTCGACGTCCCGGCCGACGTCCGGCTGGCCCGCAAGATGCTGCGGCAGGGCGCCGAGCCGGACCCGCCCGCCCTCGCCGACTTCGCCCGCCGCTACCTCGGCCACGGGCGGGAACGGTTCGAGCGATACGTCGCCCCGTCGTCGGCGCACGCGGACGCGGTGGTCGACGGGATGCTCCCGCTCACCGCCCAGCTCGCCGCCGCCCGCGCCGCCCTCACCGCGGGCCCGGACCCGCTCCCCCGCTGACCGCGCCCGCCGACGGCCCCGGGCCGCCCCGCCGCGGCCGGTCCGCACCGACCTGGGCCGGCCGTGCTCATCACCGGCGGGCCGGGCAGCTCGGTCGACCGTGGTGTCGGCGATACCACATGCTCGACCGAACACTGCCTGCTCGTCCCCCCCGTCCGGTTGCCGACGCTGAGTACCGTTCAGCGGACCGGCGCCGAGCGCAGCAGGAGGACCAGGAGCATGGCCGTGAACAACGTCCGGGCGCGCGCACGGCGCGACGGTGCCCGGCGCGACCTGCGAGCCTGGGCCATCGCCGAGGTACGCGCGTTCGGCGAGCGGCCGCCGTCGTACTTTCGCTGCGCGGACCCGTCCGGCACGATCCGGGTCACGCTCGGCGCCGACGACCGGGTGGTCGACGTCGAGCTCGACCCCGACTGGCAGGACAGGTTCGGCCCGGAGTACTTCGACACCGCGCTGCTGGTCGCCTACCGCGGCGCCCTGCACGACTCCCGGTACGTGCGGGGCCTCGTCCAGCTCGCCGCCGGCACCGCGAGCGGCCCGGCGACCGAGGCCGCTCCGGTACCGGTCGGCTGCGGCGACGCGGTGGTCCGCAGCCCGGCGGGCTACCTGCGGCTCGTCCGGCGCGGCGGGTCGATCCGCAGCGCGCACGCGGACACCCGGCGCATCTGCGCCGCCCCGCCGCCGGCGCTGTGCCACGACGTGCTCGCGGCCTTCCAGCTGGCCCTCGGCGCCTGAGCCCGGACAGGTCTCCACCGCCGCCCCCGGCGGGTGATCGGCGCTGCCGCCACCGGTGGGCGATCGGCCCGAACGGCGGTTACCGCCCGGTACGGTTTCGGCCTACACTCGCCGCATGACCGCCGAGGTGCACAAGTCAGCGGAGACCGAGACACCGGGGCTGCCGGTGGTGGTGGGCGGGCGGCTCCGGTCCACCCATCCGGCGACCGGTGCCCTGGTCGGCGAGTTCCCGGTGGCCGACGACGCCGACGTCCGGGCCGCGGTGCGGCGGGCCGGTGAGGCGGCCCGCTGGTGGGCCGGGCTGGGTTTCGGCGGCCGGGCGGAGCGGCTCGGCCGGTGGCGTGCGGCGCTGGCCCGGCGGATGCCGGAGCTGGCCAGGGTGGTGCACGACGAGGGCGGCAAGCCGGTCGCCGACGCGGTCATCGAGATCACCGCGGCGATCGACCACGTCGCCTGGGCGGCCCGGCACGCCCGCCGGGTGCTCGGCCCGCGCCGGGTCGGCGGCAGCATCCTGCTGCCCGACCAGAGCGCCCTGGTGACCTACCAGCCGTTCGGCGTGATCGGCGTGATCGGCCCGTGGAACTACCCGGTCTTCACCCCGATGGGCTCGATCGCCTACGCCCTCGCGGCCGGCAACGCGGTGGTGTTCAAGCCCAGCGAGTACACCCCGGCGGTCGGGCAGTGGCTGGTCGACTCGTTCGCCGAGGTGGTCGGCGACGAGCCGGTGTTCCAGGTGGTGCACGGGCTCGGCGACACCGGTGCGGCGCTGTGCGCGTCCGGCGTGGACAAGCTCGCGTTCACCGGCTCCACCCGTACCGGCAAGAGGGTCATGGCGGCCTGCAGCGAGACGCTGACCCCGGTGCTGGTCGAGTGCGGCGGCAAGGACGCGATGATCGTCGCGGCCGACGCCGACCTCGACGACGCGGCCGACGCCGCCTGCTGGGCCGGGATGAGCAACGCCGGCCAGACCTGCATCGGCATCGAGCGCGTGTACGTGCACGAGTCGGTCGCGGACGCGTTCGTCGACAAGCTGGTGGCGAGGGCGAAGCGGCTGCGGGTCGGCTCGGACGACGAGGCGGACCTCGGTCCGATCACCATGCCCGGCCAGCTCGACATCATCCGCCGGCACATCGCGGACGCGCTCGAACGGGGCGGCACCGCCGTGCTCGGCGGCAACGACGCCGTCGACCCGCCGTACGTGCGTCCCACGATCCTGCTCGACGTGCCGGAGGATTCGGCCGCGGTGCGCGAGGAGACGTTCGGGCCGACCCTGACCGTCACCCGGGTACCGGACCTGGACGAGGCGGTCCGCCGCGCCAACGCCACCCCGTACGGGCTGGGTTCGGCGGTGTTCTCCCGCCGTTCCGGGATGGACGTGGCGACCCGGTTGCGGTCCGGGATGACCTCGATCAACGGCGGGATGAGCTTCGTCGGGCTGCCGGCGCTGCCGTTCGGCGGCGTCGGCGACTCCGGTTTCGGCCGCATCCACGGCGCCGACGGGCTGCGCGAGTTCGCCCGGCCGAAGGCGATCGCGCGCCGCCGGTTCCGCACCCCGATGCCGATCATGTCGTTCCGCCGCGGCCCGCGCACCGACGCGCTGATCCCCAAGCTCGTCCGCTTCCTGCACGGCCGCGGCTGACCTGCGACCGCCGGCACCGCCACGACCGGCCCCGGACATCGGGCACCGGCCGCGGCGGGCCGGCTCGGCTCAGCGGGCGGTGCGGTAGCGGCGGACCGAGAGCGGGACGAACACCGCGAGCAGCAGGGCCGACCAGCCGAGCGTGGCGAGGACCGGGTGCTCCATCGGCCAGGCGCCGTGCGCGGTCCCGGTCGGGTTGCCGAACAGTTCCCGGCTGGCCGCGGCGACCGCGCTCACCGGGTTCCAGTCGGCGACCACCCGCAGCCAGGCCGGCATCCCGTCGGTGGGGACGAACGTGTTGGCGAGCATGCCGATCGGCATCACCAGCATCGACAGCTGCCCGGCGGCCTCCTCGTTGCGTACCGACAGGCCGAGGAGCACGCCGACCCAGCTGACCGCGTACCGGAAGAGCAGCAGCAGGGCGAAGCCGGCGACCGCGTCGAGCACCCCACCGCGGATTCGCCAGCCGACGGCGAGGCCGCACACCGCCATGCCGGCGAACCCGATCGCGCCGCCGAGGGAGTCGGCGCCGGCGTGCCCGAACGGTACGGCGAGGCGGGAGGCGGGCAGCGACCGGAACCGGTCCATCACGCCGCGGCCGGCGTCGGTGGCGACCACCGACGCGGCGCCGATCACGCCGTTCGCGGCGACCATCGCGAACAGCCCCGGCACCAGGTACTCCCGGTAGTCACCGCCGCCGGGCAGCTGGATGGCGCTGCCGAACACGTACCCGAACAGCAGGGTGAGCACGATCGGCGCGGCGACCATCAGGATCACCAGGCCGGGCGCGTGCCGCAGGTAGAGCACGTTGCGCCGGACGATGGTCAGCCCGTCGCGCAGCGCCCAGGTCACCCGGGCAGGCCCGCTGTCGGTACCGCTGAGCTGGCTCATGCGAGGCTCCCTTCGAGGGCGGGCGGGTGCGTGCTCGTACCGCTGAGCCGGCTCATGCGAGGCTCCCTTCCGCGGCGGTGAGGTGCAGGAAGACGTCGTCGAGGGTCGGCTTGTGCACGCTCGCGTCCACCACCGGCACGCCGGCGGCGTCGAGCTCGCGCACGACGGCGGGCAGCCCGAGCGGCGCGCCGGCGCGGGCGGTGAGGCGCAGCGTGTCCGGCTCGACGTCCGGTTCGGCGCCGGTCAGCCCGGCCAGCACCCGGGCCGCGGCGGGCAGCGCGGAGGCCGCCGCGGCGACCACCTCGACGGTGCTGCCGAGCCCGTGCTTGAGCGCCTCCGGGGTGTCCTCGGCGAGAGCGCGCCCGGCGGCGAGCACGACGACGCGGTCCGCGAGCCGGTCGGCCTCCTCCAGGTACTGCGTGGTCAGCAGCACGGTGGTGCCGGCGGCGACGAGGTCGGTGACGCGGGCCCAGATGGCGTTGCGGCTGCGCGGATCCAGCCCGGTGGTGGGCTCGTCGAGGAACAGCACGGGTGGCCGCACGATCAGGCTGGCGGCGAGGTCGAGGCGCCGCCGCATCCCGCCGGACCAGCCGGAGACCACCCGGTCGGCGGCATCGGCGAGATCGAGTTCGGCGAGCAGCTCGTCGGCGCGGGTGCGCGCGGCGCGGCCGCTCAGCCGGTACAGCCGGCCGAAGATGGCGAGGTTCTCCCGGCCGGTGAGCTTGTCGTCGACCGCGGCGTGCTGACCGGTGAGTCCGATCCGCCGGCGCACCTGCTCGGGTGCGCGCACCACGTCGTACCCGGCGATCGTCGCCTCGCCGGCGTCCGGCCTGGTCAGGGTGGTGAGGATCTTGACCGCGGTGGTCTTGCCGGCGCCGTTGACGCCGAGCAGGCCGGTCACCGTCCCCGCCGGTACGCGCAGGTCGAGCCCGCGCAGCGCCTCGGTGTCGCCGTAGCGCTTGCGCAGCCCGCGGGCCACGACGGTGGCGTCGTCGTTCATGCCGCCTCCACTGGGTACGTCGTACGTTGTTTCTGATCCCAGAATACTACGTACTCTGTACGCAGCTATCGCGGGTCTCCTAGGCTGTCGCCCGAGGGGGTGGTGAGCACCGTGTCGTCCGAGCAGCCGGCGGTGATCTGGCTGCGGCCCGAGCGCGGCGCGCGCGGCCCGCGGCCCACCCACACCCGCCGCGACATCTCCCGCGCCGCCGTCGCCATCGCCGACGCCGACGGGCTGGACGCGGTGTCGATGCGCCGCATCGCCGGCCGGATCGGCGCCGGCACCATGTCGCTGTACAACTACGTGCCGGGCAAGCACCAGCTGTACGACCTGATGATCGACGAGGTGGCCGGCGAGCTGGCGCTGCCGGAGCCGACCGACGACTGGCGGGCCGACCTGCGCGCCACCGTGCGCAGCCAGTACCGGACCGCGAAGCGGCACCCGTGGCTGTCCGCGGCGCTGCGCCGGTTGCCGTCACTGGGCCCGAACGGCTTGCGGTACCTGGACTTCGCACTGTCTATACTGGAGCGTGCCGGGGTGACACCGGCGGCCGGGATGGAGATCGTGCCGCTGCTCAACGGCTTCGCGTACACCTACGCCGAGACGGCCGGCGCCGGCACCGACGGCGGCGACTTCATCGAACGCTGGCGTGCCGACCAGGCCAGCTACCTCGCCAGCGTGCTCGCCAGCGGCGACTACCCGCACCTGGCCCGGGCGATGTCGACCCCGGCCGAGCCGACCGACGCCGACGAGGTCTTCGACCGCACCCTGGACCGCCTCATCGACGGCCTCGTCCGCCCCTGACCCCGCTGTCGCGGCCTCGGGCCGGACGGGAGCAGCCGGCCGCGTGCGCGGTCGCGTCTCGGCCGAACACGCCGGCCACGGGTCTGCGATGCCGGCCCAGCCTCCGGCAGCGAGTTCTCAGCTGAACAGGCCGGCCACGATCAGGAGCACGCCGAACAGCCACTGCATGACCAGCAGCCCGGTCGTCGCCGGGCCTCCGGTGTCGTCCCGGATGATCCGCAGCCCGGTGATCGCCTTGCCCAGCGTCGCGGAGGTCAACCGCTGCACCACGATCCGGTGCACTGCCGAGGCGACCACGAACCCGGCGATCCCGGCCACCGCGCCGACCACGGCCGGCTGCCCGAGCCGGAGCAACGCCGCCGCGACACCCACCCCGATCGCCAGGTGCAGCACCAGATCCAGCCCGAACGACAGCACCTTGCGCAGCTCCCGCGGCGACGGGTACCGCGGATCCCCCGCCGCACCGTGCACCGCACCGCGACGCACGCGCGGCACCGTTCGACCGGACGCGCCGGACCTGCCGCGCAGATCCACGCCCAGGGTGCCGGCCGCGCCCCGCACCAGCCGCCGCGCGTCGGCCGTGCCGTCCGACCCCCACGCCGGCACGCCGTCGCCGGTCGCGCGTCCCGGTGGCCGCCACGCCGCGGGCCGGCCCGGGACGAACCCCGGCGTGCTCCCCGGTACCGCCCCGGACACCGGGCCCGGCGCATTCCACTGTGCGGTCGGGTCGCCGGCGACCAGGCCCGGCGTGCGCCACCGGCGTCGCAGGTCGCGGCGGCGCACCACGACGAGATCGGCGCTGCGCCGGCCGGACCGCTGCTGCTCGGATGCCATCGCCACAGCCAGATCATGAGCCACCCCGGCAACCCGGCTCTGCGCCGCGGCCGGGGCGCTCAGCACCCCGACCCCGGCTGCGTGGCGACACCGCCCTGTACGATCGACCTGTACGAACGTATGGGGGGCGGGAGGCGAGACGATGCGACAGCACGTGACGTCGGTGATGGTGGGCGTGGCGATGGCACTGGTCGGGCTGGTGCTCTGGTTGACCACCGAGGGCGTCGAGACCCCGGTCGTCACCCTGAGCAAGGTCGGCCTGGTGCTGCTGGTCCTGGGTGGACTGGAGGTGGTGGTCTCCGGGCTGGCGCTGGCCAGCCGGTCGACCCGGCACGGCGACGGCCGCCGGTAGATGGACACCGCGCCACCGCGGCGCGGCGCGCACGTGCTGGATGCCGCCCTGCGGGTGATCGCCGAGGACGGGTTCGCCGCGCTGAGCATGCGTACCGTCGCCACCGCCGCGGGCGTGTCGCTGGCCCAGGTGCAGTACTACTTCCGCAGCAAGGACGAGCTGCTGGCGGCGGCGTTCGAGCACGTCAGCGCGGACGTGGTGGCCCGCGCCGAGCAGGTCGACACCAACGGCCCGACCCGGGAGGTACTGCGGGGCCTGCTGCACGTGTGGCTGCCGCTCGACGAGGAACGGGAACGCGCCGCGCGGGTGTGGCTGGCGTTCACCGCGGCCGCCGCCACCTCGCCGACCCTCGGGCCGAGCAACGCCGTCCTGGACGCCGACCTGCGTACCGGCTTCGCCGAGCTGCTGCGCGAGGCGCAGACCAGCGGCGAGCTGCCTGTCGACCGCGATCCCGACCTGGAGGCCGCGCTGTTGCTGGCGGTGGTCGACGGCCTCGTCGTCCAGTCCCTGGCGCTACCGGCCGAGCGCCGGGCGGCGCTGCTCGTCGCGGCGCTCGACACCCACCTCAACCGGCTCTTCGCTCCGGCGGTCAGAAGAGGGTGAGCTCGTCGGAGCCGATGCCGCGGAGCTTGTGGTAGTCGACGGTGACGCACCGGATGCCGCGGTCGGTGGCGAGCACCTTGGCCTGCGGCTTGATCTCCTGCGCGGCGAAGATGCCGGCGACCGGGGCGAGCAGCGGGTCGCGGTTGAGCAGTTCCAGGTAGCGGGTGAGCTGCTCGACGCCGTCGATCTCGCCGCGCCGCTTGATCTCCACCGCCACCGACGCACCGGACGCGTCCCGGCACATCAGGTCGACCGGGCCGATCGCCGTCGGGTACTCCCGCCGTACCAGGGTGAAGCCGGCGCCGAAGGTGTCCGGGTGCTCGGCCAGCAGCTCCTGCAGGTGCGCCTCGACGCCGTCCTTCTGCAGCCCGGGATCCTTGCCGAGGGCGTGCTCGGAGTCGTGCAACACCTCGTCGATGGTGATGCGCAGCTCCTCACCGGCCTTGTTGATGACCCGCCACAGGCCGGGTTCCTCGGTCAGCCGGCACGGCGGGCTCATCCAGTTGAGCGGCTTGTACGCCCGGTCGTCGGCGTGCACCGACACCGAACCGTCCGCCTTGACCAGGATCAGCCGCGGCGCCATCGGCAGGTGGGCGGTCAACCGCCCGATGTAGTCGACCTGACAAACCGCAATCAACAGACGCACCGCGTCACCCTACCGAGCCGGGTGCGGCCGGGCCTCGGGGCGTCAGTACCGCGCCTTGACCTCGGTCACGAACGCCCGGAACGCCCGCGGCGACACGCTCAACGTCCCACCGTCCCGGTCCTTCGTGTCCCGTACCAACACCGACCCAGCGCCAGTACCCACCTCGACACAGGCATTGCCAGCCCCGCCGCCAGACCTGCTAGCTGTTCGCGGTCTGGACGTTGGTGACGGTGGTGTGGAGTCGGGTGGCGGGTGGTTGGTTGCCGATGGCGGTGTGGGGTCGGTGGTAGTTGTAGTGGATGTTCCAGCTGGTCAGGGCGCTGGTGCGGGCGTGTTCTGAGGTCCAGGTGTGGGCGTAGAGCAGTTCGTCGGCCAGGATGCGGTTGTAGCGTTCGACTTTGCCGTTGTGGCGGGGTGTGAACGGCCGGATTCGTTGGTGGCGGCCGAGGTCTGCCACGGCGCGGGCGAAAGCGGTCGATCGGTAGCAGGCGCCGTTGTCGGTGACCAGCCGGTTGATGCGGCTGATGCCGTGTGCGGCCAGAAACACCCGCGCTCGGGCGAGGAACGCCACGGCGGTGGCGCCTTTCTCGTCGGGTAGCGCCTCGGTGTAGGCCAGCCGGGAGTATCCGTCGATCGCGGAG
>NZ_BOPO01000046.1 GCF_017312725.1 Actinocatenispora comari | reverse complement strand
TAATTATAATTATAATTTAATTTAAAAGACACAAACTATCTTTCTGAATTAATTAAAAATTAACGATATAAAATATAATAAAACAGTCTATATAATTAAACTATTAGAAAATTAGAAAATTATTTTTATCATATATAGAATAATTTATTTTATTTATTTTATTTATTAACATTAGATAGCTTTATTTTTAATTTATAGTATATATTATCTTGTGTAAGATAGTGAAATATTTTTTTAT
>NZ_BOPO01000045.1 GCF_017312725.1 Actinocatenispora comari | reverse complement strand
CGGCGGGCCGCGCCGCCGACGCGGTCGGGGTGGTCGCCGGCGCGGTCACCGTCGTCGACGACGACCGGGGCACCGCGCGCCGGCGGGCCCGCGCCGAGGTCGCCATGTACCTCGACGTGGTGGCCGCACTCGACCCCACCGTCGAGGTCGATCCCGACCTGCTGCGCCGGCTCGGCACGCTCGTCGCGGCCGGCGCGCACGCCGAGGCCGGTGCCTTGATCGGGGACGAGCTGCTCGACCGGTTCTGCTTCGCCGGCACCCCGGACGAGGTCGCCGAGCACGCCGCCGCGCTGCTCGACGCCGGCGCCGACCGGATCGAGTTCGGCACCCCGCACGGCCGCACCGACCGGCAGGGCGTGGACCTGCTCGGCGCCAAGGTACTTCCCCGGATCCGCTATCTGGCAGGTGAATGATGACCACCCCGACCCACCGTCCCAGCGACGGCGACCCGAACACCGGTGGAACCGGCACCGCCGATGCCGGCGCCGTCGGGGCCAGCGCCGTTCGGCGGGTCGCCGACGACTACCTGGACTCGCTCGCCGGCTGGGAGCCGAAGGCGGCGCTGACGATCGGCCGCCCGGCGCCGGTGCTGCCGGACCTGTCGCCGGACGCGTACGACGCGCGCGCGGAACTCGCCGCCCGTACCGCGGGCGCGCTGGCCGCCGCGACCCCGCACACCGGTGCCGACCGGATGCTGGCCGGTGCGCTCGCCGACCGGCTCGCCGCCGAGACCGACCTGCACGACAGCGGCTTCACCCCGCGGCTGCTCGCGCCGCTCGCCACGCCGGTACACCTGGTCCGGTCGGCGTTCGACGACCTGCCCACCGAGACCGAGGCCGACTGGGCGGTCGTGGCGGACACGCTCGCCGCGGTGCCCACCGCGCTCGCGCAGTACCGGCAGACGCTGGCCCGGTCGGCCGACCGCGGCCAGCGGGTCGCCCGCCGCCAGGTGCTCGCCGTCGCCGACCAGTGCGCCGCGTGGACCGACCCGCGCCGGGACGACTTCTACCCCGGCCTCGTCGGCCGCTACCCCGGCGGACCGAGCGGCGCTCGCCTCACCGCCGGCGCCGCCGCCGCGACCGCCGCCACCGCCGAGTTCGAGGCGTACCTGCGTACCGAGCTGGCACCTGCCGCGCCCGAGACGGACGGCGTCGGGCGCGAGCTGTACGCGATCACCGCGCGCAGCTTCCTCGGCGCCACGATCGACCTGGACGAGGTCTACGCGTACGGCTGGGCCGAGCTGGACCGGCTCGCCACCCGGATGCGCGCGGTCGCCGACGAGCTCGTGCCCGGCGGTACCGTCGCCGACGCGATGGCGGCACTCGACGCCGACCCGCGGGGCCGGCTCGTCGGCCTGCCCGCGCTCACCGACTGGCTCAACGAACGGGTCGAGCAGATCACCGGCGCGCTGGACGGCACCCACTTCGACATCCCGGCCGCGACCCGCCGGGTCGAGTGCCGGATCACCCCGGCCGCCTCCGGCGTCATGTACTACACGGCGCCCGACCCCGGGCTCACCCGGCCCGGCCGCGTCTGGTGGTGCCTGCCGCCCGGCCAGGACGAGGCGAGCACCTGGCGCGAGATCAGCACCCTGCACCACGAATCGTTGCCCGGCCACCACCTGCAACACGCGATCACGCTGACACTGCCCGACCTGCACCCGTGGCAGCGCACCCTGTGCGAGGTGCACGGGTACGCCGAGGGCTGGGCCCACTACGCCGAGGGCCTCGCCGCCGAGATCGGCCTGATCGCCGGCCCCGGCGAGCAGCTCGGCCTGCTCTGCGGCCAGATCTGGCGCGCCTGCCGGATCGTCATCGACGCCGGGCTGCACCTCGACCTGCCGATCCCGGCCGGCAACGGCTTCACCACCGCGACCCGCTGGACCCCGGACCTCGCCGTCTCGTTCCTGGCCCGGATCGCCGGCATGGACCGCGCGACCGCCCGGTTCGAGGTCGACCGGTACCTGGGCTGGCCCGGGCAGGCGCTCGCCTTCAAGGTCGGCGCGCGGCTGTGGGAGCAGGCCCGGGACCGCGCCACCCGCGCCGGGCTGAGCACCCGCGAGTTCCACGCCCGGGCGCTGCGGCTCGGCCCGGCCGGCCTCGACGTACTGGCCGGCGCCCTGGCCGAGGGGGCCCCGGGGCCCGGCGCCCTCGCCGAGGAGGGCCCGACGTCATGACCCAACCGGCCGCACCGCACGAACCGCCCCGTCGCGCCACCCCGCACGAACCGCCCCGTCGCGCCAACCCCTCGCGCGAGACGACCCGTCGCGCCACCCCGGCGGGCAGGCCATGACCCCGCACGCCGAGCCGGGGCACGCCGCCGGCGAGGAAGGACACCCGATGACCGACACGATCGCCGACCACATCCGGCACCTGTACGGCTGCCTGGGCGACCGGGCCGGCTTCGACGCGCACCTCGACCGGGCCGTCACCATCTGGGAATCCGATGCCGACCGGCTGCTCGTCGGGCTCGCCGACCTCGATGCGCTGCGCGACGGGCGGCAGCCGGCCACCGACCGGACTCCGCCGACCGTGGTACCCGAGCAGCTGCGGACCGACGACTGGGGCGACACCGGGCTGGCCCGCTACCTGCTGCGGGCGAGCCACCCCGACCCGGACCGGCCGGACGAGTGCTTCCGCGTCTCCGACGTGCTCCGCCGCAGCGGCGGGCGCTGGGTCATCGTGCACCACCACGCGGAGGCGACCACCCACCAGCACTGACCGGCGCGCGGGCCCCGGCTACCCGAGCGTGTCGCCAGGTCGGGAACCCGGCCGTGCCGGGCCGTGCGACCGACTACGGCCGCGCCGCCGGAGCGATGAACACCAGGCGAAACTTGCCGATCCGGATCTCGTCACCGTGCGACAGCACCGCGGACTCGACCCGTTCGTCGTTGAGGTGGGTGCCGTTCAGGCTGCCGAGATCGCGCACCGAGAACCTGGTCCCGTCCCGGAGGAACTCGGCGTGCCGGCGGGACACCGTCACGTCGTCCAGGAAGATGTCGCCGTCGGGATGCCGGCCGGCGGTGACCACGTCGCGGTCGAGCAGGAACTGGGCGCCGGTCTGCGGACCGCCCCGCACCAGCAGCACCGCCAGGTAGGGCGGTAGGGCATCGGCGACCGCCGCGTTGTGGTCGGCTCGGGGATCGCCGAGCATCTCGGCCAGGGTGTCCAGGTTGAGCACCGAGGTGGCGTCCATCAGCGGATGCGTCTGGTCGGCAGTGGTCATTGGGCCACCCTACCGCCGCAGCCGGACAATAACCGCACAGCCCGACGCCCGGTGACACAGCCGCCCAGTTCACCGGCGGGTAACCGCCCTCGCCGGTCGGAACCACGCCAGCCGCCGACCACCCGGCCGACGGCCCGGTCAGGACGGCGGGACGATGCCGCGGCGGTACGCCTCGCCGGTGAGCTCCGCGCGGCGGCGGGCGCCGGTCTTCTCCCGGATCCGGTCCAGGTGCGAGCGCACCGTCCGGACGCTGATGTTCAGCGCCTCGGCGATGTCCTGGTCCCGTTCGCCGGCCGCGACCAGCCCGAGCACCTCGCGTTCCCGGTCGGACAGCTCCAGCCGCACCCCGGCCTGCCGCTCCCGGGACGACTCCAGCAGGAACGACGCGAGCGTCGGCGAGACGTAGCTGTTGCCGGCGGCGACCTCGCGCACCGCACGCAGGATCTCGTCCGCGTCGGAGTTCTTCGTCAGGTACCCGCGGGCGCCGGCGGCCATCGCGGCCAGCACGTCGCGCTGGTCGCCGTGCGCCGACACCACCAGTACCCGGTGGCCCCGGCCCACCACGTCGACCACCGCGGCGGCGTCGCGCACCCCGGGCAGCCGCAGGTCGAGGATGACCACGCCGCCCGGGTCCGGCCGGTACGCGGAGAACTCCTCCAGCGAGCCGGCGGTGACGCCGACCGTCACGTCCGGCGCCTCGGACAGCGCGCGCACCAGAGCGGCGCGGTAGAGCGGGTGGTCCTCCACCACGCAGACCGCGATCTGCCGAACCGTCGCGTCCATCGGCCCTCCCCAGGAAGCCATGCCACCGACCGGCCCACGGTTCAGCCGGTGCTCGCCGCGGCCGCGGTGGACAGTGTCGGCCCGGACGGGAACAGAGCGAGCAGCGCTGCCGGCACCGGCGTCGGGCGGACCGACCCGTAGCCGAGCGCGGCGAGCGACGCGGAGTCGGCCACCCGGAACCGTTCGCCCTGGTCGGTGAGCAGGTACACGCTACCGGCGGAGACCAGCGCGGCGCGGCCCGGCGGCAGGTAGATCTCGTTCGCGACCCGGTCGGTACGGCCGGAGACCGGCACCGGCTTCGCCCCGGCCGGCGCCGGGCTGGTGGCCAGCAGCAGCGTGCTCGGGGTACCGCCGGAACCGGTGGCGCACACCGAGAGCCGGTCCGCGCCGGTCACCGGGCGGGGCAGCCGGGCCGGGAAGTCGGCGGCCTCGGCGTGCGCGCGCTTGGCGTCGGCGACGTCCGCGCCGGCCACGTCGACCAGCTTCGGCGCCGCCCCGCCGTAGGCGGCACGCTCCCCCGGCGCGCCCAGCAGCAGCGCCGCCTGCGTCTCGGTCAGCGCGGCCAGCCCGTCCGCGCGCACCACGTAGTAGCGGTACGACGGGGAGCCGACCGTCGCCGCCCGCAGCACCTGGCCGACCAGCCGGCCCTTGCCGCCGACCGGCACCCCGGTGCTGCCGGTGTGCGGCACGGTCGCGGCGGCCAGGTCCGGCCCGGCCGGCAGCGCGGCGACGAACGACGCCGGCACCGGGACCGGATCGACCGCGTCGAAGCCGATCGCGACCAGCGCGCGGTCGCTCGCCACCCGGTAGCGGGTGGCGGCGACGAGCAGGTAGCGGGTGCCGTCCGGGTCCTTGACCACCAGGCCGCGGCTCGCCGGCACCGCGGTACCGGCCGGGCGGGCGCCCACCAGCACCGTCGTGGTCGGGGTGGCCGCGGCGGGGCCACCGGTCGGCCGCTGCGCGCACACCGTCCACGGCCCGGCCAGCAGCTGCTTGCCGGCCGGCAGCGCCTCCGGCGCACCGGCGATGCCGAGGGTGGCGCCGCGCGGCGCGTCGTGCAGGGCGCTCGACGGCACGCTGACCGTGGCGGATCCGTTGCCACCGGCCAGCAGTCGCGCCGAGGCGTAGTTGCGCATCGGGTGCAGCCGGCCGTCACCGCCGAGCACGTAGCTCGCGCCGGTGTCGGTCGCGAGCACCACCTGGCCGGTCTTGCGCCAGTCGGCGCCGGCGCCCGGCTTGAGCAGCCCGTACACCCCGAACCCGCCGGCGACGAGCAGCACCGCGGCCAGGCCCAGGATGCTGGACAGGATCAGCCGGCGGCTCGGCGACACCGGATGGTTCGCGTCCGCCGCCACCAACGCGGACACCAGGCGGCGGCGCAGGAACTGGTACGCCTGCACCTGATCGCGCTGGGTCCACATCGCCTCGTCCTCGCTGTGCCGCGTTCCGGCCTCGACGGGCGGCCGGTACCCGGTGCACTATATGTGGGCCCGCCGAACCGTCGACACCGTAGAAATACCGACACCGATTGTGGGGCCAGCCGTGGCGATCGCGACCCTGCCGGATGCGCCGGCACCGGCCCGGCTGACGCACCGCCGGCGCTTCCCCGTGCGGCCCGGCCAGGTCGCCACCTGGCAGCTCGCCGCGGCCGGCACCGTGCTCGCCGGCGCGCCCTGGCAGCTGCCCGGGATCGCCGTCGCCGCAACGGGTCTGGCCGCGGTGGCGGTCACCGCACCGCGCTGGCGGGGCAGGTTCGGCTACCAGTGGCTCGGTTCGCTGGCGCGCTACCGGGCGCGCCGCGGTGCGCCGGCGGCGAGCGAGGCGATCGACACGGTACTGCCCGGCCTCGCGGTGTCGACGTGCGCCGACCGGGCCGGCAACCGTACCGGGGTCGCCGCGTACGGCCGGTTCTTCTCGGCGGTGCTGCGGATCGACGCCGGGGTCGAGCCGGCCGAGCTGATCGGTCCGCTGCTCGCCGGGTACCGGCGGGCCGAGCTGCCGCCCGCCGCGGTGCAGCTGGTGACCTGGCGGGTACCGGTCGGCGAGGAGCAGGTGCGCACCAGCTGGCTCGCGGTGCGGTTCTCGCCGGCGGCCTGCCCGGCCGCGGTGGAGGCGCGCGGCGGTGGCACCGCGGGGGCCCTGCGCGCTACCGCGAACTGCGTGCTCGCGCTGGGCCTGCAGCTCGCCGAGGCGGGCGTCGAGGCGCACGTGCTGGACGGCGCGGCGCTGCGCGAGGAGCTCGCCGCCGCGCTGGGCGCCACCCCGGGCGCGGCGACGTCGATCGCCGAACACTGGCGCGGCCAGCAGGTCGGCGGCGGCCAGCAGGCGGTGTACCGGCTGCCCAGCCGGGTCGACGTGGCCGACGCGCTGAACCGCCCGGCGCCGGACGACGCCGCGTTCACCGCGGTGTCGCTGACCCTGACCCGGCCGGACACCGGCACCGAGCCGGACGTGTCGCTGCTGCTGCGGGCCGGCGCGCCGGCCGCGCAGAGCCGGATCACCCCGGACACCGTGGTCGCCGCCCTCGACCTGCCGGCGTACCGCCTGGACGGCGAGCACGCCCCCGCCACCCGCCGCACCCTGCCTCTCGCTCTCTGACCGCACCGGCACGGCGACGGGTCAGCGGGCCGACCGGCCCGACCACGCCGGGACCGCCCAGGGCGGCGGACGCGGGTCAGCCGGTGAGGTCGCGGACCCGCTGGTAGATCTCCAGGACGGCCGCGGCGAGCGGGAGCACGCCGACCAGGGACAGGAACTCCAGCACGTCGAACAGCCGGGACCAGTACGGCGAGGGGTCGCGGGCGCCGGCCCGCAGCGCAACGAGCGTCGCGCCGACCACCACCAGCAGCGCGACGAGCAGCAGTACCAGCCGGAGCGGGTCACCGCCCGCGGCGGCGAGCCGGGCGCCGACCACGATCAGCGCCGCCGCGCCACCGACCAGCAGCGCGATCCGCTGCCCGGTACCGGCGTAGGACCGGGACCGCAGCAGCAGCGCCAGCCCGGCCACGCCGGCCACCACCCAACCCCAGCGGGAGTGGCCGAGTACCAGCACGACGGCGGCACCGGCGACCACCGCGGCCAGCGCCGCCAGCAGCCCGGTCAGCGCGGACTGCGCGGCGGCGGTCTCGTCCACCACGTCACGGCCGGCGACCGGGCTCTCCTCGGCCCGGAACGCGGCGACGTCGGACGGGATCCGCGGCAGCGGCAGCCGGCCGAGCCGCAACGCCAGCATCGGCAGCGCCGGGCAGCACACCACCGCGACCGCGGCGGCGACGGCGGCACCGCGTACCGGGGTGGAGTGCGCGAGAACCGCGATCGAACCGGCGAGGCAGCCGGCGGCGCCGGCCACCCCGACCGCGACGAACCAGGCGATGCGGTCCGCGACGGCGATCGCGGCGAGCGCCGCGTACACGGTGACCGCGGCGAGCCCGAGCGCGAACCGGGCGGTACCGGTGATGCCCGGGATCGCGGTGGCGCCGGCGACCAGCGCCGCCGGTACGCCCGCCGCGGCGAGCACCGCGCCGGCGGTGGCGTCCGCGTACGCCCGGGACAGCGCGCCGCCGGCGACCACCAGCAGCAGCGCGAGCAGGCCGGTACCGGCCGGGGCGAGCGGCGCGCCCGGCCCGGCGAAGGTGAGCAGCGCGACCGCGCACAGCACCGCGACCGCGGCGGCGAGCAGCGCCGCCCGCCGGGCCAGCCGCGGCCGCCAGCCGCCGGGCCCGTCCGCCGCGCTCGCGATCGCGTCCACCACGTCGTCGAACAGCAGCGGGGTGATCCGGGTCCGGCGCGGGTTGAGGTAGAGCACGTCGCCGTCGTGCACCCCGGCGCGGGCGACGGTCAGCCCGGCCTCGAACGGTTCCGCGCCCAGCCGGGCCAGCGACCAGCCGGTGACCGCGCCGGTCGGCGCCGGCTCCGGCAGCTGCGCCCCGGTCATCGCGACCAGCTGCGGCAGCAGCTCGGCGAGGGTACTTTCCACCGGCAGCGCGACGTCGACGCGCGCCCGCGGACTGACCACCGTGACCCGACGCGGCGTCGAGGACACCGACATGGCGTTGTGCTCCCTTCGACGGTCCACCGAGAACGGACCGCGCGTACCCCCGGCCGGGCCGCTCAGATGTCGGTACCGGCGGCGTCGATGACCGGCTGGAACTTCGCGGTACTGGCCTCGCCGAGCCGGCGCAGCCCGTCGTTGACGGCCTCCAGCACGACCTCGCCGAGCGCCTCCGCGTCCAGCCGCCGGGCCACGTCCGGATCGATCGAGATCTCGGTGAACCGGCCGGTGCCGCGCAGCGTCACCTTCACCTCGTTGTTGCGCGAGTAGCCGGTGATGGCGAGCTCGGTGACCGTCTTCTGGATCCGCTCGACCTCCTCCTGCTGCTTGCGTACCCGGTCGAGCAGGTCGTCGATCTCGGCGTTCATGTCCCCATCCCTGTGATCACTCGGAGGTCGCGGCGGAGGTGCCCAGGTCGGCGAGCCGGGACCGGAGCGCGGTGGTCACGCTACCGGCGGCCGAGAGGTATGTCTCCCCCAGCGAACGCGCCGCCGCGAGCGCCGCCGCGCACTGACCGGCCGGTACCGCGCCGCACCGGGCCATCAGCGCGGCGAAGTCCCGCTCGAACCCGGCGCCCAGCCGGTCGATGCCGGCCGCCGCGTCGGTCAGCGCGTCGGCCGCGCCGTACAGCACGTCGCGCTGCGCCCGCAGCAGCGTCGCGGTGTCGCCGAGCCGGCCGGACCAGGCGCCGCCGGCCCGCCGGTACGCGTCGGCCGCCGGGCCGGTCCAGTCGTCGACCAGGGCGGTCTCCCGGGTCGTCTCGGCGACCTGTCCGAGCCGGTCGGCGCGGGTCGCGTGGCCGGAGCCCGCCGCCCGCAGCGCCGCCGGGTCACCGGTCGCCGCCCGCCGGTACGCGGCGAGCACCGACCGGTACCGCTCGCGCAGCGCGGCGAGCACCCCGGACAGGTCGACGGCGGTCATGGCCGGGTCCCCGCGGCGCCGGACCGGTCGACGGTCACGACACGCTCACCGCGCCGTTCGCGTCGATGTCGACGTGCTCGGCGATCGACTCGGAGCCGGACGAGACGTTCAGGTCGATGCCGGTGGCATGGCCCTGCTCGACCGGTACCTCGACGGTCACCGACAGGTCGCCCTTGGTCGCGGTGATCGTGGTCTCGTGCACGTCGCCGGAGCCGGTGGTGGTCGCCCCGCCGTCGCCGCCGGAGTGGCCGCTGCCGGAGTCACCGTCGGAGCCGGAGTCGCCGCTGCCCGAGTCGCCGGCGGAACCGGTGTCGGCGCTGCCGGAGTCGCCGTTGCCGTCCACCGGGATCCAGCTGTTGTCCGCCACCCCGGCGCCGCCGAGCGCGGTCGGGTTGTAGCCGGTCATCCAGGACGGCACTCCCGCCGTGCCCAGGCCCGCCGTACCGAGGCCCGCCGTACCGAGGCCCGCCGTACCGAGGCCCGCCGTGCCCAGGCCGAGGCCGGCGGTGACGCCGTTGGTGACCTGGCCGGGGACGTTCAGCAGGCCCTGCAGGCCGGTCGCCGCGGTGGTACCGGTGACCGGGGTCATCGTCGGCAGCCCGGCGGAACCGAGGCCGCCGGCGATCGCCTGCTGGCCGGTACCGGAGGCGACCGTGGTCACCGCGCCCGGTGCGGTGACCGGCGAGCCGGAGACGCCGCCACCGGGCAGCGCCCCGCCGGCGCCCGCCGATCCGCCGCCGAACAGCTGCTGCAGCGCGCCGATCACGGTGCCGAGGTCGGTCAGTACGGTGCCGAGCTTGGTCACCCCGAGCGCGTTCAGCAGCTGCCCGATGGCCTGGATGAACGAACGCAGGGTGCCGGAGGTCGCGGTGGACAGGGCGCGCGCGGCGGCGTGCGTCCACGGGTTCGACATCAGCGCGGCGACCGTCGGGTTGACCGCCGACACGATCGACCGGTACGCGGTCTGCACGGTCTGGACCAGCTGCGCGGCCTCCTGCAGCAGCTTCGCGCCGTCCTGGATCGCCTTGATGATCTTCTCGAACTGCTGCAACGACTCGGCGATCTTGGTCAGCGCGCTCTCCGAGGCGTGCCCGGACCAGATCTCGCCGAGCTGCTTGCGGGCCTTGTCCAGGTCCTCCAGCAGCGAGATGAACTGGGTCGCCTTGCCCAGCACCTCGGTGACGTGTTGCAGGATCTGCGCGGGTTGGCCGGTGACGATCAGCGGCAGCATCGTGATGGGGCCGCCGCCGGCCGCGGTGGCATCCATCGCGCTGGAGTTCGGAAACGCGGTCACGACGCACCTCTCAAAGTCATCGTGCCTGGTCAGGCAAGGGGGCGGTACACGCGGACCAGGCTTTCGTCCGGAAGGTCCGGGCCCACCGGACCGTGGTTGTAGAGCTGGCCGTCGCCACCGGCGACGCCGATGATCGACGGGCCGGTGGCACCGTCGGCGGGTGCGGCGATCACCACGTCGCCGCGCGCGACCCCGGGCACGTCGGCCAGGCCACCCGCCTGCCCGCTGTACACCCCGATCACGCCGAGCCGGGACTGGTGGTTCGGGTCGCCGTCGAGCCAGTCGGCGAAGTCGGCCGCGTCGGCGAACCGGCCCGTCGGCGCCGGCCGGTAGGCCAACTCGCCCATCCCGCTGTCGGACAGGTAACCGAGCACGGTGTCGACCGAGTGCGGGGTGCCGGTGGCGCCGGCGCTGTCGGTCACCGCCTGGCCGGCGAGCTGCGCCGCCGTCCCGTCGTGCCACAGCGGCGAGGACCCGCCCGAGTACCCGTGGGCCACCTGCTGGTCGGCCTGCTCGTAGTCGTCGGCACTGCGCCGGACCGAGTCCGCGGTGTCGCCCAACAGATCCAGCAGCGAACGGACCGCGACGATCTGCTGGCCCTGCAGTTCGGTGTTGGCGGTGGCGACCGCCGAGCCCAGCGTCGCGAACGACTCCGGCTCGACCATCAGCGCCGACAGGTCGTGCAGCGCGTTGATGGCCTGCACCAGGATCGCACTGACGTTGCCGACGGTGGCGCGCATCGCCTCCGGCGCCGCCTGGTACTGGCCGTCCACACCCGCTCACCCCCTCGGCTCCGGCCACATCGTAGGTGCCGCCCGAGCACCGAATGAACGGCAAAAGTACCCACCATGAAGGGCTTGACCGATGGGCAATGTGACCGGGCAGGATGTCTGGGCGTCGGCGCGGTGCGTCGATGCCCAGGGGAGGCGAGGGAGTCGCGATGACGGTCGATACGGTACGGCGCCGGGGTCGGCGCGTCGCGCTGCCGACGCCGCCGACCGGCGAGATCGGGCTGCAGTCGCCGCCGGTCCTGCCGCGCGGGTCCGGTCAGGGCGGCATGCAGCTGCTGTTCATGCTGCCGATGATGCTGGGCATGGGCGCCATGTCGTTCGTCTACATCGGACGGTCCGGCGGCGTGATGACCTACCTGTTCGGCGCGCTGTACGCCGGGGCGATGATCGGCATGCTGGTGATGTCGTTCTCCCGCGGCGGGATGGCGAAGAAGGCGCAGATCAACAACGAGCGGCGGGACTACCTGCGCTACCTCGCGGGGCTGCGCGGCCAGGTGCACAAGGTCGCCACCGCGCAGACCGCGTCGGCGCTGGCCAGCGCGCCCGACCCGGCCGACCTGTGGACGCTGGTGGACACCGAGCGACTCTGGGAGCGCGGCCGCGACGACGCCGACTTCGGCCGGGTGCGCATCGGTACCGGGCCGCAGCGGCTCGCCACCCCGCTGCGGGCGCCGCAGACCGCGCCGCTGGAGGACCTCGACCCGCTGTGCTCCACCTCGCTGCGCCACTTCATCCGGGCGTACGCGACCGTACCGGGGCTGCCGGTGGCGATCTCGCTGCGCGCGTTCCACACCGTGTTGCTGTCCGGCGAGCGGGCCGAGGCGCTGGATCTGGCCCGGTCGCTGCTCGCCGAGCTCGCCGTCTTCCACGCCCCGGACGACCTGCGCATCGCGATCGCCGCGCCGACCGAGCGGTGGTCGGACTGGGCCTGGACCAAGTGGCTGCCGCACGGCCACGCGGCCGGTGCCGCCGACGCGGCCGGCCCGATCCGGCTCTGCGCCGACGATCCGGCCCGGCTGGCCGAACTGCTCGGCGCCGATCTCGGTGAGCGGCCGCCGTTCGGGCACCGCTCGGCGCAGGAGCTGCCACACGTGCTGCTGGTCGTCGACCACGCGAGCGCGCCGGTGGCACCGTTCGACGGCGCGCTCGGCGGCGTCACCGTGCTGCGCATCGGCGCGCCGCTGGACGAGGAGACCCCGTCGGTACCGGGGCTGCTGCGGTTGCTGCTGACCGACGGCCGGGTCGGCATGGTCACCGACGACGGGGTCGCGTTCGCCGGCGACGCGGACCACCTGGACGGCGCGTCGGCGGAGGCGCTGGCGCGGCTGCTGACCCCGCGGCACGTCGGTACCACCGTGCGCGACGACCTGCCGCTGTCGGCCACGTTCGGGCTGGCCGACCTGATCGGCATCGGCGACCCGCGCCGGCTGGATCCGGCGGTGACCTGGGCCTCCCGTACCACCGGGAACCGGCTGCGGATCCCGCTCGGTATCGACCCGGACGGCCGGCCGGTCGAGCTGGATCTCAAGGAGTCGGCCGAGAACGGGATGGGCCCGCACGGGCTGGTCATCGGCGCCACCGGGTCGGGCAAGAGCGAGCTGCTGCGTACCCTGGTGTCCGGGCTGGCGGTGACGCACTCGTCCGAGACGCTGAACCTGGCGCTGATCGACTTCAAGGGTGGCGCCACCTTCGCCGGCATGTCCGGGCTGCCGCACGTCTGCGCGGTGATCACCAATCTGGCCGACGAGCTGCCGCTGGTCGACCGGATGGCCGACGCGCTGCGCGGCGAGCTGGTGCGCCGGCAGGAGCTGCTGCGCGCGGCCGGCAACTTCGCCTCGGTGCGCGACTACGAGCGGGCCCGGGCCGGCGGCGCCGACCTGCGGCCGCTGCCGTCGCTGCTGGTGATCATCGACGAGTTCAGCGAGCTGCTGCACGACCGGCCGGAGTTCATCGACCTGTTCGTGATGATCGGCCGGCTCGGCCGGTCGCTCGGCATCCACCTGCTGCTGGCGTCGCAACGGTTGGAGGAGGGCCGGCTGCGCGGCCTGGACTCGCACCTGTCGTACCGGATCGGGCTGCGGACCTTCTCCGCGTCGGAGTCGCGCGCGGTGCTCGGCGTGCCCGACGCGTACGAGCTGCCGCCGGTGCCAGGCTCGGCCTACCTCAAGGTCGACACCGCGACGCTGATCCGGTTCAAGGCGGCGTACGTGTCGGGCGAGCTGCCGCCGCTGGACGGCGCCGACGCGAACACCGGCCCGGCACCGGTGCACCGGGCGCTGCCGTTCACGCTGGCCCGGGTACCCGAGCCGGAGGCCCTGCCGGCGCCCGACGGCGGGCCGCGGCACGCCGCACCCGGTACCGCACCGGCCGGCGAGACGATCATGGACGCGATGGTCGCCGCGCTGGTCGGCAAGGGCCCGGCGGCGCACCAGATCTGGCTGCCGCCGCTGGCCGAGCCGCCCAGCATGGACGGGCTGCTGCCGCCGCTGTCGGTCGACCCGCAGCGCGGCCTGTGCCCCACCGGCTGGGCCGGCAACGGCCGGCTGACGGTACCGGTGGCGATCGTGGACAAGCCGTTCGAGCAGCGCCGCGACCTGCTCTGGGCGGACCTGTCCGGGCAGGCCGGCAACGCGATCGTGGTCGGCGCGCCGCAGGCCGGCAAGTCGACGCTGCTGCGCAGCCTGCTGACCTCCCTGGCGCTCACCCACACCCCGGCCGAGGTGCAGTTCTTCGTGCTGGACTTCGGTGGTGGCGCGCTCGCCTCGATGGCCGGGCTGCCGCACGTCTCGGGCGCCGCGGCCCGGCTGGACGTGGAACGCTGCCGCCGGATCGTGGCCGAGCTGACCGCGCTGCTCACCGAGCGGGAGGCGATGTTCGCCGAGCACCGGATCGACTCGATGGCCACGTTCCGGCGCCGGCGCGCCGACCTGCACCGTACCGACGGCCGCGACCCGAACCGTGCCGACGGGCGCGACCCGCACCCTGCCGACGGGCGCGAGTTCGGCGACGTGTTCCTGTTCGTGGACGGCTGGATGACGCTGCGCCAGGAGTACGAGGCGCTGGAACAGCAGATCACCACCCTCGCCGCCCGCGGGCTCGGGTTCGGCATCCACGTGGTGCTGTCGGCGAACCGCTGGATGGACGTCCGGCCGCAGCTGCGGGACGCCATCGGCACCCGGTTCGAGCTGCGGCTCGGCGACCCGTCCGACTCGGCGATCGACCGCCGGGCCGCCGAGAACGTACCGAAGGCGGCGCCCGGGCGCGGGCTGACCGCCGAGAAGCTGCACTTCCTGACCGCGCTGCCGCGGCTGGACGGGAAGTCCACAGTGGACGACCTGACCGACGGCGCGGCCGACCTGGTCGCCCGGGTGCGGGCAGCGTGGCCCGGCGAGCCGGCCCCGCCGGTACGACTGCTGCCCCGGCGGTTCCCGGCCGCCGCGCTGCCGGCGGCGGCGAGCCTGCCCGGCCGTACGATCCCGATCGGGGTCGGCGAGTCCGACCTCGGCCCGGTCGGCATCGACCTGTCCGCCGAGCCGCACTTCGTGCTGTTCGGCGACACCGAGTCGGGCAAGTCGAACCTGCTGCGGCTGATCGGCCGCGGCATCACCGAGCGCTACACGCCGGCCGAGGCGGCGGTACTGGTGGTCGACTACCGGCACGGCCTGCTCGACGCGGTCGGCGGCGACCACCTGATGTCGTACGCGGCGGCCGAGCCGACGCTCACCGGCGTGGTGGCCGAGGTGCAGCAGGCGATGCAGGCCCGGCTGCCCGGTCCGGACGTACGCCCGGAGCAGCTGCGGGACCGCTCCTGGTGGTCCGGCCCGGACCTGTTCATCCTGGTCGACGACTACGACCTGGTGGCGGTGTCCGGTCGCAACCCGCTGGCGCCGCTGCTGGAGTTCGTCCCGCTGGCCCGCGACATCGGCCTGCACCTGGTGCTGGCCCGGCACGCCGGCGGCGCCTCGAAGGCGCTGTACGAGCCGATCATGGGCCGGATCCGGGAGCTCGGCAGCCCCGGCCTGCTGCTGTCCGGCGCCAAGGACGAGGGCATCATCCTCGGCGACTCGAAGATGTCCGCGCAGCCACCCGGCCGCGGCACCCTGGTGCGCCGCCGGTACGCCCCGGAGCTGATCCACCTGGCGCTCCTCGATGACTGACATCGGTTTCCCACCAGGATGTGGGTAATTCGGCCGTACCGCGAACGGTAGTTGTGCCGTGCACTGGGGTGACCGTCAACTCATAGGGTTTGCGAACAGAAGAGACTGATCAACGAGGAGGTGACCCGTCGTGGGTAGCCCGGGATTCCAGTCAGATTCCACCGCCATGACCAAGGCGGTGCAGGGGTTCGACGAGTGCGCGACCGGCGCGGCCAAGACCATGACCGAGCTGGAGAACGACCTCGTCGCCGTGCTCAGCCACTACGCCGGCGACCAGGCCAACGCGTTCTGGCAGCTGCACGGCAAGCTGCAGGAGGACATGAAGGTCGCCGCGCGCGAGCTGGACAACATGTCGCAGTTGGTGAACCAGAGCTTCCACAACTACGGCAGCGGCGACTCGACCGTGTCCGACTCGTTCCGCAACCTCAACGGTGCGGTCAACTCGGGCGGCGCCGTACTGAGCCGGCTGTCCGGCAACTGATCCGACGGCGGTCCGCGCACCGCCGACCCCCGCAACGACAGCGCCGCAGATCCTGATCGGAGTAACCATGTCGGCCGAAGTCATCAACGTCGAGTTCGGCGCCCTGCGGTCCAGCGCGGACGCACTGTTCGCGAAGGCCAAGGCGTTGGACAACTACATGGACCAGCTGCACCAGCACCTGGCGCCCGTCAAGCAGACCTGGTACGCGTCGGGTTCCACCGCCGGCCAGGCCGCCGAGCAGTCCGAGACCCGGCTGCGCGCCGCGATCGCCGACATCGTCGGCGTGATCGGTCAGTTCTCCGGGAAAGTCAACGAGGCGCACGATCTCCAGTTGGCGCTGGAGAACAAGAACGCCGGCTACTTCAACTGATCGATCCGTTTCGGACGATCACCCGTGGCCGCCACGCGAACCGGCCCGTCCGGTTCGCGCAACGGCCGCCCACGTGCCGGCGGACGCCTCCTCCCTACTGAGCGTCCGCCGGCACCCGGGAGTCACCCGGGAGCCCTGGCAGGGGCTCGCACCGAGGAGGTCCGCCACGGGCCTCCGAGCCCCGGCCGGGGCTCTCGTCGCCGGACGCCACGCGGGCCGACGGCGACGAGCGCCCGGTCGGGTTTCTGGTGTTGGTGCGGCGGTTCGGACGGCGACGGCGACGTCGTTCGGCACCCTGCGCCGGTCCGCCTGCCGGTGCGCACGCCTGCGATCCCGGGAGACGGCATGCACGACCATTCGTTCCGCGTCCACCTCCAGTCGCTCAAGGACTTCGCGCACGAGCTGGAGACCCAGCTCGACGCGCTGACCAAACCCACCAACGGGCTGGCGGCGCTGGCCGAGCACCCGATGCTGCTGGGCGACTTCACCGAGGCGACCTCGCTCGCGCAACGCCACCAGGCAGCCGTGGACCAGATGCACGCGCTGCTCGGCAACGTCCGCGAGGCGATCGGCTTCGCCGGCGACGTGACGCACACCGTCGCCGACGGGTACAAGCAGGCCGACGAGGACATCGCCAACGCCATCGGCTACCACGGGAAGGGCTGACGATGACCGACTTCAGCAAGTTCAGCCACCCGCAGCTGATCGCCATGCTGTACGCGGGTGACCCGCAGACGGTGCGAGCCGCCAGCGGCACCTGGGACTCGACCGGCGGCACCCTGCACGACCGGGCCAACGACCTGGAGAAGCAGCTCCGGTCGTTCTCCGACAAGTGGTCCGGCGGCGCGGCCCAGCAGTACCACACCATGATCAACGACCTGGCCAACGGCATCCGCAAGGTCGCCGGCACCGCGTACGACGTGCGCGACCTGACCGCGTCCGCGGCCGAGGCGCAGGAGAAGGCGCGCCAGGCGATGCCGCGGGCGCAGTCGGTGCCGGCGCTGTCCGCCAGCACCGTGCAGCTCGCCAGCACCCCGCTGTCCGCCGACCCCGGCCTGTCCCCGCAGGTACAGCAGCAGCTGGCGGAACGGCAGACGGCAGCGGTCAAGGCGGTCAAGGAGCATCAGCAGGCCGCCGCCGCCGCGGACGAGGCGCACCAGCAGGCGGTGCTGGTGATGACCACGCTCGCCGGCCACTACACCGCCGCCGAGCAGTCGATGCCGGTCGCGCCGGACGCCGCGCCCGCCCCCGCGGTACCGCAGGGCGAGGCGCCGACCACGACCACCGCGCTGCCGGCGCTCAACCCGGCGCTGGAGCCGGTCTCGGACAGCAGCTCGGTACCCACCGCGCTGCCGGTCATCGCCGGTGTCGGCGCGGTCGCGGCCACCAGCCCGCTGTTCGGCCGGATGTTCACCGCGGGGCTGGCCGCCGCCTCGGCCGCCACCGCCGGCCGGTTCGGTGGCGTACTGCCGAAGCTGCCCGGGTTCATGAAGCGCAACGGCGACAAGACCGGGAAGAAGGCCAGCAGCGCGGTCACCCCCGGTGGCGGCGGGGCGGGTACCGGCGGGCTCGGCGGTGGCGGCGGCATCGGTGGCGGCGGTGGCGGGGACACCGCGGCCGCGGCGGCCAGCCCGTCGCTGGCCTCCGAGGGTGCCGCCGGAGCGGCCGCGGCCGGCGTCGGCGCGGGTGCCGCGGCGGCCGGCGGCGCGGCCACCAAGGGCATGGGGATGATGCCGATGATGCCGATGGGCGCCGGGATGGCCGGTGGCGACATGGGCGCCGGGCGGCGCATCCCGCCGTGGCTGGTGGAGACCGAGAACGTCTGGGGCGAGACCACCATGGTCGCCCCGTCGGTGATCGGTGAGGACTCGGTGTGAGCGGTACGGCGTCGCCGACCGTGACCCGGATCGGTACGCCCTCCGCCACCGCGCTGCCCGACAGCGCCCCCGCCCTCGGCTCGGCCAGCGCGGTGCCCGGGTCGGCCGGCGCGGTGTCCGCCTCGGCCGGCGCGGTGTCCGCCTCGGCCGGCGCGGTGTCTGCCTCGGCCAGCGCCACCGGGCTCGGCTCGGCCGGCGGCGCCGCGTTCTTCGCCCGGCCGGGCGCGCTGACCCGGGCCGCCGGCACGCTCGCCGACCGGGCCGGCACGCTGTCCACGATGGACACCGAGGTCGCCGCGACCGCCTTGCCGGCCGGCGCGTTCGGCGGCGTGCCGGAGTCGGCGACCCTGCAGCAGCGGTACGCGGGGAGCCTCGGCACGGTGCGAGACGGGCTCCGGGCCGGCCGGCGGGGGCTCACCGCGCTGGCGGACGGGCTGCGCGGCAGCGCCGCCGGCTACCGCACCGCGGACACCGACGCCGCCACCGGCTACCGGTCGCTGCTCGCCGGTGAGAGCTCCGGCAGCGCGTCGTTCGACCAGCTGATCGCGGCCAACCGGGACAAGGTCACGACCGCGCTGGCCAGCGAGCAGGGCACGCTCGCCGCGCTGCGGGCCGCCCAACAGGCCCGGTCGCAGGAGTCGCTCTTCCAGCGGCTGTTCGACGGCGGGCACGACCTCGGCGACGAGATCGACAGCGCGCAGAGCCGGGTCGACCTCTACCAGTCGATCCTCGACGACCACCGCAAGATCCTCGACTTCGACCCGACCGGCAACGGCCGGATCGTCGAGCTGGTCGGCGACCTCGACGCCGGTACGCACGACGTCGGGGTGCTGGTTCCCGGCACGTTCGCGAACCTGGACAACTACTCCGGGCTGTACGACCGGGCGAAGTCGTTCGTGGACGCCGACCCGACCGGCGGGCTGGCCATGGTCACCTGGCAGGACGGCGACTTCCCCCCGAACCTGGTGGACGCGGCGTCGGCCAGCTGGTCGCAGGACCTGTCGCCGCGGCTGGCGGACTTCTCGCACCAGCTGCGTACCGCCATCGACTCGTCCGCGGCGGCCGGCAACGACGTGCAGGTCACCGTCGCCGGCCACTCGTACGGCGGGGCCGTGGTGGGCCTCGCCGAGCACGACGGACTGGACGCCGACCGGGTGCTGTCGATCGAGTCCGCCGGGATGGGCCACGACGTGTGGAGCCCGGCCGACCTGCACGACACCCGGCCGGACGTGCGGCACTACTCGATGACCGCGCCGGGCGACCCGATCGGGTACGTGCAGGGCGTGCAGGTCGGCAACCTCGGCCACGGCGCCGACCCGGACACCTTCCCCGGTACGGTCGACCTGGCCACCGGCAACTATCCCGACGGCAGCGAGCTGCACGGGGTGTCGGCGCACTCGGACGTGTTCACCTACCACTCCGACGCCTGGTGGAACATGTACGGCGTGTTCACCGGTGGCGCGGTCACGACGGTGGCCAGGTGAGCGAGCCGAGCGTCGAGCTGGCCGAGGCCGCGGCGCGGCTGCGCGCCGCGGTCGACGACCTCCTGGTACGGCTCGGTGTCGGCCCGGCGGAGGGCACCGTCACCCGCGACCAGGCGCTCGCCTCCGGGCCCGGCGCGGTCCGCTGGGAGTACAACGTCCGGGTCACCGGCGCCGCCGGCATCGACCTGGCCGCGCTCGCCGCCGGGTGCCGGGCCGCCGGCTGGCGGGTCACCGACCGCAGCGGGCCGCGCGAGCGGGCGGTGCAGCTGCAGCGCGACGGGATGGCGCTCGGCGTCCACCACGCCGCCGACACCCTCGTGGTCGGCGGCGCCACCCCGGACGTACCGACCCGCTGAGCCCGCCGGCCGCGGGGACCCGCCGAACGGACGTCACGACGCTGCCCGGCGGCCGTTCAGGTGTGCCGGGCGGGCCGCCAGCCACGGCGGCGGCCCCGCAGCACCGTGCGTACCGTGAGCAGCAACAGCAGCGCGACGCCCGGCGCACCGAGACCCAGCCCCAACACCAGCTTCCGGTACGGCTCGGCCGTCGGTGCGGCGGCCACCGCGGCCGGGATGGCGGTCGGGCCGGGTGACGGCGACGTGCGGCGCGCCGGCAGCGGGGCGCCGACGGCGGCGGCCGGATCGATCATCCCGGCACCGAGCCGCGGGTCGGACGCGGCACCGGCATCCGTTGCGGTACGGGTGATCCGGTCGACCACCTGGGCCGCGGTCAGCTTCGGCCGGTAGGCGCGCAGCAACGCCGCCGCGCCCGCCGCGTAGCCGGCCGCCGCGGCCGGATCGGTCGCCGGCCACTTGTGCCCGAGCGCCCCGCCGGTACCGGCGGCGAGACCGACCACGTCCGCGCCGGGCGCCGCCACGTCCAGGTAGTCACCGTCCTCTGTGGACACCGCCGTACCGTTGCGGTCGGCCACCGCGACGGCGAGCACGCCGGGCGTCGACGTCGGGTACGACCGGCCGACCGGGTGGTCCGAGGACCCGATCCGGGCCGGCGCCACCACCACCGCGTCCGCCGCCGCGGCATCGTGCAGCGCGTCGGTCAGCGCATGGCTGCCGCGCGCCGCCGGTACCGCCACGCAGATCACGGTGGCGTGCGCGGTCACCGCCGCCCTGATCGCGGCCGCCAGGTCGTCCGGGTCCGGTTCGCTGTCGCCCCCGCTGGTGGTCTGGGTGTACTTGACCGACAGCAGCCGCGCGTCCGGCGCCAGCCCGGCGAACGTGGTGTGCGCGTCCGGCCGGGCGGCGATCATCCCGGCGGCGAGGGTGCCGCGGCCGTCGCAGTCCTGCTCCGGACCGGTCATCCCGGCCACCGCCTTGCCGTCCGCGACCCGGCCGGCCAGCTGCCGGTTGCTCGCGTCCACACCGGTACCGACCACCGCGACCAGCTGCCCGGCGCCGGTGGACAGCCGCCAGAACCGCTTCGGCTCGAACAGACCCTGCGGCCACGGCGCGGCGTCCGCGTACACCCCGGTGGGCGCGGCGCACCCGGGCGCCGCGACCGCCCGTACCGGGGTCGCCAGGGTCGCGCCGACCAGCAGCACCGCCGTGACCGCGACGCCCATCCACCGCACCGACACGCCCGCTCCGTTCCGTCGCCACGATCCGGTCCCCACACCGCCACACCGCACCCGGCCATCCCGACGCCTCACCGCGGTACCCAGAGGGTGATCCGGGTGCCGCGGGACGGGCGGGACTCGATCTCCGCCCGCCCGCCGACCTCGGCCAACCGGGCCCGTACCGACTCGGCCAGCCCGAAGCCGAGCGTGTCGGCGTCGACCACGAACCCGCGGCCGTGGTCGCGCACCACCACCCGGATGCCCTCGTCGGCCTCGTCCACCCGTACCACCGCGTCGCAGCGGCCGGCGTGCTTTCTGGTGTTGCGCAACGCTTCCCGGACCGCGTCGCGCATCGCCTCGCGCCGGTCGACCGGCAACCCCGCGTCGTCGAGGTGCGCGACCACCAGCTCCACCGGCAGGCCGGCCGCGACGGCCTCGCCGACCACCTCGGCCAGGTCGTCGGTGAGCCGCCGGTCGCTGTGGTTGGTCAGCTCGTCCAGGGTGCGGCGCAGCAGACCCGCCTGGCTGCGCGCGGTCGCCCGCAACTCGGCCAGCGCGCTCGCCGGCTCGGCATGGTCGAGCCCGGCACTGAGCGCCATCGCCTCCAGCGCCTGCAGCACGGTGTCGTGCATGCCGCGCAGCATCCGGGCCCGCTCCGCCTGCCGACCCGCCCGCATCCCGATCAGCATCGCCAGCCGGATGCCCATCCCGACCAGCGCCAGCACCAGCACGGTGAGCACGACCGCGAGCACCAGCGCGGCGAACCGGCCGAGCGCGCCGCCGACCGACGACTCACCGGGTCCGGCCGGGCTGAGCCACACCATCGCCAGCTGCGCCGGTACCGACAGCAGCAGCGCGGCGACCGCCGCCTGCACGCCGCGCGCCGCCGACCACAGTGCGACGGTGCCGACCAGGTAGCCCCAGAACACGGCGTGGTACGCCGACTCCAGGTCGCCCGGCACGCTCGGCGCGGCCGCCACGTTGGCCAGCACCGCCACCCCGAGGTCGACGACCAGGCCGATCCGCAACCGCCGCTCGGTCACCACCGGCCGCGCCAGCATCAGCCCGATCAACCCGAGGTTGCCCACCGCGAGCAGGATCGCCAGCGGCAGGACCGGCCCGAGCCCGGTCGCCCCGAACCGGGCGAGCAGCATCCCCACCGGTACCGGCAGCGCCAGGGTGCGAAACACCGCCGGGGCGATCAGCAGGTACCGGCCCGAGCGGTGCATCAGCGCGTCCGGCCCGCCGGGTGCGGCGTCGGCGCCGAGCAGCATCGCCACCCGCCGCCAAGCCGGCTGCGGCGCCGGGTCGGCGGCGCCGTCGACCGGTGCGGTACCGATCGCGACCACCGCGACGCCGCCGCGCAGCAGGGTACGCAGGAACCCGCTCGGCCCGGCGGGTGGGCCGCTCGACGGTCGGCGCGGGGGCAGGATGGGGTCGGTCACCGACCCGCCGTCCCGTGCCGACCGCACGCCTCGCCTCCCCAGGGACGTGCCGTCATCGCCAGCTGACCGCCGGGCGGCGGACATGCGGCCCGGCGCCGCCCGATCCGGCCGACACGTACCAGTGGTGTAGCAAGACGGTCGTGTCCCGGGCAAGGGGCGCCGGTCGGTGATCACGGATTTACCGGTATTTCTGACGACGCGCGTCCCGCCCGCCGGGAGAACCGTCCCGCCCCTCGGGCGCCGCGCGCCACCGAAGATGGACGGCCGGAGCCGACGGGGTGACGGCTACACCCACCGGCTCCGGCCCGTGTCGCCGGGGCGGCCCGGCCCCGGTCACCCCACGAGCATCCACCGGGAGTTGCGTTGCGCGACGGACAGGATGTGCGAACTCCGCCTGTTTGGCACCCGAACGGCTGAATCGACCAGCTCGTGCCCATGCCGCCAGCGGCGTCACCGCGAGTCCGGCCCCCTCGATCGGGGCCGCTCAGTGGTAGTAGCCGTGGCCCCGGCGCTCGTCCCGGCGGTCCCGCCGCTCGTCGCGACGCTCCCGGCGGTCGTCCCAGCGGTCACGCCGGTCGTCACGCCCGTTCAGCTCGCGCTGCCAGCCCTTGCCCCAGACCGAGCCGAACACCACCGACAGCGCGATCGGGATCGCGAACATCCACCAACCGAACCCGGTGGTCACCATGAGCACGACCGCACCGATCCAGGACACGCCGATCAACGCGCCGGCCGCCCGCTGCGCCGGAGTGCCGCCCGGCCGGCGCTGCACCACCTCGGTACCGCTCTGGACCGGCTGCACCTGCTGCCCGGCACCGGCCGGCGGCAGCGTCGGATGCGGCGCCGGAAGATCGGTGAAAAGCCTGGTCAGCTCGTCCGCGGTGCGCGCCTCGGCCGCCTTGCTGGACCGCTCGCTGTACTCGTCGACCTGCAGCCGGCCCGCCTTCATGTGCTCGCCGAGCGCCTGCACCGCAGACTCGCGCTCGGCATCGCCGATGCGGACCGCGGTCGGACGGGGGTCCTCCCCTGACGTCCCGTCTTCGTTCGTCACGCCCCCATCGTACGAGCCCGCGGCGCGCCCGGCGGACCCGCGCGGCGGCATCGCGGTACGGCGGCGCCGCCGGCCGGCAGAATGGCGGATGGCGACACGAGGAGGCGTACCAACATGACCGACCGGCTGTTCTTCATCGGCTGCTACACCCCGGACTCCAGCGGCGGCGGGCACGGCACCGGCATCGCGGTGTACCGGCAGGACCCGGCCACCGGAGCGCTGACCGCGGCGGGCGAGCCGGTCACCGCGCCGGGACCGTCGTTCCTCGCCTGGCACCCGACCGGCCGGTACCTCTACGCGGTGGTGGAGCGGCCGGACGGCGCGGTGCGCGGTTACGCGGTCGACGGGGCCGGGCTGACCCCGCTCGGCGCCGAGCAGCCGACCGGCGGCAGCGACCCCTGCCACCTGAGCGTCGACCCGACCGGCCGGTTCCTGGTCACCGCCAACTACACCTCCGGTTCGGTGTCGGTGCACCCGATCGGGCCGGACGGCAGCCTGGGCGACCGTACCGACCTGGTGCGGCACGCCGGGTCCGGCCCGAACCCGGACCGGCAGGAAGGCCCGCACGCGCACCAGGCCCGGTTCGATCCGGCCGGGCGCTACCTGCTGGTGAACGACCTGGGCACCGACACCGTGACCACCTACCTGCTGCGGGACGGGCGGCTGGTGCAGCAGCGCGCCGCCCAGCTGCCCCCGGGTACCGGGCCGCGGCACCTCGCGTTCGCCGGCGACGACCGGCTGTACCTGGCCGCCGAGCTCGGTTCGACCGTCACCCCGGCCGACTACCAGCCGCAGACCGGCGCGCTGAGCTTCGGTTCGCCGGTGGCGGCGAGCGGCCACGACGGGGTCAACTACCCCAGCGAGATCGCGACCAGCCCGGACGGCCGGTTCGGCTACCTGGCGAACCGCGGCGCGAACACCGTCGCGGTGTTCGGCCTGGACGGCGAGGCGGTGCGGCTGCTCGCCGAGGTACCCGCCGACGGCGACTGGCCGCGGCACCTGGTGCTGTCCGGCGACCACCTGTACGTGGCGAACCAGAACTCCGACACCGTCGCGATCTTCCACCGGGACGCCGACACCGGCGCGCTGCGGCAGACCGGCTCGGTACCGGTACCCAGCCCGGCCTGCGTGCTGCCGACCCTGGGCTGAGGAACGCCGCGGTTCAGGACAGGTAGTGGCGGATCGCGGCGTCCAGGGCGACCGCGACGCGCTGCCGGAACTTCGCCGAGGACAGCTTGCCGGCGTCCCCGCTGTTGCGCATGTTCCCGCACTCCAGCAGCACCTTCGGCACCGTGGACAGGTTGAGCCCGGCCATGTCGGTGCGCCGGTTGAGCCCGTCGGTACCGATGTAGTTCGCGGTCGGCAGCCCGGTGCCGGACCGGTAGCCGTCCCGGATCGCGGCGGCGAGCCGGTGGGACGCCGCCGCCACCTTCTTCCCGCCGGCCATCGACGGCGGGTACATCACGTGGAAGCCGTGCCCGTCGGTCGGGCCGCCATCGGCGTGGATGGACAGCGCCGCATCGGCGTGTGCCCTGTTGCCGATGTCGGCCCGCTCGTCGACGCACGGGCCGACGCTGTGGTCGTCGGTACGGGTCAGCACCACCTTCGCGCCGCCCGCCCGCAGCAGCGTGGTGAGCCGCTTCGTCACGTCGAACGTGAACGCCGCCTCGTGGTACCCGGCGTCGGTCTCGGTGCCGGTGGTGTCGCAGGCCTTGCGGAACCCGCCGGCGTTCACCAGCCGGTCGATCTGCTGGGTGTGGTCGAAGTTGCCGTCGTTGTGGCCGGCGTCCACCACGATCACCCGGCCGGCCAGCGCCTCCCGCGCCGACGGTGACGGCGCCCGGGTCGAGGCGGCGGTCGCGGACGGGTCCGGTGCGGCCGCCGCATGCCCGCCGCCGCTGCCGCCGCCGCAGCCCGCCGCCGCCAGCACCGCGCCCACGGCCACCACCCCGCCGAGCCGCTTCAGATCGGACGCCATTCGGTGCACAGCTCTGACGGTCACGGGCGAACCGTACCGGACCGGGTGTACGGCCGGGGTGCCGGCCACGCGCAGCCAGCCGACCGCCACGGTCCGGCGCCGACCGGCCGGGTCGGAGCCCCGGCGACGAGAACCACCGCCCCCGCCCCTCGTCAGCACCGCGAGCCCGGCCGCCGGTAGACCGCGCGGCCCGGCCGTGCCGCCGGTCAGGACCGCGGGCCCGGCGGGCGGTAGACCGCGCGCGGTCCGGCCACCGCGGCGCCGAGCGCCCGGACCCGTTCGCGCAGCTCCCGGTCCGCGGTCACCACCAGCCGGTGCTCGGCCGGCTCGGCCCGGACGAAGGCCACGATCGCGTCGTCACCGGACCGCGGCGCGGACACCACCTCGACCCCCGGTACCGCCGCGACCCGGCGCGCCGCGCCCTCCACCACCAGGACCATCCGCACCGGCCCGCCGCGCGCCCAGGCCGGCACCTCGGCGTCCGCGGCCAGGCCGGCCGCCGCCAGCGGTACCAGCGCGTCCCGCAGCCGCGCCGCCGCGCCCGCCCGGTCCCGCCACCAGCCGTCCGGCACCGAGCCCACCACGTTCGCCGCGTCGACCACCACCACCGGCTGCGTCATCCCGCCAGCCTGGCACGTCGGGCCGGTCACCGGGGTGCGGTGTCGACACCGTCGGCCGGGCGGAGTGAGATCGACCCATGAACGGCAACACGATCCCGGTCACCCCGCTGCTCGGTGCGGTACTCGCCGGGCTGGCCCTGCTCGCCGCCGCGGTCGCCGCGCTGGGTCGGCTCGGCGTCGCCCGCCGGGTACTCACCGCGTCGGTGCGGGCCGCGATCCAGCTCGGCGTGGTGTCGCTGGTGATCGCCGCGGTCCTGCGCTCGCTGTGGCTGACCGCCGCGTTCGTGGCGCTGATGTACGGCATCGCCACGGTCACCTCGGCCCGCCGCATCAGCCGGGACTCGGTGCGCGGGCCGGCCGGCGGTCGCGGGCCGAGCCGGGCGGTACGCAGCGGGCTGTGGGCGGCGCTGCCCATCGCGTCCGGGCTGCTGCCGGCGCTCGCGATCGTGCTCGGCTCCGGCCTGGTACCGCTGAAGGGCATCTCGGTGGTCCCGGTGGCGGGCATCCTGATCGGCGGTGCGATGACGGCGACCTCGCTGTCCGGTCGCCGCGCGCTGGACGAGCTGGCCACCCGCCGCGGCGAGTACGAGGCGGCGCTGGCGCTCGGGCTCACCCGGCGCGACGCCGCGCTGGAGGTGTGTCGGCCGTCCGCGGCGCAGGCGCTGGTCCCGGCGCTGGACCAGACCCGGACGGTCGGGCTGGTGACGCTGCCCGGCGCGTTCGTCGGGGTGCTGCTCGGCGGCGCCAGCCCGGTCGCGGCCGGCGCCGCCCAGCTGCTGGTACTGGTGGCGTTGCTCGCGGTGGAGTGCATCGCGGTGCTGGTCGCGGTGGAACTGGTGGCGGCGGGAAAGCTGCGCCGACCGGAGACCCCGCGCACGTACTGAGCCGGCGCGGCAAGCGGGCGGCCGGTGGCACCGGCCGCCCGCCCGACGTGCTCCGCTACGACTTGCGCAGCATCGGCGAGCCGATCTTCAGCACGTCACGGCCCGACACCGTGTTGAGCACCCCGGCAAACGAGGTGTACCAGGCGACCAGTGCGGTCAGCACGCCGACGTAGCCGCCGATCTTGACGATCGAGTCGTTGCCGGCGAACAGCCCGACGAACAGCAGGATCTCGGTGGCCTGCAGGGTCAGGAAGACCGCGAACAGCGCCTTGTTGGTGGCCAGGCTGGCGATCAGCATGTACGCGTTGAAGATCGCGAACGCGAGCAGGATCCACCCCTGGTCGTTCGCCAGCTGCGACGCATTGGCCTCGGGAGCGACGAGCTTGACGTAGAGACCGAGGCCGATCCAGAACCCGCCGTACGTACCGAAGGCGGTGGCACCGAACACGTTGCGGTTGCGGAACTCCCACATCCCGGCGAGCAGTTGGACGAACCCGCCGTAGGCGAGTGCGTAGCCGAGCCACGCGTCGGTGCCGTGGGTCCAGCCGGCGTTCTTCGCCGACAGCAGGAACGTGGTCAGCGCAAAGGCGGCAAGTCCGAGCGGGCCGGGATCGGCGATCCTGGACCCTCCGGACTCATTCTCAGTGGGCATGACGGCTCCCCTCGTTGAAGGGGGTGGACAGACGCCCATCCCACGAAGATCATATCGCCGCCTGTGATCACCATCACTACCTTGGGAGAAGTTTTCTCCCCTCTGTCCGGACGGTTCGAATTCGGGCCGGTACCGACGAACCACGGCAATCGCCCAGAACGGCGACCGAGGATCGCCCGGACGCGCGAGTGGCCGCCACCCGGAACTCGGGCGGCGGCCACTGCCGGGCGCGGGCGCGTCAGTTCAGCGCGGAGCCCTTCACCCACTGGTCCCAGCTGACGTTCCAGTCGCCGTAGCCCCGGGTCAGCGTCACCTTGTCCGGCGTACCGCTCATGATCACGATGTCGCCCGGCCGCAGGTGCGAGTACGCCCACTCGGCGTCGGCGTCACTGAGGTTGAAGCAGCCGTGCGAATCGTTCCGCACGCCGTGCAGCCCCACGTTCCACGGCGCCGCGTGCAGGTAGATGCCGTCACCGGTGAGCCGGGTGCCGTAGTCGACCCACAGGTCGTACGCCTGCGGGTTGTTCTTGGCGATGCCCCAGCTCGACGAGGTCATGTGCACCTTGCGCTCGGTGTCCATCACCACCATCGTCCCGCTGGGGGTCCACAGCGAGACGTTGTTGCCGTACTTGTCCTGGATGTAGCCGCCCTTGCCGCCGCTGAACGGCATGTCGCGGATCATGCTGCCGTTCTTGTAGACCTTCATGTGCAGCGACTTGTTCGACGCCTTGGCGATGATCTGGTCGCCGATGGTGAACGAGGTCTTGCGGTCCTCCTGGCCCCACAGGCCCTTGCCCATGTTCACGCCGTACACGTCGGCGTGCAGGGTCACCTTGGTCCCGGCCGGCCAGTACTTCCCGGCCTCGGTCTTCGGCCGCCAGTGCACGTCCTGGTCGTTGATCCAGCTCCAGGAACCCTCGATCGCCGGGCTGGTGGTGACCTTCAGCGCCTTCTCCGCGGCCGCCTTGTCCGGGATCTTCTCGTCGAAGTGCACCATGATCGGCTCACCGACGCCGTAGGTCTTCCCGTTGCCGTTCTGCAGGTACGGCAGGGTGAAGTTGCCCGGCTTGACGGTGGTGAACGAGCTCTTGGCGGCGGCCTTCTTGCCGTCCGGGTTGGTCGCGGTCGCGGTCACCGCGTACTTCTTGTCGTACCCCAGCTTCTCGCTGGAGGTCCACGTCTTCTTGTCCCCGGACAGCGTGCCGGACACCTGCTTGCCGGCGGCGTTGGTCAGCGACACCGCGGAGAGCGTGCCGCCGGTCGCCTTCACCACCACCGGATCGCCGGGCGACACCTTGCCGCTGCCGGTGGTCGGTGTGATCGCCACGGTCGCCGCCGGCACCGGCTTGCCACCGCCGAGCCCGTCGTCCTTCTTGCCCGCCGACGCCTTGTCGTCGCCGCCGTTGCAACCGGCCAGCATCGTCGCCGCGAGGCCGGTGGCCATCAGCGCCGTGACGATCCTGGCTCGGCCGCGCCACGAGTGACGTGGCATGCCGCCTCCCCTGTCTCTGGCCGTCGTCGACCAGTGCTCTGCCCTGCGTGTCCCGGTGCGGGACGTCCACTCCCCCGTCGACTCCCCGCGCCATCCGCGATTCGGGACCGGTCATCGGATCCCGGTGTATGCCGGCGAAGTCCGACATCGGATGGTGCGCCGGCGGCCGTCGGCCGCCACACCTGCAGAACGCATCGGCGTTGCGGTCCGGTTGCACCGCGGTCCACATCGTAACGATCGTGTGCCACGATCGGCAGTTGCCCATCGGCTGTGACGACGCGGACACGCACCGTCGTTCGGCCGGGGGGCGCGGCCCCGACTCCCCCATTCGTGCCAACGGATCCCGCGCGCCGCCGGCCAGTTCCCGGATTCGTGCCACCTGCCTCCCGCAGCGCCCCGTCAGGGCCTCTCCCCCGGTGGAATCAGCGTCACGGGACGGCGCGGGCGACCGACGCGCCGAGCCGGCATCGACAAGCACTCAGGCGCCCAGCGCCCGGCACGGGAGGCGGAAGACAGTGGCCCTTCCACTGAGCGAGGAATACCTGACGACGCGGACCGACACCGACGATCGAGCGAACTCGGCGGACCTGGTGCGTACCTACCTGAACGCGATCGGCCGCGTCCGGCTGCTGACCGCCGCCGACGAGGTCACCCTCGCCAAGCGGGTCGAGGCCGGCCTGTACGCGACCGAGATCCTGCACGGTCGGGCCACCGAGGGTCCGCTGGCCGCCGCGTACCAGGCGGACCCGGACTCGCTGCGCGACGAGCTGTCCCGGATCGTCACCGAGGGCGTCGCGGCGCGCAACCGGTTGCTGGAGGCCAACCTGCGGCTGGTGGTGTCGATCGCCAAGCGCTACACCAACCGCGGCATCGGGTTCCTCGACCTGATCCAGGAGGGCAACCTGGGGCTGGTCCGGGCGGTGGAGAAGTTCGACTTCGCCAAGGGCTACAAGTTCTCCACCTACGCGACCTGGTGGATCCGGCAGGCGGTCACCCGCGCGATGGCCGAGCAGTCCCGCACCATCCGGCTGCCCGTGCACATGGTCGAGCAGGTGAACAAGATGGTGCGGGCCCGGCGCGAACTGGCGCTCGCCCTCGGCCGGGAGCCCAGCCACCTGGAGATCGCCGAGGCGATGGGCGTACCGCCGACCGACGTGCTGGAGCTGATCAGCTACGACCGCGACCCGGTCAGCCTGGACCAGGGCGTCGGCGAGGACGGCGAGAGCTCGCTCGGCGATTTCGTCCAGCCGCACCACGACAACGACGACACCGTCTCGTACGGGTTCCTCAAGCACGCGCTGGAGGGCGTGCTGTCCACCCTGACCGAGCGGGAGCGGGCGGTCATCCGGCTGCGGTACGGGCTGGACGACGACCGGCAGCGGACCCTGGACGAGGTCGGCCGCGAGTTCGGCCTGTCCCGGGAGCGGATCCGGCAGATCGAGAAGATGACGCTGCTCAAGCTGCGCCGCCCGGACAACGTCAGCGCGCTGCGCGACTACGTGAACTGATCCGGTTCGTCCCGGACCGGCCGCGGGGGAGCCGGAGCCGGGACGAACCGGGTCGGTGCCGACCGGTCGGGGGGGCGGGTCGGCCTCGGACGGCGCCGGGTCAGGGGCGGGTCGGGTGCAGGGTGCGGTTCAGGAACGCCAGCTCCAGCCGGGGCAGGTTGGCGGCGACGTCCTCCTGGCCGGCCATGTGGGTGACGCCGGTGAGCGGCAGCACCTCGTGCGGCCGGCCGGCCGCGAGCAGCGCACCGGACAGCCGCAGCGTGTGCGCCACCACCACGTTGTCGTCGACCATCCCGTGCATCAACAGCAACGGCCGGGTCAGCGCGCTCGCGTCCGGGATCAGCGAGTTGCGCCGGTACACCTCGGGCGCCTCGGCCGGATGGCCCAGGTACCGCTCCTGCCAGTGGGTGTCGTACAGCGTCGGGTCGGTGACCGGGGCGCCGGCGACCGCGGCGTGGAACACGTCCGGCCGGCGCAGCACGGCCGCCGCGGCGAGGTAACCGCCGTACGACCAGCCGCGGATGCCGACCCGGGACAGGTCCAGCTCCGGGTGCAGCTCGGCCGCGGCGCGCAGCGCGTCGATCTGGTCGGTCAGCGCGTACGTCAGCTTGTCGCCGCGGATCGAGTGCTCCCACACCGGGCCACGACCCGGGGTGCCGCGGCCGTCGGTGACCAGCACCGCATAGCCCTGGTCGGCGAACCACTGGGACATCAGGTACATGTCGCGGGCGTGCAGCACCATCTGCCCGTGCGGCCCACCGTACGGGTCGAGCAGCACCGGCAGCGTGTCGGTCGGCCCCGGCCGGTACCAGGACGGCAGCAGCAGGGCGGAACGCAGCCCGCGCTCACCCAGCTCGTACAGCCGGACCCGCGGGGTCAGCGTCGGGGTGGCGGCGTGCGACACGATCGAGGTGACCGCGCCGTCGCGGTGCACGGTGGTCCGGGCACCGGAGTACTCCAGTGAACGCGAGGTCAGCACGGTCGTACCGCCGGCGGCGACGCCCTGGTGCACGCCGGCGCCGGCGGACAACCGGACCGGGCCGGTGTCCGGCGACCAGCGCCAGACGTGCACCTCGGTCGGCTCGGTACCGGCGGTGAACAGCACCGCGTCACCGTCCACTCCGGACACCGCGCGCAGTTGCAGGCCGGGCGGGGTCACCGCGGCGCCGTCCACCAGCAGCCGGCGGGTGTCCCCGTCGTCGGCCGACCAGACCAGCGCGCCGGACGCGGTGCGCGCCGGCAACCCCGGTACCAGTTCCCACCAGTCGTCGTGGTGGTCGGCGTGCAGCAGCGAGGTGGCACCGGTCTTCTCGTCCACCGCGAGCACGTGCACGTCGCGCTGGTCCCGGCTCTGTACCAGGATCGTCAGTGGGCCGGACCAGTCGACCTCGGCGAGGTACTCGAAGCCCTCCCGGTCCCAGACCACCTCGGTGCGGCTGCCGTCGTCCGGGTCGATCAGCCACAGCGTGACGATCGCGTTGTCGGTACCGGCGGCCGGGTAGCGCACCGCGGCCGGCGGCCGGGCCGGGTCGGCCGGGTCGGTCAGGTACCAGGTCGCCACCGGCGCGTCGTCCACCCGCGCCACCAGCAGCCGGGACGAGTCGGGCGACCACCAGTGGCCGCGGTGGCGGTGCATCGACTCGGCGGCGACGTGCTCGGCCAGCCCGTACGTCACGTCCGGCGTCTCGGGCTCGGCGAGCACCCGGTCGTCGGTACCGTCGGCGCCGATGACCCGCAGCGCGCCGGCGGAGACGTACGAGATGTGCGCGCCGGCCGGGTTGATCCGCGGGTCGATCACCGAACCGGTGGCGGGCAGCCGTACCGGGGTGCCGTTGGTCAGCAACCACAGCTGGCCGTCCACGGTGAACACGGCGCGGTCGACGGCCCGGTCGGTGGCGTAGCCGACGATGCCGGCGGCGCTCTCCCGGCTGCGTTCCCGCCGGGCCCGTTCGGCCGCGGACAGCTCGCCGCCGGTCAGCGCGGCCCCGTCGGCGAGCAGCGTCTCCGCCCCGGTCGCCACGTCCAGCTGCCAGAGCGAGGTGGTCGCGTCGTGGCCGGACGCGGCCCGCAGGAACAGCACCCGGTCGCCGTCCGGCGAGACGGTCACGTCGCGCGGCAGCCCGTACCGGAATCGACCGGTACGGGCCAGCTCGCGGAGGATGTCGTCACTCATCCCGGCCCCCGCGGGAACCGGTCGGCAGCGTGCTGGATTGGATCATGACCAGCACCATGCCACGATCGGCGGACGGTCAGTGCAGCAGGTCGCGAACGTAACGCAACTGTTCCGCGCGCTGGAACGCCGCGCCGCCCTCGTGCTCGTTGTACGGCCAGACCCGGATGTCCCGGTTCGCTCCCGCGTAGTGGTTGTAGGCGGCGAACACGGTCGACGGCGGGCAGATCGCGTCCATCAGCGCCACCGAGAACAGCGCCGGGGCGCTCGCCCGGGCGGCGAAGTTGACCCCGTCGAAGTACGCCAGCGAGGCGAAGACCTGCTCCGTCTGGTCCCGGTGGGTCCGGCAGTACTGGGTGATCTCGTGGTACGGGTTCTTGTCGGTGATCTCGGTGGCGCGCCGGTAGTGGCACAGGAACGGCACGTCCGGCATGGCCGCGTACAGCCCGTCGACGAGGCCGGCGACCGCGATGGTGATGCCGCCGCCCTGGCTGGCGCCGGCGACCATCACCCGGTCCGGGTCGACCCGCGGGTGCTCGCGCGCGACCTCGACCGCGCGGACCGCGTCGGTGAACACCCGGCGGTAGTAGTAGCTGTCCGGGTCGGTGATGCCGCGGGTCATGAAGCCCGGCGTGTTGGCCAGGCCGACCGGGTCCGGATCCGGGGTGGCGCCGACGGTCGAGCCGTTCGAGCCCTGGCCACGGGTGTCCATGATCAGGTGCGCGTACCCGGCGGCCGACCAGTCCAGCCGCTCGTGCGCGAGGCCGCGACCGCCGTTGTAGCCGATGTACTCCACCACGCACGGCAGCGAGCCCTCGACCCCGGCCGGCAGCAGGAACCAGCCGCGGACCGGCTGCCCGTCGAAACCGGAGAACGTCAGGTCGAACACCTCGACGGTGGCGAGCGCCGCGTCGTGGCGGGCGTACGTGGCCGGGCTCGCCTTCGCCCTGGCCTGCTTGAGGGTGCCCGCCCAGAACTCGTCGAAGTCGGCGGGTTCGGTGCGCTCCGGGCGGTAGTCCCGGAGCCGTTCCAGTGGCCAGTCCACCAGCATGTCGTTCTGCCTCTCGTCGTACTGCCCGCGATCGGGCACCGTGGCCCGGCGACCGGACGACGACGCTGGGGCCGGCCGCGACCGGGAGACAGCCTCTCAGAGACCGCCACGGTGCTGCCAGTGGTGTGGCCGAGGCGAACGCCTGCCCCGAAGGTAGGAAATAGTGGGAACGTCCGGCTCGACCTCCAGTTGACGTCTAGCGTCGAGGACGCGGGGTGACGACGGAATCGCATCGCGTACCGCCCACCCCGCACCGGCCCGCCGGTCTGTCGGCGGGACCGTACGACCGCGTGCCGGCACCGGGTGCCGGCGGCCCCCGGGGGAGGACCTTGTGGCAGTTCGTACCCGACTTCTGTGGTCGGTGGTGTCCGGCGCCGGCCTGGTCGCGACGCTGACCGCGGTACCCGCCGCGGCCGCGCCGATCGGCGTGGCGCCGGAGCAGCCGACCCACTCGGCCGCCGCGTACAAGGCGGCACACGACAACGACCCGCACGTACCGCTCAGCGCGGCGGCGCGGTCCGGCCTGCAGCGCCGCACCGAGGCGGCGCAGCGCACCATGGCCCGGGTCCGGGCCGAGGCGGCGCGGCCCGGCGCGACGGCGGCCAGTACGGCCAAGTCGCTGACGGGCACCCAGCAGGCGCAGCAGACCTACTACTGGTGCGGCCCGGCCGCGGTGGCCGGCGCGCTGAAGGTGCGCGGGGTGTCGCTGAGCCAGAGCAGCACCGCCAAGCTGCTGCGCACCACCGTCGACGGCACCGGCTGGTCGGGCGCCAACGCCGCGGTACCGAAGGCGTACCAGACCGGCTATCCGGTCGCCGACGTGCTCACCTACAAGCTGCACGGGCAGGGCGCCACCTACTACCCGGTGGGGCTGTCGTACGACCCGACCAGCAAGGAGAAGTCGACCTACCAGACCCGGCTGGTCGCCGACATCAACAACGGCTGGGACCTGATCGGCGACGCCTGGGAGGTACCCGGCGGGCCGCACCTGGTCGGCCACCCGGGCAACCAGGAGATCTTCCACTACTACACGATGCGCGGCTACTCCAGCTCGGGTAAGTACACCCGCTACCAGGACTCGGTGCACGGTGCCGGGAGCATCTCCTGGTCGTCCGGCGTACCGGCCTACTCGACCATGTCGTCGGCCACCATCACCACGATCAACGGTGGCCGTGGCTACGTCTGGTAGGCGCTGGCTGGCGGCCGGCGGGGTGGCGGCACTGCTGCTCGCCGGTTGCGACACCGCGGCCGACCCGGCACCGCACGACGGTGCCGGGTCGGCCGCATCGCGCACCCCGAGCGCGAGCCCCACTCCCCCGGCCGCCACCGCGGTACCCGACGCGGCGCCGGCGGCCGACTTCTGCTCCGTCGGCCAGCCGGCGAGCTGGCAGCGGGCCTTGCACGGCGACCGGCTGCCCCAGCGCGCCGGCGAGACGCTGGTGGTCCACGCGGTCGGCGCGGACGGCGACACCGCCGTGCTCGACGACCGGAACGGCGACGGGCGCACCGTGGTGTTCTGGCGCGACGGCCGGCGCACCCGGGTGCTCACGCTCGCGCATCCGGACACCGACCAGCTCTACGGCGCCGCGTTCGACGGCCGGTACCTGGTCTTCTCGGTCAGCCACAATCCGAACGACCTGTCCGCCTGGACCCTGTACGGCTGGGACTCCGTCACCGGGGGCACGCCGCGGCGGCTGGCCGGCAACGCGGTCGACACGGCCGGCAACCCGGTGCCGAGCCCGCTGCTGTACCCGGTGGTGGCGGCCGGGGTGGCGGCCTGGACCGCCGGGCGCGCCGACGGCACCACCGCGCTGCACCGGTACTCGTTCGCCACCGGTACCGACGAGGTGGTGCGGGCCGGGCATCCGGGTGCGCCGTTCCTGTTCGACGGCGATCTGGTGTGGCCGGAGTCGCCGCGCCCGGACGCGCTGACCGAACTGCACGCGGTACGGCTGGCCGACGGTGCGCCGGCGAGGCTGCCGGCCACGCTCGCCGCGGTGCGCGGACCGGCGTTCATCGTCGGTACCGCCGGCGGCGTGGCCGCGTGGGTCAGCGCCGACGTGCGCACCCTGTACGCATGGCGGCCCGGCTGGCGGAACCCGGTGCGGGTGCGGCACGTGTCGACCGGCCGCAACGTGCAGTGGGTCCGCGCCGCGGGACCGCTGGTGACGTGGGACGACGGTACCGCCCAGTTCGCGGCGGACCTGCGCACCGGCGCGTTCACGAAGCTGACCCCGCGGTACGGCTACACCGAGGCGACCGGCGACGCGCTCGCGGTCGGGTACGCCCCGGCGGCGAAGGGCGGCGCGACCGCGGCACCGAGCCTGGTCCGGGTCAGCGAACTCCCTCCGTTACCCGGCTGTCACTGACCGCCGCACCTTTAGCCGTCTACGCAGGTCCGCCCGGTTTCGCCGGGCGGATCCAGCATCGTCGATGTCGTGCGGTCGACATCACGATGTCCGATATTCGACTAGGGTGTGCCTTCCCGGCTCCGCCGGTGCGACGCGCGGAGCCGGCCGGGACGGACCGACGGTCCCCTCCTCGGGACCTCGGACAGCTGTCACACCCAGCCGGATGCGAGGCATGTGCCCAGACCTTCAGCTCACCGATCTCGAGTTGGCCCCGACCGCGACGGGCGGGGTACCGGGCCGGGCCGTCAACGGCCTGAGCTGCACGGTCGCCCCCGGACAGGTGGTCGCCGTGATCGGCGAGACGGGCTTCGGCGGTACCCGGCTGGCCCGCGCGGTGGTCGGCCTGGACGAACCGGCCGGTGGCCGGATCAGCTTCGGCGCGCACCAGTGGTCCGCGGACGAGGCGCCGTGCGCGTTCGTCCCGTCCGGCGGCGGACTGATCCCGCAGCTGTCGCTGCGCCGCAACATGCTGTTCGGCGCCCGAATGCGGGAGGAGATCCGGGCCCGGGAGGAGTCCACCGCCGGCTGGCTGGAACGCCGGCGGATCCGCTGGCGGCGGTACGGCCAGGACAGCGAGCAGGTCGACCGGATGCTGAGCGCCTTCCAACTTTCCGCGGTGGAGCGGTACGTGCCGGACCGGGTCAGCGCCGCGCAACGGATGCTCACCGCACTCGGCCGGGCGCTGCTGCACGGCCGGCCGGTACTGGTGGTCGACGCCACCGGCGGCCAGGAGCCGGACGGCGCGTACGTCCAGCTGCTCGACCAGGCCCGCGCGCAGCGGCCGGACCTCGCCGTACTGCTGTGCACCGACCGCCCCGGGCTGCTGCGCGCCCGCACCGACCCGTATGCGATCGACTGGGTCGTGGTGGTCGGCTACCGGGGCACGGTGGTCACGCAGGGTCCGCCGGCCATGGTGGCGCGGCCGGGCTCGGTCGACGCGGCCGCGGTGCTCTACGGCGACCCGATGCTGGTCGTGCCGGTCGACGACTGGCCGACCGAGTGGGGCGCGCCCGGCCCCGCCGCGCCGGGTGCGGACTGGATGGTCGTCGGTGCGCCCGCCACGACCGGCACCGGCACCGCCAGCCGGGCCCGCGGCAGTCAACTGGTCGTCGAGGTGCTCGGGCGCCACGAACGGCCCCGTTTCCACCGGGTCCGCGCCGTCGCCGGCGGCCGCCGGGACTGGCTGTTGCGGCTGCGCACGCCGGTACCGGTCGGGCACCGGGTGCGGGTGTCGGCCACGCCCGGCCGCGCGATCCGGGTACCGCTGAATGCGGCCGCGCCGTCGACGCCGGTACCGCCGGACGGGGCGGAGGTGGCGTCGTGAAGCGCCGCACCCTGCTCGCCGCCGGCGCGGCCGCCACCGCACTGCCGCTGACCGGCTGTGCCAGCGGCGGGCACGGGCTGGAGGTGGTGTGTGCCTGGGGCGGGCCGGAACTCGCCGCGTTCCGCGCGGTGCTGGCCGGCTTCACCGCGAGCACCGGGCACCCGGTCCGGATCGTGGTGGCCAACGGCAACGGGGTGGACGCGATGCTGTCCGCCCGGCTGGCGGCGGGCAACCGGCCGGACGTTGCGGTGTTCTCCGAGCCGTCGCTGATCACCCGGTACGCCTCGGACGGCCACCTGGTCGCGCTGCCGGTCGGCACGTTCCGCGGTGGCCTCAACGACTTCTGGCTGTCGCTCGCCGGCCTGGCCGGCGACAACCTGTACGGCTGCTGGCTGAAGGTGGCGCACAAGTCGCTGCTCTGGTACCGGCAGGCCGCGCTGTTCCCCGGCCGGGGCGAGGCGCCGCGGCTCGAACAGCCCCCGAAGACCTGGGACGAGCTCGTCGAGCTGGTCGCGCACTGGCCGGTCCGCGGCCAGGCGCCGCTCGCGATCGGCGCGGCCGACGGCTGGGTGCTCACCGACTGGTTCGAGAACGTGCTGGCCTCGCTCACCGAGTCCGACGAGCGCGGCAGCGAGTACGGCCTGCTCGCCGCGCCGCACGCGGACTGGGACGTCCCCCTGGTGCACGACTCGCTGCGCCGCCTCGGTCAGCTGTGGTCGCTGCCCGGCGCCCTGCCGTATGGCGGTGCACGCGCGCTGCTCACCCCGTTCGACGCGTCGGTGGCGCAGGTGTTCGGCGAGCACCGGGCCGGGATGCTGTTCGAGGGCGACTTCGTCGCACCGGTGGTGGCCGGCCTGCACACCGGCGAGACCCCGTCGTACTTCTCGTTCCCGCGGGTGGGCAACCGGCCGCGGCCGCAGATCGTCGGCGGTGACGTCGCGGTGCTGCTGCGCGACAGCGACGCCGGCCGGTCGCTGATGAGCTACCTGACCACCAAGCAGGCGGCGGTGCCGTGGGCCGACGCCGGCTTCCTGGTCGCCCCGTACCCGGGCAACCAGACCATCGTCTATCCCGAGGCGCGGCTCAACCAGCTCGCGGACGAGATCAACGACCCGACCGCGGAGGTCCAGTTCGACCTGTCCGACCAGCTGACCGGCAAGCTGATCGGGGACGACGGGAAGGGCAGCTGGCTGATCCTGTCCGACTTCTTCCGCGCGGTCACCGGCGGCCGGCCGGTCGAGTCGGCCGTGCGCGAGGCGGTGCACCAGTTCAACCTGGCGACCGGGGTGGCCCGGTGACGGCCGCCCCGACGCCCCGGATGCGGCCGGTCGACCGACTGCTGGTGCTCGACGACGTCGGCCCGACCCGGCGCGACCGGATCCGGCCGGAGACCCGCCGGGCGTACCTCTACCTCGCGCCGGCGACGCTGGTGGTCGGCGGGCTGCTGGTGTGGCCGGCGATCCGCACCGTGGTCGACAGCCTCACCATCGGCTGCCGCGGCGTCTGCCTGGGTAACTTCACCGACGCCTGGTCCGACCCGCTCGCCCGCCGGGCGCTGCTGCGCACGCTGGCCTGGGCGGTCGCCGTGCCGGTGGTACTGACCGCGGTCGGCTACCTGCTCGCGGTGGTGTCCCGCCGGGTCCGCCGGGCCGGCGTGCTGACCGTCCTGCTGGTGGCGCCGATGGCGTTGCCGATGCTCGCGACCGCGGTGGCGTTCCGGCTGCTGTACGACCCGGATCCGAGCCGGGGGTTGGTGACCGCGCTGACCAGCCGCCTGATCGGGGTGGACGCACCGCAGGCGCTCGGCCCCGGCCTGGTCACGTTCGCGATGATGTCCGCGTTCGTCTGGGCCTACCTCGGGCTGTCGGTGGTGGTGTTCCGGCGGGTGCTGGACGCGATCCCCAGCCAGCAGGTGTCCATGATCATGGCCGAGACCGGCCGCCGCCGCGAGGTCTACCGCTGGCTGTACTGGCCGATCCTGCGCCGGGTGGCCGCGCTGCTGGTCGGTCTGGCCGGGCTGTTCTCGGCGCGCAGCTTCGACCTGCTGCTCGCGCTGGTACCGGGCTCCAGCCAGCCGGCCGGCGAGGTGCTCGCGCTGCACGTCTGGCGGTACGGTGCCGGGCCGACCGCCGGCCCGGCCGCGGCGCTGTCGGTCCTGTGGTTCGCGGTGCTGGCGCTGACCGTGGTGCTGCCGCTGATCTCGTTCCGGGCGCAGTGGCGGATGCCGCCGGTCGACGTCACGGTGTGGGACCGGCACCTGCCCGCCCGGTACTCCGGGCTGCGGCACCGGCTCGCCCAGGCGCTGTGTGTGGCGGCGATCGTGCTGTGGCTGATCCCGGCGCTGCTGCTGGTGTTCGCCTCGCTGCACGCGGACGCGACGCTGGCCGCCCACGGGCTGTCCGGTGCGCTGTCGCTCGCGTCGTTCGGCGAGGTGCTCGGCGCCGGCGGGATGCTCGGCAACTACCTCGGTACCGGGCTGTTCGCGCTGCTGGTCGCGGTGCTGGTGGTGGCGTTCGCCGGCCCCGCCGCGTACGCGCTGGGCTGGCTGCGCCCGCCCGGCCGCGGCGCGCTGCTGACGGTCGTGGTGGTGTGCGCGACGGTACCGGTGCAGGCGATCACGATCCCGCTGGTGCAGACGCTCGGCGCGGCCCGGCTGTCCGGTACCGGCCAGGCGTTCGTGCTGGCGCACCTGGCGCTCGGCATCCCGCTGACCACCGCCCTGCTGTACGGCGCCTTCGGTTCCCTGTCACCGGAACAGATGCGGCAGGCCGCGATCCACCACGGCGCCGAGGCGGCCGGCCCGGGCCGGGCCACCCTGACGCAGGTCGGACCGAACCTGTTCGCCGCCGGCGTACTCCAGTTCGTGCAGGTGTGGAACGACGTCGCGGTGGGGCTGCTGTTCGCGCCGCCGCAGCTGTCGCCGATCGGGCTGAGCCTGCTCGGCCAGCTGCGGTACTACACCACCGGCACCGGGCACGTCGCCGCCGCGACCGTACTGTTCTCGGTGGTACCCCTGGTGGCGGTGATGGTGGCGCGCAAGCAGATCGTCCGGCTGCTGATGGCCGGCGTGTCCGGCAACTGGCAAGCGAAGCCGACGAAGAGATGACCGACGAGCGCAGCAGGCTGCGGCGACAGCGGATCCGCCGTCTCGCCCGGTTCGTGCTGCCGCTGGCCGCGGCCGAACTGGTGTCGCAGCTGGCCTCCGCGCTGGGCGCCAACCTGATCACCGAGTCGTCGCTGATCAACTCGCTGCTCGCGGTGCTGTTCGGGGTGGCGCTGTCGCTGCTGCTGGAGATGCGCTACCGGACCCGGCTGGAACCCGAGCCCGAACCGGATCCGGACGCCGACGCCGCGGCCCTGACCGCCACCACCGTGGCCACGCTCGCCGCCGACGCGCAGGCGGCCGTCGCCGCCGAACCCGACGCGGTCCCCGGCGAGGCTCCCCCGGTACCGGAACGGCGGCGGCTCCGCGGGCTCAACCGGCGCGCGGTACCCGTCTACGGCCAGCTGCCCGAGGTGCCCGAGCTGGTCGGGCGGGAGGCGCTGTGCGACGAGGTCGAGCAGGAGATCGCCGACGGCCGGATCCTGGTGCTGTACGGCGCACCCAACTACGGCACCTCCGCGGTCGCGGTGGCCTGCGCCCGCAAGTACCCGGCGGCCCGCACCGTGTACGTCGACCTGCGGTCCGGGCCGCAGCATCCGTTCACCGCGCAGCAGGCCGTCGACGCGGTCCTCGCACACCTGGGCCGGCCGGACTCCTCGATCACCGAGGCGCTGCACACCGAGCAGATCCTGCTGGTACTGGACAACGTGCAGCACGACGAGCAGGTCGAGCCGTTCGTCTCCGCCACCGCGCCGCGCGGCCTGACCGTGATCGCCGGTACCGGCATGAGCATCCGCTCGGCGTACCCGCACCTGTTCACCTGGGAGGTCACCGGCCTCAGCGACGAGGACGCGGTCGACCTGTTCGGCCGGGAGACCGACCGCGGCGACCTGTCCGGCAACGAGAACGCGACGACCATCGTGCGCGAGCTGGGCAAGCAGCCGACCGCGATCCGGTTGCTGGCGCGCAACATCGAGCCGGACGACCGGCTCAGCGACTGGCTGCCGGACACCACCGTCAACGACGCGGTCTGGCGGGCCTGCTGGCGCACGTTCGAGCTGGTGCACCCGGTGCAGCTGCGGCTGCTGCGCCGGATGGCGGTGGTCGCCGAGGTCGAGCTCGACCTCGCCGGCCTGGCCGCGCTGGCACACCGCCCGCAGGCCCAGGCGGAGGTCTACGAGCTGCTACGCAAGCTCCGGCACCGCCAGCAGATCCGCCAGGGGTACGCGCTCGGCGCCGCCACCGCGGCAGACGACCGCAGCCCCGAACCGCGGTACCTGATCGCCGACGACTGGGTGCCGCCACTGACCGGGTACGTGCAGTGGTCCCGCCGGTCGGTGCGCCGGGAGGCGCAGCGGGCGCTCACCCGGCTGCTGCGGCACTACGGCGAGCTCGCCACCCAGTACGCCGACCGGTTGCCGGAGTCGGCGGCGCGCGAGTGGTTCGCGGAGTACGAGACGACGCTGGTGCCGCTGGTCACCCGCTGGGTGTCGATCGTGCCGCCGGAGCCGGCGGCCGAGACCCCGGCGCGCAAGGCGGGCCCGCCCGGGCCGACCCGCGCCGGGCTGCGCGCGGTGGCCGCGATCGCCGCGGCGCTGTGCCGCTGGTACGAGTCGACCGGCGACTACCGCGGCCTCGGCGACAGCAACCGCACCGCCCGGGCGTACCGGGTGGCGCACTCGATGAAGCTGCTCGCCGACCGGTACGGCGAACCGGCCGGGCGCGCCTGGGCGCTCGTCCAGGTCGCCGCGATCCGGCGCGCCACCGGCGACCAGCTCGGCGCGCAGCAGCGGCTGTACGAGGCGCAGCGCGGGCCCGGTCGACCGCGCGGCGGCGCGCAGGTCAGTACCAACCTGGGCATCGCCGAGCTGGGCCGGGACCCGACCACGGCGCTGTACCGGGCGACCAAGGGTCGCCAGCTGCGCCGCCGGTCCGACCATGCCGGCCGGGGCCGCGCCGACCTCGCGCTGGCCGTGGCGTACCTGCACAGCGGCGGGGACGGCAGGTTCAGCCACCGGCGGCAGGCGCAGGCGCGGCTGGAGGCGGCGCTGCGCGAGTTCGGCCGGGCCGGTGACGTCCGCGGCGAGGCCTGCGTGCTGCACGACCTCGGGCTGCTGTGCTTCGACACCGCGCCGCACCGGGCCAACCAGCTGTTCCAGGACGCGCACGTCCGGCTGCTGCACGGTGCCGACCCGGCGCTCGCGATCCAGCGGGCGCTGGCCGAGGCGGACCTGCTCTGCGCGAACCCGGCGGCGGACCGGGCGGCGACCCTCGCCCGGCTGGCCGAGGCCCGGGATCTGGCCGAGCGCTCCCCCGACATCGACCTGGTCGGCCAGCTCGACAGCTACCGCGCCGCCCTGACCCGATGACACCCCGCCGGCCGGCTCGGCGGCTGAGCGGGGTCACCGGCGGGCACGCGTCGGCTCGGGCCGGTCGGGCGGGGCCCCGGGGTGGTGCGCTACGATTGCCGGGCAACGCGGACGTAGCGCAGCTGGTAGCGCATCACCTTGCCAAGGTGAGGGTCGCGGGTTCGAATCCCGTCGTCCGCTCCAGTTCGGGGCCCGACCAGGCAGGTCGGGCCTTTTCGCTGCCTGCCGCCCGCTCTCGGTGCCGGCCGGCCCCTCTCGGCTCGCCGATCAGTCGCGGTGCTCGACGATCTTCTTGAGGCTGGCGAGGTCGGCCGACACGAGGCCGGCGTCGCGGTCGAACTCGGCGTCGGTCATCCCGGGCGACCGGCGCAGGGTGAACACCACGTCGCAGCGGGCCGCGCCGTTCGCGATCACCCGCATCGGGTTGTCGAAGACCTGCCCGGACGGCGTCGTCACCCGGTGGTCGAGCACCCCGAACTCGTTGCGCGGGGCGAACGCGAACTCCACCCGGTCGGTGCCCATCCGCACGAACCAGCGCCCGTCGACCTGCTCGACCGAGCTGCCCAGCCCGGACGCCCACTCGGTCAGGTGGCGCGGATCGACGGCGTACTCGTAGACCTCGGGCGCGGGGCGGTCGATCGCCACCCCGAGGTGTCTGGTCTGGTCGGTCATACCCGCCACCCTGCCACCCGGTACCGACATTCGTGGCGGGCCGGCCCGGGGCCGGCTCAGTGGCCGTCGAGGTCGCGCAGCAGGGCGGGCAGCGCCCGCAGGGTGTCGATCCGGTACGCGCGGGCGTCGGCGCCCGGCGCGGGGACGAGGCCGGTACGGTCCAGCCAGATCGCGGCGCCGAGCCCGGCGGCCCGGGCACCGGCCACGTCGGTGGCGAGGCTGTCGCCGACGTGACAGGCGTGGTCGGCCGTCGATCCGGCCCGGCCCACCGCGAGATCGAAGATCTCCCGGCCCGGCTTGGCCGTCTCGACCTCACCGGAGATCACCACCAGATCCAGGTACCGGGCCAGCCCGGTCGCCGCGATCTTGGCGCGCTGCGCGTCGCCCGGCCCGTTGGTGATCACGCCGATCGTGCGGCCGGCGGCGCGCAGCTCATCCAACGCCCCGAGCACGTCCTCGTACAGCGCGTAGTCGGTGCGGCGCCGTTCGATGTACGCGTCGACCGCCGTCTCGGCCAGCTCGGGGTGCCGGCACTCGGTGAGCGCCTGGCGCCACAGCCCGAGCCACGCGGTTCGCGCGGACGGGATCGGCCCGGGCGGATGCTGTGCGCCCGGTCCGGCGGCACGGGCCCGCGCGACGTAGCGCGTCACGTACGCGTCCGCGAGCGCCGCGGCGTCCAGCCCCGGCGCGGCCGCGGCCAGGCCGCCGCACACCGCCCGCACCGTGCCGCGCCAGGCATTCGGGCCGAAGTCGACGAGGGTCGCATCCAGGTCGAAGAACACCGTGGTGAGCACGATCGACCACGCTACCGGCCCGCCGCCCGCGGAATCTCTCAGCCGGCGGGGGCCGTTCGGGGCTGCCGCCGCCGGTGCGGCACCATGGTCGGACCGAAGACGACGAATCGGGCGCGTGGAGGGTGTGTGCGGCAGCGGCAGGGACCGGTCTGGCGATGGGTACGACGAGCCGCACTGCTCTCGGCGACCGGGCTGGCGCTGGCGTTACCGGCGACGACGGCACTGTTCACGCCCGGCCCGGCGATCGCGTCGATGCCGGTGACCACCGCGGACCGGGCCTGGCTCGGCGACCGGGTCGACGGCAGGGCACTACCCGATCCCCGTACCGCGACGCCCGCCGAGGTGGCCGCGTTCTTCCGCCATCTGTCCCGGCACGACGCGGTGGCGTTGACCGACCGGTACCCGTCGGTGGTCGGCAACCTGGACGGCGCGCCGGTGCGGCTGCGGTACCGGGCGAACCGGGCGGCGATGGGCGCGGCCGGCGGCGAGTTCGCCGGCTGGGCGGCGCAGGGTCGGCAGATCATCGAGTTCGACCAGCGGGCCGGCGGGCGGGTCGCCGAGGTGTTCGGCGACCTGAGCCGGGCGGACCGGATCGCGGTGATCGTGCCCGGCGTCGGCAACCGGCCGGCCACCTTCGACCGCGCCACCGCGGCGCACCCCTACCGGTCGCCGCACGCGCAGGCGGCCCAGCTGTACCGGCAGGCCACCGCGACGGCGCCGGCCGCCAGGGTGGCCGTCGTCGCCTGGCTGGGGTACCGGCCGCCGCCCGACCTCGGCCGCGGCGCGGCCCGGGAGGAGCTGGCCCGGGCCGGCGCGGCGGCGCTGGTCCGGTTCACCGCCGGGCTGGCCACGGTGCGGCCACGCGCCGCGATCACCGTGGTCGGGCACAGCTACGGCAGCGTGGTGGCGGGTCTCGCCGCGCACCGGTTCCCGCCGCAGGTGGGCGACGTCGCGGTGGTCGGCAGTCCCGGGATGGGCGTCGACCGGGCCGCGGACCTGCACACCCGGGCCCGGGTCTGGGCCGGCTGTGCCGGTGACGACTGGATCCGCGACGTACCCGACGTGCAGCTGCTCGGCGTCGGCCACGGCACCGCGCCGACCGACCCGGAGTTCGGCGCGCACGTGTTCGGCACCGCCGGCGTGCACGCGCACGACCAGTACTTCGCCCCCGGCACCGAGTCGCTGACCAACCTGACCGCGATCCTGCTGGGACGCGACCGCACCGTGCGCTGAGCCCCCCGGCGGGCGGGCCCGTCAGCGGGACGAGGCGAGCAGACCGCGGATGTCGGCGGCGAGGGCGACCGAGGCGTCGATCTCGGCCCTGCGGATGGACACGCTCTCCACGTTGAAGCCGAACGGCAGCCCCAGCTCGCCGCAGAACTCGACCAGGTCGGTGGCGGTGGCGAGGCAGCGCCGGTACGACTCGGCGAGCGGGTCGGCGGAGTGCCGCAGCGAGTTCTCCAGCCACTTGGGCACGTTGACCCCGAGCCACTGCAGGAACGCCAGCGTCTTGGCCGAGCCGCACACCGACAGCGTGAAGATCACCGGGCGCGGCGCGATCCCGCGCTCCGCGCAGGCGTAGTAGTAGTCCGAGACCAGGCTCTTGGTCGTGTCGACGTCGTAGACGACCTGGGAGACGAAGAACAGGCAGCCGCGGGACTGCTTGGCCAGCATCCGCAGGTGCTCGTCGCCGCGCTGGGCGTACCGCTCGGTGATGGCCACGCCACCGAGCTCCAGCTCCGGGCGTACCTCGTCGTGCAGGGCGTGCGCCTCGGCGAGCCCGGTGTGTACCGGCTTGTCGGCGGACGACGAGCCGACGAACACGCTGAGCACCCGGCCGGGGTCGACCGAGCGCAGCCAGTCGGTCAGGTCCGGCGCGCGGTACTTGCCGACGCACCGGTAGATGATCACCGGGTGCGGCCAGGCGCCGAGGTGCTCGGCGTGGAAGACCGCCGGATCCATCGTCGGCAGGTACGGGAACGGGCGCTCGTCCGGGTTGCGGTCGCTCTCGTCGTCGATGTCGTACAGGATCAGCCCGTCCAGGTCGAGCCCGGCGAGCCGGCGCAGCGTGACGTCGGCGATCTCGGCGGCTTGCTCGGCGGTGGCGCTGCGCCGCGGCGGCGTCAGCCCGAGCAGCAGGATCCCGCCGGTGCCGGCGGCGAGCCGCTCGGCCAGCGAGGCCGCCGGCGCGCCGGCCGGGGCCGCCGCCGCCGATCCGGTCGACCGGGTGTTCGCCGGCGGAACCGGGCGCGAGGGCGTCGTCATGGCGGACACCCTACCGAGCCGTCCCACCAAGATCATCGGCCCCGATCCGGGGCAGCACTTGACGCCTGTTACCTGATTGAGTAACTTCTTACTCATGCAGGTAACAGATGGTCGGTCACTCGCCGCACAGGCCCGCCGCGCGCAGATCGTCGACGCGGCGATCGAGGTCATCGCGGCCGCCGGTTTCGCGCAGTGCTCCTTCGGCCGGATCGCCAAGCACGCCGGGCTGAGCAGCACCCGGCTGATCTCGTACCACTTCGAGGACAAGAACGAGCTGATCCAGGCCGTCGTCGACACGGTGCTCGGCGAGGCCACCCGGTACGTGCAGCCGCGGATCGCCGCCACGGCCGACCGCCGCGCCGCGCTCGCCGCGTACATCACGGCGAACCTGGAGTTCCTGCACGACCACCCGACGCGGATCCGGGCGCTGGTCGAGATCTTCGCCGGCGCCCGCAACGACGACCGGCTGACCACCTCCGACACCCCGCGGGCGGTGGCGATCGACTTCTTCCGCGCCGGGCAGCGGGAGGGCGTGTTCCGCCGGTTCGACCCGGAGGTGATGGCGACCGTGCTGCGGGCCGCGATCGACGCGGTCGCGATGCAGCCCGACGTCGACCACGCCGCGTACACCGGCGAGCTGGTCGAGCTGTTCGACCGCGTCACCCGCGCCGACCCGGCACCCGGCGACGCACCCCGACTCACCCCTGCCGGATCCGGCGACGAGCCCCGGCACCCGCGGCGGGCAGCCGACCGCGGCACCGAACGGACCGACCGATGAGGTCGGCGAAGGAGGATCCGATGAGCCAACCGACCGTCCTCACCCCGGGTTCCACGTCGGCATCCGGCGCGCCGGACGTACCGCGCCGCCGGTCTCCGGCCCGGTGGGCACCGATCGTGTCGATCGTGCTCGACATCGTGGCACCGCTCGCCGTGCTGTACGGGCTGCGCGCGTTCGGCGCGAGCCTGTGGACCGCGCTGGTGGTCTCCTCGGCGGTGCCGGTACTGGTCATGGTGGTGCGGTTCGTCCGCCGCCGGGTGGTCGACTACCCGTCCCTGTTCGTCCTGGTGCTGATCGCCGCCGGGGTCGGCATCTCGCTGCTCACCGGCGACCCGCGGACGCTGCTGATCCGCGACTCGTGGCTGTGGCTGCTGGTCGGCATCGTCGGGCTGTGGCTGCTCGCCTCGGTGCTGTACGGCCGGCCCGGGCTGATGGTCGCGTACCGCTCGTTCGTGCTCACCAAGGTCGGCCCGGACGGGCTGCGCGCCTGGGAGGGCCGATGGGACACCGACGCGGGGTTCCGGCACGGCCTGCGGGTCCTGACCGTGGTCTGGGGTCTCGCCACCGTGCTCAACGCGGTACTGCACGTCGCCGCCGCGTTCGTGCTGCCGCTGGGGATCGCGCCGCTGGTCCTGCAGCTGATCTGGCCGGCGATCATCGCGCCGCTGATGGTCTTCCACGTGCTCTACACCAAGCGTCGGGACCTGCGCGCATGACCGGCGCGGAGTCGTACCAGGTGGTCGTGGTCGGCGGCGGGCCGACCGGGCTGCTGCTGGCGAACGAGCTCGCGCTGGCCGGCGTGTCCACCGTCGTGCTGGAGAAGCTCGCGGAGCGCTCCGGGCAGTCCAAGGCGCTGAACCTGCAGCCGCGGTCCGCCCAGGTCCTCGACCTGCGCGGGATGCTGGAGCCGGTGCGCAAGCGGGCCATCGACGAGATCCCGGCCGGTCACTTCGCCGGCATCGAACTGGACTACACGCCGTGGGGCGAGCGCCAGCTCGGCATCCCGCAGGCCCGGGTCGAGGAGTACCTGGCGGGCCGGCTCGCCGAGCGCGGCGTGCCGGTGCGCTGCGGCAACGCGGTCGTCGCGGTCGACGCCGGTCCCGACGAGGTCGTGGTCCGCACCGAGGCATCGACCGACCCCGACCGGGTCGGCACCTACGGCGGTCGGGACGCCGGGACGGGCGGTCGGCGGTCGGGGCGCGACGACGATGCGGAGTTCCGCTGCCGGTACCTGGTCGCCTGCGACGGCGGGCGCAGCACGGTGCGGTCGCTGCTCGGGGTGCCGTTTCCGGGGCGCGACGCGCGAATGTCCGCGGTCGTCGCCGACGTGACGCTGACCGAGTCGGAGAACGCGCCGTCCGGCTCGTGGCGGCTGCCCCGGTTCGACCGGCCGGACGGCACCGTCGCCGAGGTGCTGCCGCTGACCGACGGGGTGTACCGGGCGGTCGTGGCCGGGCCCGAGCAGCAGACGCTGCCGCGCGAGGCGCCGGTGACCCTCGACGAGCTGCGCCGCGCGCTGCCGGCGGTCGCCACGATCCGCTGGGCGTCCCGGTTCACCGACGCCTCCCGCCAGCTCGAGCGGTACCGGCACGGCCGGGTGCTGTTCGCCGGCGACGCCGCGCACATCCACTCCCCGACCGGCGGGCAGGGGCTCAACCTGGGCCTGCAGGACGCGTTCAACCTGGGTTGGAAGCTCGCCGCGGCGCTGCGGGGCAACGCCACGGTGCTCGACACGTACCAGGCCGAGCGGCATCCGGTCGCCGCGCGGGTGCTGGCCAGTACCCGGGCGCAGGGGGTCCTGCTGGTGCCCGACCCGGACATCGTGGCGCTGCGCGAGGTGGTGACGGAGCTGCTCGCGCTGCCGGCGGCGAACCGGTACCTGGCCGGGTTCGTGTCCGGGTTGGAGTTGCGCTACGAGCTGCCGGGGCGGCATCCGCTGCTGGGCCGGGTAGCGCCGGACCTCGATCCGACGTTGCTGCACGCCGGCCGCGCCATCGTGCTGGCGGCCGGCGAGCGCGCCCGGTGTCCGGGGACGCCGGTGCCGGGCTCCGGCGGGGGCGACGAGGCGCTGCTGGTGCGGCCGGACGGCCGGGTCGGCTGGGTCGACGACGGGTACGAACCGCTCGCCGACGCCCTCGCCCGCTGGACCTGACGGGCGGCACCGGGTCGGACGCCGCTGCGGGGCGGCGGACGACACCGAACCGGTTGTTCCGGCGCATTTCGCCGAACCGGGCGCGCTCAAGGTCCGCCGGGCGGGAGACCGGTTCGACATCGCCCGGTGGGCCGCCTGACCGGCACGGACGGTGACCAGGGCGGCAGGCCGCGCCGGGCCGGGGTGATTTCCGGCGATACCGGTGGTGCGGGCGGGTCGTAAATAACACCATGTAGCTGTACAGATACCCTTCGGAATTGCTCCGTTGTCGGGGGGCGCCCGGAAACCGGGCGGCGACGCGGACCACCCGACGCGCCCACGCTCGTGTCGGCGCTATCGAACAGGGGGTCGGAGGATGATCACGCATGGTGCAACCGCCGCGGCGGCCACAACCGCCCGTCCGGCTACGCCGGTGACCGCGCCACGCCAGACCATGCCCGCCGGCGGGCTCGCCGGCGGCACCGGTACCCGCCCGGCCGGCGGCGCCGCCCGTGATGGTGCCGGTACCGAGCCGGGCCAGTGGCCGGTGGTGAACGACCCGCGACGGTGGCGGCGATTCGTCCTGCAGGTGATCGAAGCGCACCATCGCGTCACGGTGCCCGGTATCGGCGCCGACCAGTGCTCCTGCGGCCGACCGTTCATGCTGTGCCCGATCGGCCCGCTCGCGCACCAGCTGCTCGGCTGACGCAGGCTCCGACGACGCCCGGTGGGTACGCCCGCCGGGCGTCGTCGTGCGCCGGCGCCCGGGTGCGCCGGCGCGCGTTCGGTGGACGCGGCGGGGAGAACATCCCCCGACACCGGGCACGCACCTGGCACGCCAGTACCATTCGGTCGGTAGCCGATCACACGCTGTGGACACCGAGAGTGCCTTGCGGAGGACGCGATGCAGGTTTGGCCCGGTACCGCCTATCCGCTGGGCGCGAGCTACGACGGGGTCGGCACCAACTTCGCGCTGTTCTCCGAGGTCGCCGAGGCGGTCGAGGTGTGCCTGTTCGACTCCGCCGGCACCGAGCAGCGGGTGAAGCTGCCGGAGAGCGACGGGTTCGTCTGGCACGGCTACCTGCCCGGCATCTCCCCCGGCCAGCGGTACGGGTTCCGGGTGCACGGGCCGTACGAGCCGCGCCGCGGGCTGCGCTGCAATCCCAACAAGCTGCTGCTCGACCCGTACGCGAAGGCGGTCGAGGGCGAGATCGACTGGGACGCGTCGCTGTTCGCCTACCGGCTGGACGACCCGGGCAAGCGCTCGGACGCCGACTCCGCGGCGCACATGCCCAAGTCGGTGGTGGTCAACCCGTACTTCGACTGGGCGGACGACCGGGCGCCGCGCCGGCCCTACCACGAGACGGTCATCTACGAGGCGCACGTGCGCGGCATGACCATGCGCCACCCGGAGGTACCGGAGGAGCTGCGGGGCACGTACGCGGGGCTGGGGCATCCGGCGGTGGTCTCGCACCTGAGCAAGCTCGGCGTCACCGCGATCGAGCTGATGCCGGTACACCAGTTCGTGCACGACGACGCGCTGGTGCGGCGCGGGCTGCGCAACTACTGGGGCTACAACACGATCAGCTTCCTCGCCCCGCACAACGGGTACGCCTCGCGCGGCTCGCGGGGGCAGCAGGTCAGCGAGTTCAAGGCGATGGTGCGCGAGCTGCACATCGCCGGCATCGAGGTGATCCTCGACGTGGTGTACAACCACACCGCGGAGGGCAACCACATGGGCCCGACGCTGTGCTTCCGCGGCATCGACAACCCGGCGTACTACCGGCTGCTGGACGACAGGCCGGAGTACTACATGGACTACACCGGTACCGGCAACAGCCTCAACGTGCGCAACCCGCAGCCGCTGCAACTGATCATGGACTCGTTGCGGTACTGGGTGACCGAGATGCACGTGGACGGGTTCCGGTTCGACCTGGCCGCGACGCTGGCCCGGGAGTTCTACGACGTGGACCGGCTGTCCACCTTCTTCGAGGTCGTGCAGCAGGACCCGGTGGTCAGCCAGGTCAAGCTGATCGCCGAACCGTGGGACGTCGGGCCGGGCGGCTACCAGGTGGGCAACTTCCCTCCACTGTGGACGGAGTGGAACGGACGCTACCGGGACACCGTGCGCGACTTCTGGCGCGGCGAGCCGGGCACCCTCGGCGAGTTCGCCTCGCGCATCTCCGGCTCGTCGGACCTCTACCAGGACGACGGGCGCCGGCCGGTCGCCTCCATCAACTTCGTCACCTGCCACGACGGGTTCACCCTGCACGACCTGGTGTCGTACAACAACAAGCACAACGAGGCCAACGGCGAGGACAACCGGGACGGCGAGAGCCACAACCGGTCCTGGAACTGCGGTGTGGAGGGCGACACCGACGACGAGACGGTGCTCGCGCTGCGGGCCCGGCAGCGCCGCAACTTCCTCGCCACCCTGATGCTGTCGCAGGGCACCCCGATGCTGTGCCACGGCGACGAGCTGGGCCGCACCCAGCGCGGCAACAACAACGCGTACTGCCAGGACTCGCCACTGTCCTGGATGGACTGGGAGTCGGCCGACCGGCCGCTGATCGAGTTCACCGCCCGGCTCGCCGCGCTGCGGGCCGAGCATCCGATCTTCCGCCGCCGCCGGTTCTTCGACGGCCGGCCGCTGCGCCGCACCGCCGAGTCGCCGGTACCCGACGTCGAGTGGTTCACCACCGAGGCGCGGGAGATGACCGAGGACGACTGGGAGACCGGGCTGGGGCGCGCGGTCGCGCTGTTCCTCAACGGCGACGGCATCCGGGAACGCGGCCCGCGCGGCGAGCAGATCACCGACGACTCGTTCATCCTGTGCTTCAACTCGTACTGGGAGCCGGTCACGTTCACCACCCCGGCCGGCGAGTACGGCGAGAAGTGGCGGGTGCTGCTGGACACCGCCGAGCCGACCGGGGACGGCTGGGACGAGGACCAGGTCGCGGAGTCCGGCGGCAAGGTACGGGTCGAGGCCCGGTCGCTGATCGTGCTGATCCGGGCCGTCTGATGGCCACCCCGCGCGCCACCTACCGGGTGCAGGTGCGGCCCGACTTCGACTTCGACGCCACCGCCGGCATCGCCGACTACCTCGCCGCGCTCGGCGTCACCCACCTGTACTCGGCGCCGCAGCTGACGGCCACGCCCGGCTCGGCGCACGGGTACGACGTGGTCGACCACTCCCGGGCCAACCCGGAACTGGGCGGCGAGGACGGCCGGCTGCGGCTGCTGGATTCGTTGCGGCGCAACGGGCTCGGCCTGGTACTCGACATCGTGCCGAACCACATGGGGGTGGCCCGGCCGGAGGTCAACGCGGCCTGGTGGGACCTGCTGCGGCTCGGCCGGGACGCCGAGCACGCCGACTGGTTCGACGTCGACTGGTCCGCCGGGAAGATCGTGCTGCCGGTCCTCGGTGCCGAGCCCGACCCGGCACTGTCCATCGTGGACGACGAGCTGCGCTACCACGAGCACCGGTTCCCGATCGCCCCCGGCACCGGGGGCGGCGACGCGGCCGCCGTGCACGCCCGGCAGCACTACCGGCTGGTGTCCTGGCGCGACGACGAGCTGCTCACCTACCGCCGGTTCTTCGCGGTCACCGAACTCGCCGCGCTGCGGGTCGAGGACCCCGCCGTGCGCGACGCGACACACGCCGAGATCCTCCGCTGGTACCGCGCGGGCGAGCTCGACGGGATCCGGGTCGACCATCCGGACGGGCTGCGCGACCCCGGCGGGTACCTGCACTGGCTCGCCCGCTCGGCGCCGGACGCCTGGCTGATCGTCGAGAAGATCCTCACCGCCGGTGAACGGCTGCCGCACTGGCCGGTCGCCGGCACCACCGGGTACGACGCGCTCGGCGAGGTGACAGGGCTGTTCGTCGACCCGCGCGGCGCCGCGGCGCTCACCGCGGTGGACGAACCGTTCGACGACCTCGCGTACGCCGGCCGCCGGCAGGCGGTCACCGAACTGCTGCGCGCCGAGCTGGCCCGGCTGGTCCGGCTGACACCCGAGCTGGACGCGCCGACGGCCCGGGACGCGCTCGCCGAGATCGCGGCGAACTTCGGCGTCTACCGCTCGTACCTGCCGGCCGGGGTCGAGCAGCTGACCGCCGCGGCCACCGCCGCCGGGCTGCGCCGGCCCGAACTGTCCGGCGCGCTCGCCGCGCTGCTGCCCCGGCTGTCCGACCCGACCGACGAGCTCGCCGCCCGGTTCCAGCAGCTGACCGGCGCCGTGGTCGCCAAGGGCGTCGAGGACACCGCCGACTACCGGTACACCGGGTTCCTGGTCGGCGACGAGGTCGGCGGCACGCCCGACGAGGTGCCCCGCACCGTCGCCGAGTTCCACACCGGCTGCCGGTCCCGGCAGGCCGACCAGCCGGCCTCGATGACCACCCTGTCCACCCACGACACCAAGCGCAGCGAGGACGTGCGGGCCCGCCTCGCGGTGCTGGCCGAGATCCCGGACGAGTGGCTGGATCTCTCCCGCCGGCTGATGGAGGCGGTACCGCTGGCCGACGACGCGGTCGCCCGGCTGCTGTGGCAGACCGCGGTGGGCGCCTGGCCGATCGAGCGGGAGCGGCTGCAGGCGGCACTGCTCAAGTCCGCCCGCGAGGCCAACACCGCGACCAGCTGGCGCGACCCGGACGCCGACTTCGAGGCGGCGCTGGCCGCCGTGATCGACCGGATCCACGACGATCCGTGGCTGCACGACACGCTGGCCCGGTTCGCCGACCGGATCACCCCGTACGGCTGGAGCAACTCGCTCGGCCAGAAGCTCGTGCAGCTGACCATGCCCGGCGTACCCGACGTGTACCAGGGCTGCGAGCTGTGGGACAACTCGCTGGTCGATCCGGACAACCGGCGTCCCGTCGACTTCGCGGTACGCCGGCAGCTGCTCGCCCGGCTCGACGACGGCTGGCGTCCGCCCGTCGACGCCACCGGCGCCGCCAAGCTGCTGGTCACCTCCCGCGCGCTGCGGCTGCGCCGGGACCGCCCCGACGCGTTCTCCCGGTACGAGCCGGTCGCGGTGCGGGGGTCGGCGGCCGAGCACGCGGTGGCGTACGAGCGGGGCGGGGTCACCGTCGCCGTCACCCGGCTGCCGGTCGGGCTCGCCGACCGCGGCGGCTGGCAGGACACCGTCTTCGACCTGCCGTCCGGCGACCACACCGACGTGCTCACCGGCCGTACGTTCGCCGGCACCGTCAAACTCGCCGAACTCCTCGACACCTACCCCGTCGCACTCCTGACACGCTGAGCCTCGCTTTTCCGACGTGGGATCGACCGGTTACTCACGCCGTGTGGCGCTGCCCAGGATGTCGATCCAGGCGTCGTACCGGGCTGTCGAGCCAGAGCTGCTGATGTTCGCCGGTGATGGTGATGCCGAAGCGGTCTCTGCTGGGGCTGCCGAGTTCACGCCAGAGCGCGTATGCGGCAGACAGTTCGTCCGCGAGGTGTCGAGGCCCGCGTTGCTCGGTGATCCCATCGGTGTCGATCATCGCCCAGGAGCCGTCGGCGAGCAGCCAGAGCTGCGGGGGCTCGCCGTTGGGGGTGAAGGTGATCCACCCGGTTCCAGGTACCAGCAGCGCGGCGAGCATGGCGAAGTCGAGATCGTCGAGTGCGTCGGCGGACAGCTCGGCGTGTCTCCGTTCGCCGGCGGGATCGCGCAAGGCGCAGGTGAACCGTTCCTGCGTGGTGCGGCTGGGCTGAACATCGCGGGTGGGCATGAACGCGCCGTACTGCGGCAGGAACTTCCCCTGCGCAGCGTCTCCGTCGACGGTGAGCAGCGCGAGCGCGCCACCGCCGAGCTCGGCGTACAGGTTGAGCAGGATCCGACCGCCGGGCCGGGTCTGCCGGATCCAGGCGGTCGGGACGGTGGGGACGCCGGCGGTGGCGATGACCCGGTCGTACGGCGCCCGGTCGGGCACACCGGCCCGGCCGTCACCGGTGACGATCGTCGGTGCGCGCCCGACCGCGTGGACGGTGCGACGAGCCTGCTCGGCGAGCGCCGGGTCGACCTCGACGCTGGTCACCAGGTCATCGGCCAGCCGTTCGGCCAGCAGCGCGGCGTTGTAGCCGGTACCGGTACCGATCTCCAGCACGCGGTGCCCGTCGCGGATGTCGAGCGCTTCGAGCATGGTGGCCATCAGGCCGGGATCGGAACTCGACGAGGTCGGCGTCCCCGGTCGCGGAGCTCCGCGCGCCTCCGACCAGGCGTCCCGATCGTTGTCGAGCTGGGTGACGATGCTGGCCACCTCGTACACGCGGTCGAGCCATTCCGGGTCGTGGGCCTCGACCGCAGCCCAGTCACCGGTCGGGGTGGGCCAGAAGAACCGCGGCAGGAACAGGTGTCTGGGCACTGCGCGGAAGGCGCGGATCCACGGCTCGGTACGCAACTCGCCAGCGGCGACGAGCCGGTCGACCATGCGAGCGTGTGCGGTGGCCGGGTCAGTCATCGTGTCCTCGTTCCTGCGCGATGGTCAGAGCATCCGCGATAGCCGCGGCGATGGGTAGGCCGGTGGCGTCCTCGATCCACCCCCACTGTCCGTTGGGGTTCACCTCCAAGAACACGTACCGGTCGTCGGGGGTGACGACCAGGTCCAGCGCCCCGAACCGTAAACCCAGTTCGTGCATGAGCCGACCGATCGCGGCAGCGACCGGTTCAGGCAGGTCGGCCACGCTGTAGGAGAGGCAGCCGTAGTCGGCACGCCAGTCGGTACGGCCCGCGTCGCTATCCACGTCGATCCGAGCGGTGAAAAGGCGCCCGTCGACGTAGGTGATGCGAAGCTCGTACGACTTCGGCACCTGTTCCTGGAACAGGTGGGCCGCCAGCCGGATCCCGACCGGATCGAGCTGGTCGACAGAGACCAGTGTGCTGTACAGGATGCGAGGCGCCTGCCCATCGGCGTCGCGGACGATGCTGCTCGACAGCGACTTGCACACCATCTCCCCGCCCAGCCCGGCGGCGAACGTCGCTGCCCGGCCGGCATCGTTGGTGATCATCGTGCGCGGCACGTCCAGACCGACCCGGCGCGCAACGTCGAGCTGGATCGGCTTGTACTCTGCGCGGCCGATCGCAGCCGGATGGTTGAGCCATCGTGGGATCAGTTGCAGCACCCCGCCGAGCCCGCGCAGGCTCTCCCGGCTCGCCCACCGCTGATCGGCGTCGGTGAGCCCAGCCGGATACCGAAACCCAGCCGGCCGCCGATAGTAGGCGCAGCCCACCTCGGCCAGATCCAGGGTGCGGCCGGTGTCGAGGCGAAGGCTGCCGGCCCAGCCATCACCCAACGCCGCGACGAACGTCAACAGCTGCGGCAGGTCCCCCGGGTCGCAGCGAAACACCGGCACGCCGCGCCGGTTCAGCTCGTCGACCACCAGATCGGCGGTCGGGTCGAACCACTGGGTGAGCACCAGAACCGTCCCGGGAGGCCGCATGCTCAGTCTTCCCGCACGTCCGAGTCGCCGTCCTGCGGCGTCCCGTCGCGGCTCGCCGTCGAGGTGCTGGTCCGGCCGTCGGTGTGCCGTGCGAGCGGTACCACCTGGCTCCCGTCGCGTATCAGGGCGATCTGCCGCTCGGTGTCGTAGCTCAACGCCTCCAGATCGATCGCCTCGACCTCGTTCGGCTCGACGGCGAGCGTCGCACCGAACGGCCGAGGCGCCGACGAGACAGCGGTGTCCCCGTGCGGCAGCGCGGTAGGTCGGCCGAGCGAGAACTGGTCGGGTGCGGTCGACAGAGGATCGATCGCGTCGGTCGGGTACATGTCGTCCTCCAAACAGGTCGGTGCGAGCACAGGAGAGGTAGAGCCTTCTCTCACCACTGGTTACCGGGCCGGAAGATCAGCCCGGCAACGGATCCGCCCGCCTGACACGGAACCGGCGGATCTCCCGATCGGCGCACAGCCGGCTCCCCTGCAGGATGTGCACCACGTCCCCGCGCCGCGGGATCATTCCGGTCATCGCGGCCACGGCGCCTCCTCGGCCTCGGTCGTGTCCAGTCCCCAGAGCCGACCGGGTAACAGCCACAGCCGCGACACCGGTCGGCACGACGGCACCAGAGGCACGCCGCAGATGGCGAGGCCGATCGCGCTGCGGCGATGACCGCGGTCACAGCGTGGCTGAACCGTCCCACCGTCAGGCTCCGATCCGTTGCGGGGTCTTGATCGGGTGCATCGAGCCGCTGGGCCGTGGGGCCAGCCGCCGGGTACGGCGGCGGCCGGCCCCACGTGGTGGCCGGGCCACGGTCCGCTCGCGGGTACCGGGGAGTACGCGGACCACGGTCCGGCCGGTCTGCTTGGTCGCCGCGTCGGTTGCCCGCAACGTCCACGTCCTGGAGTGACCGGTGCATATCGGTCACAATGCGGAGAGTGCCATCCCGTGTTCGCCGCGATCCACACGCGGATGCATGGATCGACACCGGTATGCACGGGCGTATAGGCCGTGGGCGGAGAAGGAGAGCAGCATGGTCGAGTCGGTGAGCTGCTCGGTGTGCGGCCGGCCGTTGAGTCGTTGCTCCAAGGCCAGCCGGTGCACCGGCTGCACACCGACGCCCTCGACGCAGGCGGCCGTGCCGGCCGATCTGTACCACAGGCCCGACATGCGGGCCGCACTCGCGGCCGGTGACTGGGCGACGGTGCTGACCACGGTGATCGCCACGGTCGGGCTGAGCCAGACCGCGATCGCTGCCCGCGTCGGGATGTCCCAACCGCAGATCTCCCGGCTCGCCTCCGGGCAGACCCGAGACCCGAGTCTGCGCACCATCCGGGCGTTGTGCGACGGGCTGCAGATCCCGCGCCAGCTTGCCGGGCTGGCCAACCCACAGGAGGACACCACGGACCGCCGACACTTCCTGACCACCAGCCTCGGGGTGGCCGCCGCAGCCACCGCGGTACCAGCGACCACGGGACCGGCCGACGCCGAACGCGCCCTGATGCTGTCCGCGGCGGTGTACCGGCGCGTAGAGCAGCGCACCCCGGCGCGCATGCTCACCCGTCCGGTCAGCGCACACCTGACACTGACACGGCAGCTCGCCGACCGGGCCGGTGGCAACGAACGGTCCCTGCACGCGGTGGTGGCAGAAACCGCCGGGCTCGCCGCATGGCTGCACGCAGACCTGGACGAGGCCGAACCGGCACGACGCTACTACCGACTCGCCGTGACCGCCGCGCGGCAGTCGGGGCACCCGCTGTTGCCGATCTACATGCAGGCATCGCTGGGCCAGTACGCCGTCAGTGCCGGTGACCCGAAGCCGGGCCTGACGCTGATCCGCGACGCCGCGGCACGGCTGCCCCGATTGGCGCCGCCCATCGCGCGCGCCTGGCTGGACGTGCTGGAAGGTGTCGCGATGGCGTACCTGGGCGACCGCGACGGCATGCGGCTGCTGGCGCGCGCCGAACAACGCATCGAGGCCACGCCCGACGCGGCGCCGGTGTGGCCCTGGCTGATGCGCTTCGACGCACCCAAGATCGCTACGTACCGGGCGACCGCGGCGGCGCGCCTCGGACTGGCCCGCACCGCGATGTCGGCGTACCGGGTCGCGTCCGCGATCTCCCGCAGCCCGAAGCAGGAAGCGCTGGCCGCCGTCGAGCAAGCCAGCGTCCTCGCCTCGATCGGCCAACTGGACGAGGCGTGCGCGCTGGGCTGTACCGCGTTCGACACCGCCGCGCGGCTCGGCTCCGAGCGCACCCTGCAGGCCGTACGGCGGTTCCGCGGCACGCTCGCCAGCAACACCGCGGCACCGGTACGTGAACTTGACCAGCGGCTCACCGCCGCCTACACGACAGGGTTGTGATGAGGACGATCGGAATCACCGGTCACCAGGCACTGCCCGACGCAGTCGGCACCGAAGTCGACGCCCGGATCCGGCGCCAGCTCGCCGCGCGCGACGAACCGGTGCACGGCGTCACCTGCCTCGCCGACGGCGCCGACCAGATCTTCGCCCGCGCAGTCCTCGACACCGGCGGCCACATCACCGTCATCGTCCCCGCCGCCCGCTACCGCGACGGGCTCGCCGAGCACGCCCGCCTCAGCTACGACGAACTCCTCGCCCGCGCAGGTTCGGTACATCGCCTGCACCACATCGAATCCACCGAGCAGTCCCACATGGACGCCAGCACCACCATGCTCGGCCGCATCGACGAGCTGTGGGCAGTCTGGGACGGCCAACCCGCCCGCGGCTACGGCGGCACCGCCGACGTCGTCGCACTGGCCCGCGAGCACGCTGTACCGGTCACCGTGTTCTGGCCTGAAGGCGCAAGCCGCGACCGATGAGCTTCCCGCGAACCCGCTCTGCCCGCCATCGCCCTGAACCCACTGATCGCGCATGAGCCGCAAGGCTGGCGGCCCACCACGCTGATCGGGACCATCCGCCGCTACCGAAGCACCGGCTGCTGGCGGGTCTGGCGACTGGCTCCGAGCCGCGAGCGAAGCTGACCCGCGGTGGTAATCACGGATGAGCCCGAACACGAAGGTGACAACGGCAGCGCGGCACGGTAGAGCAACGTACCGCTACCCCCTCGAACTGGGACGAGCCGATTTGCCTGGCAGCGCAGAGGCGCAGGAGGCCAGCCCGGAGATGCACGGACGAGGGACGGGGCGCGACCAATCGGGACATCGGGCGTTAGAGACGACGGTACGTCGTTAGCCGCGCACCGACTGCGATACGACGCAGACGACCTGTCCCTCACAGGAGCCGCCGTGACCCACCGCCGAACCCACCGTGCCCTGGTACTGCTGACCGCCGCGCTCGCCATCGTGTTCACCACCGGCGGCGCCGCGCTGACCACGCGACCGGCGCAGGCCGGGGCCACCACGCCGCAGCTGGTGCGGGACTGGCCGCGGGCCGGCACCCCGAACGTCGCGGACGGTGCGGTGCAGGCGATCGCGCGGATTGGCGACACGATCGTCGCCGGCGGTACGTTCACCCAGGTCGCCGACGCGGGCAGCGACACCGAGCTGTCCCGGCCGTACCTGTTCGCGTTCGACGCGGCGACCGGCGCGGTGTCCACGACGTTCGTACCGGCACTGTCCGGTGAGGTGGACGCGATCGCGCCCGGCCCTGCCGGCACCGTGTACGTGGGTGGCCGGTTCGGCAGCGTCGACGGGGTGGCGCAGAAGGGCGTCGCGCTGCTCGACCTCGCCGACGGTTCGCTGGTGCGGTCGTTCGACCCGCCGTACGTCAACGGGATCGTCACCGAGCTCGCGGTGCAGCGCGGCCGGCTGCTGCTCGGCGGTACCTTCCACACCGTCGGCGGTCTGGCCCGCTCCGGGCTGGCGAGCCTGGACGCCGGCACCGGCGCGCTGGACGACTACCTCGACGTGCAACTGTCCGGGCACCACAACTTCGGTACCGGCGCGGTCGGCACGAAGGCGTGGGCGATCACGCCGGACGGCGCCACGATGATCGTGATCGGCAACTTCCGCACCGCGGACGGGGTGGCGCACGACCAGATCGTCCGGCTCACCCTCGGGTCCGACGCGGCGGGCGTCGATCCGACGTTCGCCACCACGGCGTTCGGCGCGACCTGCAACGCCGGCGCGTTCGACTCCTGGGTGCGGGACGTGGCGATGGCCCCGGACGGCTCGTACTTCGTGGTCGTGGCCACCGGCGGCCCGGGCGGTACCGCGCTGTGCGACTCGGCGAGCCGGTGGGAGACCGACACGGTCGGCGGCGACGTCACACCGACCTGGGTGGACCACTCCGGCGGCGACACGTTCCTGTCGACCACGGTGACCGGCACCGCGGTGTACGTCGGTGGTCACTTCCGCTGGCTGAACAACACCGCGGGGCGCGACTCGGCCGGCGCCGGTGCGGTCGGCCGGGCGAGCGTCGCCGCGCTCGATCCGGTCAGCGGCCTGCCGTACGCCTGGAACCCGGGCCGCAACCCGCGCGGGGTGGGCATCTCCGCGATGGCCGTCACCGACGACTGCCTGTGGCTCGGCTACGACACCGACTTCCTCGGCAACTTCCAGTACCGCCGGGAGCGGATCGGCTGCCTGCCGGTGCGCGGCGGCACCGACCCGGTCGGCACCGCGGTACCCACCCTGCCCGGCACCGTGTACCTGGCCGGCCGGGGCGGCGCGGACACGCTGGCGGCGCGCGGGTACGACGGGGACACCGGGGTCGGCGCCACGAGCACCACGGCCACCGGCGGCGGGTGGCAGCACCTGCGCGGCGGGTTCGTGGTCGGCGGTTTCCTGTACACGCTGGCCGACGACGGCACGCTGGCCCGGCGCCCGTTCACCGGCGGGGTGCCGGGCACGCCGCAGGTGCTCGACCCGTACCACGATCCGTACTGGGACACCGTGTCCACCGGCAGCGGGCAGACCTACCGCGGCTCGCCGTCGCCGTTCTTCGCCGAGCTCGGTTCGGTCACCTCGATCACCTACCGGGCCGGCCGGCTGTACTACACGCTCGCCGGCTCCAGCGCCCTGTACTGGCGGTGGTTCGCGCCGGACAGCGGCGCCGTCGGCGCGGACCGGCACCAGCTGTCCGGCACCTTCGCCGGGGTGCGCGGCATGTTCACCGCCGGCGACTACTGGTACTCGGTGGACGCCGGCGGCACGCTCACCCGGTACCCGATCGTCGGCGGGTTGCCGGCACCGGCCGGGGTGCAGGTCTCGGGTCCGCTGCTGGACGGCCAGGACTGGCGCGCCGCCGCCCTGTTCACCGGCCCCTGACCAACCGGGCCGCCGGGCCCACACGGTCGGAACCTGCCGGGAACGCCGTTCGGCGCAGGGCCGGCCGGTGGTCACTCGTGCTTGCGGGTGACCGATTCGGTGCCGGTCAGGGCGATCTCGGGGCCGTCCGTGCCGGCGACCCACTCGCCGCAGGGACCACCGCCCGCGGCGACCGCCAGCTCCAGCGGGGTGCCGTCCATCCGCAGCGCCGGGTGGTAGTAGCGGGCCACCCGCTCCGCCTCGCCCGAGACGTAGTGGCCGATCAGGGCGCGGCGGAAGCGGTCCGCGCTGGTGTTCGGGAGGCTGCCGTGCACCAGGGACCCGTTGAAGAACAACACGTCACCGGGTCGCATCGGCACCGGCACCGGGCGTTGCCCGGCCAGCGGCACCGTCACGTCGGTGAAGCTCACCGTGGTGTCGGCCTTCTCGGTGCACAGCACCGGCCACCGGTGGCTGCCCGGCACGACCATCATGCAGCCGTTGTCCTCGTCGGCGGCGTCGAGCGCCAGCCAGGCGGCCATGCAGGTACCGGGCTCGGCCCGCAGGTAGAAGTTGTCCTGGTGCAGCGCCTGGCCGCGGGACCCGGCGGGCTTGAAGTACACCATGGACTGCACCGCGTACGGCTCGGTGCCGAGCAGGCCGACCAGCGCGTCGCGCAGCCGCCGGTCGAGCAGCCAACGCAGGGTGGTGTCGTCCCACCGGTGCAGCTGCGCCATCCGCGGGTACCGCCGGAGCGGGTCCCGTGCGCCCGCGTCCACGCCGACCAGGTCGTGCTCGTCGCGGTGCCGGCGCCGTACCGACATGACGTGCTCGCGCAGCTGGGCCGCCTCGTCCGGGGCGAACAGCCCGCGCGCGACCAGGTACCCGTCCCTGCTGAACGATTCGCTCATCGTGATCCTCCCGGCGCTCGGTCCGTACCGCCTAGAATGACCGCCGTAGCGGGGCAGGTGCCATGGATGATCCGCGCGGAGGGTTGCACTTTTGACGCACGCGACGATGCCGACGCCACCCGAGTCCGCACTGCTCGACTGGCCGCCGCCGGTGCTGCGCGCCGTGTCGCCCCCGACGTACTGGCGCTGCGAGGCCGACTGGTCGTGGGACGCGCGGCCACTCCCGGAGTACCTGCTGTGGTGCGTGCTGGACGGCGTCGGTACGTTGCGGTGGGGTGACCGCGCGATCGCGCTGACGGCCGGCAGCTGCGCGGTGTTCGGGCCCGGCGACGCGCCCCGGGCCCGGCACGACCCGCGCCGCCGGCTGCTGGTGTTCGGCATCCACTTCGACGCGTACGACGCGGCCGGCGCGCGGCTGCCCCCGCCCCGGATCGTCCCGCCGCACAACGGATCCGTCACCCACGACCGCGCGCTGGTGGTGGCGCTGGCCCGCCGGGCCGAGGCGGCACACCGGCAGCCCGGCCGGTACGCCGCCCGCACCGTGCTGCTCTGCCTGGAACAGCTGCTCTGTCTACTGTGGACGGATGCCGGCCGGCCGGCGCCGGACCCGGTCGACGCGGTGCTCGACGAGATCGCCGGCGACCTGCGGCACGATCCCGGTCGCCGCTGGACGGTGCCCGAACTCGCCGCCCGCACCAGGCTGTCCCGGGCGCAGTTCACCCGCCGGTTCGCCGCGCGCACCGGGCTGTCGCCCACCCGGTACCTGATCCGGGCCCGGATCGACCGGGCACACGAGCTGCTGACCCGGACCACGATGTCCGCCGCCCGCATCGCGCACGCGCTCGGCTACCCCGACCCGGCGTACTTCGCCCGGCAGTACAAGCAGGTCACCGGCGAACCGCCGAGCCACTCGCGCAACGGTCGCTGACTCAGTACGGCAGGGTGTCGCCCTGGACGGCCTCCACGTCGAGGGTGACCCGGACGGTGCTGCCGACCATCGCGATGCCGGTGGCGAGCGTCTGCGCGAACCGGATCCGGAAGTCCTGCCGGCGCAGCTGCGCGCTGGCGCTGAACCCCGCCCGCACCACCCCGAACGGGTCGGTGTCCACCCCGAGGTACCGCAGGTCCAGCGGCACCGGCCGGGTCTGACCGCACAGCGTCAGGTCGCCCCGCACCGTCCACCGGTCCGGGCCGGCCGGCGTCATCCCGACCCCGCGGTAGGTGATGGTCGGATGCTCGGCGACGTTCAGGAAGTCCGGCGAGCGCAGGTGGTCGTCCCGCATCTTGTTCGCGGTGTCCACCGACTCGGCCTGGATGGTGGCGGTGACGGTGGACGACTCGGTCGGCGAGCCGATCATCAGCGACCCGGCGAACTCGGTGAACCGGCCGCGCACCGACGAGATACCGGCGTGCTGCACGGTGACGCCGACGGTGGTGTGCATCGGGTCGATGGTCCAGACGCCGGGCTCGGGCAGCGTCGTCTCGGTGGCGATCCGGTCCAGCCGCACCGTACCGAGTTCGGCCGGCCGCCCGTCCGGTACCACCACGGCCGTCGCGGACGGGCTGAACCCCGGCGCGGTGAAGATCGCCGTGTACGGCCCGGGCGGCGGCGGGTCGAGCCGGGCGCCACCGTCCTCGTCGGCCACCGCGATCCCGGCCTGCTGGCCGGACAGGTCGGTGAGCGTGAAGATCGCGCCGGCCACCGGCCACCCGTCGCCGGACTCGATCCGTACCGTCAGGGCCTGGCCGGTCATTGCGCGTACTCCTCGTCGACGGTGGCGGCGGTCGCCGGCGAAGCGGCGTACCCCAGTCTGATGTCGTGGTCCTCGACCCGCCCGATGGCGTCCAGCGGCGTGCTGACCAGCGGATAGCCGGACGCGGCGACGGTGTAGTGACCCGGCCGCAGCCCGGTGAACCGGTACCGGCCGGACGCGTCGGAGTAGGTCGTCGCCACCTCGGTACCGGAACTGTCCACGACCGACACCCGGATGTCGGCCAGCGGCCGGCCGTCGGAGTGCCGGGTGGTCCCGGCGAGCGTCAGCGTGCGCGGCGCGAAGGTGACGTCCTGCCGGGCGATTCCCGTCGGCGGCACGTCGACCAGGAGCGCCATCGGTTCGCGCTCCGGCGCCGTCGCGGTCACCGTGTACAGCCCGGGGGTCAGGTCGGTCACGCCGTAGCCGCCGTGCGCGTTGCTGCGCAGCGCGGACACCACCGCGCCGGCCGTGTTGGTGAGGATCACCGTGGCACCGGCCACCGGCGAGCCGTCCGGGTCGGCGACCGTACCGGTCAGCCCGGCCGACGAGGCCAACCGGATGTCGCAGGTGGTCAGCACGCCGTGCACCTCGACGGTGGCGGCGTGCGGCTCGTGGTTGAGGCCGCGCGCGATCACCACGTACCCGCCCTCGGCCGGCATGGTGAGCTGGTAGCCGCCGTCGGCACCGGTCCGGGCGTTGCCCGCCTGCCCGCCCGCCACGTTGATGACGGTCAGGACGGCGTCGGCGAGCGGTTCCCCGGAGCCACCGGTCACCACGCCCCGCAGTACCGGCCGGGCCAGCTGCCGGGACGCGGCGGCGAGCTCCCGCATGTCGATCTCCGACCAGCGCCGCTCGGCCGCCGGTACCGGTTCGTTCCCGGCCGGCGCGGCGCCGCCGATCGACGGGCCGTCCGCGGTGACGGTGCCCCCGATCGCGACGCGGTCCGGTGCCGGCTGCGCCCCGACGGAGCCCAGCGGCCGGCTCGACGCCTCGCCTGGCGACTGGGCGGGTCGCAGTGGGTCACCCGGCGACCGACCCTCGGCGGTGCGGGCCGCCGGGTCCGCCTCGGCCGGCGGGCGCGCCGCGGTCGCCGGATCGGGGGGCGCCGCCGCGGTTCGGCGGGCACGCCGAACCGCGAGCAGAACCAACACGACCAGGACGACGATCACCGCCAGCGCGGCGGCGGCAGCCAACAGCGGCCAGCCGGTCGTCAAGTGCACGGCCATCGTGTGCACGGCTCACCATCCACGTCGTTGCGGACCGGTGCTCGCCGCGAGGCCGGCAGCCGGACCTCATCCCCCGATGCCCGACACTTCGGAAAATGCCGGGACTCTGGCGAACGTAGGAACATCCTGCCTCATCGTCCGGCGCGATGCGCACCCCGCCCGCACTTGGAGGACAACGATGTACCGAGCGGAAGGACGCGAACACGATCCGCCCAACAGGGGGCGTCAGGCGATCCGGACCAGCCGCTTGTCGCTGTACATCCGCTGGTCCGCGCAGCGCACCAGCGCGTCGGCGCGCACCGCCGGGTCGATCGCCACCGCCACGCCGATGCTGGCCGGAGCGTGCAGCGCGCCACCGGCCACCGGGTACGGCTCGCGCAGCACGGCGCGGATCCGGTCCACGATGTGCGCGGCGTGGATGGTGTTGTTCACCTTGCAGACCACCAGGAACTCGTCGCCGTGCAGCCGGGCGGCCAGGTCGCCGGCGCGGGTCACCGAGGCGAGCCGGCGGGCCGCGGCGGCGAGGATCTCGTCGCCGACCTGGTGCCCGTACGAGTCGTTGATCCGCTTGAAGCCGTTCAGGTCGAGGTAGATCACCGCGATGCTGTGGTCGTGGTCGGCCCGCAGGTGGCGCAGCGCGCTGGACAGGTAGGCCACCGCGTGCGCCTCGTTGAACAGCCCGGTCAGCGCGTCGTGGGTGGCCTGGTAGGCGAGCTTGCGCTGCTCACCGGCCTGCTCGGTGACGTCCCAGGCGATCAGGTGGCCGCAGCTGCCGCCGGCGGCGGCGATCAGCTCGGTGCGGGCCTCGATGATGCGGGTGCGACCGGTCGGCAGGGCGAGGCCGTACTGCCCGTTGAGGCGGCCGTCGGCGTAGCCGGGGCTCGGCTGGACCTCGGTGAGCAGGTCGCGCAGCCGCGCGCCGACCAGGCTGGCACGAGACAGACCGGTCAGTCCGACCATGCCGAGGTTGACGTAGTCGATCACACCGGTGTCCAGCGCGTAGACCGCGATCGGATGCGGGGACGACTCCACCAGGGCGTCGAACAACCGAGCCGACGCCTCGGGTGTCGGCCCGCTCTCGGAACTCTCGCCGGGAACCAGCAGGGACATGCTCAACCGCCCAACGGGTGGTTCGATGACTACCGGGACAAAGTGTAGGAGATGTTCAGGCGAAGGTGAAGATCATCAACCTTTCTTCTTCAGTGGATTAACCAGCAACCTCGCCTGCAATTTGCAGCGCAGAAGTTCAACTCGAATCGGCGCCGAATCGCCACCTGTTCCGGGCCGCCGTCAGGGCCCCCGATGGGCGAGACTGGGACGATGACGGCGCGACCGGACGGCACGATGGGCTGGCTGCTCGCGCAGTTCGCGCGCGACGCCGGCGCCGCACACGCCATCGCGGTCTCCGCCGACGGCCTGCTGCTCGCCTCGTCCGGCCGGCTGCCCACCGAGGCCGGCGAGCAGCTCGCCGCCATCGCCGCCGGTACCACCTCGCTCGCGGCCGGCGGCGCGGAACTGCTCGGCGGCGGCCGAGTGGTGCAGACCGTCGTCGAGATGTCGGTCGGGCTGCTGTTCCTGATGAGTATCGGCGACGGCGCCTGCCTCGCCGTCCTCGCACCCCCGGACTGCGACGTCGGCCGGATCGGCTACGAGATGACCCGCCTGGTCGACCGCGTTGGGCCTGTCCTCAACCCCGGCCACCGCGACGACACCCTGCGGGAGGGGTCGTGAGCGAGCGGGAGCGGGCGGCGCGGCGGCAGGCGAGTGCGCACGCGGCCGAGGTGCACGTGGACGCCCAGCGCAAGGTACGGGAGGCGGAACAGCGGCGGGCCGGCGAGCTGGTCGCCCGGTTCGTCCGGGACGTGACGGAGCGCGGCGTCGCACCGGTGCCGCTCACGGCGCGCGGGTACGGCGGCCGGCACCGGTACCGCACCGGGCTGCGCGGCTGGTACCTGAAGCCCGACCGGTCGATCGCCGTCGGCACCGACGGCGAGTTCTACATCCTGTCCGTACCGGACTCGGCACTCGCCCGGGTGCGCGGGGCGCGGGTCGCGCCGACCCCGCCGCCGCTGACCGTCGGCGAGGGCGCCCGGGACGGGGAGACGCTGCCGCTCGCCGACCTGCTGCGGCTGCGACTCGACCGACCGCTGGACTGAGCCACGGCGAACGGGGCACAGAACGGCGCCGGGCGCCGTCTCAGCGGCACAGAACGGCGCTGGGCGCCGTCTCAGCGGCGCAGAACGGCGCCGGGGTGCGGTCTCGGCGGCGCACCCCGGCGCCGGCTGGTGGGAGGCCCGGCCGGGGCCTCCGGTGGAGCGAGGCGCCGCCCGCACTGCGCGGGCAGGCGGGCGACGCCTCAGTTCGAGGGGCGCCGGCTACTGGCCGTTGCCGTGGGAGAGGCCGAGGAACTCCTGCTGCTCCCGGTCGTACCGCTCGGTCAGCCCGTGGCCGTACCGGTGCCACCAGTTGTCGGTGACCCCGCCCTGATGCGTGGTGGTGTTGCCGTAGATCGCCCGGTCGTAGTCGATCCGGGCGTCGTGGTACGACTGCTGGAACTGCTCCGGCGTCATCTGCTGGATGGTCTGGATGGTGTGCTGCGACAGCGTCCCGCTGCGGTGGATCGGGTCGCCCGCCATCGAGTTGAGGATCGCCTGCACACCACCCTCGCCGCGCATGTGCGCGCCGGACACGATCGCCGCCTGTACCCCGGGGTCGGAGAAGTTGAGCGCGCCGGCCGCGCGGGCGTGGTCGGACAGCAGGCCGCTGACCACCGCGACCTCCTGCGGGCTGCCCTGGCCGTACCGGTTGCGGGCGGCCAGGATCTGGTCGTAGCCGTTGTGCTCGCTCTGCCGGAACCCGTACAGCTCGCGGACACCGCCCTGCTCGCCGGACGCACCCTCGGAGTCCATGATGCTGCGCACCACGGCCGGGTCGAGCGCATCGGTGGGCCCGCCCGCGGTCGTACCGCCACCGCCCTGCTGGCCGCCGTACCCGTCGGCGACCGCGGTGTCGGTGCTCGCGTAGTCGTCGCTGGACTGCTGCACGTGCCCGTTGATCTTCTCGAACAGCTGCATCGCGCTGCGCAGCGACGCCACCAGCTGGCTCTGCAGGGTGGCGTTCGCGGCGGCGACCGGGCTGCCCAGCGCGGCGAACGACAGCCCGTCCAGGACCGCCGTCTCCAGGCCGCTGATCACCTCGCCCATCCGGCCGGTCAGGCCGGACACGTCGGAGGTGAGCGCCCGCACCGCGGTCGGGTTGATGCTGAAACCGCCGGAACTCATCGGCCTTCCTCCTCCGTCGGCAGCCCGATGAGGCACGACACGCGATACCCATGGTTCACTCGCTGACGCTCGCTCACGGGCCGTCCTCCTTCGTCGGACGTCGGGAGCCCCAGTTTCGGCGAACGGCGGCCAGCGTCGTACGGCACAACTACCCACTGCCGTCCGGGGCGGTGTGGGCATTCTGACCGGCACGGCCACCCGGCAGCCACCACACCACGAGCACGCCCAGCACCGCGATCGCGACGGCGACGATGCGCAGCGCGGTACCGGCCGCACCGGTGAACGCGTCGAGCACGGCGCCCCGGTCGACGCCGGTGACCGCGAGCGCGGCCGGTACCGTGCTCGGATCGCCGGCCGCCGGCGGCAACCGGGCGTCGAACCCGGCGGTGATCAGGCTGCCGGCGACCGCGACGCCGATCGCACTGCCGAGCTCCCGGGTCAGGCTCTGCAGCCCCGATCCGGTACCGGCGGCGGACGCCGGCAACGCGGTCACCATCACCTCGGACAGCACCGGCCCGGCCAGCCCGCACCCGGCCGCGACCAGGACCACGCCGAGCACGTAGCCGGGGTAGCCGGTGTGCGCGTCCAGGTTGCCGACCACGGCGAGGCCGGCGACGAGCACCAGCAGGCCGGCGCCGACCCCGGCCCGCCGCCCGTACCGGCGGGTGAGCGCGACGCCGGCCCGCGGCGCCAGGTACAGCGCCGCCGCCATCGGCAGCAGCCGCAGCCCGGACCCCAGTACCGAGAAGCCCCGGACGTACTGCAGGAACTGGCCGTTGAGGTACATCACCGCGAACATGCCGACGAAGGTCAGGGCCATGCCGAGCGCCCCGGCGCGGACCGCCGGCGCGGCGAGGATGCGCGGGTCCAGCAGCGGTGACCGGGCCCGGCTGCCGTGCCACACCCAGCCCGCGAGCAGCAGTACCGCCAGCGCCGCGGCCGCGACGACCGGCGCGGCGAGCCAGCCGTACCGGGGTGCGGCGATCACCGCGAACAGCAGCGCCAGCACACCGGCGGTCAGCAGCCCGGCGCCCACCGGATCGGGCCGGCCAGCGTGCCGCGGTACCCGCGGGGCGGCCAGCGCGGCGACGACCACCGCGGCGCCGGTCAGCGGTACCGCGGCGGCGAACAACACCCGCCAGGACCCGGTCTGCAGCGCGGCGCCGCCGCCGACGTTGCCGAGCACCGCGGCCAGGCCGGTCATCGACGACCAGGCCGCGATCCGCCGGCTGCGGCGGTGCCCGTCCAGGGCCCGCCTCGAACCTCCCGCGGCCGGGACCGGCGCGAGCAGCAGCGCGAGGGTGCTCGGCAGTACCGCGGCGGCGCCGAGACCGGACAGCATCCGGCCGGCGATCAGTACGCCGGTGGTCGGTGCCAGCGCGCAGAGCGCGGCGCCGAGCCCGAACACGCTCATCCCGGCGAGCAGGGTTCCCTTGCGGCCCAACCGGTCCGCCAGCGCGCCGGCCGGGATCAGCAGGCACGCGAAGACCGCCACGTACCCGTCGACGACCCACACCACCGCCTCCGCGGAGGGGCGCAGGTCGCTCGCCGACAGCAACGGGATGCCCAGGTTCAGCGCCGAGACCATGCCGACCACCAGCGCCACGCACAAGCCCATCGCCACCGTCAGGGCAGCGCCACCGCGGACCGGGTCGCCGCCCGACGAGGCGCCGCAGGCACGGTCGGCGGATCGGTTCGCGGCCGGCCGGGCCGCACCGGCCGCGGCGTCACTGGACCGGGTGCCACCGATCGGGGCATCGCCGGACGGGGTGTCGCCGGACGGGGTGTCGCGGGTCATCGGTGCAGGGTGGCGGACAGGGTCATCCGGTCGCCGCGGACCCGCAGGTACTCCAGGTCGACCGGGCGGCCGTCGGCGAGCCGGCTGAGCCGTTCGATCGCGAACAGTGGCGCCCCGGTCGGTACCGCCAGCAGCGCGGCGGTGTTCGCGTCCGCCACCGCCGGCGCGACGGTGACATCGGCGGCGCCGAGCGGCTGCCCGGTGGCCTCCTCGATCAGCCCGAACACGTCGCGACCGGCGAGATCGGCGCCGAGCAACCGCCTGCCGACGTCGACGGCGAGGTAGCTGTTGTCGAGCGACAGCGGGCTGCCGGCCAGGTGCCGGACCCGCTCCAGGTGCACCACGGTACGGCCGAGCCGGGCGGCGACCGCGGCCGGCGCGGTGACCACCTCGGCGACCCGGACCTCGTTGCGTACCTCGCCCGCGGCGCCGAGCGTCTCGGCCAGCCCGGTGAGCCGGTCCAGCGGGTGCGGGTGCCGGTGACCGACGACGACCGTACCGATGCCGCGGCGGCGCTGCACGAGCCCCTCGGCGGCGAGCAGCGCGAGCGCGTCCCGCACCGTGTTGCGCGACGCGGTGAAGTCCCGCGCCAGCGCGGCCTCGTCCGGCAGCCGGGCGCCGTCGTACCCGCCGGCCAGGATCTGCTGGCGCAGCACGTCGGCGACCCGGCGGGCCCGGTCCGCCCGCCGCTCCCCCGCCGGCCGTTCGGTGCGAGACGGCCCGCCGTCGGCGCCGTCCTGGCCCGACCGGTCGCCACTCCCGGGGAGCCCGGCGCTGGCCGGCCGGGCGAGACCGGGCACGGCCGGGTCGGGCGGGCCGGAGTGCTCGGGCGGGCCGGCGTCCGGTGGGTCGGCTGGCTGCGGCATGCCATCGACGCTAGCGCGCGGGCTGTTTCGGCCGAGTTACGCCACCGCTGCTGACCTGCACAAACGTCTGACCAGCGGGTTCGGCCGGGTACGCCGGCGCTCCGCCACCCGCCGTGGCAGCGGCGGGTGGCGGAGCCTGCCGGTCGCCCCTACGACAACCGGCGGTGATGGCGTCAGGAGGCGGGGATGCCGTACACGGTGACCTCGGTGAGGTGGAAGGTCGCGTTGGCGGTGTTGCTCAGCCCGATGATCCGGACGTACCGGGCGGTGCCGATGGTGTCGAACGTGTCCCCGGCGTCGGTCGCCGCGGCGGTGGTCATCCGGCCGCCGACGGTGAACCAGTGCGTACCGTCCTCGCTGGCGACCACCCGGTAGGTGTAGTACCGGCCACCGCCGACGTAGTTGCGCACGTTGATCCGGGACACGTCGGTCGCCGCGCCGAGGTCGACCTGCCACCAGGTGCCGTCGGCCTCCAGCGGACCACCCCAGTACGGGGAGTTCGCCCGGCTGCCGTCGTTCGCCGCGGTGGCCGGATGGCCCTTCTCCTCGTTGAACGCGGTGACCGGCTTGCCGACGCTGCACTGCGGGTCGCCGCTGCCGTCCCGCGGCATCGTGAACGTGCCGGTGGACATGGCGTCGAACACGCCCAGCCCGGCCGTACCGGTGTGCCGGTCGACCGCGGTGAAGAACATCCCGACGTCCTCGGCGTCGGTCGCGCCGGGAAGCTCCGCCGATCCGATGACCGTCCAGTGTGTACCGTCGGACGAGCACTCGCCGACGAACGTGTCGCCGTGCCGGCCGAGCCGCACCTGCACGCTGGCACCGAACCCGCCGACCTCGGACACCTTGTTCAGCAGCCCGTCGCCGTCCGGGTCCCAGTTGAACAGGCAGCCCTGCTGCGGGGTCACCGCGACCGCGGCGAACCCGGTACCGGGCTTGGTCAGGTCGCTGCTCGCGATCAGCCCGGCCCGGGCGTACGGCGCCTGCGCGTCGAGGCGGGTCACCGTCGTCGTGGCGGCGGTGCCGTCGGTCAGCGCACCCGGCCGGTACACCGAGGCGAACTCGGTGGCGGTCGAGTTGATGTCCTCGCCGCCGCCGGCGATCGCGATCGTGTCACCGGACTGCGCGTACGACGCGTCGGTGGTGTCGACGGTCTTCCAGTCGTCGGACACCTCCCCTGCGACCAGCACGCTGGTGCCGGCGCTGGCGTGCCCGTCGGTACCCCACTGCGCGGTGGCGGCGAGGTCGCCGATGTCGCCGGCGGTCGCACCGGCCGGCAGCGTCACCGACCAGGTCGCCTCGAAGGTACCGCCGGCGGCCACGTCGTCGGCGTCGCTCGGCGTGCTCGCCGTCGCCGCGTAACCGTCCGGTGTGGACAGTTCCAGTGCGAGCTTTCCGGTGCCCTGCAACATGTTCAGGTTGGTGAACGTGGCGGTGACCGAGACCGTACCGCCGGGCTTCGCCGCGTTGTGCGTGCTGCCCAGGCTCAGCGTGCCGTCCGGGCTCGCCGCCACCTCGCTCGCCAGCTGGTACGCGTCGCCGTGCGGCCGGGTCGGGTACTCGGTGTCGGCGTGCGCCCAGTCCTGCGCGACGGTGGTCCAGTCGACCGGTACCGGCGGCTTTCCGGTCGACAGCGCCGTGTCCAGGCTGTCGAAGTAGGTCTTCCAGCGCAGCCCGTAGTAGTCGCCGACCAGCCCGTTGAACTCCCGCCGGGCGTAGTCCTGCAGCGTGGTTCCGGTGGCCCACAGGGTGACCAGCGACCGCACGTCGTAGCGCAGCGCCGCCCGCTCGGCCGGCCCGGCCGCGGGCCGCTCCGCGCCCTGCTGCCAGCTGCCGAACAGGAAGTGCTCGTCGCTGCCGAGCAGCCGGTCCATCAACGCGATCTGGTCCTCGAACCGGCCGGACAGCCGGTCGAACTCCGCCTTGTCACCGGACCGGTACGCGGCCAGGATGCGCGGCAGCGCGGTCCGGCTGTGGTTGGCGAGCACCTGGCGCGCCACGTCGACCAGGTCGTAGCGGTACGCGCTGGTGGTGCGCAGCGACGCGGGCACCGCGAGCAGGTCGGTCAGCACCGTGTCGAACGCCGCGGTGTCGTACGGCAGCGGCGAGGACGAGGTGGACAGGCTGGGCTGGTTGTCGAACAGCGCCGTCGGGTGCCGGCTGTCCACGGTGGCCGGCCAGCTGTAGACGGTGTCGGCCAGGGTGCGCCACGCCGCGGCGGCGTGCGGGTCGGACCCGCCGTACCGGGCGGTGGCGTACTGGGCGAACCAGTCGTGCAGATCGACCGGGCCGCTGCGCCACGGCAGTTCGGTGAAGAACTCGACCGCGGCCGGGTTGTTGTCGATCGCCTCCGGCATCAGCGCGATGCCGTCCTGCGCGCTGCCCGGCTTGTCCTGCCACTGGTAGAACTTCTCGTTCCAGGTGGTCAGCTGGGCGCCCAGGTTCGTGTGCCCGCCGAAGTTCCAGATCGTCCCGAACGCGTACGGGGTGCCGAAGAAGTCCTTGTCCCGGTCGGTGACGCTGGGCTGGTCCGAGATCCCGTCCAGGACCACCATCTTCGACCGGTCGATCGACTGCAGGGTGGCCGGCAGCGGGTTGGACTCCCAGCCGAGGATGCCCCACAGCGCGTCCGGATGCGCGGCGTTCAGCGCCTGCTGTACCGCCTTCGACGCCGCCGGCACGTCCACGTCGCCGGCCTTGCCGCCCTCGTGCAGCAGGTCCATCTTGTACATCGTGGACGGCCCGAGCAGCCTGGTCTGCGCGGTGTAGAACGCCTTCGCCACCTTGCCGAACCACTCGTTCGTCGGGTCCAGCCAGTCCGGCCGCGGCAGGCTGTTCCAGGTGCCCTGGGGCACCGTCTTCGCGCCGGCGTTGCGGTCGGCGAACCCGTCCGGCACGGTGCCGAAGTAGCCCGGCAGTACCGGCGTCATGCCGAGCGACCGCAACCGGTCGGCGATCCGGCGGCCCAGCTTGGCGCGCTGGTCGATCAGGTGCTGCGAGATCGGGTCACCGACCCCGGACAGGTTCTGCAGCAGCCACCAGGACTGGTGCCCCGGCTGCGGGATCCAGTTGCGCATCTCGTTCGCCGAGTAGCCGAACTGCTCGAACGTCTGCTGGTAGACCGACTCGGAGCCCTCGTACAGCAGCACCTCGTTGATCCCGCGCAGGGCCAGCACATCGATCCGGTGCTGCCACTCGTTCCAGGACAGGTACGGCCCGGCGTACCCCTCGTTGGTGTCGTTGAGTGCGAACCGGTGCGTCACCGACGAGGTGTGCGTGATCGGCTCACCCGGCAGCGGCAACCGGCGCGGCAGCGCGGCCAGGCTGTCGCCCTCCAGCGACACGTCCACGTGCGCGACGTACTTGAGGTACCAGCCGAACCCGGTCAGCAGCACCGCCGGGCTGGTACCGGAGATCACCAGCCGGCCGTGCTGCGCGTCGATGCCGAAGGTGTCCTTCGCGGTGCCGCGGTCCACCGCGCGCAGCGTCACCTGGCTCGCCTTGGCGCCGATCAGCCGCCGGACCGCGGCGGCGGCCGGCGAGGTGTCGAATGCGCCGCGCGGGTGGTGTGTCGGCGCCGGCGCGGCCTGCGCGGGCGCGGCCGTAGCGATCACTGCCAGTACCGCGACGGCGGCGAGCAGGGCGCGGCCGATGCGGCGGGCGAGTGGCGGTCGGTCGGGACGTCGGTGCGGGGAGGGGACGGGCGGCAAGGTGCTCACCTCGTTCTGCTGGGGGCCGAGACGCAGCGGGGCGTACCTGACTGACGGTTATCGACTTTTCGAAACGATCCTACGAAAGTTCTTGCCGCAGCATGGCCCGCCCGACCCCACCCGTCAACCCCGTCCCATGACCCGAAGCGGGAGTCGCGCTCTTACGGCGCCACCGCGCGGTCTGGGCCCTCCAACCAGCTCGCGTGCGTCCCGTCGACGTCACTGCCAGGCCGAGGATCTTCCTCCCAGCGGTCCCCGGCCAGTTCGACCGGGCCACGGCACGAACTGTTGTGGATCACGATGACATTGATCAACCCGCGCATGTACGCGCGAATGGCTCGCTCCGCGTCAGCCGTGATCTCCGAGGTACGCGAATCGACGACGACCCGGCGGTAGCCGTGCCTGTCGATCAGGTTGCCGGCGAGCGTGAAGACGGCATGTCGCGAAATGCCCAGCTCCTCAGCCAGGCTCACCAGCGTGGTCATTGCCGCCCCGCGTGGTGGTCGGGCAGCAGCCCAAGGCTGGCAATGACCTCGTCGAGTGTTCTCGCCTCGTACTGGTCGCCCCCCGCGTTGACGATCCAGCCCCGCCCAGAACGGATGGCCGAGGCGCGGATCCGTCCGAAAGCATGCACGCGGATGGTCTGGCCAACACCCACACCGAGCGTCGGCGCTTCATGCGGTGACATCGCGGCAGGTCGCAACACGATTCCCTCCTCTTCTGAATGACGTAGGTTCCGTAGCTCCGGCCGAATCCACGCCAAGTTCTCGCTCACTTCGTTCGCTCACTCAACTCGAACCGTCAGTGAGGTTCACGCTACGATCAGGGCGATCCGCGGACGACTCACCATGGGTACGAGTAATCGGACCTTCGTTGATTCATCAAGCCCACGACCCGCCGGAACGCCGACCGTCAGTACGCGCAGAGGTGCGACATGCCAGTATCGAGACCGCGCCGCGGGGTCGTCACCGGCTACCTGATGAAGCTGATCCGTGAGTCAATCCCGGCGAGTCAGGAACAACTCGCCGAGCACCTCGGCGTCGATCGTGGCACTGTCCAGGGTTGGGAGTCTTCTCGCCGATCGTTCACCGCCGTACCGCATGGGTATTCGCTCGCCATCCGTCAGCGTCTGGTCCGTCTCGGTGGCCACCGGACTCTCTTGCACGCGCTGGACCGAGCAGCTGAAGCCGACCTGCTGATCGGACAGATCCTCGATTCTGACCCCGCAGACGCCGTCGACAATCATCCGCTTGGCTGGTCGGTGCTGAACCACGCAGTGACCGATCTGATCAGCTGGGCGGTGTCCGGAGCTGAGCCACGAATCATCCAGCATGCCAATCTGTCCCCTGCTGAACGGCGCGGCCCGACCGCTGCCGGCCCCTCGCTCGATGCCGCAGACCGCCGGCGGTTCTTCGAGAACCTTCGGATGCTCGCGGATCGCGCCGCTTCAAACGATGATGTGATCCTGTTGCATCGACAGGCGTGTTACCTGGGCAGCCTCGATCGAACCGGAGCGCCGGCTGCCTGGCTCGCACCGGCGGGCACCTTTCCCTACTTCCACCGTGCACAGCCATGGACTCCACGCTGGGTGGATGCACGATCTGTTGCCACCTCCCTTGCCCGGCAAGGTGACCGCCAGCCGCTCCGCGACTTCATCACCCATGCTCACTGCGACGATCAATCGGAGTTGGCGGGACTGAACTATTGGGCATTCTGGGTCGGCGAGATCGACCAGCAACAGCCAGACGACCGGTTCATGGCGGACTCGTCGCTACGGTGGCGTGGGACGACGTTGCTGCGACACATCGCTGATCGGCTCGACGCCGATCACGCGTTCATCGATCTGAATGTGCACACCTTGTGGGCGCTGATGCAGGCACGTCCAGGCGTTGCCCAAGCGGCAGCTGACACCGCATCGTTGCTGGTTACTCGCGCCGAACGTCTCATGGACGCCGCGGAGCTGTCGGAAAGGTCCAGGAGAGACCTGACCGCCGTACTCTACGGTCTGCGGGTACAGGGGTTTGACCACGGGCGGGAGAGTCTGGTGATGGCTGACGCGGAGGCTGCTGGTGCGATGAGCTTCATCTTCGAGGCTGGCGTGCTCAAGCGTGCCGCGCGCACCGGATGGTGGTTCGTCGGCGAGAAGAGTCCCGAGACGGTCGCCGAGCACTCGTTCCGGGTCGGCATCATCGGTGCCGTGTTGGCCGCGATGGAGGGGGCGGACGCCTCCCGGGTCGGTCTGATGGGACTGTTGCACGATTCGCAGGAGACCCGAGTTACCGACATCCCGCACATCGGTCGGCGTTATCTCGATGCGACTCCGAACGAGAAGATCACGGCCGACCAGATCGCCTCCGCGCCGGAACCTGTGCGCGCCATGATCCAGTCTGTGGTCGACGAGTACGAGGCTCGCCAGACCATCGAGGCGATCGTGGCCCGGGACGCCGACAAGCTGGAATGCCTCGTCCAGGCCGTCGAGTACCGCGAGGCTGGCTACCAGAACGTACAGCCGTGGATCGACTCCTCGCTGGCTGCGCTGAAGACCGACTCGGCACGGCGGCTGGCCGAGGAGGCGCTGCGCGGCGACACGCTGCGGTGGCAGCGAACGTTCGCGGGGACCGACTGACAAGTCCGACTCGGACGAGACGCGAATGTCAGCAAGCCGGCGGCGGCCCGGACGGTCCGCAGCCGGTCGGCGGCGGTGCGCGACCACCGTCCGCGCCGGCTGTGATCTGGGTGAAGGTTCGGCGGCGATCGGGCCCGCGGGGCGGGTCGGAGTTGGCAGGCTGGGGACGTGCACGCGAACGGATCCAGACGATGACCGAGTCGGGGCGCTGGTCTGCGCGCAGCGCCGGGACGAACCGGGAAACCGCGCTGCGCAGTTTCCTACAGACCGAGTCGGGCAGCGCCACCGTACTGGTGGTCGCCGCGGTGGCGGCCCTGCTGTGGGCCAACGTCGACGGCGCCGGGTACGAACGGTTCTTCGGCACCGAGCTCGCGGTCCGGTTCGGCGACATGGGCATCACCCAGGGCCTGCGGGAGTGGATCAACGGCGGCCTGATGGCGCTGTTCTTCTTCGTGGTCGGGCTGGAGGCGCGGCGCGAGTTCGACATGGGCGAGCTGCGCGACCGGCGGCGGATCACGCTGCCGCTGCTCGCCGGGCTCGGCGGAATGGCCGTACCGATCGTCATCTACCTGGCGATCAACGCCGGCCAGCCGTCCGTGCACGGCTGGGGCGCGGCGATGTCGACCGACACCGCGTTCGCGCTCGGACTGCTCGCGCTGGTCGGCCGCCGGCTGCCGGACCGGATCCGCGCGTTCCTGCTCACCGTGCTGGTGGTCGACGACCTCGTCGCGCTCGCCGTCATCACGTTCTTCTACAGCGGCCACGTCACGCTGGTACCGGTGCTGGTCGCGATCGGCGCGTTCGTGCTGCTGCTGGTGCTGCGGCGGCTGCCGATCGCCGGCCGGATCATGGGCGTAGTGACCGTCGTACTGGCGCTGGTCGTGTGGGGTGCGCTGCGGGCGGCGGACGTGGAACCGGTCGTCGCCGGGCTCGCCGTCGGCCTGCTGACCGCGGCGTACCCGCCCGCCAGCGACGACCTGGAACGCGCCACCGGCCTGTTCCGCTCGTTCCGGGAACAGCCGACGCCGGAACTGGCTCGTACCGCCCGGGCCGGGCTCGCCGCCGCGCTGTCACCGAACGAGCGGCTGCAGCAGTTGTTCCACCCGTGGACCAGCTACCTGATCGTGCCGGTGTTCGCGCTGGCCAACGCGGGCATCCCGATCAACGGAGGGTTTCTCGCCACCGCGTACACCTCGCCGATCACGCTGGGCATCCTGTTCGGGTACGTGCTGGGCAAGCCGATCGGCATCCTCGGCGTCAGCTGGCTGGCGAACCGGATCAGCCGCGGCCGGCTGCAGCCGCCGGTCGGCTGGGCCGCGATCGCCGGCGGCGGCGCCATCGCCGGGATCGGCTTCACCGTGTCGCTGCTGATCGCCACGCTGGCGTTCCACGGCGAGCAGCTGGCCGAGGCGAAGCTCGGCGTGCTGTCCGCGGCGCTGTGCGCGGCACTGCTGTCCTGGGCGGTGTTCGCGGTGACCGGGCGCCTCGCCCCGCTGCCCCGCAGCCGGGCCCTGCTCGGTACCGGCGAGACCCTGGTCGACCTCGCCGTGCCGGTCGCCGACGACCGGGACCACGTGCGCGGGCCCGCGACCTCGCCGGTGACCATCGTCGAGTACGGCGACTTCGAGTGCCCGTACTGCGGGCAGGCCGAGCCGGTGGTGCGCGACCTGCTCGCCGGGCACGCCGAGATCCGGTACGTGTGGCGGCACCTGCCGCTGCGCGACGTGCACCCGCGCGCGTACCTCGCCGCGAAGGCGACCGAGGCGGCCGGCAAGCAGGGCGCGTTCTGGCCGATGCACGACCTGCTGTTCGACCACCAGGACGAGTTGCGGCCGACCGACCTGTTGCGGCACGCCGAGACGCTGGGACTGGACGTGGAGAAGTTCAAGGCCGACCTGCGCGGCCGGTGGGTGCAGTCCCGGGTCGCCGACGACGTCGAGTCGGCGCAGCTGTCCGGCGTCTCCGGCACCCCGACGTTCTTCATCAACGGCCGCCGGCACTACGGCGCCTACGACATCGAGTCGTTGACCGCGGCGGTCAAGACCGCCAAGGCCCGCGCCATGATCCGCACCATCGGCACCGACCCCGAACCCGCGTGACCGCGGCCGGGCGGCGTCAGGTGGCCGCGTCGAGGAGGGCGATCGCGGCGGTGCGGGCGGTGCGGGACACCGTCGCCGCGTCGTGGTCCATCCGGGCCGAGACGCTCGTACCGTCGTAGATGACGTGCAGGGCGTGCGCGACGGCCGTCGGATCGGCCACCCCGGCCCTCGCCGCCAGGTCGGCGAACACGCCGCGCAGCCACGCCCGGTACCGGTCGGTCTCCTCCTCGACCACGCCGCCGCGCGGTGACTCGGCGCTCGCGGCCACGAACGGGCAGCCGTTGAAGCCCGGGGCGGCGCAGGTCTCGGCCTGCGAGTCGAAGATGGCGAGGATCTGCTCGCGCGGGGTGTCGTGCCGCGCGATGGCGGCGGCGACCCGGTCGGCGATGCGCGCGTGCCGGCCCGCCAGGTACGACCGGACCAGCTCGTCCTTGCTGCCGAACGTGCTGTACAGCGACGCCTTGGCGACGCCGGCCCGCTCGATGATCCGGTCGATGCCGACGGTGTGTACGCCCTCGGCGTAGAACAGCTCGTTCGCCGCCGCGAGCAGCCGCTCCCGGGGCGGCTTCCGTGCCGCGCCCTGCTCCGCCCTCGTCGCCATCGCACCCACCTCCGTACCCGACCCCGATGTTCCCGCGGCCCGCCCCGCTCGGCCACCCCGCTGCCGGCCGATTCACGGCTCGACGGTGATGTCCACCTTGTTCGGATAGAACGCCAGGTGCCCGGCGATCTGCTCGACCGCGGGGTACGGCGTCCGGTACGTCCAGACCGCGTCCACCGCTTCGGCGCCGTCCACCGCCAGCGTGTAGTAGGACGCCTCGCCCTTGTACGGGCAGTACGTCGTGGTGTCGGTCGGCCGCAGCACCGCCGGGTCCAGCGCGTTCGGCGGCAGGTAGTGCACCGGCGGGTAGCCGGCCTCGCGCAACTCGACCGACGCCGTCGTGTCGGCGAGCACCGTGTCGCCGAGCCGCACCACCACCCGGGCGGTCGACGGTGTCACCGTGATCGGGTGATCCGGCCCCGGAATCTTGCGTTCGCGTGCCATCGTCTCTCCTCCGTCTCGACCTTCGATCGTGCTACTGCCGGACCGGATCGGCCAGGGCTTGCGGGCAGTCTGCCCCGGGTCGCCCGTGCGGACGCTCCGTCACCGGCGCGGCTCGGCGCGGGCGGCGCAGCAGCAGGCCGGCGAGCGCGAGCGCACCGAGGACGAGCACCCCGATGCCGTAGTCGCGGGCCGCGGCCGGCAGGCTGCCCAGCCGTACCGCGAGGATGCCGCCGAGCACCGCCGGCCCGCCCATGCCCAGGTAGCAGACGATGTACAGCAGGGACAGCACGCCGGCGCGCTCGTGCGGCGCGGCCAGCGGCACCACGGTACGGATGCCGCCCTGGAAGCCGGCGCCGAAGCCGAGCCCGGCGATGGCGGTACCGACGAAGAACCCGACCGCGGAGCCGGCGGACACCGAGCCGACCACCAGCGCGATGCCGGCGAGCAGCCCGATGGTCCCGAGGTAGAGCACGGTACGGGCGGGCACGGTGCGCAGCGCGAGCACCGGGATGGTGCCGACGGCCGCGGCGAGGAACAGTCCCAGCCCGCCCAGCAGCGGGGCGTGCGAGTGGGCCATGCCGGCGACGATGCCCGGCGCGAGGGCGCCGTAGAAGCCGACCAGCGACCAGACCGCGAACAGCACCGGCGCGGCCACCGCGACCGCGCCGCGGGTCGCGCGCGGCAGGCTCAGTTCCGGGCGCAGGCTGCGCAGCGCGCCGGGCGCCCGGGTCACCGTCTCCCGCAGCAGCAGTACACCGACCGCCTGGGCCAGGTACACGGCGATGAGCAGCAGGTAGATCAGGTGGGTCGGGAACGGCAGGAACTGGACCACGGCCGCCGAACCGACCACCCCGACGGCGGTACCGACGCCGGGCGCGACCGAGTTGGCCAGCGCGCCGCGCTCCTTGTGCAGGTCGAGCATGCCGGCGCCGACCGCACCGATGGCGGCGCCGGTCGCGACGCCCTGCACGGCCCGGGCGACGAGCAGCGCGGGCACGCTGCCGGCGGTCAGGAACACGATCATCGCGACGACCGCGATCCCGAGCGAGACGAGCAGGACGGGGCGCCGGCCGAGATGGTCGGAGATGCGGCCGAGCAGCAGCAACGACACCAGTACGGCGAGGGCGTAGGTGCCGAACACCACGGTCGTGGTGATCGGCGAGAAGTGCCATTCCGCGGCATACGTCGCGTACAGCGGGGTCGGTGCCGCGGAGGCGGCGAGCAGGGTGACCACGATCGAGGCGAGCAGCAGCAGCGCCGCGGTCGGGTGCCGCGTGCCGGTGGGGCGGCGGAGGTCGGACAGGGTCGCGCTGGTCATCGGTTCCCCCGGAGGGTCCGGTCGCGGACCGCCGGCGGCAGTTCACGAACAGACAGGTCTGTCTAATCAGATACCGACACTAGACAGCTCTGTCTGGGCAGGCAACCGTTCCGGCCGAACCGGCTATGTGACCTGCCTCGCCCGGCCCGCAGCGACCTGCCTCGCGGCCCGCGCGGCCTGTCTCGCCCGGCCCCGGCGACCTGCCTCGCCCGGCCTGCGGCGAACCCCGACCGGCGCGACCCCGGCCGTACGCTCAGCTGTTCTCGGCGATGACCTCGATCTCGATCGCCGCTCCGAGCGGCAGCGCGGCGACCCCGATGGTGGTGCGCGCCGGGTACGGCTGGTCGAAGTGCCGCGCGTACTCCGCGTTCATCGCCGCGAAGTCGGCCATGTCGGTCAGGTACACGGTGCACTTCACCACGGCGGCGGGCGACAGCCCGGCCGCGGCGAGCACCGCGAAGAGGTTGGCGAGGCACTGCCGGGTCTGCGCCTCGATCCCGCCCTCCACCAGGGCACCGGTGTCGGGGTCCAGCGGAGTCTGCCCGGACAGCAGCACCAGGTCACCGGTGTCGATGGCCTGCGAGTACGGCCCGACGGCGGTGGCCTCCGGGGTGTCGACGGCGACTCTGGGCACGAGCGTCTCCTGGAGAGGTCGGAGTGGACTGTCGGCCACGCCATTCTGAACCGACCTCGCACCGATCGTGACACGAGCCTGCCGGCGCCGCGCTGCGGTCAGCGGGTGCGGTCGCGGGTACCGACCGGGGACCAGGCGCGGGCGGTCGAGGCACCGGCACCGCGCGGACCGGCGGCGTCCCGGGACCGGTACACCAGGTACGGCCGGAACAGGTAGTGCACCGGCGCGGTGAACGCGTGCACCAGCCGGGTGAACGGGAAGATCGTCAGCAGCAGCATCCCGATCAGGGTGTGGATCCGGTAGTCGACCGGCGCGGCGGTCATCTTGCCGACGTCCGGCTGGAACCAGAACAGCGACCGGAACCACGGCCCGACCGTGGCACGGTAGTTGTAGCCGCCGGTCGACGCCCGCTCGATCGCGTTGAACACCAGCGTCACCCACAGCCCGGCCAGGATCGCGGCGACGAGCACCACGTACATCGCCTTGTCGTTGCGGGTGGTGGCCATGAACACCGGGCCGGTGGTGCGGCGACGCACGATCAGCAGCACGATCCCGGCGAGGGTACCGATGCCGGCGACGCCGCCGAGGGTGAGCGCCAGCGCGTGGTAGCCGTTCTCGGACAGCCCGAGCGCGGCGGTCCACGACTGCGGTACCACCAGGCCCATCAGGTGACCGAGCACCACGAACAGCAGGCCGAAGTGGAACAGCGGCGAGGCGAACCGCAGCAGCCGCGACTCGTACAGCTGGGACGAGCGGGTGGTCCAGCCGAACTGGTCGTAGCGGTAGCGCCAGATGGTGCCGCCCACCAGCACCACCACCATCAGGTACGGCAGCGCCGCCCACAACACGATGTCCATCAGGTACCCCTCTGGTACGGCTGGAGTGGCAGGTCGATGCCGACGGTCTCGGTCGGCGGGCCGGTACGGGCCAGCGCCAGCGCGGCGGCCCGGTCGGCGGGCTGCTCGCCGGGCAGCGTGTCGCACAGCGCGGTGAGCACGTCCGCGTACGGCGAGCCGGCGTCGGTCAGCGCCAACCGCAGCAGCGCCAACCCGGCCCGGTGCTCGACCAGCAGTTCGCGACCCACCCCTTCCGGCGCGTGCGCGGCGAACTCGCACACCGCGGGCAGGAAGTCGGGCAGCTCCCCCGCCGCGACGGCGAACCCGTGCGCCGCGTACCGCCGGTTCAGCGCCGCGAGCGAGCCGCCGCGGCGCCGGGTGTCGCCGTCGGAGTACCAGGTCAGGTAGAGGCAGCACCGCTTCCGGAAGTCGAATGTGTCCACATAGGACGACTGCAGCGCGGCCAGTGGGGTCGCGCCGAGCGTGGCGACGAACCGGGCCAGCGGCGCGATGCCGGCGGTCGCGTCCCGCAACAGCGGGAGCAGTTCCCGCAGCCGGCGGTCCGGATAGCACAGCAGCAGCGCCCCCGCCTGCCAGACGGTACGGTCCCGGTCAGCCACGGCCCGACTCCCCCGCGTCGTGCCCGCCGGGTGGCCGACCGGCACCCGGATCCGGGCCCGGAGCACCACGTTCGACGGCCGCGGGCGGCTCGCTCGGGGCTGGGAACATGCCCTCCGGGCGGCCGGAACCATCCCAGTTGAGCAGGTTGTAGCGGTGTTCGGTGTCGGAGCGTCCATCGCTCTCCTGCCGCTGCCGCAACGCATGGAACGTCTCGATCGACACCGGTACCGGCCGGCCCGAGGCCTCGCCGAACGGGCCCGAGCCGTACATGCCGGGGCCGCCCTCGGTCTCCAGCGAGCAGCCCAGCTCGTCCAGCTGCGCGGCCTGCTCGGCGTGCGCGGTCGGGATCACGTAGCGGTCCTCGTACTTCGCGACCGCGAGCAACCTGTACATCTCCTGCAACTGTGCCCCGGTCATCCCGACCGCCGCGGGGATCGACTCGTCCGGGGTCTCGCCCAGGTTGTCCGCCCGCAGGTACGAGCGCATCGCGGCGAGCCGGCGCAACGCCGAGGCGACCGGTGCCGGGTCGCCGGCGGTGAACAGCTCGGCCAGGTACCCGATCGGGATGCGCAGGGTGTCGATCGCGCCGAACAGGTTGCCCGCGTCCTCACCGTCGTGCCCGGTGCGGGACAACACGTCCACCACCGGCGACAGCGGCGGCACGTACCAGACCATCGGCATGGTGCGGAACTCCGGATGCAGCGGCAGCGCGATCCGGTAGGTCTTCGCCAGCCGGTACACCGGGGAGCGACGCGCGGCGGCCAGCCAGTCCTCCGGGATGCCGTCCCGGCGGGCCGCCGCGATCACCTCGTCGTCGTCGGGGTCCAGCAACAGGTCCAGCTGGGCGGGGTAGAGCTGCTGCTCGTCCTCGGTGGCGGCGGCCTCGCCGACCCGGTCCGCGTCGTACAGGAACAGGCCGAGGTAGCGCAGGCGGCCGACGCAGGTCTCCGAGCACACCGTCGGCAACCCGACCTCGATCCGCGGATAGCACAGCGTGCACTTCTCCGCCTTGCCGGTGCGGTGGTTGAAGTAGATCTTCTTGTACGGGCAGCCGGTGACGCACATCCGCCAGCCCCGGCAGCGGTCCTGGTCGACCAGGACGATGCCGTCCTCGGTGCGCTTGTAGATCGCGCCGGACGGGCAGGACGCCATGCAGGACGGGTTGAGGCAGTGCTCGCAGATCCGCGGCAGGTAGAACATGAACGCCTTCTCGTACTCCAGCCGCACGTCCTCGTTCGCCTTGGTCCGCATCCGTTGCAGCACCGGGTCGTCCGGTGCGTGCTGCGGCGCGCCACCCAGATCGTCGTCCCAGTTGGCGCTCCAGGTGATCTGGGTGTCCTCGCCGGTCAGCAGCGACTTCGGCCGGGCGACCGGGAAGTCGTCGCCCAGCGGCGCGTCGATGAGCTTCTCGTAGTCGTAGGTCCAGGGCTCGTAGTAGTCGGAGATGTTGGGCAGCACCGGATTGGCGAAGATGGACAGCAACCGCTTGAACCGCCCGCCGGAGCGCGGCTTCAGCTTCCCGCGGCCGGTGCGCACCCAGCCCCCACGAAACTTCTCCTGATCCTCGTACCGGCGCGGGTACCCCAGCCCCGGCCGGGTCTCCACGTTGTTGAACCAGACGTACTCCATGCCGGCCCGGTTGGTCCAGGTCTGCTTGCAGGTCACCGAGCAGGTGTGGCAGCCGATGCACTTGTCCAGGTTCATCACCATGCCGACCTGCGCCATCACTCGCATCAGCGCGCCACCTCCGTTCGGGTCCGATCCGGCCGCATGCCGCCGTTCATCGGTACCGGACCTCCTGGCTGCGGCGGCGGACGACGGTGATCTCGTCGCGCTGGTTGCCGGTCGGGCCGAGGTAGTTGAACGCGAACGACAACTGCCCGTACGCACCGATCAGGTGCGTCGGCTTGACCAGCACCCGGGTCAGCGAGTTGTGCATGCCGCCGCGCCGCCCGCCGGCCTCGGAGATCGGTACGTCGATGGTGCGTTCCTGCGCGTGGTAGACGAACGCGGTGCCGGTCGGCATCCGGTGGCTGACGATCGCCCGGCAGACCAGGATTCCGTTGCGGTTGACCGCCTCCACCCAGTCGTTGTCGGCGGCCCCGATCGCCTCGGCGTCCGCGACCGACAGCCACACCGTCGGCCCGCCGCGGGACAGCGACAGCATCAGCAGGTTGTCCTGGTACTCCGAGTGGATCGACCACTTCGAGTGCGGCGTCAGGTACCGCACCGTCACGCTCGCGCCGTCCGGCCCGATGCGCGGCTCGCCGAACAGCGCCGACATGTCCAGCGGGGCGCGGTAGATCGGCAGCTGCTCACCGAACTCGGCCATCCAGTCGTGGTCCAGGAAGAAGTGCATCCGGCCGGTCAGCGTGTGCCACGGTTTGCCGCGCTCCACGTTGACGGTGAACGGCGCGTACCGCCGGCCGCCCTTCTCGCTGCCGGACCACTCCGGGCTCGCGTGCACCGGTACCGGGCCGGCCTGGGTGTCGGCGAAGGTGATCCGGCTGTCCGGATCGGCGAGGTCGGCGAGCGACTTGCCGACCCGCTCCTCCAGCGCTCGGAACCCCTGCTCGGCAAGCCTTCCGTTGGTGGTGGCGGACAGCGCCAGCACCGCCTCGGCCATCTTCGCCGCAGTGTCCAGCGCCGGCCGGCCGGCCGCCACGCCGGACGACATCACCCCGCCGTGCGCGGCGAGCTGCGCCACCTCCTCGTCCGGGTGGTACGTGACGCCCTTGTTCGGCAGGCCCAGCCGCTCGGTGAGCGGCCCGAGCGCCCGCCACTTCTGCCCGATCGCGGCGTAGTCGCGCTCCACCACCGTCACCGCCGGCATGGTCCTGCCCGGCACCGGTCGCTCGCCGTCGCGCCGCCAGTCCGGTACCACGCCGCCCGGTTGCGCGGTCTCCCCCGGCGTGTCGTGCTGCATCGCGGTGACCACCAGGTCGCGCCGCTTGCCCAGATGGTCGGCGGCCAGCTCACTGAACCGGTCGGCCAGCGCACCGAACAACGCGTAGTCGGTCCGGGCCTGCCACGGCGGGTCGATCGCCGGGTTGAACGCGTGCACGTACGGGTGCATGTCGGTCGACGACAGGTCGTGCTTCTCGTACCAGGTGGCGGCCGGGAACAGCACGTCGGACAGCAGCGAGGTCGAGGTCATCCGGAAGTCCGCCGACACCAGCAGGTCGAGCTTTCCCTCGGGCGCCTCGTCGCGCCAGACCACGTCGCGCGGCCGGTGCTCCGGCGGCGTCTCGCCGGAACGTACCTGCGCGGTGCCGGTGCCCAGCAGGTGCTTGAGCAGGTACTCGTTGCCCTTGCCGGACGAGCCGAACAGGTTGGCGCGCCACAGGTTCAGCACCCGCGGCCAGTTGCGCGGGTCGTCCGGATCCTCCGCCGCGAACCGCAACCCGCCGCTGGTCAACCGGTCCGCGACGTAGCCGGCCGGATCGTCGCCCGCCAGCTCGGCCAGGTCCAGCGGGTTCGCGTCGAACTGCGGGTACGACGGCATCCAGCCCAGCCGCGCCGACAGCGCCAGGGTGTCCGCGGTGTGCATCCCGTCGAGCATCCCGCGGGCCAGCGGCGAGGCGAGCGCGTTCGCCGGGTAGCCGTCGTAGCGCCACTGGTCGGCGTGCAGGTACCAGTAGCCGGTGCCGATCATCTGCCGTGGCGGCCGGGTCCAGTCCAGCGCCATCGCCATGGTCTGCCAGCCGGTCAGCGGCCGGCACTTCTCCTGGCCGACGTAGTGCGCCCAGCCGCCGCCGTTGCGGCCCATGCTGCCGGTGAGCATCAGCAGCGTCAGGATCGCCCGGTACGCCGCGTCGCCGTGGAACCACTGGCACACGCCGGCGCCCATGATGATCATCGACCGGCCGCCGGACCGCCGGGCCGAGTCGGCGAACTCGCGGGCGATCCGTTCCGCCGCGCCGGCCGGTACCGAGGTGATCGGTTCCTGCCAGGCCGGCGTGTACGGCTGGCTCGCGTCCTCGTAGCCGGTCGGCCAGTCACCCGGCAACCCCGGCCGGGACACCCCGTACTGCGCCAGCATCAGGTCGAAGACGGTGGTGACGAGCGTGCCGTTGATCTCCCGGGCCGGCACCCCGCGGCGCAGCACCCCGTCGGCGTCGAACCGGGGCAGCAGCACCTCGACCGCCTGGGTACCGGGGCCGGACATCGACAGCGCCGGCTGCACGTCGCCGAGGTCGAGGTTCCACTTCCCCACGCCCGAGTCGGCGTAGCGGAAACCCAGCGATCCGTTGGGCACCACCGGTTCCCCGGTCGCCGAGTCGAGCAGGACGGTCTTGTGCCGCGCCTCCGGCGCGGTGTCACCGAGGTCGGCGGCGGTCAGGAACTTGCCCGGCAGGTACCCGTCGTCCTGTGTGGACAGCGTGACCAGGAACGGCAGATCGGTGAAGCGACAGGCGAAGTCGGTGAAGAAGTCGACCCGGGTGTCCACGAAGAACTCGCGCAGGATCACGTGCCCCATCGCCATCGCGAGCGCCGCGTCGGTACCGGGCTGTGCCGGCAGCCAGGCGTCCGCGAACTTGGTGTTGTCCGCGTAGTCCGGCGAGACCACGACCACCTTCGTGCCGCGGTAGCGCACCTCGGACATCCAGTGCGCGTCCGGCGTGCGGGTCACCGGCACGTTCGAGCCCCACATCACCAGGTAGGCGGCGTTCCACCAGTCACCCGACTCCGGCACGTCGGTCTGGTCACCGAACACCTGCGGGCTCGCCACCGGCAGATCCGCGTACCAGTCGTAGAACGAGGTCATCACCCCGCCGATGAGCTCGACGAAACGCGAGCCGGCGGCGTGCGAGACGATCGACATCGCCGGGATCGGGGAGAACCCGGCGATCCGGTCCGGCCCGTACCGCTTGATCGTGTGCACGTGCGCCGCCGCGGCGATCTCCAGCGCCTCGTCCCAGGACGCCCGGACCAGCCCGCCCTTGCCGCGGGCCCGCTGGTACCGCCGCCGCCGGTCCGGATCGGCGGTGATCTCGGCCCACGCCTCCACCGGGTCACCCAGCCGGTGCCGCGCCTCCCGGTACATGTCCAGCAGCACCCCGCGCACGTACGGGTAGCGGACCCGGCTCGGCGAGTAGGTGTACCAGGAGAACGCGGCACCGCGCGGGCAGCCGCGCGGCTCGTACTCCGGCGAGTTCGGCCCCACCGACGGGTAGTCGGTCTCCTGCGCCTCCCAGGTGATCACCCCGTCGGACACGTACACCTGCCAGGAACACGAGCCGGTGCAGTTGACCCCGTGCGTCGAGCGCACCACCTTGTCGTGCGCCCACCGGTTGCGGTAGAAGGCATCCCCCTCCCGGCCGCCCCGGCGGTACACGTCGTGCAGGTCCGATGAGACCTCGCGCCGGGTCAGCAACCGCCCGGCCCGCAGCAGCGCCGCCTGCAACGCCCCGTCGTCGACCGGGCCGGCCGTGGGCGCGATCCGGCCGTCGCTGGGGAGCGGGCCGCCGGTACCGTCGCGTTCGATCGTCACGGGGTTCCCTTCCCATCGCCGGTACCGTCGCGGTCGAGCGTCACGGGGTCCCCCTCACGTCGAGTGCTGCGCTGCGCAGCTTGTTCGCCGCGCCGTACGCGACCGCCGCCCACACCGCGAGCGCCGGCCAGATCAACACCTGCCCGGCCGTACGGATCCCCGGCAGCTGCGCCGCGACCCCGAGATTGATGGCGGCGGTCGCGGTCATCCCGAGCGGGAACACCGTCGACCAGCGACGCACGTCGTAGTGCGGCCGGCGCCAGATCGCCTCGCCGACCGCGAGCACCAGGTACCAGCCGGCGGCGAGCGCCCACAGCACCAGTGCCACCACCCGCAGCACGCCGCCGGAGACGCCGAGCAGGCCGGCCGCGAGGTACAGCTTGGTGGCCGCCAGGGTGGAGATGGCCAGCGCGCCGCCGGCCACCCAGTGGTCCCCGGCGCCGTGCGCGACCTGCCGAAAGTCGAACGTCACCAGCACGCTGACGTACGCCACCAGGCCGGCCAGGAACAACACCCCGGCCACCACCGCCAGCCAGCGCAGCTGCTCGGCGATCGCCACCGAGGCGGACAGCACCGCGAGCGCCTGGGTCGAGACGCACAGCAGGAAGTTGACCCCGACCGTCGGCGTCTTCCAGTGCTGGAGCACCAGCGGCAGCAGCACCAGCCACAGCGCCGCCGCCAGCGCCAGCAGCGCCACCGACACCGGCAGCCAGCCGAGCATGCTCAGCCGGGTACCGAGCACGCAGGTACCGGCCACCCCGGTCAGCGACGGCGGTACGTCGGCGTCCGCCACCCAGCGGGCCCGGTGCACCAGCAGCCGGGTCAGAAACAGCGCCGCCAGCGCCAGCCACAGCACCGCGGCGATCGCGACCAGCACGTACGACAGCCACAGCACCGGCACGCCGGCCATGCCGGTGGACAGGATCGCGGTACCCATCACCGCCGCTCCGGCCCCCGGCGGCACGGTCGAGGCAACTCGGTCCAACTCCCCGTTCATGCCACCTCCCCGGGAGAAAACACGTCGGCGGTTCCAGCCGCCGCCTCCGCGGGACGAAACACGTCGGCGGGGTTCATGGGCTTGACCGGGGCGGCATCGGGCGGAACCGGCGGTACCTCCGTGGCCCACCGATCCCGCCCCGACGTGATCTGCGGTCGGTGACAGTCACCTTTCGGAGCGTAGAAGCGCGCGGTGCCGCGCGCACCCCTTTCCTCGCTATTGGCAAATCGGACGGGCGATCGCGTCAGCCGCCGGCCTCACGCCGCCCGGGACCGGCTGGCGCGGGGACGTCAGCGCTCGGACTCGCGCGCCGCCTTCGCCGCCCGGTGCCGGCTGGTGGCGGGGGTGTCGGCGTTCGCGGCGAGCAGCGCGTCCAGGTTGCCGCGGGCGGAGCCGACGTCCTGCCGGGGCAGCGGGATGCCGCCGAGCGCCAGCACCTCGATCGCCTCCGCGGCGAACTGCCGGCTGGGGGTGCGACCGCCGGCCGCGTACCAGGCCTCGAGGGCCAGCTCGTACACCGCGGCCACCAGCGCGCCGGCCAGCGCCGGGACGACGGTGTCGGCGGTACCGGCCAGCCGGTGCCGCATCTCCCCGGCGAGCTCCCGCCGGAACTCGGCGACCTCGCCGTGCATCGCCGCCCGTACCGCCGGGTTCGCCGCCATCAGGTCCTGCGCGGCGAGCGCCCGGGGCACGTCGACGGTCTGGTCGAACTGCGCGAGCGCGCCGATCAGCGCCTCGCTCAGCGCGTCGCCGATCGGTGCGTCGACCGGGATCGCCCGCAGCCGCGCCAGCACCGCAGCCAGCCCGCCGCCGATGTAGTGCAGGGCGAGTTGCTCCTTCGTGGCGAAGTGCCGGTAGACGGTGCTCGGCGCGACCTCGGCCGCGGCGGCGATCTCCTCGATGGTGACCTGCTCGTACCCGCGGTCGGCGAACATGTCCAGCGCGGTGGCGGCGATGCCTTCCCGGGTCCGCGCCATCTTGCGCGCCCGCAGCCCGTCCGCCTTCGCCACCATCCGCCCACCCTATGACCCGCTGAGGGGTACCGGCGTGACCGGCTCCACACATTGACAGGAGTCACTCGCACGCGAGAGTCACTCCTGCGAAACTGGAGCGCACGGGTCGTCGAGCGAGGAGTGTCGATGTCTGGTCTGCTCTACCGGCTGGGCCGGTTCGCCCACCGGCGCCGGTGGTGGGTCATCGCCGCCTGGCTGGTCGTGCTGGTGGGCATGGCCACCGCGGCGGTGACGCTGAAGGGCACCCTGGCCGACACGTTCAGCGTGCCCGGCACCCCCGCCCAGCAGACCATCGACCAGCTGCACCGCAGCTTCCCGGCCGCGTCCGGCGGCAGCGCGCAGCTCGTCGTGCAGGCGCCGGTCGGGCACAGCCTGCTCGAACCGGGCATCCAGCGGCAGGTGTCCGCCACCTCCGCCCAGCTCGGCAAGGTGGACGGCGTCGTCGGCGCGCTCAGCCCGTACCAGGCGAAGACGATCTCCGGCGGCGAGCACCGCACCGGGTACATCTCCATCCAGTTCGCGAAGCCCGACCAGGAGGTCGGCGACGCCACCAAGGACCGGATCCGGCAGCTCGCCGGGCAGCTGCGGGACGACGGGTTGCGCGCCGAGGTCGGCGGCCAGGCGTTCAGCAACGCCTCCCAGATCGGCGGTACCGAGGCGATCGGCGTGGTCGTCGCGGTGGTGGTGCTGCTGATCGTCTTCGGCTCGCTGATCCCGGCGCTGTTGCCGCTGGTCACCGCGCTGGTCGGGGTCGGCATCGGGTACCTGGGCATCACCGCGCTGTCCGGCGCGATCTCGATGAACAGCGTGGCACCGGTGCTCGCGCTGATGATCGGGCTGGCGGTCGGCATCGACTACGCGCTGTTCGTGGTCTCCCGGCACCGCGGCCAGCTGCGCGACGGGATGCCGGTCGGCGAGTCGATCGGCCGGGCCAACGCCACCGCCGGCTCCGCCGTCGTGTTCGCCGGTACCACCGTGTTCATCGCGCTCGCCGCGCTGTCGGTGGTCAACATCCCGTTCCTGACGATCATGGGCCTGGCCGCCGCCGGTACGGTCATCGTCTCGGTACTGGTCGCCGTCACGTTGCTGCCCGCGCTACTCGCGGTCGCCGGGCGCCGGCTCGACGCCGTACCGCTGCCGATCCTGCGGCGCCGGCAGCACCGTGCCGGTGGCGAACGCGGGCTGGGCGCCCGCTGGGCCGGGTTCGTCACCCGCCGCCGGGTGCCGGTGCTGATCGCCGGGCTGATCGTGCTGGGCGTGCTGGCCATCCCGGCGCCGAAGCTGAGCCTCGGGCTGCCGGACGCCGGCGCCGAACCGGCCGGTTCCGGCAGCCGCGCCGCGTACGAGCTGATCGCGGACAACTTCGGGCCCGGCTTCAACGGGCCGCTGGTGGTCGCCGCCGACCTGCACGGCACCGCCGACCCGACGAGGGCCGCCCTCGCGGTCCGGCAGCGGCTGGCCGGCACCGGCGTCACCGCGGTGGCCGCGCCGACGTTCAACGCCGACAAGACGACCGCGATCATCACCGTGATCCCGTCGTCCGGCCCGAACGATCAGCAGACCAAGGACCTGGTGCAGCGGATCCGGGACGACGCCGGCTCGATCCACCGGGCCACCGGCGCGCGGATCGGCGTGACCGGCAGTACCGCGCTCTACATCGACATCTCGTCGAGGCTGTCCGCCGCGCTGCCGGTGTTCGTGCTCATCGTCGTCGGGCTCTCGCTGGTACTGCTGGCGTTCGCGTTCCGCTCGCTGCTGGTACCGCTGAAGGCGGCGGTCGGGTTCGTGCTGTCGCTGCTCGCCGCCATCGGTGGGGTGGTCGCGGTGTACCAGTGGGGCTGGCTCGCCGGCGCCTTCCACGTCGCCGAGTCCGGCTGGGTGCTCAGCTTCCTGCCGATCCTGCTGATCGGCGTGCTGTTCGGGCTGGCGATGGACTACGAGGTGTTCCTGGTGTCCCGGATGCGCGAGGAGCACAGCCGGCACGGCGACCCGCAGCAGGCGGTACGCACCGGGTTCCGGCACGGCGCCCGGGTGGTCACCGCCGCCGCGCTGATCATGATCTCGGTGTTCGCCGGGTTCGTCTTCGGCGACAACATGACCGTCGCCTCGATGGGCTTCGCGCTGGCGCTCGGCGTGCTGCTGGACGCCTTCCTGGTCCGGATGACCCTGGTACCGGCGGTGATGTCGCTGCTCGGCCGCTCCGCCTGGTGGCTGCCCCGCTGGCTGGACCGGATCCTGCCGCACGTCGACGTCGAGGGCGCCCCGAAACCCGAACGCACCCCGCAACCCGTCGCCTGAGTGGCTGGTGGGCCTCGCGACCCCGATCAGGGGCCCGGCGCAGCCGAGCACGAGGTCCACCGACAGCCACTGGCCCCCGCCGGTGCGGCGCGGCAGTGTGGTAGCGCACAGCGGTACGGCGGGGTGGCGGATAGGTTGGGCGGCATGCGGCTGAGCAGGATCCGGATCTACCCGGTCAAGTCGACCCGGGGCAGCGAGCTGGCCGAGGCGTCGGTCGAGCCGTGGGGGCTGCGCGACGACCGGCGCTGGCTGGTGGTCGACGCGGCCGGCGACACGCTCACCGCCCGGACCAACGACCGGATGCTCACGGTGACCGCGACACCGACGGCGGACGGCCTCGTCCTGTCCGCCCCCGGGTACGAGCCGCTGACGGTGCCGCACCCGGCCGGCGACGCCGAGCCGCTGCCGACCCCGATCAGCCGGCTGGACCGGTGCCTCGCCGCGGGCAAGACCGCCGACGACTGGCTGTCCGAGGTGCTGGCCGAGCCGGTACGGCTGGGCTGGCAGGACGATCCGCGCCGGCGGGCGGTCGGCGCGAAGCACGGCGGGCGGGACGGCGACCGCGTCAGCCTGGCCGACACCGGGCCGCTGCTGCTGACCACGATCGCGTCGCTGGACCGGCTCAACGAGTGGGTGACGGCCACCAGGGCGGACCACGGCGAGCCGGCCGGTGACCCGTTGTCGATGGTGCGGTTCCGGCCGAACGTGGTGGTCGACGGCGCGGCGGAGCCGTTCGCCGAGGACGGCTGGGACCGGGTCACGATCGGCTCGGTACCGTTCCGGTTCGCCGAGCGGTGCGACCGGTGCGTGCTCACCACCATCGACCCGGACACCCGGATCCACGGCAAGGAGCCGATCCGTACCCTGTCCCGGCACCGACGGGAAGACGGCAAGGTGTGGTTCGGCGTCCGGCTGATCCCGCTGCAGACCGGCACCATCCGGCTCGACGACCCGATCACGCTCGGCTGACCGGTGGCCGCCGAGGGCCGTCGCTCGTCTCCGGGCCGGACCGGAGACGAACCCGTCGCCGGAGGGGACACCTCCGGGGCGGGCGCGACCGACATCGTGGGGGTCGACGCCGCCGTCGCCGCGGCGCGAGCGCTCGCGGACCGGCCGGGCCTGCCGATCCTGGGCATCGTCGGGCCGCCCGGCGCCGGTAAGAGCACGCTGGCCGAACGTGTCGTCGCCGCACTCGGCGCGAGCGCCTGCCTGCTGCCGATGGACGGCTTCCACCTCGCGAACGCCACGCTCGACCGGCTCGGCCGGGCCGACCGCAAGGGCGCGCCGGACACGTTCGACGCCGCCGGGTACGTGGCGACGCTGCGCCGGATCCGGGCCGGCGGCGAGGTCGTCTACGCACCCCGGTTCCACCGCGAGATCGAGGAGTCGTACGCGGCGGAGCTCGCCGTCGACCCGGCGACCGCCCGGCTGGTCGTCACCGAGGGCAACTACCTGCTGCTGGACGAGCCGCCCTGGTCGCCGGTGCGCGGCCTGCTCGACACCTGCTGGTATGTGGCGGTCGACGAGGCACTGCGGCTGCGCCGGCTGGTGAACCGGCACCTCGGGTACGGCCGGCCGCCGGCGCTGGCGCACGCCTGGGCGCACGGCAGCGACCAGCGCAACGCCGACCTGGTGGCGCGCACCCGGCGGGCCGCCGACGCCGTCGTCCGGCTCTGACCGCGCGCCGGCCCTACCTTGCTGTTCCACACCTGCGTTGCGGTTCCGGCCACCAGCCGGCCGGCCGGCGCCCGACGGCCCGCTGCGGTCCGACCGGGTGCCGGCCGCACCCCGGGCCGCCGGCGATCAGGTGTCGCTCGGGGCGGCGACGGGCGCTGGCCGTTCCGCGGCGGCGAGCAGCCGGGACCGGCGCAGTCCCGGTACCAGCAGCGCGGTGGTGGCGAGCGACGCGCAGCCGACGAGCCCCACCGCGGTCGCCGCGGCCGCCGTGCCGCCGCCGAACGACTGCGCGAGCAGCCCGGCGACCAGCGCGCCGATCGCCTGCATCGCCATCATGCCGGTCGAGTTGAGGCCGAGTACCTGGCCGCGGATCTGCTGTTCGGTGTTGCGCACCAGCCGGTCCTGCAGCGGCAGGCTCGCCGCGTACCCGACGGAGGCGACGAAGCCGAGCACCAGCCCCACCGGCAGCGCCGGCCGGAGCAGGAACAGCAGGTACGGCGCGGCCAGCAGGAACCGCAGCGGCTCGACGAGCCGGTCCCGGATCCTCGCGGGAACGAACCGGCCGACCAGCACGTCACCGAGCAGCATGCCGGCAGCGGTCGCCGCGAACAGGTAGCCGGCGCGGCCGCCGGCGAGCGGGACGAACAGCGACTCGCACCCGACGACCAGCCCGTTCGGGATCCAGCCCGCCAGGTAGACCGGCCGTACCAGCGGGGAACGCAGCAGCGAGACGTTCACCTGCCGGGCCCGGCGTACCACCGAGGCGGCCGTCGACCGGGGCGGATGGTCCCCGATGCCGACCGCGACGAGCAGCAGCGCCAGCGCCGACGCGCCGGCCGCGACGAGGAACAGTTCGCTGGTGTCGAGGGCGACGAGCAGCAGGCCGCCCAGGCCGTACCCGACGACCTGCATGCCGCCGATCGCGATGTTCAGGGTGGCCCGGCCGAACACGTAGCTGCCGTCCGGCAGGATGTCCGCGACCAGCGCCTGGATCGCCCCGCCGGTCGCCGACATCACCACCCAGGGCAGTGCCAGGATCACGAACCGGGCGCCCGACGGCAGCCCCGGGATCGCCTGCAACCCGTCGGCGACCCCGGTCGCCCCCGCGATCAGCAGCAGGGCCTGCCGCGGCCGGAGCAGATCCGAGGCGGACAGCAGGAACCACGAGGCGATCACCCGCAGCAGCGGCCCGCCGAACATGGCCAGGCCGGACAGCACCGCGTTGCCGGTGGCCGCGTACGTGATCGTGCCCAGCGCCAGGCTGCCGACCGCGGCGGCCGCCATGGTCAGGCACTGCACCCCGAACACGGTCCGAAACTCCGCTACCCCGAACAGCTCCCGATAGGTACGCACGAGCAAGCAGCATGCCCGCACGCCGCCCCGTCCCGGTACTGTTTCGCGTGGAGGCGAAACCTTGGGCACCTGGCGCGTTCCGGTGGATCTGTTGGCGCGGGCGCGATTCACCGTCTCGCCGCGGGCCGAGCTCGTCGCGGCGCTGAAGGCGCTCACCCGCCCCACCGATGCCACCGAGCGCGCGTTCCACGCGGCGCACCGGCAGGCCTTCGCGGACATGCTGGCGGCCATGCCGCGCCGCCGGGCGCTGCTGGAGTGCAGCTTCCGGGACCGCCGCGGCAGCCGGCCGGGCTGGCTGGCCGGCTACCTGTGCGCACCGCCGATCGCGCCCGGTGCGAGCATCCAGGACGAGCTGGCCGCGCTGGCCGCCGTCCCCACCGCGACACTGCGCGCCGACCTGGAGGAAACGGCGATGCGGCAACTGCCGACCGCGCTGCGTGGCGCCCGGTTGGCCGACGTCGCCACCGGCCTGCTGGGCTGGGTCTGGACGCACACGCTGGACATCGAATGGCCGCGGCGGGAACGCGTCCTGCGCGCCGACATCGTCGCCCGGACCGCCCGGCTCGCCGGCCAGGGCTGGGCCGCCGTACTGCGGGATCTGGGCCGGCATCGCGAGTGGATCGGCGACGGCGAACTGCGGATCAACAGCTACGACCGGCCGACCCGGGCACTGCCCGGCGACGCCGAGCTGTACTTCGTCCCGGTACACGCGAACGGCACCTGGGTCGGCTGGGCCGAACCGCGCGCGTACGCGATCTACTACCCGGTGACCGGCCGGCTGGCCGACACCGACGCCCGGCGCACCGGCGGGCTGCCGGGGCTGGTCGGCGCCAACCGGGCCGCGCTGCTGCGGCTGCTGGACGAGCCGGCCAGCCCGACCCGCCTGGCCGCCGCGCTGGAGCTGCCGATCGGTGCGGTCGGCAACCACCTGCGGGTGCTGCTGCAGGCCGGAGTGGTGCTGCGCCGCCGCTCCGGCCGCACCGTGCTGTACTGGCGTACCCCGCTCGGCGACGCCCTCGTCGCCGCCGACGCCGGCTGAGACGTCCTCGTCGCCGGCTCGGTCGCCCCGGCGTGCTGCGGCGGTTGCGCTCGGCGGCGTTGCCGGAAGCGCCGCGGAACCTCAGGGGCCGCTCGGTTCGAGCAGGTCGGCGACGAGGGCGGCGAACTCGTCGGGGGTGGCGAGGCGGATGCCGAGGTCTTCGGCCTTGGCGCGTTTCGAACCGGCGTTGTCCCCCGCGACGACCAGGCTGGTCTTCTTCGACACGCTGCTGGCGGAACGGCCGCCGGCGCGTTCGACGAGTTCGTTCATCTCGTTGCGGCTCAGCTTCGCCAGCGGCCCGCTCATGGCGCCGGTGACCACCACGGTCATCCCGGCCAGCGGGCCGACGTCGCCCGCGGCGGTCGGGTCGTCGCCGTCGTGCGGCTCCTCGACGACGGCCGGCGGAACCGCGCCGGGCTCGATCATGTTCACCCCGGCGGCGACGAGCTTGTCGATCAGCGGAGACAGCTCGGCGAGCTCGGCCACGATCGAGGGCGCCTTCTCGGCACCGATGCCGTCGACCTGTTGCAACGCCTCGGCATCGGCGGCGCGGACGGCGTCCATGGTGGCGAAGTGCCGGGCGATGCGCCGGGACATCGACCGGCCGGTGCCGCGGACGCCGAGCGCGCACAGCACCCGCGACAGCGGTTGCGCCTTGGCCGCGGCCAGACCGGCGAGCAGGTTGTCGGCGCTGGTCTCCCCCATCCGGTCCAGGGCGAGCAGCTGATCCCGGGTGAGGGTGAACAGGTCGGCGAGGTCGGCCACCAGCCCGGCCTCGACCAGTTGCACGACGCGGGTGCCGCCCAGCCCCTCGATGTCGAGCTGGTCACGACCCGCCGCGTACGACAGCGACGCCACCAGGTGACAGTCGCGGCCCCGCTCGCAGCGCCAGCGCTCCTGGCTGGTGTCGATGGCCGAGCCACAGCGCGGGCACACCTCGGGGAACACGATCGGCTGCTCGGCTCCGGTGCGCAGGTGCGCGACCGGTGCCTCGATGCGCGGGATGACATCGCCTGCGCGGTGCACCATGACCTGATCGCCCAGCCGCAGGTCGCGGCGGGTGATGTCGGCCGGGTTGTGCAGCGTCGCGTAGGTGATGATGGCACCGTCGATCTCGACGGGCTCCAGCACGCCGCGCGGGGCGATGATGCCGGTGCGGCCGACGTTCCACTCCACGTCGAGCAGCCGGGTGATCTTCTCCACCGCGGGCAGCTTGTACGCGATCGCCCACCGCGGGGCCCGCGAACCCGACCCGGCGGCCTGCTGGTCGGCGGCGAGGTCGGCCTTGATCACGATCCCGTCGATGCCGAACGGCAGCTCGGCCCGCAGTGCCGCGATCTCGGTGATCCGCGCCAGCACGTCGGCCACGCTCGCGGCCGTGCCGCCGGGAACCCGGGTGGTCGCCGTCGTGTTCACGCCGAACTCGGCGGCCAGCTCCATCAGCTCGCCGTGGGCGAGATCGGCCAGCCGGGCGGCCAGGGCGGCTTCGGTGTCCGGCAGCGGCAGCAGGCCGTAGCAGAAGAACGTCATCGTCGCCGGGTAGGCGCGGTCCCTGGCGCGCAGGCTGCCCGCCGCCGCGCTGCGCGGATTGGCGAACGGCTCGCCGCCGTGCGTCACCCGCGCCTCGTTGGCCTGCTCGAACTGCACGGTCGTCATCAACACCTCGCCGCGCACCTCCACCGTCACCGGCACGGCCAGCTCGGCCGGCAGGCCGTCGACGGTGCCGATCGCGTGCGAGACGTCCTCCCCGGCCGTCCCGTCGCCGCGGGTGATCAGCCGGGCCAGCCGCCCGCCGACGTACCGGGCGGCGATCGCCAACCCGTCCAGCTTCGGCTCGACGCTGAACCGCTCCGCGTCGTGGCCGAGCCGCCGCGACAGCGACGCCGCCCACGCCTCGAACTGCTCCGGCGAGAACACGTTGTCCAGACTCAGCATCGGCACCGTGTGCGGCACGTCGCCCTCCGCGGCACCGCCGGCGACCTTCCCGGACGGGGAGTCGGGCGACACCTCGTCGGGGTGCGCGGCCTCCCACGCCGCGATGCCCCGCACCAGCGCGTCGTACGCGTCGTCGTCCAGCGGCGAGCCACCGCCCGCGTAGTAGGCGGCGGCCGCCGCCACCGCCTCCTCGACCGCCCGCGTGTAGGCGGCGACATCCACGATCTGCGCAACAGGCACCGTCATGCCGCCATCCTGCCCGCCCCCACCGACAGAATTCCGCCCACCCGACGCCGGCCTAGGCCGGGCTTGCCGGGCCGGGCTTGCCGGGCCGAGCCGCTTGCCGAGGACCTGTTCGGTGGGGTGGTAGCCGAGGGCGTCGTAGAGGGCGCGGGCGCCGTCGTTGAAGCCGAACACCGACAGTCCGACCGCGGTCAGGCCGGCGTCGCGGCACCGGTCGTGCATGGCGCGCAGCATCCCGGCGGCGTGGCCGCGCCGGCGGTGCTGCTCGTACACCAGCAGGTCGAGAACGAAGGCCGAGTCGGGTTCGGTGCTGTACCAGAGGAAACCGACCGGTTCGCCGGCGTGGTAGCCCATCAGGAACTGCTGGTCGGGGGTGTCGCGGCCGGCGGGGAGCAGCTCGGTCAGCTCCCGCTCCGCGCGTTCGGTGGCCTCGGCCTCGGTACCGCACTGGCCGGCGCGCAGCATCTCCGCCGCGTAGTCGCGCTCCTGGCTGGCCCGGAACGCGGTCCACTGGTGGGCGGTCATCGGGCGCAGCTCGCGCCGCGGGCCGGCGTCGGTGGCGTCGGCCAGCGCGAGGCGCATCTGGGTGTTGACCACCTGGTACCCCTGCTCGGCGAGCCGCGCGGCCAGCTGCCGGTCCCGGCCCAGCACGGTGATCTTGATGGTGTCGGCGCCGAGCCCGGCGGCGTACTGCTCCAGCGCCGGCAGCAGCTGCTCGCCCGCCAGGTCGTGCACGAGCGCGGTGCGCCCGGACAGGGCGAGCCACGCCTGGCCGACCGGCTCGCCGCCGGCCCGGGCGGACAGCAGGTGCTGGCCCGGGGTACCGGCGCCGTCCGGCAACATCGTGCCGAGCGCGCGGTCCACCGTCGCCTCGGCCGCCGCGGTGCCGGTGCGGACGCGCTCGATCAGGCGGACCCGCACCGGCGCGAGCCACTCCTGGTACCGCTCGGGGGTGACCGGTGCCCACTCGATCGTGGGAACTTCGCGATCCGTCATGGCGTGCATGATGCCGGCCGGTGCGGCGGCGGACAAACCCATTCCCTACCTTGTGTCGCATGGCCGATGTCGAGGTGTGGGTGGCGGACGCGGTGGTCCTGGCCGGGCAGGCGGAGCCGCTGCTGTCGACCGCCGAGACCGAACGCTCCGCGCGGTACGTGTCGGTCGAGGCACGGCGGCTGTTCGTGCTGTCCCGGGCGCTGCAGCGACTGCTCGGCTCGGCGTACCTCGGGGTGCCGGCCGAGCGGGTGGAGATCGGCCGGAGCTGCCGGCTGTGCTCCGACGGCGGCGACCACGGCAAGCCGTACCTGCGGGGCGCGCCGGGGTTGGACTACTCGGTGTCGCACGCCGGCCGGCTGGTGCTGCTCGCCTGGTCCTCGGCGTGCCGGGTCGGGGCGGACATCGAATGGCTGGACCGCCGGCTGGACCCGGGCCTGCTCGGCGCCCGTACCCTGGCCGCCGCCGAGCAGGCCGACCTCGACGCGCTGCCCGCCACGGAGCGATCGGCGCAGTTCCTGCGGCTGTGGACGCGCAAGGAGGCCGCGGTCAAGCTCGCCGGGCACGGCCTGACCGTACCGCTGGCGTCGGTCCAGGTGGACGGTCCGACCGCGCGGCTCGCCGTACCGCCGCCGGGCTGGCCGACCGAGCCGCTGACCCTGACCACCCTGCCGGTACCCGACGGGTACACCGCGGCGCTCGCGACCACCGCGGCGCCGCGCGTGACGCGGCGCGAGATCACCGACCTGACGGCCGGGGCCGGGACGGCGCCGGTTCGGCGTGAGCCGACGGCCGCGTCCCCCCATCCGCACGTCGCGGTGGAGCCGGCCGAGGCCACTCGCCCGGATGCGTCGTAGCGGACGCGGCCGACACCACACACCCGGACGTCGAACCGCAGGCCGCCGACGCCGCACGGGCGGACGTCGCATCCGAAGCGGCCGGGACCGCACGCCCGGACGTCGTAGCGGAGGGGCTCGGTCGGTCGGGGCGCACGGCGACGAACGGGAGCGACAATCTAGCCATTGACAAGTTCACCTCGCTCCGGCAATCTAGTCGATGACTAGATTGCCGGAGGGAACCATGGACCCGATCACCCTGTTCACCGTCGTCGCGCTGGTCGCCGTCCCGACCGTGATGTTCGGCGGCTACTCCCTGCTGCGGCTGCTGCCGACCGGGAAGCTGAACGACCACCAGACCACGTCGTTCCGGGCCGGGCACGCGCACGCCGGTGTCCTGCTCGTCCTCACCCTGGTGGTACTCGACCTGTCCGCCCGCGGCGGCCTCGGCGACACCGCCCGGTGGATCCTGTGCCTGCTGCTGCTCGTCGGGGTGCTCGCCCAGTCCGGCGGCTTCTTCGTGCACCTGGCGATCGGCCGGCGCGGGCACTGGTCTGCCGGCAATACCCTCACCGTCGGCGGCGCCGTACTGCTGGCCGCCGCGCTGATCATGGCCGCCGTCGGCGTCGCCACCGCCTGACCGGCCCCGTCGATCGAGCACCGCCGGCCCGGCGCATCAGGCACGAACCGGCGGCCCGGGCGCACGGCATGGCGTGAGGTCGGCGCCGTGCTCGGCCGCATCGGCGTTCATCGGCGGGTCGCCGGTGGGCAGAGCGACGTCGCATCGTCGTCGTCCACCGGGTACCGGGCAGCGTCGAGAGTCGGCCGGTAGCCCAGCTCGGCCGTCGCCCGGTCGGTCGACCAGCTGGCCGATCCGGCCGAGACGCCGTGGTACACACCGGATCCGGCCTCGGTGGTCAGCGCGCGGCGGACCAGCTGGCCGAGGTCGTCGGGCCCGAGCCAGGCCGGGCGCAGCCCGGCGGTGAACGGTTCCGGCTGCACCGCACCGAGGCGCAGGCTCACCACCGACGCCCCGGTACGGTGCGCATGGGCCCGGCCCGCCGCCTCGGCGAACGCCTTCGTCGCACCGTACGGGCAGCACGGCGCCGGCGACCACGTCTCGCGGATCGGAACGCGGCCGGCGGACAGGTGTCCACCCATCGCGTGCACGCTGCTCGCCAGCACCAGCTTCGGCGTACGGTGCTCGGCCGCGGCGGTCAGCAGGGCGCCGATCCCGGCGAGGTTCGGCTCCACCAACCCGTCCCAGCACGTACCCGGATGCGGCACGGCGGCCAGATGCACCACCGCGGAGACCCCGTCGAGCACGGCGGCGGCGAAGCCCGGCGCGGTCAGCTCGCCGCGTACCGTCTCGGCGCCGGGCATCTCCGGCGGCGCCACCCGGTCGGTCAGCCGCAGCGGCAGGTCGGCCAGGTACGGCAGCAACATGCCCGCGACGTTGCCGGCGGCGCCGGTGACGAGGACCGTCATGGCGGCTCCCTCCCCGTTGGCGAACGACCCGTCCGTTCGTACCAGAGCCGCGGATCCTGTGCCGTGCGCACGCCGGCGACGCGCCGCACCGCCAGACCGGCTCCGGGCGCGTGATCCGTCCGCGCAACGGGTACCCGGCACCCGTGCCCGAGCGGCCGGCCGACACCGCCGGGTGGTACGGGCGAGCAGGTCATGTCGACCGGGTGGCCCGGTCGGGCGCACGCCCGCGCGCCACCTGGTAGGCACCGGCAAGGACCAGCACGGCACCGGCGAGCTGACCGACGCTCGCCGATGGCCGCGGTCCACAGCAGCGCGTCGCCGGCGAACAGAACACCCGCGGCGAGTGCTGTCAGCACGCCGCGTCGATCCACGTTCCCGCGCGATCTGCGCTCCGCCCAGGCCGGGACCGTCAGCAGCGGTACCGCCAGCAGACATCGGTAGAACGTCGAGGTGCCGGGACTGGTACCGGACAGGTCGATGAACACCGAGGAGGTCGCCACGGCCAGGGCACCGACGGCGAGGCCGGCCCGCGGGGAGCGGACCGGACCGATCGGCGGACACGGCATGATGTTGTCCCGATTCCCGACGATCCGGCCCGCAAACCCCCCAGCTCAACGGAAATCGTGCGGGCGCGGCCGCCGCGCGGCGTGCGGTGCGCCGGCGCCGTGGCGCCGTCCGGTGGGCATGACCGGTGGTGCACGGGGTACCCGGGTGGCTGGTGGACCGGGGGGAACGAGATGGGCCACGACGACGAGGTGGCGGTGCCCGTCGCCGGAGCGATGCTGACGGCAAACCTGGCCGTCCCGCCGCATGCGGGTGGGGTGGTGTTGTTCGCGCACGGCAGCGGCAGTTCCCGGCGGAGCCCGCGCAACCGCACGGTGGCGAGCCGGCTCGCCCAGGTCGGGCTCGCGACGGTCCTGACCGACCTGCTCACCGCCGAGGAGGAACGCGCCGACGCGGTCGACGGGCGATTGCGCTTCGATGTCGACCTGCTCGGCGAACGGCTGGCGGCGATCATCGACTGGCTGACCGATCGGCCCGCGACGGGCCGGCTCCCGCTCGGACTGTTCGGTGCCAGTACCGGGGCCGCGGCGGCGCTGCAGGCTGCGGCCGCCCGGCCGCGACAGGTACGCGCGGTCGTGTCCCGCGGTGGTCGCCCGGACCTGGCTGGCGGTCGGCTCGGAGCGGTCCGCGCACCGACCCTGCTGATCGTCGGTGAGCTCGACCGGCAGGTACTGGAGCTCAACGAGGACGCGTCGAGCCGGCTGGGTGGCGTCTCGTCGCTGTGGATCGTCCCCCGGGCGAGCCATCTGTTCGAGGAGCCGGGCGCGCTGGACGAGGTCGCGAGCGCCGCGGCCGAGTGGTTCGACCGCCACCTGGTCGGCGGGCACGGGGCGACCGACGGCGGCCTCTCCCGCCAGGACGACACCGATCCCTGAGCGCAGGTACGCCGTCCGGGACCCTGGCGGCCGGCCTCGCCGCGTACGCACCGGGTCGGGGTCACCGCCGGCCATGACCGGCCGCGGTGTCAGGAGGCGGAGCCCGGTCGGCTCCGCGCCTCACCCGAGGAGCCTTCGCAGCAGGCGAGAGCCGGGGCTGATGAACTTCATCGCTTCGGCGTCAGGAGCAGGACGGTCAGCGTGTGCGGCAGCAGCCAGGTGCGTGCGACCCGGTAGTGGCGGGTGAGTTCGGCGGCGGGTGCGATGGAGTCGCCGGTGGCGTCGAGCGGATGCGCGGCATGGTCTCCTCGCCGCACGTACCACAGCCGGGCGGCGCCGCCGAGATTCCGGTAGGTGGCCGGCCGCGGCGTACCGGTGTACCACCCGATCCGCGCGGCGTCCGGCCTTGCCAGCGGTGTAGCGAACGCGCGGCCCGGCTGGTAGTAGCGCATCATCAGCGGCGTGGTCCAGCTGTCGGCCCGGTAGATCAGCCCGTCGCCGGGCCGCCAGTGGCCGGCGATCAGCGCTGCGGCAGCCCGGGTGTCGAACCCGTGGCCGTCGGGGCGCCGGATCGCCTCGCCCCGCGGCATGCCCGCCACGGTCACCGACGCCAACAGTACGGTCAGAGCGATCGGTGCGCGCAGCAGCGCCGCGCCGCAGCCGGCCAGGATCGCCCAGGCGGGTACCGCGAGCACCGCGTAGCGGGGGACCCAGATCGACGTGGCCAACAGCAGGGCGACCGGTGCCAGCGCCCACCCCACGAGCACTCGGCGGGACCGGCCCGCGGCGGCGACGCCACAGCCGGCCAGCACTCCCAGCAGCAGTACCAGGCCCGGCGAGCCGACGAGTTCCCGGCTGGCGGTGTCGACGAAGCCGGTGAAGCCGATGGTGTCGACCCAGTCGAGCTGGTTGCGCTGGAGGTAACCGGTGTAGGCCAGGGGAATCAGCGCCAGGACCGCGACGACCAGCGGCGCCGTCGTTCGACCGATGCTGGCGCGCGACCGGCGGGCGTGCCGGACGAGCAGGTAGAGGTGCACCGGCAGGATCGTGGCGCAGGCGATCAGGTGCAGACCGCCGAGCAGCACCACCGTCAGGGCGTACGCCACCCGCGTCGGTCGTCGAGCGGGGCCGGGCCCGGTGACGCGCAGCAGCAGGTACAGCGAGACGCAGCCCAGCACCAGGACGAACCCGTAGACGCGGGCGGTCTGCGCGACCTGCGTGGTCGCAGGCAGCACGGCCAGCAGCAGCCCGGCCAGTACGCCGGTGCGGGTGCCGGCCAGTTTCGCACCGAGCACCGTCGTCATACCAGCCGCGGCGGCGACCGCGAGCGCGCTGGGCGCGCGCAGGGCTGTCTCGCCGTAGCCGAACAGCTGGCACCAGGCGTGCAGGGCGAGGTAGTAGAGGCCGAGGACCGCATCCACGTGGGTCAGCAGGTGCGCCAGTTGGGGCAGGGTGCGCGACGCGGCGCTCCAGGTCGCGAGCTCGTCGGTCGACAGCGCGGGCCGTCCGATGGACAGGCAGCTCACCGTCAGCGACAGGGCCGATGCCGGCACCGCGACGAGCCACCGGACCGGCTCGGCTGCGCGGTCCGGCTGGTCGGCTCCCGGGTTGGCTTGCTGCTGCGGGCATCCGGCCGCGATCTCGCCGATGCCTGGTGTCCCGGCGGGCGCTCGTCGCCACGGACTGCGGGGAAGCGGGACGACGAACGAGGGTGATCGACGATCGCGGTCGAGGTGGTGTGTGAACGGGATGGGCAAGGTCGCCCCCATCTTCTCGGGCGGCTGGAGACGAGGCCCGACCGCGCAGTACCATATAACCATGGGAATAGGTAAAGATGGCGGTGATCCGGAGCACGGCGCCGAGGCGGGCCGGGCGGCGATCCGGTTCCGCCTCGACCCGGCCAGTGGCGTCCCGCCGTACCTGCAGGTCGTGCAGCAGGTGCAGCAGGCGCTGCGGCTGGGCTACCTGCGGCAGGGCGATCAGCTTCCGCGGGTCAAGGACGTGGTCGCCGAGCTGGCGATCAACCCGAACACGGTGCTCAAGGCGTACAAGGAGCTGGAGCATCTGGGGATCGCGTCCGGGCACCCGGGGCTGGGTACGTTCGTGGACGGCACGCCCGGCACGGTCGGCCTGCCCGAGCTCGACCGGCTCCGGCAGCAACTGGTCGCGTGGCTGCGTTCGGCGCAGGCCGCCGGCCTGGACGAGCAGACCACGAACGCGCTGTTCGCCGCCGCGACGCGGGAGTTCTACGCCCGACCGAGCGCACCTCCGTCGCGGCGGCGCGGACGCGGCGGTGTGGTGGCATGAACATCATCGAGGCCTCCGGCCTCGGCCGGCGGTACCGACGGGTCTGGGCCCTGCGCGACTGCACGCTGGCGATCCCGGCCGGTCACGTCGTGGCTCTGGTGGGCCCCAGCGGATCCGGCAAGACCACGTTGCTGGAGCTGGCGGTGGGACTGCGGGTGCCGAGCGCCGGCCGGTTGTCGGTGCTGGGTGGAGTCGCGCCGGGGTCGATCCCCGCCCTGTCCCGGGTGGCGTTCGTCGCGCAGGACGCGCCGTTGTACCGGCAGTTGTCGGTCGCCGACACGCTGCGGCTGGCGGGCCACCTCAACGATCGCTGGGACCACCAGTGGGCGCGGCAGCGCGTCGCGGAGCTGGCGGTACCTTTCTCGGCGAAGCTCGGCGCCCTGTCCAGCGGCACGCAGGCACAGCTCGCGCTCACCGTGGCGCTCGGCCGCCGACCCGAGCTGTTGATTCTCGACGAGCCGCTGGCCCGGCTCGATCCGTTGGCCCGCCACGAGTTCCTGGCCGCGGTGCTGGAGGCGGTGGCCACCGACGGTCTCTCGGTCGTGTTCTCCTCGCACCTGCTCGCCGAGCTGGACCGGGTGGCCGACTACCTGGTCGTGCTCTCCGAGGGGCACGTGCAGGTGGCCGGGGAGATCGACTCCCTGGTGGCCGGGCACCGGATGCTCGTCGGCCGCACCGATCACGTCGACCTGCTGCCCGCCGGACTGTCGATCGTCTCCGCCCAGCGCGCCGATCAGCAGACCCGGCTGCTGGCCCGCTGCGGCGACGATCCGCGGCCGGCGGCCGCGGCGGGATTCCGCGCCGAGCCGGTCGGGGTGGAGGAGCTGGTGCTGGCCTACCTGCGGCAGCCGGACGCCACGGCACTTCCCGGGCCGTCGGGTACCACCGGGAGTCGGGAGGTACCGGCATGAGCGCCGTGCGGGCCGGAGCACCGGCGGCCACCGCATCGGTACCGTGGCGTCGGCTGAGCTGGGTGGTCTGGCGACAACACCGGGCGGTCCTGCTCACGCTGGTCATCGCGCTGGCCGCCGCCGCGGGCGCACTGGTACTCACCGGGCTGGGCATGCGCGTCACCTGGCATGCCATGGGGCTGGACCACTGCCGAGCCCTCATCGGCTCCGCGATCCACGGCGGTCGCTGCGGCATCCAGTTGTCGCTGTTCGCAAGCCGGCCACCCGCCTCCCTGGCCGGCTTCGTGGTCGATGGGCTGCATCTCGTTCCGCCGCTGATCGGCATGTTCGTGGGCGCGCCGTTGCTTGCGCGCGAGTTCGAAACCGGCACCATCCGGTTCGCGTGGACGCAGGGCGTCGGGCGGCACCGGTTGGTCGCCGGCAAGATGGTCTTCCTCGCGGCGGTCGTCGGCGCCGGCACCGTTGCGCTCGGAGCGCTGTTCTCCTGGTGGTACCACCTGTTCGACTTCACCGACGCGCGCGGCGGACGGTGGGCGGCGCAGACGTTCGACCTGGGTGCCGGCAGCCTCGCCGGCTGGAGCCTGTTCGGGTTCGCCCTCGGTCTCCTCTGCGGAGTCGCGCTGCGCCGCACCGTGCCGGCGATGGCCGTCACCGCGATCGCCTACGCGACACCCGCGATCCTCGTTCCCTGGCTGGTACGGCCACGGCTGCTGGCGCTGTTCCCGGTCACCTCGGCGATGTCGGTGCCCGAGAGCGGCCCGCAGCACGGCAACCTGGTCCTGCATTCGTGGATCGTCGATGGGCACGGCAGGCGCCTCGACGAGGACACCGACCCGACCTTCCCCCGGTTGGTGAACATGACGCCGCACCAGATCGAAGGCTGGCTCACCGCGCACCACGCCAGCATCTGGCAGACCTACCAACCCGCGAGCCGCCTCTGGATGTTCCAGACCATCGAGGGTGCCGGCCTGACGCTGCTCGCCGTCACGCTCGGTCTGCTCACCCTGCGGCGGCTCACCAGGCTCTCGGTCTAGCCGGCGAACCAGCGGCCCCGGCGAGAGCCGCTCCGCGGGCCCCTCCGGCGGCCGTGGTCGACGACCCGGACGCAGGGTGCCCGGGAGCCGGTCGCCTCGGCTCGGCGCTCGACCGGCGGGCGCGATCCGGAACCGGCAGACTGTGTCGCATGGATGCCGAGGATCCGCCGCGTTGCGCGGTGGTGACGAACCCGGTCAAGGCCGATACCCGGCGGGTTCGCGCCGACGTGACGCAGGTGCTGGACGCGGCCGGTTGGGCCCAGCCGGACTGGTACGAGACCACCACCGAGGAGCCCGGCGGCGGCCTCGTCCGGCAGGCGGTACGGGCCGGCGCCCAGCTGGTGTTCGTCTGCGGCGGCGACGGCACGGTGCGCTCCTGCGCCGGCGCACTGGCCGGCACCGACGTACCGATGGCCGTCCTGCCCGGTGGCACCGGCAACCTGCTCGCCGCGAACCTCGGAATCCCCACCGACACCGCGGCCGCGGCACGGCTGGCGATCGACGGTGGCCGACGGCGCATCGACGTCGGCGTCGTGGACGGCGAGGTGTTCACAGTGATGGCGGGCATGGGCTTCGACGCGCACATGCTCGACGCCACCCCGGAGCCGTTGAAGGCGCGGCTGGGATGGTTCGCCTACCTGCTGGGCGGGGCACGCCGGCTGCACGACCGTCCCATGCGGGTGACCGTCGCGCTGGACGACCGGCCACCACTGCGCCGCCGGGCACGGTCGGTCCTGGTGGCGAACGTCGGGCGGCTGCAGGGCGGGCTGGACCTGTTGCCCGACGCGCAACCCGACAACGGCACCGTCGACGTCGCGATCGTCACGCCCCGGTCGCTGACCGACTGGGCCAGGCTCGGTACCGCGCTGCTGCTGCGGAAGTCCCGGCCGCCACGGATGGAGGTACATCGCTGCCGGCAGGTCACCGTCCGCAGCGTCGGCCCCCAGGCACGGGAGCTCGACGGCGATCTGATCGCGACCTCGGCGCGGCTGCACGCCACGCTGCGGCCCCGGTCGCTGACCGTATGCGTACCGGAAAGCCTGCCGTGACCGGGAGGATCCGGCGGACCGCGGCGACCACCGAGCGGTCTCCCGGTCCCCGCGTGCGCGGTGGGGCGAGCAGCCGATCGCCGGCCTGACCAGGACGCGAGCGGCCCGCCGGTCGTACTTGTCCAGATCGACGCGGCAGTGCGAGCATGGCGCCACTGTTCTCGCGCCAGCCCAGGGGGCCTCGTGGTTTTGGTCGGACGCTATCCACGAGTACACCTCAAGCACGTCCGCGGGGCCCGCCTCCAGGTCACCGGTTACCTGGAGTTCTTCTCGATCACTCGGATCCGGGTGCCGCGCGAGGATCGCCACACCGTCACGGCCGTGGTCCGCTGCGAGACGTGCGGTGACGAGGTCGAGCTGCGGGTCTTCGGCCTGCGGGCCGCGCGACGGGCCCGGCTGGCCTGGCTGTCGTCCGCGCTGGGGGCGGTGTTGGCGACCCTGGTGCTGTTCCTCACCCTGCTCACCTGGTCGGGTTCGCAGGACGACACCGGCTTCACGCTGACCTTGTTCGGCGGCTGCCTCGCCGCCGGCGCCGTCGTCGGCGGCTTCGTCGGCTTCCACAACGAGGACGGCGTGCGCTTCGCTCCGGGCAAGACCCGCTTCCGCCGAAGCCACTCGCTGACCCGATGAGGGCCTCGACCCGCACCGGGCCGGTGGATGGTGGCGCGGTCGGCGAGGACGTCGTTCAACTGCGGCGGCGGCGCAGGGCCAGCAGGACGCCGGCCACCAGGAGTGCCGGCGCCAGCGGGAGCAGCCGGATCCAGGTCGGCAGCGGCCCCCGGTCGGGCTCCCCGGGCGAGGTCAACCGCAGTTCCGGTACCAGACCGGTGGCCCGCAGGCGGGCATGACGGCGTTCGAGTTGCCGTCGACGCACCCACGAGGTGCGCCGGCTCAGTACCGACCGCCGCAGGTACGCGGGCGGATCGACCACCGTTTCCCAGTTGCGTGACGGAGGGTTCGAGCCTCGCGGTCGCGCAGGGTGGTCTGGGCGTACCCGCGGCGACGAGCGCGGGTGCCGTCCGGGTGCCGGCGCCTCGCCGCTGCCGCCACGGCACCGAGCACCTTCACCACCCACCGTGGCTACACAATCACCCGATGTATGAGCGCCTTGTGATGCCGAGATGGAACTCGTCCTGAGCTATTCCGCAACAACGTCCCGCTCCTTATATTGATCGTCGTGACGTTTGGGGATCACCAGGTCGTTGTATCGCCTATCGAGTTCAGAGGCAGAAATGGGCAGTAACCCACGGTTGTGTTCATGTCGTTCGGGGAACCCTCCATTACTTCGCATCAGAACAGGCTGTGACGGTCGATGAGCCTGTCGCCGTTTACGCAGCGGCCCGTATCTGGCCGCACTCTGGGCGAGTACCTCACCGATATCTGGGCTACAGCGTGTGAAACGCTGGGCGCCGCTGCCGAGCAGCGGCATCATGCCACGCGAGAGCTGCAGCGGCTGTTGCCCGACTGGGCTGACGACCGGATCGAGGCGGCACCGCGCGAGACGTCCTACGTTGCCGACGACGGATTCCCGGCGGAGGTGTCGGCGAACTGGTCCGGGCCGCACCCGGAGCTGCGGATGTTGTTCGACTGCCTGTCCGATGTGCCGCCTCGCATCGGGGCCAGCGACCCTCGCTGGAACCTGTGGTCCGGCTCGTCGATGTTCACCTCGATCAGCCCGCTGTTCCGGCAGCCACCGGCCGCGCCGCTGTGGCACTCGATGGCTTGGCGGGCACCGGATCCGCCGGCGCACAAGGTCTACTTCGGACTGTACGGGTGGCCGGTCGCGCGACGGTACGCCATCGTCGAACAGGCCATGCAGCTGATGGGCCTCGAACGTGCCTGGGCGCATGCGCGGCACCGGATCGAGAACGGCGCCCGCTACGGTTCGCGAGAGATCGAGTTCGTCGGGCTCGACATCGGTGACAGCTCGGTGGCGCGGGTGAAGATCTACTACCGTCACCAGGACGTGGACATTGCCGAACTGAATCGCGTCGCCTCGGTTGCGCTGCAACACGACGAGGGCCGTGCGCTGTCCGCCTACCGGATGTTGACCGCCGGCCGCGACCACGCCGGCGCGGCCCCGCTGACCTGCCTGGCGTTTCGATCCGGGCACCAGCAGGCCGTCCAGGCAACCACCTACCTGCGGATGCCGAGCCTGACCACCTGCGAGCAGGAGTCGGTCGAGCGTACGGCCGCGCTGTTGGGCTCGGAAGGTGTGCCGCCACAACGGTTCGTGGCGCTGACCGATGCGTTCGCACCACGGCGGGCCGACGGCGGCCGCGGGGTGCTGGAGCTGGTCAGCCATCGCGCCGGCCGGAGCGGCGATGTGACCACCTACTTCCGGTTCCCCACGTTCGCACAGCAATCCGCAGTGCCGGTGGCAACTGCCCATCGAGCCTGAACCACCGAAAAGGAGACCACCGTGGGCCAGCCTGAGCGCTCAGACGTGGATCGCGTCGCCGCGTACAACAACCAGAGGCAGGAGCAGTACCGCGCTTCCCGCCTGTGCCAGCTGCTCGTCGACGACACGGTGAGCGAGGAGACCAAGAAGGCGACGCTGCCGCTGCTGCAGCCATGGTCCAACGCGTTTCAGCGGATGACCACCGCGCGGGTCCAGGCGGAGGCGTCCCGGATTCAGACCGACCCGGATCCGGAACTGCTTGCGCTGGCGATGGAGCACTGGCAGGAGGAGGTCGGCCACAACGACATCCTGAAGCGCAGCCGGGGCGGTGGCGACCAGGTCGTCTGGGATCCGGTCATCGAGGCGGGCGCGGCCTGGTTCATCGAACAGTTCCGGACCCTGCCCGGCATGCAGCGGGCGATGCTGGCCCATCTGGTACTGGAAGCGGGCAGCCTCGTGTTCAGCCAGGCCGGCGTCCGGGCCTTCCCGCACGACGAGTACTTCACCAAGCACGACGAGGACGACGTCGAGCACCTGGAGATGGGCTACCGGCTGCTGCGCAGCCGATCGGACTGGTCCGTCGAGGAGATGGTCACGATCATGGACCGTGGCTGGCAGATCATCACGCTGGTGTCCGACCGGATCGCCGAGTGCGCCGTACGCGACACCGCCACCGCATGACCGACCCGGCACAGGATCGGGCCCGCGGTGTGGCTCTCGATGCCGCCCGGATCTGGCAGGACGCCTTCGGCGAGCGGCTGACCGCGGCGTACCTGCTGGGCAGCCTGGCCCACGGCGGGTACGCGCCGGCGGCGAGCGACATCGATCTCGGTGTCGTGCTGGCGGACGCGCGGGAGGGCGACCGGCAGCGCGCCGACGACTGCGCCACCGCGGTGCGGGAGCGGGCCGGCCTGTACGGCAAGGTGTCGGCCTTCTGGGCGTCGCTGCCCGCGCTGCGCGCCGGCCGGGACGACGGGCGGTTCCCGGCGCTCGACCGCCTCGACCTGGCCGACCACGGGCAACTGCTGCTCGGAGTCGACGTACGCGCGACGGTCGCGCGTCCCGGCCGGACCGAGCTGCTGGTCGACAGTGGCCGGTTCGCGTTGAGCGTTCTCGCGGTACCGGAGGTCGTGGCGGAGTTCCACCACCCGCAGCGGCTGGTGACCGACACCGTCCTGTTCACCAAGGCGGTGCTGTTCCCGGTGCGCTTCCTGCATGCCACGGCCGGAGACGGCGCCCCGGCGGGCAACGACGTCGCGCTCGACTGGTACTTCGCGCAGCCCGACCCGGTCTCGGCGCCGCTGGTGCGGCTCGCGGCGTCGGTACGGGCGGGCGCGCCGCTCGACCCCGACGCAGCGTTGCCGCTGCTGGCCGAGCTGCGACCGCTGTACCGGCACTACATCGACGATCGGGTCGAACGGCTGCGCCTCGCCGGTGCGCCGGACGACCTGATCAGCGGGTTCGGCGCCTGGCGCGACCAGCTGCGGGGCTGACGGACGGCGTCACCTGGCTGCCGGCTCCCCGAGAACCGGCAGCCGCGCCAGAGCATGCTCGGTCAGCCGGATCAGCGCTCGGCGGACCGATTCCCGGTCCCGGGCATCGAGCCGTACGAACGGCACCTCGGTACCGAGCTTCAGCGCGCTGCGGATCTCGTGATCCTCGTAGGCGCAGACGCCATGAAACATGTTCACCCCGACCACGTACGGGATGCGACGAGCCTCGAAGTAGTCGACCGCGGCGAAACTGCTGTTCAGCCGCGCCGGACGCGGGTCGACCAGCACCAGCGCGCCCAGCGCCCCGAGGGCCAGCTCGTCCCACATGAACCAGAACCGGTCCTGCCCCGGGGTGCCGAACAGGTAGAGCACGACCTCGTCGTTGATGGTTCGCCGGCCGAAGTCCAGTGCGACGGTCGTGTTCGTCTTGCTCTCGACACCGGCCAGGTCGTCGACCGGTTTGCTGGCTTCAGTCAACAGTTCCTCGGTGGTCAGTGGCGGGATCTCGCTCACCGAACCAACGAGCGTGGTCTTGCCGGTACCGAATCCCCCGGCAATCACAATCTTGACCGACTGCGGCTCCAAGATCGTTCCTTCCTCACATCACATGGCGCGCAGGCCGTCAAGGACCTGGACGAGTCTGTCCCGGGTGGGACCGGCGTAGCTCGTGGTCCCGGAGCTGACGGCGAGCACGCCGCGGTCGATCAGATCAGCCAACTGCCTCTTCGTGATCGTCAGCGGGACCTTGTTCATCGCGGAGATCTCCGCGACCGTCAGCCACCGTTGGCACAGCCGGAGGATCTGGACCTGATGAGGCTCGAAATAGGTGGGATCGAGATCTGCCGTCGTCGCTCTCACCATGCTGCCCAGATTCAAGTCACTGGAAATTTCGGCGGTTGCGCGGCGGCCGGCAACCGCGTAAAGCGGGACCAGCCCGCCGGCGTCATCGTCGAGCCATTCATCGTCGTTCCCGGCCATATGATTATCCTTCCAAGCCACCATTCAAGGCGGCTGTCGTGTCGCGAGGCTGCGACCCGAGATGCGCCCCGACACGCTTCACCAGACGATTCATCTCATAACCAACCTGACCGAGATCCGCGTTGACGTCGGCGAGTACCGCCAGGCACGCGTTCGAACCGGCCGCGGTGATGACCAGATAAGCATCCTTCATTTCCACAATGGTCTGCTGCATGGGGCCGCTACCGAACTGCCGGGAAATCCCGCGGGCAATACTAGCCAGCGAAGAGGCACGGGCCGCCAGCGAGTCGGCGCTGTCCCTGCTGATTCGCCGCGACCGCTGGATCAGCATGCCGTCGGTCGACACGGCCACGGCACACAGGGCATTGAGACCTTCGACCAGATCGTCCAGCGCCCAGTCGACGTTCATCGGGGTGGTGGGAGTCTCACTCATGATGCTTTGCCGTTTCCTGTCAAGGGATGTGTTCAGTTGTCCTCAGCGCGGCCAGCGTTGCTGCCCCGTTGGAACCGTGCCAACCGGTTGCGGATCAGTTCCGGATCTCCCATGTCGATCGCCTGTTCCGGCGCGCCGGGGTGTTCCAGATCCTCGCGAAGCTGCGGCGCGATGTGCTGCTGCGGTTGACGCTCCGGCAACGGCGGCCGCTCGGGCCGCGCAGCGTGGTCGGGGGTCGGCGGCTGCTGCCTGATCGCGGTCACGCGGGCCGGGGGCTCCTCGCCGACGGCCCGGGGGCTCGACGAGGCGGGGCCTACCGTCGGGGGGATGCGCGGGGCCGGGCTGACCGGCCGAGCGGTCGGCGCGGGACGGTGCGCCTGACCGTTGTCGAGGCGGTGCGCGGCGCCGTTGGTACGCGCTGCGCTGGAAGCCGGATCGGGCCGGCGCGGCGCGGGTGGGGCGCCGACGAAGGCCGGCATCTGCATCGTCTGTTCGACGTCGCGCGGCACGTCGATGCTGCCGGCCATGCGGGAGATGTCACCGCTGCGCTCTGCCGCGTTGTCCAGCTGTGCCTTGGGAATCAGGACGACCGCCAGCACGCCACCGTAGGGAGACGTCGTCAGCGTGACCGTGATCCCGAGCTGCTTGGCCAGCTGCGCGACGACCCAGAAGCCGAGCTGGGATCCGTCGCCCAACGCGTTGATGTTGAACTCCGGCGCCTGCTTGAGCATGGCGTTGGCCCGGTCGAGATCCTCTGGCGCCATCCCGATGCCGCGGTCCTCGACCTCGATGGCGATACCCCGGTCCACATACACACCGCGCACCCGCACGTCGGACTCGGAGCTGGAGAACCCGATCGCGTTGTTGAGAAGCTGGGTGAGCAGGTGGACCGTACCGTTCACCGCGTCGCCACGGACCCGGACCTCGGGGGCGGTCTCCAGCTTGACCCGGTCGTAGTCCTCGGCCTGCGCCTTGGCGGCCTGCATCACCTGCAGCAACGGAATGGGCGACTGGAACTTCCGCCCCGGCTTGCCGCCGCCGAGGATGATCAGGCTCTCGTTGACGCCTCGAACCTGGTTGACCCGGTGGTGAACCCGGAACCACTTCTCCAGCCGGGCCGGGTCCTCCTCGGCACGCTCCTCGGTGTCGAGTGCGCGGCTGGCCTGCTGCAGTGGACGCTGGTTGCGGTACGCGATGCCAAGGAACACGCGCAGCACGCCGGCACGTGCCTGGCCCTCACTGACCACGGCGTCGGCGGCAAGCACGACGGCGTCGTTGAGCGTCTTTCGTACGTTGTCGATCTCGTCCTGGCCCTGCTCGGCGTCGTCGTCACCGGCGGAGTTGATCTGGCCGAGCTCCTCCCGCACATCGACCCGTTCACCCGCCGCCAGCCGTTCCCGGATCTGCGGGAAACGGGTTCGCACGATGAGGTTGGCGTCCTCACCGAGCTGGCGGATACGAGGGATCAGCGTCCGGCCGACCAGCACGCTGGACCGGCGCAGGGCCCACAGGATCGCCAGGGCCACCACCGCGGCGGCGGCGACACTGCCGCCGATCGCCCAGCCGAGGTTCTGGTTACCGGTGGACAACCCCTGCGCGGAAACCTCGTCCGCCTGCGACTTGGCCAGCCCGATCAGATCGTCGGAGACCTGGTCGGTCAGCTTGCCCCATCCGGCGGCATCCACCGGAAGCCCGGCCGGTACGCCGCGATGCCAGGCGCCGTCGGCCAGGATCGCGTTCTCCGCGGCGGTGAGCCGAGACCACTCGTCGCTGCGCATCATGCGCCGAACCCCGGCACGAACATCGGGCAGCAGGTTCGCCTCGACGTTGCTCAGCTGCGAGTGATACGCGCCCACGAGCTGGACGTAGGTCAGGTAGCCGCTCGTACTGAAGTTCTTCGCCGCGAAGGCACCAGCGGCCTGGGATCCCGCTCGCGACATCAGGTCGGACACCCGGAACAGGTCCGTGGCCGCGAAACCACCCTGCGACGCGGTCGAGTCGGGGATGATGCGCGCCTGGGTGTTGAACAGTTGAATGGACGCGTCGAGGATCTTGTTGTAGAACGCGTAGACCTTCTGCGGGCTGATGGTTCTCGCATCGACCTGCGAGCGGATCGTCGGCAGCTCGCCGAGGTAGCCCGTGACCGTCGCCATCTGGTCCTTGATCGATGCCGGGGCACTGCCCAACGCCGCCTTCGCGGCGCTCTGCATCGAGGCCAGGCCCTCGTCACTGGTGCCGCGCTGAGCGTTCAGCTCCCGCGTACCCGCCGGCGTCGCCACCGACTTGGCCAGCTCCGCCATGCTCAGCTGACGTTCCTTCTGCAGGGACGCGAGGCCGTTGACCGCCGGGATCGACACCTGCCGCACGCTCGACGCGACCTGACGTGCGTAGATGCCGGTGTACCCCAGATACGAGGCGCCGGCCAGCCACAACGCGATCAGCGCGACGCTGGGAACCAGCGCGACACGAACAACACCTTGCCGAATCGATCGTTGGCGCCGGGGTCGGCGGTCCCGACCCGCCTGGCGCTGATGGGTCTGCTGACTAGTCATTGCGCTCCATCAACAACGGTTGACATATTGCAAGCGCGTGCCCCCGCACCGGCGCCGTTCCCGTCCACACACTGTGCCGCCACGTCGTACCAGACCATCGAGCCGCGCCGATGGTCGCCGTCGAGGTCTCAGCCAACCTCAACGAGGCAGGACAGCCCCAATGACGGTGTTGACGGGACTATGGCGACTTATGCCATGCACGGCCCCGCACTCTACCCTGTCCGAAATCGCGCCAACCGCACGGCAGACGCGCCTCCCACGCACGTCGGGCAGCGTCGCGGCGCCGACACCGCGACCTGCCGAACCGGGCAGTAAAACACCGATGCTCCGCGTGCGTAACCCGACAAACCCGGCCGACACGACCGGGGCCGGGCTCCGTGCAGGCGATGCGGCTCACACCGGCTCCAGCCGCGCTGATCAGCCCGCACCCAGGGCGCCGGGCCGACCGCCTCCACGTGTTCAACCTCACCCCCGATGAGGGGACGAGCCGCTTCACGGACCACGCACGGTCCGGGCGAAGGCGCGATTCAGATGACGAACATCGCTGACCGGACCCGCCGGCTGCTCGTCCCGCGGGGCGGGGTACTCCACGCCACCGGGCGTCGCGATGGTCCTCGGTGCAGGTTCGGACGGTCCACGGTCGCCATCGCGTCGGAGCGCATCGGACGGCGGGCGTCCGCACGTCGCCCGGGTTTCCGCAGCCGACGGCACCGGGCCGTCGGCCTGGGTCATTCGGACCTACCTGCCGGTGCCACGCAGTTGATGCAGGTGCCGGTGCCGAAGTAGATCAACGGAACCCATCCTCGTACCCCGGTGCGCAGATCGGTGCCGTAGCAGTACATGTCTCCGTTGACGGTCGCGTCATCGGTGATGGTGAACCGGTCGCCCTGGTAGGCCAGGCCCACCACGGTGCCGGTGGCGGGACGGGTACGGATCCGAACTCCGTCGGCGGTGAAGGTCTTCGTCCACGGGTAGGGACTCCCGCAGTCGTACCACATGGCCGGACCGACCTGCCGGCTCGTACCGGCGGACGCGGCCGACGGGCCGGCCGCCAAGAGCGCGAGACCGGCCACGGCGGCCGCGGCCAGGGTGATGATGCGGTGAACCAGACGCCCTCGAGACTGCTTCATGCTGCTCTCCTGCTCCAGAGTGCTTGCCAGCCAGACGATCCAGAGCAGATCAGCTCGCCGGCCGACGGTGCGACAACCTTCGACCGTGGCTGAATGTTGAAGTACCAGTGAACTTCGCAGCCGGCGAGGCGGACTCTGCTCTCGCCGGGGCCCGGCGTGCAGCAGTCGACACTTCACAAGTTTCACAAAGTTATGAACTCTGTGTACCCTCGCAGTCATGAACGACGGTGAACTCGTCGGAGTGCAGAAGACCCTCAGCCCCGTGCTCAGGGCCAAGACGCTGGACAACCGGCTGCCGGACCCGATCCTCGGCGACGACCACGCGGAGCAGGCGATGCGCCGCCTCGACCCCGACTACGACAACCGCGCGTTCGGCACCAGCCAGCTCGGCCTGGTCGCGGTGGTGCGGGCCAAGGCCCACGACGACTGGGCCCGCAGCTTCCTCGCCGACCATCCGGACGCGGCGGTGCTGCACCTGGGCTGCGGCCTCGACGCCCGGGTGTACCGGACCGACCCGCCGGCCACCGTCGACTGGTACGACCTGGACTACCCCGCGGTCATCGAGCTGCGACGGCAGTGCCTGCCGCCACGCGAGCACCACACCCTGATCGGTTCCAGCGTCACCGACCTGACCTGGCTGGAGCGACTCCCCCGCGGCCGGCCGGTACTGGTGATCGCCGAGGGGCTCGTTCCCTACCTGACCGAGCCCGACCTGCGCCGGCTGCTGACCAGCGTCGTCGATGCCTTCCCCACCGGTCAGATACAGCTCGACACGGTGCCGGTCTGGGCGTGGCGCACCTCGAAGTGGGACCCCACGCTGCGCCGGTACGGCACCCGGTTCCGCTGCGGCTTCAACGACCCCGCCACGCTGGCCGACTGGCATCCGCGGCTCCGGTACGTCGACGAGGCGCCGATGTACGACGCGCCGGTGCTGCTGGCCAAGGCTCCGGCGCGGACTCGCCGAATGTACCGCCTCCTGAACCTGGTACCGGGCATGAAACGCTCCACCCGGATCGTGCGGTTCCGGTTCTGACGCACCAGCTCGGCGAGCGAGGTCGGCGCACCCAGGCGTCGATCACGGACTCGCCGTGACCCGAGGCGAACCGCTGGAGACCCGCCGCGGGCTCGTGCGGGCCATCGACGCGTCGGTCCAGGGCGGACCGGAATCAGGGGACGAGGAGCGTCTTGCCGAGGGAGCGCCGGGACTCGATCGCGGCGTGTGCGGCGGCGGCCTCGTCGAGGGCGAAGCGTTGCCCGATCGTCGGCCGCAACCGACCGGCGGCGGCGAGCTCCAGCGCCTCGGCCGACCGGGCCCTCGCGCCACCGGGACCGAACGAGACCGCGGACAACGGCACCACCTCGACGCCGGTGTCGGCCGGGGGCACGGTCATCGCGCCGCTCGCCGCACCGTGCACGACGTAGCGCGCACCGGCACGAGCCAGCGGAAACGCGGCCGCGCCGACCGGACCGCCAACGCCGTCGAACACCACGTCGACCGCACCGAGCCGGTCGGCCCAGCCGTCGGAGGTGTAGTCGACGACGGTCGCGGCACCGACCCGCGCGGCGAGTGCACGCTTCGCCGCGCTCCCGGCGGCGCCGACGACCTCGGCGCCGGCGGACCGCGCGAGTTGCACCAGCAGGCTGCCCAGCCCACCGCCGGCGGCGAGCACCAACACCCGGTCACCGGCGGTGATGCGGGCGGCGGCCGCGAGCGCGATCGCGGTACGGCCGTCGGCGAGCAACGCGGCGGCATCGTCGAGCGTGACCGCATCGGGCACGTCGATCAGTTCGTCGGCCGCCACCACCGCCTGTTCGGCGTAACCGCCGCCGCCGGTCACCGCGACCACCCGCCGACCGACCAGCTCGGCCGGCATGTCCGGGCCGACCGCGCGCACCACACCAGCGGTGCCGTTGCCCGGCCGGTACGGCAGCGTGCGCGCGGCGGGTGGGCCGCCACCGGCGCGGATCTGCGTCTCCACGAACGTGATCGGACAGGCCTGCGCAGCGATCGACACCTGCCCCGGCCCGGGCACCGGGTCGGGCACCTGCTCGATCCGCAACACCTCCGGGCCGCCCCACTGCCGTTGCACCACCGCCCGCACCGGATCCCCCCTCCTCGGCGGAGCGTTCCGCCCCGACAAAAGCTAGCGCGCTCGCGGGCGACCACGGCGGCCGAGGCGACGTCGGCGGTCGGCGCCGAGCCGGCGACGGCATGCCCGCCCGCGAAGGGCCCCGCTCGGCCGTGTACCGCGCCGGGGGCTGGCTCCGCCGGCTACCGGGTGGCGCCGCTGGTGACGGTGATGTCGGGGGCGGCCACCTCGACCGCGGCCGTACCGTCGGCGGCGACCTCGATCGACAGCGGCGCACCGGCGAGCCGCAGCCCGGACACGGTCAGCGGGAACCAGTCGGCGAACGCCGGGTCCGGCGCCACGGTGAGCGTCCCGTTCGGTACGTCGGGGCGCAGTCCGAGTGCCGCCGCGAGCAACGCCACCGGGGCCGCCGCCGCCCACGCCTGCGGCCGGCAGGACGCCGGGTAGGCGAGTACCGGTTCGTCCCGGCCGGTGCCGGCGAACAGCTCCGGCAACCGGTACCCGAACGCGGGTGCGGCGGCGAGCAGCCCGCCGGCGAGCCGGGCGGCGAGCGCACCGTGCCCCTCGGCGGCCAGGCCGGCGATCGCGATCGCGGTGTCGTGCGGCCACACCGACCCGGTGTGGTACCCGAGCGGGTTGGCCCCGGCCACCTCGGCCGAGAGGGTACGCAGCCCGTACGCGTCGGCGAGGTCTGCGGCGCCGAGCCGGTGCGCCACCGCGGCCGCCTCGTCGGCGTCCAGCAGGTCGGTACCGAGCAGGTGGCCCAGGTTGGAGCTCGCCACCGGCACCGGCCGCTTCGTCCCGTCCAGAGCCAGCGCGGGGAACCGGCCGTGCGCGTCGGACACCCAGTACGCGGTGCGGAACCGCTCGCGCAGCCGGTCGGCGAACCCGGTCAGCGCCGCCGCCGTGTCGGCGTCCGCGTCGGAGCCGAGCGCGGTCAACAGCGCCGCGCCGGCCCGCGCCGCCTGGTGGTCGTACGCCTGCGCCTCGCACAGCGCGATCGGCGGCGCGGCGAGCGTGCCGTCGGCGAACTGGACCGCGTCCGGCGAGTCCTTCCAGCCCTGGTTGACCAGCCCGGAGCCGCTCGCGTCGACGTACTCGGCGAAGCCGTCACCGTCCGCGTCGGCCGGCCCGGACAGCCAGCCCAGGGCCGCACGCAGCGCCGGCAGCAGCTCGCGCACCTCGGCGGCCGGCATCCCCCACCGCCACGCCTCGTGCAGCGTCACCACCCACAGCGCGGTGGCGTCGACGGTGCCGTAGTACCGCGGCGGCAGGCCGACGCCGCCGGACTCGTCGCGGACCTCGTGGATGATCTTCCCGGGCGCCTCGCCGGTGGCCGGATCGTCCCGGCGGCCCTGGTTGCGGGCCAGGATCCGCAGCGTACCGGCGGCGAGCCCGGTGCCCAGCGGCAGCAGCATCCGGGCCGCCCACAGCGAGTCGCGGCCGAACAGGGTGAAGAACCACGGCGAGCCGGCGGCCAGGAACACCTCGTCGGGCTGCTCGTCGTCGGCCATCGCCAGGCCGGCCAGGTCCGCCACCCCGCGCTCGATCGTCCGGTCCAGGTCCGGTGCGGCGGACCGGATCCGCGGCGTCGACCAGGGCAGCGTCGGCGCCGCCCGGAACGGCCCGCGCCGGCCTTCGCCGCGGGCCCGCACCAGCACCGTCCACTGTGCACCGGGGTCGAGATCCAGCGGCCAGGACAGCTGCGCGCCGGCATCGTCGAGCAGCACCTCGTCCGGCAGCACGTCGACCCGCAGCACCGCGCCGTCCGCCGACCCCGGCGCCGCGAAGCGCAGCACCGCGTCGGTGTCGCGCCGCGGCGGTACCGGCGGCACCGGCTCACCGAGCTTGATCGCCGGCAGCCCGGCGAGATCGGCGCCGACCCGCAGCGCCAGCCTGGTGTGCACCGGTGCGTGCGCCCGGCTGCGTACCGTGATGCGTTCGGTCAGGCCGTCCGGGGTCGCGGTGCGGTCCCGGACCACCAGGACGGTCGGGTCCGCGCCGGCGTCACCGAGCTGCCGGGCGACGCCGGTGAAGGTGGCCGCCTCGGCCGCGCCCAGCCGGTACCCGAGCGGGGTCGGCTCGACGCCGTCCAGCGTGACGGTCAGCTCGGTGAGGATGCGCCGGTCGGCGCTCAGCACCCCCTGGGTACCGCCGGGACGCAGCTGGCCGTCCGCGCCGGACAGCGCCACCGTGGGCGCCGCCAGTACCGTCACCAACTCGTGCAGGAATGGCTGTGGCCGCACCGTGCTCCCCCTCGCTGGCTCACCGCGCCGTCCGGCCGGGGCCCCTCGTTGCGCCCAGCGTATCGGCAGCCGACGCCGATCGACGTCGCTGCCGCGGGTACGGCAGACTGGCCCCGGGGGTGGTCCGGTGAGTCGAGCGGTGCTGGCGTTGGGGGCGAACCTCGGCGACCGGGAGGCGACGCTGCGGGCGGCGCTGCGCGGGCTGGGTGACCGGCTGGTCGCGGTGTCCGGCGGATACCAGACGCCGCCGTGGGGCGATCCGGACCAGCCGCCCTACCTCAACGCGGTTGCGGTGGTCGCCGACGACGCCGTCGACGCCGACGGGTGGCTCGCGCTGGCACACGAGCTGGAGGCCGCGGGCGGCCGGGTCCGTGACCCCGCCCGGCGGTACGGGCCGCGCACCCTCGACGTCGACGTGATCGCGGTGTGGCGCGACGGGCCCGGCGGGCCAGAACCGGTGCGGCAGGACGACCCGGTACTGACGCTGCCGCACCCGCGGGCGCACCTGCGGGCCTTCGTCCTGGTGCCCTGGGCCGAGATCGAGCCGACCGCGGAGCTACCCGGCCACGGCCCGATCACCGCGCTGCTGCGCACCGAACCGGTCGCGGCCGACGTACCGGGAGTGACCCGCATCGGCCCGCTCTGACCGCGCAGCACCCGCGCACCGTTGCGTGGGCGCGGGCCGCGCCGTCCCGTGACACCCGCGCCTCGTGGCGACCGCTTGCCGGCGCGTGGCGGCCGCGTTACTTCGCGGTGCTCCTGCCGGTGGCCGCCTTGCTCAGCAGCGGGAGGTAGCGGTCCAGCATCCAGGGCAGCGAGAGCACGTCGACCGCGCTCGTCGCGTACACGAAGACCGGGTCGGTGATCGGCACGTAGCCACCGCGGGCGACGGCCGGGTTGCGCCGGAACAGCGGGCTCTTCTCGATGCCGGACCGGGTCGAGGCGTCCAGGTACCAGGAGACCAGCACGTCGGTGTCGATCTGCGGCATCTTCTCCAGGCTGACCGCCTTGGCGAACGAGGCGGTCGAGTCGCCGACGCCGAGCTTGCTGACCGACGGCGACAGGTCGAAGCCGAGCTGCCTGAGCAGCTGCACCCGGGCGTCGGTGTCGTAGTAGAAGTTGAAGTTCCCGGCCTCGGTGCCGGAGCCGAACGCCGCCGTCTTCCCCCGGAACTCCGGGTGCTTCTTTGCCGCCGCGGCGATCGTCGCGTTCGTCTGCGCGGTCAGCTTCTTCGCCTGCGTCGAGCGGCCCAGCGCCTTGCCCACGATCGACAGCTGGTCCTGCCAGGAAGTGATCCACGGCTTGTCCGGGTACCCGACGGTCGGTGCGATCTCCGACAGCTTCCGGTACTGCTGGCTGGTGATGCCGGAGTAGACGGCGAGGATCACGTCCGGCTTCAGCGCCAGGATCTTCTCGTACGGGATCGAGTCGGTGCTGACCTTCAACAGCGTCGGCTCGGCGCCGTGCAGTTTCGGCTCGTCCCACGGCAGGATGCCGCCCGCCACGCCGGCGTCGGTGCTCATGTCCTGCATCCCGACCGGTACCACTCCGAGGGCGAGCGCCGCGTCCTGGCTGCCCCAGCCGATCGTGACGACCCGCTTGGGCTGCTTCTTCAGCGTCACCGCTCCCAGCGCCGAGTCGATCGTCACCGGGTAGGCCCCGGCGTCCGCCTTGGCCGTACTGCCCTGGTCGGTGCCGCCGGACGGCCCGGTCGAGCAGGCAGCGACGCCGAACAACAGCCCGGCCGCCGCGACGACGGTGGTGAGGCGCTTGGCAAGATGCATGGTGTCAGTCTCCGAGTTGTGCGAGCAACGAGCGATCAGTGTCCGATGTGGACTGTCGAGGGGGCGTCGGACGCGGCCGGCCGAGGTGAGTCCGATGTGGACGGGCGGGGTGAGTCCGATGTGGACGGCCGGGGTGAATCCGATGTGGGCGAGCTGGCCGAGTCCGGTCGAGAAGTGACCGGCGCGGCGGGCGGGCCCGGCGTGGATCGGGTGTACGGCACGGCCATCGGCGCGCCGCACACCGGGTCCGGAACGACCAGGCTGCGCAGCCCGAACACCTCCTCGATCAGCTCCGCGGTGACGATCGCCTCCGGCCGTCCGGCGGCGACGATCCGGCCGTCGCGCATCGCGACCAGGTGGGTGGCGTACCGGCAGGCGTGGTTGATGTCGTGCAGCACCGCGACCAGGGTGCGGCCGTGCTCGCGGTGCAGGTCCCGGCACAGCTCCAGGATCTCCAGCTGGTGGGTCAGATCCAGGTAGGTGGTCGGCTCGTCGAGCAGCAGCAGTTCGGTCTGCTGCGCGAGCACCATCGCCACCCAGACCCGTTGCCGCTGACCGCCGGACAGCGTGTCGACCCGGCGGGCGGACAGCTCCGTGACGCCGGTCGCCGCCATCGCGGCGGCCACCGCCGCCTCGTCGGTGGACGACCACTGGCGCAGCAGCTTCTGGTGCGGGTGCCGGCCGCGGGCGACCAGGTCGGCCACGGTGATGCCGTCCGGCGCCACCGAGGTCTGCGGCAGCAGGCCGAGACGGCGGGCGACCTGCTTCGCCGGGTACCGCTCGATCAGCTTGCCGTCCAGGTAGACGCCGCCGGTCCGCGGCTTGAGCAGCCGGGCCAGCGCGCGCAGCAGGGTCGACTTGCCGCACGCGTTCGGGCCGATGATGACGGTGAACTCGCCGTCCGGGATCGCCACCGACAGGTCGTCGGCGACCACGGCGTCGTCGTAGCCGAGCCGTACCCCGTCGGCGTGCAGCCGCGCCGGCGCGCGCTCGCGGTCGGCCGGCAGCGCCCGCGGGCCTGCATGTTCGGTCGTCACTGCCTGCGCGCCTCCTTGACCAGTAGCCAGATCAGATATGCGCCGCCGATCGACACGGTGACCACGCCGACCGGCAGGTCGGCCGGCAGCGCGTGCTGCGCGAGCTGGTCGGACACCAGCAGCAGTACCGCGCCGAGCAGTGCCGCGGGCAGCAACCCGACGCCCGGCGTACGGGTGAGCCGGCGGGCGACCTGCGGTGCGGCCAGCGCGACGAACGAGATCGGCCCGGCCGCCGCGGTGGCCACCGCGGTCAGCGCGACGCCGACCACGATCAGGCCCAACCGCAACGGTTCGGCCCGCAGCCCGAGCGCGCGGGCGGTGTCGTCGCCCAGCTCCAGGTACTTCAGTTTCGGGCCGAGCACGGCGACGCACGGCAGCAGTACGGCGAGCAGGACCGCCACCGGGGTGACGCTGCCCCAACCGAGCCCGTTGAGCGAACCGGCGCCCCACACCGCGGCCGACATCGCGGTCTGCAGGTCGGCACGCAGCAGCAGCCAGGTGTTGACCGAGCCGAGCATGGCGGCGACGGCGATGCCGACGATGATCAGCCGGAACCCCTGCACGCCGCGCCGGAACGCCAGCAGGTACACCGCCGCCGCGGTCACGATGCCGCCGACCAGCGCGCCACCGGCGGTCAGGTAGTGGTCGCCGCCGACGAAGACGATCACCAGCAGCGCACCGGTGTACGCCCCGGTGTTGAAGCCGACGATGTCCGGGCTGCCGAGCGGGTTGCGGGTCAGCGACTGGAAGATCCCGCCGCTGAGGCCGAGCGCGGCACCGAGCAGCAGGGCGAGCAGCACGCGGGGCAGCCGCCAGTCGACCACGACCATCCCGACGGCCCGGTCCGAGGCGCCGAACAGGGCCCGCACCACGTCGGGTACCGAGACCCGGAAGTCGCCCAGCCCCAACGCGATCAGCGCCACCAGCACGCCGAGCCCGGTCAGCGCCAGGCAGACTCCGGCGGTACGCAGGTCGATGCGCAGCGACACCGACCCGCGGCGGCGGCGCAGGATGCGTACCCGGCGGCCGAAGTCGACCCGGCTCGGCGCGGCCGGCCCGTCGCTGTGCTGCGTACCGAGGCTCACAGGCCGCTCGCCTGCCTGCGGCGTACCAGGTAGATCAGCACCGGCGCGCCGACCACCGCGGTGACGATGCCGACCTGCAACTCGCCGGGCCGGGCCACCAGCCGGCCGAGCACGTCGGAGACCAGCAGCAGGACCGGCGCGAGGACCGCGCTGAACGCGATGATCCAGCGCTGGTCCGGCCCGATCAGCCAGCGGGCGACGTGCGGCACCATCAGCCCGACGAACGCGACGGGCCCGACCGCGGCGGTCGCCGCGCCGCACAGCAGCGTCACCGCGACCACCCCGAACAGCCGGATCCTGGTGGTACGCACGCCGAGCCCGGCGGCGAGCTCGTCGCCCAGCGCCACCGCGTTGAGTGAACGCGAGATCGCGACCGCGACGGCCAGCCCGGCGAGCAGGAACGGCAGCACCGCCAGCACGATGTCGTAGCCGCGGCCGGCCAGCGAGCCCGCCTTCCAGTACCGCAGCTGGTCGAACGCGGCCGGATCGAGCAGCGTGATGCCGGAGCCGATGCCGGTCAGGACCGCGGACAGCGCCACCCCGGCCAGGGTGAGCCGGACCGGACTGCCGCCGCCACGGCCTGCGGAGCCGACCAGGTACACCGCGACCGTGGCGAGCACCGCGCCGAGGAACGCGAACCAGATGTAGGACCAGATGCTCGTCAGGCCGAACGCGCCGACGGCGAGCACGACGAAGAACGAGGCGCCGGCGTTGACGCCGAGGATGCCCGGATCGGCCAGCGGGTTGCGGGTCATCGCCTGGATCAGCGCGCCGGCGACCCCGAGCGCGGCGCCGACCAGCAGCCCGAGCACCGTCCGCGGCAGCCGTACGTCCAGCACGATCAGGTCGTCGTCGGAGCCGCGGTGCCCGAACAGCGTGTCCAGCACGGTGTGCGGGGCGATGTTCTTCGCCCCGATGGCGACGGACAGCAGCACCACCGCCGCAAGCACCAGCAGCGTCAGGGCGAACCAGCCGCCGCGGCCGCCGCCGGTACGGGCGAGGCCGGGCGTGCCGCTCCCCCGGCTCGGCGTGGGGCGGGTCGGTGCGCTGGTGGTCATCGAGGACCTCCCGCGAGACGCTCGATTACGGCCCGGTACGGGGCGCGCACCGGCACGACCGTGCCCGCCATCCGACCCCCTGTGCCGTCCCGGGCGCCGGCGGCCGTGGGGTGCCCGACCCGTACCGGCGCACGACGCGGCGGCGCGTTCCCTCCCGCGTCGCCGTCGATTAGGTTAGGCTAACCTGCTGAAGTTGCCAAGCGGGGGTACGCCGGTGTGAGCCGACCGACCCGACACCGCGCGCCGATGCCCTCGCGCGCCGCCGAACCGCCGCGGCGACCGTTGGCGGCCGACCTGGCCGGAACGATCCGGCCGGCGGCCGAACCCGGGGACCGAAGGGCGCTCGCCACATCACCTGGACGATCCGGCGAGCTCGAACTTAGGGTACCCTCATGCCATCCCCCGACCCCGGTACGGGCGGTCGCCTGCTCACCGCGACGCTGGCCCGGCACCGTGCGGCACTCGCCGCCGCGGCGCTGCTGTTCGCCGCGCACGAGGTCGGCGAGGCACTCGTCCCGGTCACCATCGGGCTGGTCGTCGACCACGCCGTCGACGGCGGCAGCACCGGCGACATCCTGCGCTGGCTGGTCGTACTGGCCGCGGCGTTCGTGCTGCTGTCCCTGACGTACCGGTTCGGCGCGCGGGCCGCCATCCGCGCCGCGCAGCACGGCGGGCACCGGCTCCGGCTGCGGCTCACCGACCGGATCCTGGATCCGGCCGGCGGGGTCACCGACCGCTGGCACCCCGGCGAGCTGGTCAGCATCGCCTCCTCCGACGCCGACCGGGTCGGCCGCTTCCTCGGTACCGTCGCCGGCGGCTTCTCCGCCGCCTGCGCGGTGGCGTTCGCCGCCGTCGTGGTGCTGCGGATCTCCTGGCCACTCGGCCTGCTGGTACTGGCCGGAGCGCCGATCCTGCTCGCCGTCACGCACCGGGTGTCCCGCCGGTTCGAGACCCGCAGCGGGGCCGAACAGCAGGCCGCGGCGCGCACCGCCGCGCTCGCCACCGACCTGGTCACCGGGCTGCGAGTACTGCGCGGCATCGGGGCGGCCGGTGCCGCGAGCGACGGGTACCGCCGCGACAGCGCCCGGTCGCGGGACGCGTCGATCGCCGCCGCGCGCACCTCGGCGTCGGTGCGCGGGCTCGCCGCACTGTTCAACGGCTGCTACCTGGCGGCGATCGCGCTGGTCGGCGGGCGGCTCGCGCTGGCCGGAACGATCAGCGTCGGCAGCGTGATCTCGGCGCTGGGCCTGGCCCAGTTCCTGATCGGGCCGCTGACCGGGCTCACCTCGCTCAGCGTGGCCCGAGCCCGCGCGCTCGCCTCCGCCAAGCGGATCGCCGCGGTACTGGCCGCGCCGCCCGCCGTCACCGTCGGCACCGGCACGCCGGACCCCGCCGGCGCCGGCGAGCTGCGCATCGAGGGCCTGTGCACCGGCCCGCTCGCCGGTCTCGACCTGACGGTACCGGCGGGCCGCCTGACCGGCGTGGTCACCGACCGGCCGGCCGACATCCACGCGGTACTGGCCTGCCTGTCCCGGCAGGCCGAGCCGGCGGCCGGCCGGATCCTGCTGGACGGCGTCGACCTCGCCACCCTCGATCCGGCCCGGCGGGCGGCGACCCTGGTGGTGTCGGACGAGCCGACGCTGTTCGCCGGTACGGTCGCCGCCAACGTGGCCGCCGCCGCGGCCGGGCCGGAGGCGGTCGCCGCCGCGATGACCGCCAGCACCGTCGACGAGGTGCTCGACGCGCTGCCGGACGGGGCGGACACCGAGGTCGGCGAGCGCGGGTACGCGCTGTCCGGCGGGCAGCGGCAGCGGGTGGCGCTGGCCCGGGCCCTCGCCACCGAGGCCCCGGTGCTGGTGCTGCGCGACCCGACCAGTGCGGTCGACTCCGTCACCGAAGCGGCCATCGCGCGGGGCCTCGCCGAGCTGCGCCGCGGCCGTACCACGCTCGTGTTCACCACCAGCCCGGTGCTGCTCGCCGCCTGCGACCGCACGGTTCCACTCGCCGCGGCGCGGCCGGAGGCGGTGGCGCCGTGACGCCCGAGCTGCTGCCGGTGGCGAGCGGGCGGCAGACGCTGCGCGCGTTGCGCCGGCTGCTCGGCACCCGGCGGCGGGTGCTGGCCGGCGCGGCCGCGGCGCTGCTGTTCGCCTCGGTGACCGGCCTCGCCGTACCGCTGGCGATCGGGTGGCTGGTCGACGCGATCACCGGCGAGCGACCGCCGACCATGGTCACCGTCGCGCTGGTCACCCTGGTCGGCGCCGCGGCGGCGCAGGCGGTACTCACCCACTCCGGCGGCGTGCTCGTCGCCCGGACCACCGAACCGGCGCTGGCGCAGCTGCGCGAGGAGGTGGTCGACACGGCGCTGCGGCTGCCGACCAGCACCGTCGAGCGGGCCGGTACCGGTGACCTGATCGCCCGGGTCACCGGCGACATCGAGCACGTGTCCGAGGCGGCGCAGGACGCCCTCGGCGTGTTCGTCAGCTCGCTGCTGACCATCGTGCTCACCATCGCCGGGCTGGCCGTACTGGACTGGCGGTTCGGCGTGGCGGCGCTGCTCGCGGTGCCGATCCAGGCGCACACGCTGCGCTGGTACCTGAAGACCTCGTCGCCGATCTACGCGGCGAACCGGCGCAGCGAGGGCGCCCGCGGCAGCCAGCTGCTGGAGGCGAGCGGCGGGGCGGCGACGGTCCGCGCGTTCGGGCTCACCGGCGCCCAGCGCACCGCTGTCCTCGACGCCTCGCGGGTCGCGGTGCGCCAGCAGCTCGCCGCGACGCGGGTACTCACCAGGTTCTTCGGGCGGCTCAACGTGGCCGAGTTCGTCGGCCTGGCCGCGATCCTCGCGGTCGGCTTCGTGCTGGTCGGCAGCCATGCCGTGACGATCGGCGCGGCGGCCGCGGCGGCGCTGTACTTCTCCCGGCTGTTCGATCCGATCAACACCGTGCTGGCGCTCGCCGACACGGTGCAGCAGGCGGGCGCGAGCCTGACCCGCCTGGTCGGGGTGCTGCACGCACCGCGTACCGACCGGGCCGACACCGGCCGGCCGACCGGCGCCGCGGTGACCGTGCGGGGCGTGCACGCCAGCTACCGGGCCGGGCACGAGGTGCTCGGCGGCATCGACCTGGCCGTCGCGGCCGGCGAACGCGTCGCCCTGATCGGTACCAGCGGGGCCGGCAAGACCACGCTGGCCCGGGTCGCGGCCGGGCTGCACGAGCCCGACGCGGGCGTGGTCGAGATCGGCGGCGTACCGCTGGCCGAGCTGTCCGACGACACGGTCCGGGCCAGCGTTCTGCTGCTGTCCCAGGAGACCCACGTGTTCGCCGGTACGCTGCGCGACGACCTGCGGCTCGCCGCGCCCGAGGCCACCGACGAGACACTCACCGCGGCGCTGGCCCGGGTCGGCGCCACTGGCTGGGTCACCGCGCTGCCGGGCGGTCTGGACACCCGGGTGGGAACCGGTGGGCACCGGCTCACCGCCGCGCAGGAGCAGCAGATCGCGCTGGCCCGGCTGATCCTGCGCGACCCGCCGGTGGCGATCCTGGACGAGGCGAGCGCCGAGGCGGGCTCGGCCGCCGCCCGCGAGCTGGAGGCCGCCGCCGACGCGGCACTGACCGGACGCACCGCGATCGTGGTGACGCACCGGCTGGCCCAGGCGGCGACCGCGGACCGCATCGTGGTGCTCGCCGCCGGCCGGATCGTCGAGTCCGGTACGCACGACGCGCTGCTCGCCGCCGACGGCCGCTACGCCCGGCTCTGGCGCACCTGGACCACCGCCACGGCGGCGGCCGGCGCCGGCGGGGCACCGCCCCGCGCCGGGGCGTCGACGTCCACTGTGGACTGACGGTACGGTGGGGCGATGGGCACCCGGGAGCGCGAGATCACCGAACCGGTCGAGCTGTGCACCGGCCGGGGCCGGCTCGACCCCGCCGCCGTCGGCTGGACCCGCACCCCGCTGCACCGGGCCAACCTGCGCGGCTGGGGCCGCACCAAGCGCTGGGAGTACTGGGGAGTCGTCACGCCGCGGCACCTGATCGGGCTGACCGTCTCGTCGCTGGACTACGCGGCGCTGCACGAGGTCTGGGTCCGCGACCGGGACACCGGCGTCGAGCACGGCCGGCAGGCGGTCGTGCCGTTCGCCCGCGGCACCGTGCTGCCGGACCGCAGCGGCGCCGGTACGGTCGTCGGCCGGGCCGGCGCCCTGGCGATCCGGATCGAGCAGGGGCCGGCCGGGTCGACGATCGGCGCGCGGCTGCCCGGCGTCGAGTTGGACCTGACCGTCCCGCTGCCGGCCGGGCACGAGTCGCTCGGCGTGGTGGTGCCGTGGAGCGCTCGCCGGTTCCAGTACACGGTCAAGGATCTCGGCCGACCGGTGTCCGGCACGCTGCGGCTCGGTGACACCGAACACCGCGTCGAGGCGGCCGACTCGTTCGCGGTGCTCGATCACGGCCGGGGCCGCTGGCCGTACCGGATCTCGTGGAACTGGGCGGCCGGTTGCGCGCCCGGCCGGGGCCTGCAACTCGGCGGCCGGTGGACCGTCGGCACCGGCACGACCGAGAACGCGCTGTTCGTCGACGGCCGGCTGCACAAGATCGGCGCCGAACTGACCTGGGAGTACGACCAGGGCGACTGGCGCGCGCCGTGGCGCATCCACGGCGACCGGGTCGACGTGCGGTTCGTTCCCTTCCACGTCAAGGCATCCCGCACCAACCTCGGCGTGGTCGCCTCGTCCACGCACCAGTGCTTCGGCCACTTCGACGGCTGGGCCGCCACCGACGACGGCGAGCGGGTCGAGCTGACCGGCCTGACCGGCTGGGCCGAGGAGGCCAACCAGCGCTGGTGACCGCGCGCCGGACGGCGCCGGCGGCCACCGACGAGCGCTCCGCCACCACGGAGCGACCTGCTGGCGCACGCCGGCCTTCCCCCGCACGGTTGGGGGCTGCTACCGCGGCGTGGCCTTCCCGATCGGCGTGGGCTGCTACCGCGGCGCGGGCTTCCCGATCGGCGCGGGCTGCCACCGCGGCGCGGGCTTCCAGAGCGTCCTGGGCTGCTACCGCGGCGCGGGCTTCTCCTGCGTGGCGGCCTTCGCGGCTGTCTTCGCCTCCTGCTTGGCCTTGTCGCGGGCGGCTCGGGCCCGGTTCTCCGCCTTGGCCAGTTCGGTCGCCCGGCGCTGCGTCGCCTTGCGGATGGCGATCGCCTGCTGCAACTCCTGCTCGGCGCGTTCCAGCGCCTGTTGCGGGTCCAGTTCGGGGCAGCCCGCCGGATCGGGTGGGGTCGCGCGCTGGCCGAACGCCGCCTCGATGCCGCCGAGGAGCACCTTCAACCCGAGCGCGAAGCTGTCCGGGTCGGCACCGTCGGTGTCCCCGGGCAGCTGGGCGGGATCGCCGAAGAAGGCACCGGATTCGATCAGCGGCGCCAGGCCGGGGAACCGCGCCATCGTGACGACCTCCCGGGCGAGATCCCGGGTCGCCGCCGAGACCCCGGGGCCGTGCCGGACCTCGTGCACCGTACGGGCGTGCCCGCGCACGAACGTCGAGATCAGCTGCATCAGCCCCAGCCGCTCGTCGTCGGTGATCGGCAGGGTCCGCATTGCCCGCAGCCCGGCGTCCACGACCCGTACCTGGCCGGGCAGCAGCAGCGACTCCGCCGTCGGCGGGATGTCGAGCAGCCACGGGTGTGCCCAGTAGATGTCGAGCAGCCACCGGGCCAGCTGTTCCAGGCCGGTCCGCCAGTCGTCGGTGTCGACCGGGACCGCCGTGTCACCGACCGCCCCGTCGAGCATCAGCGTGTACAGCTCGTTCTTGGTGGCGACGTAGCGGTACAGCGCCATCGTGGTGAAGCCGAACGACTGGGCCACCCGCTGCATCGTGACCGCCGACAGCCCCTCGGCGTCGGCGATCTCGATCGCCGCCTCGACGATCCGTTCGTGGCTGAGCTCGCGCTTCGGCCCGCGCTGCGGGGCCGCCGCCACCCCCCAGGCGAGCGAGACGGTGCGCGAGACGTCCTCATCGTGTGCCATCTGACCTCCGTCGACACTGTATGCCATGCACACTGTGTTGACCGCATACTGTTTTCGACGCATACTGTGTACGACGCATACGGCTTCTGCCGCGCACGGCGTCGCCCACCATCGACGGAAGGAGCACCATGCACGGCAGCATCCACGTCGCAGAACTGCGCAAGACCTACCGCGAGCCGGTCCTCGACGGACTCGACCTGGATGTCGGTGGCGGCGTGTTCGCGCTGCTGGGACCCAACGGCGCCGGCAAGACCACACTGGTCTCGATCCTCACCACGCTGGTACTGCCGGACTCCGGCGCCGTCACGATCTCCGGCGTCGACGTGCTCGCCGATCCCGCCGCGGCCCGGCGCGAGCTGTCGGTCACCGGCCAGGAGACCACCCTGGACGAGCTGCTCACCGGCCGGGAGAACCTCGTGATGCTCGGCCGCCTGCTCGGCCTCGGCGGTGCCGCGACCGCCCGCGCCGACCACCTCCTCGACCAGTTCGGCCTGCGGCAGGCGGCACGACGCACGGTGTCCACCTACTCCGGTGGCATGCGCCGCCGGCTCGACCTCGCGGCCTCCATGCTGCGGCAGCCGAGCGTGCTGTTCCTCGACGAGCCGACCACCGGGCTCGACCCGGCCAGCCGGGCCAAGGTCTGGGACGACGTCCGTGGCCTGGCCGCGGCCGGTACCACGATCTTCCTGACCACGCAGACCCTGGACGAGGCCGAGGCGCTCGCCGACCGCATCGCGGTGCTCGACCGCGGCCGCATCATCGCCGACGGGACCGCGGCGGAACTCACCGCCCGGGTCGGCGGTCAGCGGCTGGTGCTGCTCGACGCGAACGGTCGCGAGCTGCGCAGCATCGACACCGACGGCACCGCCGACTCGCTCCGCCGCGCCGTCGCGGACCTGGACACCGGCCAGCTGGGCGCGCACGTCGAGCTGCGCTCGCCGACCCTCGACGACGCGTTCGCCGCGCTGACCCACCGGGAGGAGATCTCCGCATGAGCACCCTCACCCAGCCCGCCCACACCCCGACCGTGCGGTACGGCACCGGCCCGCTGCGGGCCAGCACGATCTTCGTCGGCCGCAGCATCCGGCACAGCCTGCGTGACGGCGAGGGCCTGGTGATGGCCGTCGCTCTGCCGATCATGCTGATGCTGATGTTCACGTTCGTCTTCGGCGGCGCCATCTCCGGCGACGGGTACATCGACTACGTGGTACCCGGCGTCATCCTGATCACCGCCGGCTTCGGCGCGTCGTCGGTCGCCGTCTCGGTCAACCGGGACCTCACCCGCGGCGCGATGCGCCGATTCCGCTCGATGCCGATCCCCGCCGCCACCGTCCTGGTCGGGCACACCGTGGCCAGCATGATCCGCAACCTGGTCGCGACCGCGGTGGTGATCGGGGTGGCCGTCGCCGTCGGCTTCCGGCCGGACGCCACCCCGGTGGAGTGGCTCGGCGCGCTCGGTCTCGTGACCCTGTGGATCATCACGGTCACCGCGCTGTTCGCGTTCGTCGGCCTGGCCGCGGGCAGCCCGGAGGCGGCCGGCGCGTACGGGTTCGGGCTGCTGTTCCTGCCGTACGTGTCGAGTGCGTTCGCGCCGATCGACACCATGCCCGGCTGGCTGCAGCCGGTCGCCACGTACCAACCGGTCAACCCGATCATCGAGACCATCCGCGGCCTGCTGGTGGGCGGCGAGACGGCGCCATGGGCGGCGCTCGCGTGGTGCGGCGGCATCATCGCCGTCGCCGCCGTTCTCGTCGTCTGGCGCTTCCCGCGCAGCCGGGACCGCTAGCTGTTGTGGTTCGTGAGGTTGTTGACGCCGGGGAGGTAGTTGGGCCGCTAGCAGGGACGGGTCTCCTGGCGGTCAGGATGTGAAGCGCTGACAACACGCCCTGGCCGTCGAGGAGACCCGTCGTGTCCCACCGTAATGCCCCGTTGACCCCGGCCGGCAGGCTGCGTCTGGTCCGACGCTGCCACACCCGTCCGATCGCGCATGTGGCCGCTGAGGCAGGCGTGTCACGGCAGTGTCTGTCGAAGTGGGTCAACCGGTACCGGGCCGAAGGCGAGGCGGGTCTGGTCGACCGGCGCTCCAGGCCACGGCGTAGCCCGCATCGACTCGACCAAGCGGTCGTGGACCGCATCGAAGACCTGCGCCGGCACCGGAAGCTGTCCGCGCGGTTGATCACGGTCGAGTTGGCGGCAGAAGGCATCACCGTCAGCATCACGACCGTGGGTCGCTGGCTACGACGGCTGGGCTTGTCGCGCCG
>NZ_BOPO01000044.1 GCF_017312725.1 Actinocatenispora comari | reverse complement strand
TTCCGAGACGGCCAGGCGGCGTCCCGCCCGAACACCGGTCCCCGACCTTCCGAGACGGCCAGGCGGCGTCCGGACCTCGTCCCCGCTACCCCGACGGGGGATGGTCAAGGGGGCGACTGCCCCCTTGACGGGGAGGGGTGTGGGGAGGGGCGAAGCCCCCTCCCCACGTTCCCCCACAAGGGGTCAAACCACGAACAGAGGTGGCCTTCACACCCCAACCCCCGAACACCCGACGCGCAGAACCCGCCCCGATCAGAGCGCACGAAAAAGGCCGAGCCCCGCATCCAGCAGGCTCGGCCTTTCCTCGTACGGCTGGGTCAGCTCACCGCCCGCACCACGATCTGCCGGTGCGGCTCGACGCCCTCCGACTCACTCTCCACATCGGACAGTTCGTTGATCACGTCGTGCACGCACTTGCGCTCGAACGCGCTCATCGGCTCCAGCTTCACCGGATCGCCGTGCTCGCGCACCTTCTCGACCGCGTTCTTCGCGATCGCGCCGAGCTCCTTGCGCCGCGCGGCCCGGAACCCGCCCACGTCGAGCAGCAGCCGGCTCGGCGAACCGGTGTGCTGGAAGACGGCGAGCCGGGCCAGTTCCTGCAGCGCCTCCAGCGTGGCGCCGCGCTGGCCGATCAGCGGGTCCAGGTCGTCGCCGACCAGTTCGACCACCGGCCGGCCGGACTGGACGAGCTCGTCGATGTCCCCGTCGTAGTCGAGGATGTCGAGCAGGCCCTCGATGTAGTCGGCAGCGATCTCGCTCTCGCTGAACAGCGCCTCGGAGTCGTCCGACGCCGCCCGCGCGCCGCCGTTCTCCGACGTCGACTCCTCGGCCGGCGCGTCGTTCGCCGCCTCGGGCTTCTCGTCGGCTTCCACCGCGTTGGTACTGGTATCGGTCACGGCAGTGTTACTCCAAGTCCCCTGGGCGTTTCCACGAAACGCCGGTCAGTCTGTATTGTCGGCGCGCTCCGGGCACGCCGCCGACCGTCGCCCACGCCGGTCGGCTCCGCGGCGAATCGGCTCTCCCTGACAGGGTGCCACCGTCGCCGCGGCACGACTCACGAGCCCGGTTTCCGCTTGCCCGACGCGGTGGTGCCGGACGATCCCGGTACCTTCGCGCCGTTGGTCGATCCCTTGCCGGTGCGGCCGGTGCCGGACTTCGACGTACCGGACTGACCGGTCTTCGCCGGGGCCTGGCCCGGCGCTGCCTTCTTGGACGGCTTCTGCGCCGCGGCCTTCTTCACCGGCTGAACGCCGGTCTTCTTGGCCGGCTGGGCACCGGTCTTCTTCGCGGGCTGGCTGCCGGCGGCGCGGCTGGCCCCGTTGGTACCGGACTCGGTGCCGGCGGCCGTGCCGGTGGCGGTGCGCTTGCGGACCGGCTTGGCGCCCGGCTTCGGCGCGAGCGCCTTGGCGGCCTCGCGGCGCTGCTCGACGACCTTGCGCGCCTCCTCGGCGGCCTTGCCCTTGAGCGGCTTGCCGGCGTCGGCGGCGGCCTTCGCGGCGTTCGGCGGCGGCGGGTACTTGTGCAGGATCCAGCTCTGCTGGGCGAGCGAGAAGAGGTTGGACGTGGTCCAGTAGATGACCACACCGATCGGGAAGATCGAACCGGAGACCAGCAGCATCACCGGGACGCCGTACAGCATGACCCGCTGGATCATCTTCTGCTGCGGATCGGTGGCGTAGCCGGTGCGGGCGATCATCTGCCGCTGGGTGAGGAACGTCGTGACGATCATGGCGGCGATCAGCACGCCGGCGACGATCCGGACGGTCATCGCGCTGGAGTTCAGCGCGTCCAGGGTGGCCTGGTCGGACTTGAAGCTCGCCGCGATCGGCGCGGTGAACAGGTGCGCGTGCGAGGCGCTGTCGAACTGCGCGGCGGTCCAGCCGTACAGCTGCTTGAACGAGTTGCTGTGGTCCCCGGTGACCTTGCTCAGGTGCCGGAGCACGTGGAAGAGCGACAGCAGCACCGGCGCCTGCAGCGCGAGGGGGAGGCAGCCCATCAGCGGGTTCGCCTTCTCCTTGCGGTACAGCTCCATCATTTCCTGCTGCATCGCCTGCTTGTCGCCGCCCTTGTACTTGGCCTGCAGCTCCTTGATCTTGGGCTGCAGCGCCTGCATGGCGCGTTGCGACTTGATCTGCTTGACGTACAGCGGGAACAGCACGGCGCGGATCGTGATCACCAGGAACACGATCGCGAGCACCCAGTCCCAGTCGGTACCGAGGAACTGGTTGTTGCCGAGTCCGATGGCGTCCCAGAGGGCGTGCCAGCGCAGCATGACCCACGAGATCGCGGTGTAGAGGAAGTCCAGACTCACTACTCAGGCTCCAGTCACATCGGCGCGGTGCCGAGGTGGCGGCACCGGGTCGTACCCGCCCGGGTGGAACGGTTGGCAACGCAGCAGCCGCCAGATCGCGAGGCCGGCCCCGCGCAACGCGCCGTGTACCGTCACGGCCTGTAGCGCGTATGCGCTGCACGAGGGATGGAACCGACAGCGAGCCGGCAGTGCCGGGCTTATCCAACGACGGTACGCGACGATCGGGGCTATCAGCACCCGACCCACCCTGCCGGCCGGCAAGCCAGCGTCGCTCTGTGGGTACGTGGCGGCGTTCACGAGGCATCGCCCGCCCTGGGGGCTTTCCGGCGCTGGCTGCCGCGGGGTGCGGCGGCGGCCGCGAGCGCGGCGTCGAGATCGCGGCCGAGCTGCTGGAACGTCCGGTCCGCGGCGGCCGGCAGGGCCCGCACCAGAACGGTGGTACCGGCCGGCAGTTGGTCCAACCGTTCGCTGGCCAGGTGGCGCAGCCGGCGGCGGACCTTGTTGCGGATCACCGCGTTGCCCACCGCCCGGGAGACGGCGAAGCCGAACCGCGGGCCGCTCGACGGTGCGTCCCGGTTCGTCCCGGCCTGGGGGGTCGCGAGGTGCACGACGAGCGCGCCCCGCCCAGCACGACGCCCGCCGCGGGTGGTCGCGGCGAACTCGGCGCGGCGACGCAGCCGCGCGGCGGGCGGCAGCACGATGAACTCAGCGTGTCGAGGGACGGATCAGGCCGAGAGGCGGGCGCGGCCCTTGTGGCGGCGAGCCGCCAGGATGGCGCGACCGGCACGCGTGCGCATGCGCAGCCGGAAGCCGTGGGTCTTCGCGCGCCGGCGGGTGTTCGGCTGGTAGGTGCGCTTGCTCACGTCGAGTTCTCCAAGATCAGGTACCGTCAGGAAGTACGGCCGGCGCCGGGAACTGCTGGCGCGCCGAGAGTCGGCGACCCCCGACCGCGTACCGTGACCCTCAGGTCATCGGACAGCGCCCACGAGGCGCAGACATGCCGCTCTACCGTATCAAACGCTGCCGGGCACCACCGACCCGCGGCCCGCCGACGCCGCGCCGCGCCGGCGGGCGCCGTCGACCAGCACCGCGCCGCCGGCGGCCCGTCGCCGCGAACACCAGGTGAGCGTCTGTATCTTGTACCGGCGGCCTCCGCGCTGTTAGCGTCGCCGGTTACCGGTGCACCCGGCTCGATGGCACCTGGATGCGGTGTGCGACCGTGTACGGGCGTGCCGGCGTCCGGCATCGCGGCCTCTCACCGGAGTCTGTGCGAATCGGGTTCGCGCAGTTCGTCCCTGGTTGATACTGGAAACTCCAGAACGATCCACAGGCTGTGGATGGCCCTGTGGATAACTTGCGAGTCTGCTGCTCACGGCGCCGTACGATGCTCCACAGCGGGTTCGCCGCCGCCGGTCGGGCAGCAGCCGAGCACCGGGGCTGCCCGCGATGGCGAGGGGGTGCGCAGCGGTGGGCGACGACGCGGTCAACCTTGCCGCCGTGTGGGTCGCGGCGACCGAGGAGCTCGCCAACGAGACCCTCTCCCCGCAGCAGCAGGCCTGGCTGCGGCTGACCCGCCCGCTGGCGCTGGTCGAGGACACCGCGTTCATCGCCGCACCGAACCCGTTCACCCGCGACGCGATCGAGTCCCGGCTGCGGCCGGCCATCACCGAGGCGCTCTCGCGCCGCCTCGGGCGCACCATCCAGCTGGCCGTCGCGGTCCAGCCGTCGGACGATCCGGACCAGGTGTCCGCCGACCCCGGCGCCGCGCTGCCCCCGACCGCCCCCGACTTCCCGCGCGCCGCGCCCGACTACCCCCCGGCGCCGACCGACTACCGGTCCGAGCCACCGGAGTATCGGCCGGACGGGCCGGGCTTCCGGGCCGAGTCCACCGGATACCCGGCGGAGAACGCGGACTTCCCGCCGGATCGGCGGGCCTATCAGCAAGATGCCCCGGCCTACCCCCAGGACGGCGGCGGCTACCCGCAGGACGGGCCGGGCTATCCGCAGGACGGCTACCGGCACGACCCTTCCGGCTACCGGCGCGACGGGCGTGACTACCAGCCCGAGACCGGCGACTACCGGCCGGACGGCGGTGGCTACCGCGGCGCGCCGGCCGGCTACCCGCCGGCGGCGGACCGCGCCGAGCCCGGTGAGTACCGCCGTCAGTCCGAGCCGGCCGCACCCGACGGCCAGCTGCCGCTGGGCATCCCGGCGCCGCAACTGCCCGGGCTCGACATCCCCGCCACCGGGCGCGCGGCGGCGCCGCCCCGGCGTACCGCGCCGGCCCCCGCCGGCCCGCCCGCACCACCGCAGCGGACCGCGGACACCGGCGGCGCCGATCCGGTACGGCCGGCGGCCACCCGGACCGACCGCGGTCACCGGCCCGGTTCCGAGGGCACCGGCCGCGGCGACCCGTCCCCGTCGGTACGGCCGGGTGGGCAGCTGCGCGACTACAGCGGGCGCGGCGCCGACGCGGTCAGCCGGCTGAACCCGAAGTACACCTTCGAGACGTTCGTGATCGGCTCCAGCAACCGGTTCGCGCACGCCGCGGCGATCGCGGTCGCCGAGTCACCGGCCAAGGCGTACAACCCGCTCTTCGTGTACGGCGGGTCCGGGCTCGGCAAGACGCACCTGCTGCACGCGATCGGGCACTACGCCGCGAGCCTCGGCAACGCCCGCTCGGTGCGGTACGTGTCGACCGAGGAGTTCACCAACGACTTCATCAACTCGCTGCGGGACGACAAGATGCAGGCGTTCCAGCGGCGCTACCGGGATGCCGACATCCTGCTGATCGACGACATCCAGTTCCTGGAGCGCGCCGAGCGCACCCAGGAGGAGTTCTTCCACACCTTCAACACGCTGCACAACGCGAACAAGCAGATCGTCATCACCTCGGATCGGTCGCCGAAGCAGCTGTCCACGCTGGAGGACCGGCTGCGTACCCGGTTCGAGTGGGGGCTGCTCGCCGACATCCAGCCGCCCGACCTGGAGACGCGGATCGCGATCCTGCAGAAGAAGGCGGCCCACGAGCGGCTGTACGCGCCGCTCGACGTGCTCGAGTTCATCGCCTCCCGGATCCAGAACTCGATCCGGGAGCTGGAGGGCGCGCTGATCCGGGTCACCGCGTTCGCCAGCCTGAACCGGGCGGCGGTCGACATCGCGCTGGCCGAGGAGGTACTGCGCGACCTGATCCCGGACGGCGCCGGGCCGGAGATCAACTCCGAGCAGATCATGGAACTGACCTGCGACTACTTCGGCGTCAGCATGGACGACCTGCGCGGGCACTCCCGTACCCGGGTGCTGTCCAACGCTCGGCAGGTGGCCATGTACCTGTGCCGGGAGCTGACCGACCTGTCGCTGCCGCGGATCGGCCAGGCGTTCGGCGGTCGGGACCACACCACGGTGATGCACGCGGACCGCAAGATCCGGCGACAGATGGCCGAGCGGCGCACGCTCTACAACCAGATCGCCGAGTTGACGAACCGCATCAAGCAGCAGGAGCCGTAGACCGGCTCACGGCTTGGCCCGCGTCCACACCTCGCCACGAGCGCCGACCGGGTACCCGCGCGCGCCGCGGCAAGCGGTTTCCGAGCGTCGTGGGCGTCGTCCACACCCCCGTTCGGGGTCCTCGATGTGAAAGCGACGAGCCTCACACGGGCTCGATCCACAGCGTCATCCACAGCTGTATCAACATGCTGTGCACAAGGTCTGTGGACAAATCGGTGGATTGCCTGTGGTCAACCCGGCGTGTCCTGGGGACAGCGTGTGGACGGCCGGTGGACAGAGATTTCCACCGGTTGTCGATCATGATTCGGCCTGGGGACAACCCTGGGGAAGACCTGGGGACAGTGTGGTGGATAAGCCGGCAAGCCTTGGGACAACGGGTGGACAACCGACGGCCGGCCGACCGCCTGTGGACGACTCGCCGAGTCATCAACCGCTGCGCCCACAGCTTCCCCACACCCCTCAACCGGTCCGGATCAGGGAAAACGTCGGTTCTCCACAGTTTCCACAGCCCCTATGACGTTGATGGGTGAGTTCTTCTAAGAGAACAAAAAGCCAATCGTCTGGGTGCCGGGCAGCAGGAAGGGCCCCGAGCAGCCTCTGGCGAGGAGAACCGTCCGCAACGACTCGACCGGGCCCTTAGAATCGAGACCCGCAGCGCACGCCCCGGACGGGCCGGGCATCCGTCGAGTTGTCGGTGGGTGCCCGTAAGGTCCTCCGGACGGGCCTGCGCCACGACCAGCCGACCCGCGCGCCGCTGCGTGCCCGACGCCGGCGACCGACCGACGCTCTCCCAGGAGGGACCGCATGAAATTCCGGGTTGAGCGGGATGCGCTCGCCGACGCCGTCGCCTGGACCGCGAAGAGCCTGCCGAACCGGCCACCGGTGCCGGTGCTGGCCGGCGTGCTGCTCGCCGTCGGCGACGGCCGGCTGACCGTGTCCGGCTTCGACTACGAGGTCTCCAGCCAGGTGCAGGTCGACGTCCAGCCGGACGAGGAGGGCACCGTGCTGGTCTCCGGCCGGTTGCTGGCCGAGATCACCCGGGCGCTGCCGGCGAAGCCGGTCGACGTCGCCACCGAGGGCTCCCGGGTCGAGATCACCTGCGGCAGTGCCCGGTTCACGTTGCCGACGATGCCGGTCGAGGACTACCCGGCGCTGCCGGCGATGCCGCGTTCCGCCGGCCGGATCGACGCCGCCCTGTTCGCCACCGCGGTGGCGCAGGTCGCGATCGCCGCCGGCCGAGACGAGACGCTGCCGATGATCACCGGCGTCAAGTTCGAGCTGGAGCGCAACACGCTGACGCTGCTCGCCACCGACCGCTACCGGGCCGCTATGCGCGAGTTGGAGTGGCAGCCGGACGAGGCGGACACCAGCCTGTCCGCGCTGGTGCCGGCCCGCACCCTGAGCGAGACCGCGCGGGCCCTCGGTCCGCTCGGTGGCACCGTCGGCATCGCGCTGTCCGCGCCGGGTGCCGGCGAGGGCATGATCGGCTTCGCCGGCGGCGAGCGGCGCACCACCAGCCGCCTGCTGGAGGGCGACAACTACCCGCCGCTGCGGTCGATCTTCCCGGCCGAGTTCACCTCGCACGCCCGGGTGCCGGCGGCCGCGCTGGCCGAGGTGGTCAAGCGCGTCGCGCTGGTCGCCGAGCGGAACAACCCGGTCCGGCTGTCGTTCTCGTCCGACGGGTTGGTCGTCGAGGCCGGCGCCACCGAGGACGCCCGTGCCTCCGAGGCGCTGGAGTGCGAGTACGACGGCGAGCCGATGACCACCGCGTTCAACCCGCAGTACCTGCTCGACGGGTTGGCACAGCTGGGGCGGCCGATCGCCAGGCTGTCGTTCGTCGACCCGATGAAGCCGGCGGTCGTGTCCGGCAGCACCGAGGACAACGACGACGACACCTCCTACCGGTACCTGATCATGCCGGTGCGGTTCGCCAACCAGTAGCCGACCACAGCCGCGGTGCCGGGTGGCGGCGACGGTGCGGCACCCGCGTACCGTCGTCGCGGGGCGATCGGCACCGACATCCCGGTGCACGCGTCGCCGGCGGAGCGGAATCTGGAGGGGACATGCAACTCGGGCTCATCGGTCTCGGCAAGATGGGCGGCAACATGCGGGAGCGGCTGCGTCGTGCCGGGCACGACGTGGTCGGATACGACCGGAACCCGGACGTTGCCGACGTGGCCAGCCTCGCCGAGTTGGTGGAGCGGCTGGACGCGCCGCGCGTGGTGTGGGTGATGGTGCCCGCCGGCGAGCCGACCCGGCAGACCGTCGAGGAGCTCGGCGAGCTGCTGTCCGAGGGCGATGTCGTCGTCGACGGCGGTAACTCGCGGTTCACCGACGACAAGATCCACGCCGAGCAGCTGGCCCCCAAGGGCATCGGCTACGTCGACTGCGGCGTGTCCGGCGGTGTCTGGGGCCTGCAGAACGGGTACGCGCTGATGGTCGGCGGCAGCGAGGAGAACGTCGCCAAGGCGCAGCCGATCTTCGACGCGCTGAAGCCGGAGGGCGAGTTCGGGTTCGTGCACGCCGGCGGCGTCGGCGCCGGGCACTACACCAAGATGGTGCACAACGGCATCGAGTACGGGATGATGCAGGCGTACGCGGAGGGTTTCGAGCTGCTCGAGGCATCCGAGATCGTCGACGACGTGCCGGGCGCGATCAAGTCCTGGCGCAAGGGCACCGTCATCCAGTCCTGGCTGCTCGACCTGCTCGACCGGGCGCTCGACGACGACCCGAAGCTGGCCAAGATCGCCGGGTACGCGGCCGACTCCGGTGAGGGCCGGTGGACGGTCGAGGAGGCGATCCGGCTGGGCGTTCCGCTGAACGTCATCTCCGCCTCGCTGTTCGCCCGGTTCGCCTCGCGCCAGGCGGAATCGCCGACGATGAAGGCGGTCGCCGCGCTGCGCCACCAGTTCGGTGGGCACGCGGTCAAGGAGGACGCGGACGGCTGAGCCGTCCACCGGGGCCGCGGACGGCCGAGCTGTCCGCGGCCGGCGGCGACATCTGGGGGATCGAGGGATGTACGTCCGAGCGGTCGAGCTTGTCGACTTCCGCAGTTATCCACAGGTGTCGGTGTCGTTGTCCCCAGGTCCGAGCGTGTTCGTCGGCCCGAACGGGCAGGGCAAGACGAACCTGATGGAGGCCCTCGGCTACCTGGCCACGCTGGGCAGCCATCGGGTCTCGTCGGACGCCCCGCTGGTCCGGGCCGGTGCCGCCCGGGCGGTGATCCGCGCGGTCGTCGTCAACGACGGCCGCGAGCTGGTGCTGGAGCTGGAGCTGGTGCCCGGCAAGGCGAACCGGGCCCGGCTGAACCGGTCGCCGGTGCCGCGGGCGCGCGAGATCCTGGGCGCCCTGCGTACCGTGCTGTTCGCGCCGGAGGACCTCGCGCTGGTGCGCGGCGACCCGGCCGAGCGGCGACGCTACCTGGACGAGCTGCTGGTGTCGCGCTTCCCCCGCTACGCCGGCGTGCGGGCCGACTACGACCGGGTTCTCAAGCAGCGCAACGCATTGCTGCGCACCTCGTACCTGGCCCGGCGGGCCGGGCGGCGCGGCCACGGCAGCGACGGCGAGTCGAGCGCCGCGACCGACCTGCGCACTCTGGACGTGTGGGACAGCCATCTGGCCCGGCACGGTGCCGACCTGGTCGCCGGCCGGCTGGAGCTCGTCGCCGCGCTCGCCCCGCACCTGGAGAAGGCGTACGACGCGGTCAGCCGGGGCGGCGGCCGGGTGCACGCGGCGTACCGGTCGACGCTGTCGGCCGACGGCGACGCCGAGCTGACCGCCGACCGGGACGTGCTCGCCGCCCGGCTGTCGGCCGCGCTGGCCAAGGCCCGCCCGCAGGAGGTCGAACGCGGTACCACCCTGCACGGCCCGCACCGCGACGAGCTGCTGCTGCGCCTCGGTGACCTGCCGGTCAAGGGGTACGCGAGCCACGGCGAGAGCTGGTCGGTCGCGCTGGCGTTGCGGCTGGCCAGTTTCGAGCTGCTGCGCAGTACCGGGGCCGAGCCGGTGCTGATCCTCGACGACGTGTTCGCCGAGCTCGACGCCGGCCGCCGGGAGCGGCTCGCCGACCTGGTGAGCGGCGCCGACCAGGTGCTGGTCACCTGCGCGGTCGCCGCGGACGTGCCGGCGGCGTTGCAGGGCGGGCGGTACGACGTGGCCGCCGGGGAGGTGCGCCGTGTCCTCTGACCGCACCGGATCCGCCGACCGGAACACCGGCCGAAGCAACGACCGCGACACCGGGCGTGGCCGCGACCGGGACACCGGGCGGAGCCGCGACCGGGACACCGGGCGCAACGCCGGGCGGAGCGGCGACCGGAACGCGGACGGAAACGGCGCTCGGGGTGGCGATCGAGACGGTGCCCGGAACGCCGGCCGAAGCGGCGACCGGGACTGGAACGGCGACCGAGACGGTGCCCGGAACGCCGGGCGGAGCGGCGACCGGGGCCGGGACGCCGGCCGAGACGGTGGGCCGGACGCCGGGCGGAGCGACGGCCCGGCAGGTGGCCGGGGCCGCCGGGGAGACGGCGACAACGGCAGATCCGAGGCGCTGCCCGGCGAACGGGCCGGCCAGTCGGGCGACGATCGTGACGGCGCAGTGGACGCCGACGGGACATCCGACGGGCTGGCCGGGCCGGAGCTGGCTCGGGCGGTGCTGGCCGCGGCGAAGGCGAAGCGCGAGCGCGGCCGGTCGACGAGGTCGCGCGGCGGCGACCCCCGGCGGTACCGCAAGCGTGGCTACTCCGGCCCCGGACCGGATCCGCGCGATCCGCAACCGTTCGGCGCCCTGCTGGGCAAGCTGGTCCGGGACCGCGGCTGGCAGCAACCGGCCGCCGAGGCGACCGTGTTCGGCGCCTGGGAACGCGTCGTGGGGACGGACATCGCCGCGCACTGCCGGCCGGTGAAGCTGGTCGACGGTGAGCTGACGATCGAGGCGGAGTCGACGGCCTGGGCGACCCAGTTGCGGCTGTTGAGCGGGAAGATCCTGGCCAAGATCGCGCAGGAGGTGCGGCCCAGCCCGGTCAAGCGGCTGCGCATTCACGGCCCGGCCGCGCCGTCCTGGCGGCACGGCCCGCTGCGGGTGCCCGGCCCGGGCCCGGGCGACACGTACGGCTGAGCCGGTCGGCGATGCCGTCGACCGGCGCACACCGGTCGACGGCATCCGTTGCGGCGCAGTCGAAGTACCACGACCTGTCAGTGCGGCATCGCCGCCCAGCCGGCCCGGTCCGTCGGATCGGACACCGGGTGGATCCGCTTCGCGTACCGGGTGGTGCTGCCGGCGCCGCCGAGCTGCTCGGTGCCGTGCGCGTCCCAGGTGTCCACCTTGATCAGGTTGCCGGACACGTCGTACAGCCAGGTGCTCTCGTTGCCGAAGCTGCTGGTCGAGTACCAGGCGGGGTGGCCGTCGATGGTGGTGTTCGGGTCGGGGATCTTGTGGTTGCCGTTGCTGCCCCGCCGATCGTCGGCGAGCAACTGGAACGCCACCATGCGGGCCGCACGTGTCGGCCCGAGCATCGAGGCCCGCTCCGAGTAGGTCACCGTCGCGCCGTAGTCGGCACCGGAGAGGTACGCGTGCACCGCGCGCAGCGGCAGCGTCTTCGGCGGCGCGGCCATCCGGAACGGCAACCGCACCGCCTCCCGCCGTACCGTGATCGCCCGCACCAGCCGCAGTGCCGTCGCGCGGTCGTCGGCGCCGCCGAGCCGGTCCACCGCGACGACCGCGTACGCGCCGGGCGCCCACTGCCAGGCCAGTTCGGCGCCGGCGAACCCGGAGTCCAGCCAGTACGAGGGTGTGCCGTCGATGGTGGGACCGGTGGTGCCGTGCGGCGGCTCCCGGTTGGCCGGGCGGTCGTCCAACCCGGCGCCGATCCCGTCGTTCAACGGGTCCTCCCAGCCGGCGCCGCCGGCGAACAGCTCGACCGCAACGGAGCCACCGGCGGCCGCCCCCGCGCCGGGATCGCCGGCGAGCCACCGGATCCGCTGCCGGTACTCGCTGGTGTCGAGCTGCCAGTAGGTGCCGCGATCCGGTCGCCAACCCAGCGAGAACCACATGGTCGCGGGGTCGAACCGCTGCGGCGCCGTGGTGGGCGGGCGACCGGCGGTGCGCAGCGCCGTCGCGGCCGCGGACGGTGCGGCGCCGACCTTCCGCGGCGGCGCGTCGGGCGACACGGCCACCGCGACCCCCGCGCCGGCGAGCGCCAGCGCCACCACCCCGGCGGTACCGGCGAGGGTCCGGCTGCGCCGGCGCCGGACCAGTCGACCGCGCCGGACGGCGTCGGTCACCAGATCGGCGTTCGTCGGCGGCGGTTCCAGCTCGCGCAGCGGCGCCAGCAGTTCCTGGTCGTTCATCAGACGTTCCTCTCCGCGGCGGCCGGGGCCGAGACCCCGAGCGCCTGCCGCAACGTGGCCAGCCCGCGCGCGGTCTGGCTCTTGACCGTGCCGGTGGAACAGCCGAGCAGGTCGGCGACCTCGGTGACCGGCAGGTCGTGCAGGAATCGCAACACCAGCACCGCGCGCTGCCGTGGCGGCACCGCGAGCAGGCCCTGCCGTACCAGGTCGCGGTCCTCGGCGCCGTCGTCGGTCGGGGCGGGCCGGTCGGGCAGCTCCGCCAGCAGCCGTACCCGGGACCACGCGCGGCGCCGGTCGCCGAGGAACGCGTTGACCAGCATCCGGCGCACGTACGGGTCCAGGTGGTCGGCGCGACGGGCGCGCCGCCAGCGCACGTACAGGTCGGTCAGCGTCTGCGCCACCACGTCGTCGGCTCGCTGCGCGTCACCGACCAGCTGGTACGCGGTGCGCCGCAGCACCGGCAGCCGCGCCCGTACGTACTCGACGTACTCGTGCTCCCAGTCAGCGCGCACCGTGGCCCCTCCCCGTGCTCTCCGTACTGCAGATGCGGGCGGCCGTCCGCGGGGTTGCACGGCGCTGCCGCCGGGGAGAGTCCCGGCGGCAGCGAGAGAGGCGGGTCGGTCAGGGCAGGACCGGATCGGCCCGCCAGGCACCCGGATCCCCGGGCCAGCCGAAGATCCGCAGTCCCCGCATCAGCGCGTCCTTGTCGACGCCGCGGGCGGCCTTCACGGTGAGCATGAAGCCGTGCCGTACGGTGACGTGCTTGCCCGGTGCGATGTCCGAGTTGACGTCGACGGTCGACCAGTTCTTCTGCCGGGCGTCGCTGGTGAACGTCAGCATCGCGCCCCGCCCGACCTGGCTGCCGTCCGTCGTGTTCGTCGTACTCGCGCCGATGACGTGCTGGCCGGCCGGCAGGCGCAGGGAGAAGGGGAACTTCAAGGGTGTATGGCCGTCGACGCGCAGGCTCTCGGCGATCCGTCGGGCCACCGCCGGAGTACGGTCACCGAACGCGGGCCTCTCGACCACTTCCTTCTTGTCGGCGCCGGCGCTCTGCACCGCCCACGGGATCGTGACGACCGCGTGCGCGCCGGACGGGTACACCCAGCCGAGGGTGTAGCCGTTGGGGTCGGCGAGCACCTCGGCGGGCAGACCCTGCACCGGATCGACCTTCGTCCCGCTGCCGAACTTGAGGCCCTCCAACGGTCCGTCCTGCCAGGTGTGGCCCGGGACCGGCTGCTGCCCCGGCGCGAACAGGGTCAGCTCGACCGTCCAAACGATCTTGATCGTGTCCGTCGGCCGCTTCGGGTCGGGCACCGAGCGCATGTACCGCATCGACTGCATCCGGTCCTCGGTCGTGCTCACGTCCCAGGAGGTCGCGCCGCTCGGTATCCATTTCGGCGCCAGCCGCGACACCAGCGGGTCGTACCTGCCGCCGCCCGCCGCCGCGCCGGTGAGCCGGGGCGTCGTCGTACCGGACAGCTGCGGTTGGACGACCAACCCGGTTGCGGCCAGCGCCACCACCGCGACGCCGCCGACCACCGTCCGTCGTAGCCTTCGGTGCCGCACCGCGCGGTCCGCGGCGGCCGTCGTCGCGGCAAGGTACCCGGGGGCGAGCGGCGGCTCGTCGACCGGCTCGGCGCTGGTGAACAGCTCGCGCAGTTTCTCGTCGTTCATGCCGTGCTCCTGTCTGTCCCGGCCGGCTGCACCAGGCCCGCGTACTCGGGCAGCAGGCGGCGGAGCCGGCCGATGGCGGCGGAGGTCTGGCTCTTGACCGTGCCCTCGGAGCAACCGAGCGCCTCGGCGGTCTCGGCCACGTCCAGACCCTCCCAGTACCGCAGGATCACCACGGCGCGCTGGCCGGCGGCGAGCCGACCGAGCGCGGCCCGCAGGTCGAGCGCGCCGTCGTGGTCGACCGGCCGGACCGGCCGGTCGGGTGGCGAGCCGAACGACAGCACCCGTCGGTACCACGGTCGGCGCAGCTGTTCCAGGAAGGTGTTGACGAGGATGCGCCGGCTGTACGCGTCGATCGACCGCGCGGCCGTCGCCCTCGCCCAGTGCAGGTACAGCTTGACGAACGTGTCCTGCACCAGGTCGTCGGCGGCGTCCCAGCTGCCGGCGAGCCGGTACGCCGTGCGGCGCAGCGACGCCACCCGGCCCGCGATGTAGGACTCGTAGTCCCGCCGTTGTTGTGGGTTCATCCGCCCTCCCGATCCTGCTACCCGTACCGATGGAGCAGGCCGCCGTTCGGTTGGGCACCGATCCGAACTTCCGCGGGCCGGCCGCCGGGTACGGGTGGGTCGCGGTGGGTGATCGACCGCCGACGGTATCGGGCGGATGCCCGCCGGGTCCTCGGTGAGCACTCGGACGGTGGCGGTCGGCTGTCCGGTTCGACCCGTTCGCGCCGAGGCACCCGGGTATCGTGGCGGGGGCTCGTCGCGGCCGCACCGCCCGACGTGCCGGAGCGTTCGCGCCGGGGTTCCGGCTCGGTCTACCGGGCCTGCCGCGCCGAGGCCGCACGGGTCCCCCATCCTGGTAGGGGGGTGCGTCCACCCGCTTTTTCTGGTCTTCTCGGCCACGTCAGGGGTGCCGCATCGCGGTTATGTCGGCAGAGCCAAGTAATATTGACGTGGAGTTCAGCCGTTCGACCCGCAAGCGCGGGGATCGATCGGCACGCGTGGGAGGCCGCGGGGTCTCGGCCGCTGGGCCGCCGACCCCGACGACCTTCGTGCTGAGGGGGCGTGGGCCGACATCCGGCCGACGGCGGGATGTCCGGTTCGATGCACCAGGTCCGGAATCCCTTCCCGGCCCGCCGCGGGCGGGTGCGCGTGCCGTTCGCTGCCCGCGTTCGCCCGACCCTCGCGGCCCGGCACCCGGCTCCACTGCCGGCTCGCGGAGAAAGTGACAGAGGGTGGCAGCCCCCAAGCAGAAGCAGAGCGACTACACGGCAGCGTCGATCCAGGTCCTGGAGGGCCTGGAGGCGGTCCGCAAGCGCCCCGGCATGTACATCGGCTCCACCGGCGAGCGTGGCCTGCACCACCTGGTCTGGGAGGTGGTGGACAACGCCGTCGACGAGGCGATGGCCGGCTACGCCGACGAGATCGAGGTCACCCTGCTGTCCGACGGCGGGGTGCGGGTGATCGACAACGGCCGTGGTTTCCCGGTCGACCTGCACCCGAAGCTGAAGAAGCCCGGCGTCGAGGTCGCCATGACCGTGCTGCACGCCGGCGGCAAGTTCGACAGCAAGGCGTACGCGGTGTCCGGCGGCCTGCACGGCGTCGGCGTCTCGGTGGTCAACGCGCTGTCGGTCCGGATGGAGGTGGAGATCTGGACCAAGGGCTACACCTGGCACCAGAACTACGAGCACTCCAAGCCGGGTCCGCTGGAGCAGGGTGAGCGCACCGAGCGCACCGGGACGAGCGTGTCGTTCTGGCCGGACGGCTCGATCATGGAGTCGGTCGAGTTCAACCACGAGACGATCCACCGCCGGCTGCAGGAGACGGCGTTCCTCAACGGCGGCGTGAAGATCGTCTTCACCGACGAGCGCACGTCCGACGACCAGCCGGAGATCGTCACCGAGACCTTCCAGTACGAGAACGGTATCGCCGACTTCGTCGCGCACCTCAACGCCAAGAAGTCACCGATCCACAAGTCGATCATCTCGTTCGACGGGCAGACCGACGGCATGTCGGTCGAGATCGCGATGCAGTGGAACGAGTCGTTCGGCGAGAGCGTGTACACGTTCGCCAACGTGATCAACACGATCGAGGGCGGTACCCACGAGGAGGGCTTCCGGGCCGCGCTGACCAGCGTGATCAACAAGTACGGCGCGGACAAGAAGCTGCTGAAGGGCAACGACAAGCTCACCGGCGAGGACATCCGCGAGGGGCTCGCCGCGATCATCTCGGTGAAGCTGGCCGAGCCGCAGTTCGAGGGGCAGACGAAGACGAAGCTCGGCAACACCGAGGTGAAGAGCTTCGTGCAGCGGGTCTGCAACGAGTGGCTGGTCGACTGGCTGGAGCGCAACCCCAGCGAGGCCAAGGTGATCATCACCAAGGCGTCCGCGGCTGCCCGGGCCCGCGCCGCCGCCGCGCAGGCGCGCAAGCTGGCCCGCCGCAAGAGCCTGCTGGAGGCCGGCTCGATGCCGGGCAAGCTGGCCGACTGCCAGTCCACCGATCCGCGCGAGTGCGAGATCTTCATCGTGGAGGGCGACTCGGCCGGCGGCTCCGCCAAGCAGGGCCGCAACCCGCAGATCCAGGCGATCCTGCCGATCCGCGGCAAGATCCTGAACGTGGAGAAGGCGCGGATCGACCGGGTCCTCAAGAACAACGAGGTCCAGGCGATCATCACCGCCGCCGGCACCGGCATCCACGAGGACTTCGACATCAGCAAGCTGCGGTACCACAAGATCGTGCTGATGGCCGACGCGGACGTGGACGGCCAGCACATCACCACGCTGCTGCTGACGCTGCTGTTCCGGTTCATGCGGCCGTTGGTGGAGATGGGCCACGTCTACCTGGCCCGGCCGCCGCTCTACAAGATCAAGTGGAACAAGAAGGCCGACGACGTGCAGTACGCGTACTCCGACCGGGAGCGCGACGGGCTGCTCGCGCTGCGGCAGGAGAAGCGGCCGAACGCGAAGCCGGACGACATCCAGCGGTTCAAGGGTCTGGGTGAGATGAACTATCACGAGCTGTGGGACACCACGATGAACCCGGCCACGCGGTTGATGTCACAGGTCAGTTTGGACGACGCCGCAACCGCCGACGAGTTGTTCAGCGTTCTGATGGGTGAGGACGTGGAGTCGCGTCGGGAGTTCATTCAGCGCAACGCCAAGGACGTCCGGTTCCTCGACATCTGAGTACGGATCAGATGCTCCGAGTCGATCGGTGACCTTGCGGCCACGCTGAGTGGCTGATCATCCACACTATCCACAGCGATATCCACAGCGAAGAGGTAATTCGTGACCGAGACGACGGTGCCGCCGGGCGGCGGAGACCGGATCGAGCCGGTCGGGCTCGAAGTCGAGATGCAGCGGTCCTACCTCGATTACGCGATGAGCGTGATCGTCGGCCGCGCGCTGCCCGAGGTGCGGGACGGCCTCAAGCCGGTCCACCGCAAGATTCTGTACGGCATGTTCGACGACGGCGTGCGCCCCGACCGGGGGTACGTCAAGTGCGCCAAGGTCGTCGGCGCCGTGATGGGTAACTACCACCCGCACGGCGACTCGGCGATCTACGACTCGCTGGTCCGGATGGCCCAGCCGTGGTCGATGCGGGCGCCGCTGATCGACGGCAACGGCAACTTCGGTTCCCCGGGCAACGACCCGGCCGCCGCCATGCGGTACACCGAGTGCCGGCTCGACCCGCTGGCCATGGAGATGCTGCGGGACATCGACGAGGACACCGTCGACTTCTCGCCGAACTACGACGGCACCACCCGGGAACCCGACGTGCTGCCGGCTCGGTTCCCGAACCTGCTGGTCAACGGGTCCGAGGGGATCGCGGTCGGGATGGCGACCCGGATCCCGCCGCACAACCTGCGCGAGGTCGCGGACGGCGTGCAGTGGTGCCTGGCGCACCCGGACGCCACCGAGGAAGAAGCGCTCGAGGCGCTGATCGGCATCGTCAAGGGCCCCGACTTCCCGACCAAGGGCCTGGTCGTCGGCACCCAGGGCATCCTCGACGCGTACCGGACCGGGCGTGGCTCGATCCGGATGCGCGCGGTAGTGGACGTCGAGGAGGACGCCAAGGGCCGGACCATGCTGGTGGTGTCCGAGCTGCCCTACCAGGTCAACCCGGACAACCTGGCCGAGCGGATCGCCGAGCTGGTCAAGGAAGGCAAGATCAACGGCATCGCGGACATCCGTGAGGAGTCCTCCGGCCGTACCGGCATGCGCCTGGTGCTGGTGCTCAAGCGCGACGCGGTCGCCAAGATCGTGCTGAACAACCTGTACAAGCACACCCAGCTGCAGGAGACGTTCGGCGCGAACATGCTGGCGCTGGTCGACGGCGTGCCGCGCACCCTCAACCTGGCGCAGTTCCTGCTGCTGTACGTCAAGCACCAGATCGAGGTCATCGTCCGGCGCACGCGCTATCGCCTGCGCAAGGCCGAGGAGCGGGCGCACATCCTGCGCGGTCTGGTCAAGGCGCTCGACCAGCTGGACGAGGTCATCGCGCTGATCCGCCGCTCGCCGAGCGCGGACGCCGCCCGTACCGGGCTGATCGAGCTGCTCGATGTGGACGAGGTGCAGGCCACCGCGATCCTCGACATGCAGCTGCGCCGGCTGGCCGCCCTGGAACGGCAGAAGATCATCCAGGAGCTGGCCGACATCGAGGCCGCCATCGCCGACCTGCAGGACATCCTGGCCAAGCCGGAGCGGCAGCGGAAGATCGTTTCCGAGGAGCTCGCCGAGATCGTCCGCAAGTACGGCGACGAGCGGCGCACCAAGATCGTCCCGTTCGACGGCGACGTGTCGATCGAGGACCTGATCGCCCGCGAGGACGTCGTGGTGACGATCACCCGCGGCGGGTACGCCAAGCGCACCAAGGTCGACCTGTACCGGTCGCAGCGGCGCGGCGGCAAGGGCGTGCAGGGCGCTCAGCTGCGGCAGGACGACCTGGTCAGCCACTTCTTCGTCTGCTCGACGCACGACTGGATCCTGTTCTTCACCAACAAGGGCCGGGTCTACCGCGCGAAGGCGTACGAGCTGCCCGAGGCGAGCCGCGCGGCCAAGGGCCAGCACGTGGCGAACCTGCTCGCGTTCCAGCCGGACGAGCACATCGCGCAGGTCATCGAGATCGCCGACTACGAGGTCGCGCCGTACCTGGTGCTCGCCACCAAGAGCGGCGTGGTCAAGAAGACCAAGCTGTCCGATTTCGACTCGAACCGGTCCGGCGGGGTCATCGCGATCAACCTGCGCGACGAGGACGAGGTGGTCAAGGCCGCGCTGATCGGGCCGGAGGACGACCTGCTGCTGGTCAGCGCGAACGCGCAGGCCATCCGGTTCAAGGCGACCGACGATTCGCTGCGGCCGATGGGGCGGGCGACCGCCGGTGTGATCGGCATGCGGTTCACCAACGGGGACGTGCTGCTGACGATGGAGGTGGTCAAGGAGGGTATGGACATCCTCGTGGCCACCGACGGCGGCTATGCGAAGCGGACGCCCGTGGAGGAATACCCCACCCAGAACAGGGGAGGCAAGGGGGTGCTGACCGCCAAGATCACCACCCGGCGTGGTCAACTTGTCGGTGCACTCGCGGTGTCGCCCGAGGACGAGCTGTTCGCTATCACGTCCAACGGCGGAGTAATCCGGACTCCGGTGAAGCCTGTACGGCGGACCCGGGACCGGAACACAATGGGGGTCAAGTTGATGGACCTTCCCGCGGGCGTGACGCTGGTGGCGATCACCCGCAACGCGGACGAGCCCGAGGAACAGGACTGACGTATGACTGAGGCCAAGACGCACGAGACCGCCGCGGCGCGCTCCGGCCCCTCGGCCAACGGGCAGGGCAACAGGACCGTCGGGCGCGCCACCGTGCCCTCGGCCGACCCGTCGGCCACGAGCAAGTTCGTTCGGCCGCCGGGTATGAACCCGCCGCCGACCGGCCCGGTGTCCGCACCACCGGACGCCGGCCCGGCGAAGGCGCAGGTCGCCGACGCGGTCCGGGCGGCACGGGCAACCGTGTCGGCCGCCGCCTCGCGCGGCCCGCGGCGGGCGCGTCTGCACCTCAAGCGCATCGACCCCTGGTCGGTGATGAAGTTCGCCTTCGCGGTGTCGCTGGTGCTGTTCATCGTGATGGTCGTGGCCACCTCGGTGCTCTACCTGGCGCTGGACACGATGGGCGTGTTCGAGAGCATCAACAAGACGCTCACCTCGCTGATCGGTTCCGCCGGTTCCGGTGGCAAGGGCTTCAACCTGCAGATCACCGCCAAGGGTGTGATCGGTGTCGCAGCCCTGCTCGGCGTGGTCAACATGGTGCTGTTCACCGCACTGTCCACGCTCGGCGCGTTCATCTACAACGTGTGCTCCGACCTCGTCGGTGGCATCGAGGTGACGCTGTCGGAGAAGGACTGAGCCAGGTCCACCGATCCGGCCCGGCGCCCGCGAGGTGCCGGGCCGGAATCGTCTCTGCGGACCCGATTCGGGCGGCCGGTGCGGGGTTTCGCTGGTACCGTCGGCGATGCCGCAGGGTCGACACCCCGCGGTGGGTGCACTGCGTCGCCACGCCGACCCCGGGTGGCGCCGACCGGGCAGCCATGGGGTAATCTTCAGGCTCGCGCAGGGGGCTATAGCTCAGTCGGTTAGAGCGCATCGCTGATAACGATGAGGTCGCTGGTTCGATTCCAGCTAGCCCCACTCCCGAGCCGTTGCGTCGACCGTCCGCGGCCGGCGAGATTCGCAACTAGGGGGACAGATGGTGAAGAAGCTTTTGATCGTCGCCGCGGTTGTCGGCGTCGCTGCGCTGGTGGCGAAGAAGGTCAAGGACGCGAACGACGAGCGTGCGCTCTGGCACGAGGCCACCACGTCTCCTGACCTTCGCTAATAGCATCGGGCCGGGTCCGACCCGGCTCGGAACACACTCCGGCCCGGCGGCGATCCAGCCGTCGGGCCACGGTGCTGTTTCTTGGGCGTTGCCTCCGTCGAGACGGCGCCTTCCGTGAAGCAGCGCCACTTCCTGGGGCTGTAGCTCAACTGGCAGAGCATCGCCTTTGCAAGGCGGGGGTTAGGGGTTCAAGTCCCCTCAGCTCCACCCGGACTTACAACACTGTGTAGTTGGAAAATGTAGCCAACGGTGTAGCCAAGAGGTTCAACCGTTGCCCCTGCGCAGCAGGCCGTCCATCACGTCGGACGCGCCGCGCGCGGTTGCCGGAAGCACGTGCCCGTACGTGTCGGCGGTCAGCCGGATCGTGGAGTGCCCCAGCAGCTCCATGACCGTCCGCAGCTCCACACCACCGGTCAGCAGGAACGTCGCGAACGCGTGCCGCAGGTGGGACTGCCCAGGCTTTGGTTGACACCTGACCTGTGAGGCTGCTGGCCTTGCTGGAAGGATGTTTGCTGTGCCCAAGCCCTACCCCCGCGAATTCCGGGACAACGTGGTCGCGGTCGCCCGCCAGGGCGGTGCGCCGTTGACGCAGATCGCGAAAGACTTCGGGATCTCCGAGTCGTGTCTGTCCAACTGGCTGCGCGCCGCTGACATCGAAGACGGCAACCGGCCCGGCGTGACCCGCGAGGAGTCGCAGGAGCTGCGTGAGCTCAAGCGCCGTAATCGGCTGCTGGAGCAGGAAAACGAGGTGCTGCGCCGGGCTGCGGCTTACCTGGCTCGGGATGTCAACCCAAAATGACCTACCCGCTCGTCCGTGACCTGGCCGCAGCCGACGCCCCGATCAGGGTGCCGGTCGCGGTGACGTGCCGGGTGCTGGGCTTCTCCCGGCAGGCCTACTACGCCTGGCTTGCCAGGCCGGTCGGCCAGCGTGACCGT
>NZ_BOPO01000043.1 GCF_017312725.1 Actinocatenispora comari | reverse complement strand
CCGGCGCGTGCAGCCGGGCCGACGGGCGGCGGGCGTGCAGCGCGGCGGCGAAGCGGGTCCGCAGCCCGTCGTGCCGCAGCAGCCGGCCGGTGAAGGACACGTCGTCGCCGTCCGCGGCGGCGGTGGTGGCGGCCAGTTCGGCGGCGGCGTCGTCGGCGATCGCCGCGGCCACCGGGTCGGACTCGGACAGCTCCAGCACGTGCCGGGCGAAGCCGGCCACCTGGGAGACCCGGTCGTCGGCCGGGTAGAGCCGCTCGGCGAGTTGACCGAGGTCGCCGAAGACCTCGGTGGCGCGGGCGGTCAGCGGGCCCGGCCGGGCCCGGCCGTCGTGCCCGCGCAGCGCCGCGTCCAGGCCGCGCCGGCCGATCCAGAACCCGCCGCCGGCGTCGCCGTACAGGTAGCCGCCGCCGTCGACGGTGCGGCACCGACCGTCGGCGGTCAGCCCGAGCGCGATGGCACCGGTGCCGGCGGCGAGGACCACGCCCGGCCGCATTCCGAGGGCGCCGGCGTGCGCCGTGACCACGTCGCCGCCGAGCAGCACCCGGCGCGCGGCGAACCGGTCCAGCAGCCCGTCGGCCAGCGCGCCGTAGCCGGCGTCACTGCCGAGCACGCTGGTCAACCCGGCGCACACCGAGCCGACCGCCGCACCCGGTTCCGCGCGCCACGGCCGGGTCAGCCCGGCCAGGATCGCGGCGGGACCGGACTCCCAGCCGTAGGTCAGGCCGGGTCCGTCGTGCCGGGACAGCAGCTGCCCGCCCCGCACGACCCCCAGCCGTACACCGGTCTGACCGGCGTCGATCGCGACATCCACCGTCTCGGGCACGCCGCCACTCTAGTACTGGTCTAGACCGCTATCTCGTCGCGGTCGGCCGGGCGATCGACCGGCGCAGGCATCGACCGCGCAGCCGAGCCCGCGGTCAGTGCCCGACCAGCCGGTGCAGCGCCTGGAGCTGGGCGTCGACCAGGGCCGCCAGCTCGTCCGGCGACAGCGAGTCGATCTGGTGCAGGCTCCACTCGTCCATCGCCTGCAGGACCGCGAGCGCCAGCGCGGCCTGCAACGACGCCGGCAGGTCGGTACGGACCACGCCGGCGTCGCGGCCGGCCGCGAGCGCCGCCGCCAGCCAGCCGTCGATCCCGGCCCGCAGCCGGGCCAGCGCGCTGCCCGGCCCGGTCGGCGCGTCCGGCAGGTAGAACAGCGTCCACAGCACCCGTCCCTCGGGCCCGCCGAGCCGCACCGCGCCGGTGATCAGCTCGTCGATCCGGGTCCAGAAGTGCGGACCGGCCAGGTCCGCCGGGGCGGGCACCGGCAGCGCGGCGAGCAGCCGCTGCGCCGCGTCCAGCACGGTGGCGTCGAACAGCGCTTCCTTGGAGTCGAAGTAGTGGTAGAAGGAGCTCTTGCTCATCCGGCAGGACCGGATGATCCGGTTCAGCGATGCCCGCTGGTAGCCGGCGCCGGCGAACTCCCGCGCCGCCGTGGCCAGCAGCGTCTCTCGCCGCCGCGGCGGCAGGACCCCGGTTTCGGCACCCGGCACGGCTTCCCCTTCCCCCGGCCCGGTTCGACGCTGAACCGACGCCCTCGCCAACGCCGGCGGTCCCGGCCCGTCAGGCGCTCCGGGACAGCGCCCGGCGGGCCGCGGCGTCCGGATCCGGCCGCCCGTCCAGCAGCCGCCGGATCGGCTTGAGCACCGAGCGGACGCTCAGCAGCCGGGCCGCCACGTCCCGGCCCACCGCGAACGCCGTACCGTCCCGGAACATCATTCTCGCCAGCGACCGGGAGTTGTCCTGCGCCGCCTCCACCCGGGGTCGCTGCAGCGCCTGGTACGCGTCGAGCAGGGTGGCCAGGTTCGCCCGGTCGGCGTGCACCAGCAGCCGGGACAGCACCCACGCCGACTCCATCGCCATCCCCGCGCCGATCCCGGCGGTGGGCAGGAAGCCGGCGGCGGCGTCACCGACCAGGACGGCGTGTCCGGTCACCCAGCGGGTGGCCCGCACGTCCCGCAGCGGCCAGTAGTACGGCTGATCGGCGTCGAGCACGGCACGCAGCGCCCGCTCGGTCCGGTCGGTACGGGTGCGCAGCTGCCGGCCGACCGCGGCGACGAACCGCTCCGGGCCGTCCGCCGTGACCGCGTCGGGGCCACCGAGGAAAACTCCGATCCGGTCCAGCACCGGGTAGCTGCCGAGGAAGAACCCGGCGCCCCACAGTTCCTCGCCGAGGTCCTGGTCGTCGTCCGGCGGGGCCCAGGCCACCCAGCCGCCCCACCCGGTGTCGAGCCGGCCGACCGGACCGACGTCGAGCAGCCGCCGGGTGCCCGAGCCGATCCCGTCGGCCACCACGACCAGGTCGAACTCGTACTCCTCGGCGGCGTCGCCGCGGGCCAGCCGCACCGTGGCCGCCTCGGCGGTCTCGCTGAGCCCGGCGACGGTGGTACCGAACGAGACGGGGCAGTCGGCGCCGGACAGCACGTCGAGCAGCTCGCCGCGGCCGATGCCGCGATAGTCGCCGTAGTCGGCGAGCAGCTCACCCATCGAGTCGGTGCGCACCGGGCGGCCGTGGTGCGCGCACAGCCGGTACCGGCCGAAGGCGACGGCGTGCTTCCGGTATTCCGGCCACAGGCTCAACTCGTCGAACACCGGGCCGACCATCGGCATCAGCGCCAGCATGTAGCCCTCGGCGGCGCCGCTGGCCGAGCGCTCGATCAGCACCGGATGCAGCCCGTTGCGGCGCAGCAACCGCGTGGTCGTCACGCCGGCGACCCCGGCGCCGACCACCAGGACGCGCAACGGGTCGTGCCGGGCGTCCCGGTACTGCGTCGCCGCGTCGATCGAGTGCAGCATGCCAACTCCGTTCCCGAGCCAGATGTGTGGACCAGCCGGTCCACACAAATCTAGCATCGTGTGGACCACGCGGTCCACACGATGTGCCCGGACCTCGCCGAACGCGGCCGGGCGGCGGCATCCGCCGTGGCCGGCCCGACATGTCGGTTCCGTCGCTACGATCGGTGCTCATGGAAGTACTCATCGTCGGCGCCGGCCACATGGCCCGCGGCATCGGCACCCGGCTGGTCGCCGGCGGGCACCAGGTCCGCATCGCGGCCCGCAACCACGACGCGGCCCGTACCCTCGCCGCCGAGCTCGACGGCGACGCCACCGGCGAACCGATCGGGCCGCTCGGCGCCGCGTCGGTCGTCGTGCTCGCGCTGCCGTATCCGGCCACCCGGATGGTCGCCGAGCAGCTGGCCGGCGAGCTGGTCGGTCGGGTCCTCGTGGACATCGCCAACCCGGTCAACATCGGTACCTTCGACGACCTGGTCACGCCGCCCGGCGTCTCGGCCGCCGAGCAGGTGGCGAAGGCGGTACCGGGAGCCAAGGTGGTCAAGGCGTTCAACACCACGTTCGCGGCGAACCTGACCGGCGGCGGCCCGCTGGACGTGTTCGTCGCCGGCGACGACGAGACCGCCTGCGACCAGGTCGCCGCACTCACCGCCGACGGCGGGATGCGGCCGATCCTGGTCGGCGGTCTCAGGCACGCGTACACGCTGGAGTCGTTCCAGCTGCTGCACATGAAGGTGCAGGACCAGATCGGCGGGAACTGGACCACCTCGCTGGAGCTGGACCGCCGGCAGTGACCCGCGCTCAGTCCGGGACGCGCAGGTCGGCGAGCGCGGCCCGATGGTCGCTGCCGCCGGTGTCGGCCACCGACGCGTCGGTGGCCGACAGCCCGCGATAGAGCACCTGGTCGGGCCGGGTCATCGGGAACCGGGCCGGCCAGGTGAACCCGAACCCGCTGCCGGCGGCGCGCTGCGCGTCGGTCAGCGGTGGGGTGAGCTGGCCCAGCGCCCGGTCGGTGGTCGCCGTGTTCAGGTCGCCGAGCAGCAGCAACCGGGACGACCGGTCGGTTCGTACCGACTCGGCGAGGCGGGTCAACGTGCGGTCCCGGCTGCCGTCCTCACCCGGCCGGATCGAACCCAGGTGCGCCACGTACACCCGGACCGGCCCGCGACCGGTGTCCACGTCGGCGCGCAGCGCCCGGTTCCAGCCCAGGCCCAGGTCGACCGGCGCGCCGTCGCCCAGCGGGTACCGGCTCCACAGCCCGACCGTGCCCACCCGCAGCTGGTGCGGGTACGTGTCGTCGAGCAGCCGCGCGGCGTCGTCGTTCGCCAGCTCCTGCACCGCGACCAGATCCGGATGCAGCGCCACCAGCCGGCGCACGGTCGAGGCCGGATCCGGGTTGGCGGCGTCCAGGTTCTGGGTCGCCGCCCGCAACTGCCCGTCACCGCCACCCCGGGGCAGCAGTACCGGCCCGAACATTCCGACCCACACGACGACCGGCAGCAGCAGCGCGAGCGCACCCCGCCGCGAGCTGGTGGCGAGCGCGAGCAGCGCCACCGGTACCACGAGCAGTCCGAACCAGGGCAGGAAGCTGTCCAGCGCGGTACCCAGGCCGTGCCCGTCGGGGACCAGCCGATGGCCGGCGAGCAGCACGCAGACCACCAGCGCGGCCAGCACCGTGGGCACGTCGCGGAGCCCGGGGCGCCGGCGCACCGCGGCGCGGCCGCTCACCGGCAGCCCGCATCCGGGTCAGCATCCATCGCACCATCATGACCGGTGCCGGGCCGGTCTCCCGAGCGGACCCGGCACCCCGCACCCGGACCACGCGAACGGGCCCGGACCAGTACCGTCCGGGCCCGTTCGCTGGTTCAGCCGGTGACGGGGCTGAGCTTGTCCGCCGTCGGGTCGATGATCAGTACCGGCCGGCCGGCGTGCTGAGAGACCTCGGCGACCACGCTGCCGCCCAGCAGCCCGTGCAGCCCGGGGTGCGACGACGAACCGATCACCACCGCCGGCGCGGCGAGCTTGACCGCCCGGTCCAGGATCAGCCGGGCCACCTCCGGATGCGTACCGGTGCTCGCGACGATCTCGCCGTCGGCGCTGACGCCGGCCGCGCGCAGCTCGGCCAGCCGCTCGCCGAGCAGCTGTTCGGCGTCGACCGCACCCTCCAGGGCCACCGCGTCGTCGCCGACCACCTCGGTCTCCCGTACGTGCAGCAGGTGTACCGCGAGGCCCTGCTGCGCGGCGACCTCGGCGGCGTGCCGGACCACCGCGGTACCGGCCGGGCCCGCGTCCACCGCGACGAGCAGCCGGCCCGCGTCCGCCGGGTTCGGCGCCGGCTCCTCCGGCTCGTCCACCCGGGCAAGCACCTTGCGCCCGCTGGCGAGGACCAGGATGCCGATGACCACGCAGCCGGCGCCGACGTAGAACGGCAGGTTCGGGCTGATGTTCTCGCCGAGCTTGCCGGCGAGGAACGGCGCGATCGCCCCGCCGATGAACCGCACGAAGCTGTACGCGGCGGACGCGACCGGCCGCTCCACCGGCGCCGCCTTCATCACGGCCTGGGTGATCAGCGTGTTGTTGATGCCCAGGAACAACCCGGCGATGATCACCGCGAGGATCAGCGTCAGCTTCGACTGGGTACCGATGCCCATCACGACCAGTGTCAACGCGATCAGGCCCTGCACCACGTACAGCGTCTTGACGGTGCCGAACCGCACCTGCAGCCGCGGCGCGACGAACACCGAGGTGATCGCGAGGCACAGTCCCCAGCCGAAGAACACCAACCCCAGCTGGTGCGCCGACAGCCCCATCGGGAACGGTGTCCACGCCAGCAGCGTGAAGAACCCGTAGTTGTAGAACAGCGCGGTCAGTGCGGTGGTCAGCAGCCCCCGGTGCCGCAACGCCTTGAACGGGTCCGCCAGCGACGAGCGGTGCGTGGGCTTCGGTGAGGTCGGCAGCAGCGTGATCACCGCGATGAACGCGATCGCCATCAGTACCGCGACGCCGATGAACGGCCCGCGCCAGCTGATGCCGCCGAGCAGCCCGCCGAGCAGCGGGCCGACCGCGATGCCGACCCCCAGCGCCGCCTCGTACAGGATGATCGCGCCGCCGACGCCGCCGGACGCGGCGCCCACGATCACCGCGAGCGCGGTGGCGATGAACAGGGCGTTGCCCAGGCCCCAGCCGGCCCGGAAGCCGATGATCCCGTCGACGCCGTCGGCCGAGCCGGCCAGCGCGCTGAACACGACGATCAGGACCAGGCCGGCGAGCAGGGTGCGCTTGGGTCCGATCCGGCTCGACACCCAGCCGGTGATGATCATCGCCACCCCGGTCACCAGCATGTAGCTGGTGAACAGCAGTTCGACCTGGCTGGGGTTGGCGTGCAGGTCCTTGGAGATCGCCGGCAGGATCGGGTCGACGAGACCGATGCCCATGAAGGCGATCACGCACGCGAACGCGACCGCCCACACCGACTTCGGTTGGCGGAGGATACTGCCACCCTCGCCGTGACTCATTGCTGTTCTACCTTTCGCCAGGTTTCGAGGAGTTTGTCCAGCGCCGGGATCGCCCGGGCGAGCGCCTCCCGGTCGGCGCCGTCGAGCTGGTCCAGCCGGCTCGCGAGCGCGGCCGTCCGCAGCCGGCGGACGCTGCGCAGGGTCTCGCGACCGGCCTCGGTGAGCTCGATCGTCACGACGCGCTGATCGTGCGGATCGGCACCGCGCACCACCGTGCCGTCCTCGACCAGGCGGCGCAGCAGGGCGGTCATCGTCGGCTGCGCCACCCGGGCGACCTGCGCGAGCTCGCTGACCCGCTTCGCACCGTCCCGTTCGAGGGTGGCGAGCACGGCGGTCACGGTCGGACTGGCGGAGTGGTCCACGACGCGGCGCAGCACGTGCGTCAGGTCGCCGAGCCGACCGGCCAGTTCGGCCGCCAGCTCGCCGGTCGCCACGGAATTCATATCCATAGCCTAACTATGTTTCTGCTCGGGTGACCGCCGCTGTGAGCCGAGTAACGCCGCCGCGGGATGCGGTCGACCCGCCGGAGCGGCGGGAGCGACAGCCGGACGGTCGGCGGACAGCCGCTGCGTCAGCGAGAGCCGCCGTCAGCCGGTACGGCGGAGCAGGGCGAGGAACATCGCGTCGGTACCGTGCCGGTGCGGCCACAGTTGCACGGTCGGGCCCTCCCCCAGCTGCGGCAGGCCGGCACCGAACGCCGGGCGGGCGTCCACCGCCGCCAGCGGTACCGGTGGGTCCGCGAGCGCCGCCCGCACCTGCTCGCGGGTCTCCGCCAGGTGTGGCGAGCAGGTCACGTAGCCGACCAGGCCACCCGGCCGCACCGCGCAACACGCCGCGGCCAGCAGCTCGCGCTGCAACTCGACCAGGTCGGCGAGATCGGACTCGGACCGGCGCCAGCGCGCCTCCGGTCGCCGGCGCAGCGCGCCCAGGCCGGTACACGGCGCATCGAGCAGCACCCGGTCGAACCCGCCGGCCGGTAGCTCGGGGCGCTCCCCCACCGCCCGGCCGTCTGCGTGCAGCACCGTGACCGGCAGCCCGGCCACCGCCGCCCGGACCAGCTCGGCCCGGTGCTCAGCCGCCTCGACCGCGGTCAACCGCCCGCCCCGGCCGGCGACCAGCGCACCCAGCAGCGCGGCCTTGCCACCCGGGCCGGCGCACAGGTCCAGCCAGCTCGTGTCGGTACCGTCCAGCGGCGCCGCGGCGAGCGCGAGGGCCACCAGCTGGCTGCCCTCGTCCTGCACCCGGGCGAGCCCGTCGCGCAGCTCTGGCAGCTCGCCCGGCGCGCCGCCGGGCAGGTACACCGCGTACGGCGAGTACCGGCCGCGTTCGCCGCCGACCCGGCGGGCCAGCTCCACGGTGTCGATCGCGCCCGGCCGGGCGGCGAGGTGCACCACCGGCCGGTCGTTGTCCGCAGCCAACGCCGCCCGCAGCTCGGCCCCCGCCACCGAGCCGGTGCCAGGCTGCGCCTCAGCGTCCGCGCCCGGCTGCGCCGCGGTGTCCGGCTCTGCCGCAGCGTCGGCGTCCGGCTGCGCCGGAGAGTCCGCGGCCGGCTGCGCCGCGGTGCCGGTGCCGGTCGGCTCGGCGACCGGTGCACCGGCGGTCGACGTACCGGTCTCGTCGGCCGTGGCGCCGTTGCCGGGCGGCGCCGGGACGTCGTCGAGTGCGGCGGCGAACGCCCGGACGATCCACTCCGGGTGGGCGTAGCGGACCGCGAGCGCACCGATCGGGTCGGCGTCGGCGTCCGGCGCGATCCGGTCCAGCCAGCCGTCCAGGTCGGCACCGGCGACCCGGCGCAGTACCGCGTTGGCGAAGCTGGCCGAGCCGGCGCCGGCGGTCGACCGGACCAGCCCGACCGTCGTGGACACCGCGGCGTGCGCCGGCACCCGGGTGTACAGCAGCTGGTAGGCACCGAGCCGCAGCGCGTCCCGGACCGTGTCGTCCATCTTGGCCAGCGGCCGGTTGGAGCCGGCCGCGAGCACCGCGTCCAGCGTGCCGGTCGCCCGCAGGGTGCCGTAGCACAGCTCGGTGGCGAACGCCGCGTCCCGGCCGGTCAACGACCAGTCGGCGAGCAGCTTCGGCAGCACCAGGTTCGCGTACGCGTCGTGCTCGTGCACCTGCCGCAGCACCTCGTACGCGGCGCGCCGGGCCCGGTCGATCGGCTTCGCGCCGGCCACCGGCCGTACCGGTGCCGGTCGTGGTGCGCCGCGCCGTGGCGGGCGCGGTGGCTTGCCGCCTCGGCGGCGGGGCGGGCCGCTCACCGGCACCACGCCCCGCTCGGACCGGTGTCGTGGCGTGCCGGGCCGCGCCCGGTCGGGTACCGGCGGCTCACGCGAACCGGTCCCCGGGCGACACCCGGGCGCCACGGGCCCAGTCGGTCGCCGCCATCGGCTTCTTGCCGGCCGGCTGCACCTGGTCCAGCCGCACCGCCGCGGATGCCGTACCCACCAGCACCTCGGTGCGGTGCACCGCGAGCTCGCCCGGCGCCAGCGCCGCGTCCGAGTCGCCGAGCGCGACCGGCAGTACCTTGATCCGCTCGTCCCGGAAGGTGGTCCAGGCGCCGGGCGCCGGCGTGCACGCGCGCACCCGGCGGTCCACCGCGAACGCCGGATCGTCCCAGCGCACCCGGGCGTCCTCGACCGTCACCTTCGGCGCCAGGCTGACCCCGTCGGCCGGCTGCGGCACCGCCCGGGCGGTGCCGTCCTCGATCGCGTCCAGCACCGCGACCAGGAGGTCAGCGCCGGCGATGGCGAGCCGGCCGAGCAGGTCGCCGGAGGTGTCGGTGGGGCGCACCGGCTCGGTGAGCGACCCGTACACCGGGCCGGTGTCCATCCCCTTCTCCAGCTCGAACACGCTCGCCCCGGTCACCTCGTCGCCGTGCAGCACCGCGTGCTGCACGGGCGCCGCGCCGCGCCAGGCCGGCAGCAGCGAGAAGTGCAGGTTGACCCAGCCGTGCGCGGGGATCTCCAGCGCGCTCTGCGGCACCAGCGCGCCGTAGGCGACCACCGGCACGCAGTCCGGCGCGGTGTCCCGCAGCCAGCCGAGGAACTCCTCGTCGGACGGCCGGCGCGGGGTGCGCACCTCGATGCCGTGCTCGTCGGCCCAGCTGGCCGCCGGCGAGCGCAGCACCCGCCGGCCGCGGCCGGCCCGGGCGTCCGGCCGGGTCACCACACCCACCAGCTCGTGCCGCGAGTCGGCGATCGCGGACAGGCTCGGCACCGCCACCTCGGGCGTACCGGCGAAGACGAGGCGCACGTCGTTTCCTCTCAGCCGAGCCGGCCGTGGATGTGGTGCGGGCTGACCCGGACCGTCAGCGCGGGCTCGCCGGACCAGTCCGCGTCCCGGATCGCCCGCATCGCCTCGCGTCGGGTCGCCGGATCGAGCCGGTCGACGAACAGCACGCCGTCCAGGTGGTCGGTCTCGTGCTGCAGGCAGCGCGCCATCAGCCCGGTGCCCACCACCTGCACCGGATCGCCGTAGGCGTTGAACCCCTGGGCGATCACGTTCTGCCGGCGCTTGGTGTCGAAGTACAGCCCGGGTATCGACAGGCAGCCCTCCGGGCCGTCCTGCTCGTCGTCGTCCGGGAAGTCCAGGCCCGGGTTGACCAGGTGGCCGCTGACCCGGCCGTCCGGCCCGGGCACGTCGAACACGAACACCCGGGCCGACACCCCGATCTGCGGTGCGGCCAGGCCGGCGCCGCGCTCCTCGGCCAGCGTCCGGGTCAGGTCGCGCACCAGCGCCCGCAGCTCCGCGTCGTAGCTCGCCACCGGCTCGCACTCGGTGCGCAGCACCGGATCGCCGAACAGGCGCAGCGCCCGCACCTGCGCGTCGGCCAGGTCGGCCGGCGCGAGCTGCACCGAGCCGGTGACCACCGCGCTGGACGGCCGCGGCCCGGTCGCCGGGTCGGGCAGGGCCGGCGCCGACGGCTCAGCAGGTGCGCTCACGACCCGGTCCTCCCCCACCGACGACGATCATCGAACCCAGTCTACGGACCGCCGGACACGCCGCGTGACCAGCCGCCGTTACCCGGCCGGCTACAGCAGGTCGAGCGGGTCGACCTGGACCCGGACCGGGTCGGCGCCCTTGCGCGCGCTGCGTACCGCGGTGGCGGCGCGTAGCGCCAGGGCCAGCGCCGGCGCCTGCGGTCGCGGTACCCGCAGCAGCAGCCGCTGCCGCTCCGGCGCGTCGGGGACCGCGCGGGGCGTCGCGACCGGCACCGGGCCGAGCTCGTCGGTACCGTCCGGCAGCGTCGCCGCGGCCAGCAGCTCGGCGATCGCCGGCGCGGTCCCGGTCAGGCTCGCCATCCGTACCGCGGGCGGGAACCCCAGCGCACGCCGGTCGGCCAGCTCCCGCTCGGCGAAACCGGCGGCGTCGAACCGCACCAGCGCCTGCACCACCGGTACCGAGGCGTCCGCGACGACCACCACCCGGCCACCGGCGTCGGCCGGCCGGGCCAGCACCGCGGCGGCGAGCCAGCGGCGCAGAGCCTCCTCCGCGGCGCGCAGGTCGGCCCGGGTCAGCAGCGCCCACGAGTCGAGCAGCAGGACCGCGCCGTAGCCGCCGGCGGCGACCGGCTCGGCGCCGGGCGTACTGACCACCACGGCGGGTTCGTCGTCGACGCTGGCGAGCACGCCGTCGCGCCCGGACGTGCGCACCACCGCGCCGGGAAACGCCCGGCCCAACTCCTCGGCGGTACGCCGGGCGCCGATCACCGCCGCCCGCAGCTCGCGCCCGCCGCACTCCGGGCACCGGTAGCCGCCCGCGGTGTGGCCGCACCACCGGCACACCGGGAACCCGCCCGCCGCCGGTACGGCCAGCGGGCCGGCGCAGCGCGGGCACCGGGTGCGGGCCCGGCAGCGCTGGCACACCACCACCGGCAGGTACCCGCGCCGCGGCACCTGCACGAGCACCGGGGTGCCGGCGGCCAGCGCCTCCCGGGCGGCACGCACCGCGACGCCGGGCAGCCGGGCCGCCGCGGCGGAGGGATCGCGGGACAGCTGGAACTCGTCGCCGGTGGCGAGCACCCGCGGCGCGGCGGCCCGCAGCGCCGCCCGGTCCGCGACGATCGGTTTCGCCCAGCCGGTGGCGAGCAGCAGCTGCGCCTCGGCGCTGCGGGCGTACCCGGCGAGCAGCGCGCCCGCGTCGGTCTGCTGGGCCCGGGTGAGCAGCACCTCACGGGCGTGCGGGTAGGGCGCGTGATCGTCGGCGTGCAGGTCGTCGCCGTCGTCGAAGATCGCGACCAGGCCCAGGTCGGGCACCGGCGCGAACATCGCCGCGCGGGTGCCGATGACGACCGGCACCTCCCCGCGCACCGCGCGCAGGAACCGCCGGTACCGCTGCTCGGGGCCGAGCGAGGCGGCGATCGCGACGTGCCGGCCGGGCCCGAGGCGGTCGGTCAGCGCGGCGTCGAGCCGGTCCAGGTCGCGCGCGTCCGGCACCACCGCCAGCCCGCCCCGGCCGCCGGCCACGACGGCGGTCAGCGCGTCGGCGAGCCGGGCCGCCCAGTCGTCGCCGGGC
>NZ_BOPO01000042.1 GCF_017312725.1 Actinocatenispora comari | reverse complement strand
GGCGTTCCTCCTTCGTCGGAACACCGACGAGGCACGACGCACGATGCCCATGATTCGCTCGCTCGCGCTCGCTCGCTCGCTCATGAGCGTTCCTCCTTCGTCGGAACCCTCCGGCCGGTACGGGCGGTGCTCGACGCCGTCGGCAAGCCGGCCTACCACGACGGTAATCCACCGAAAGCCTTGCCGTGACGTGGATCGAACATCCCGTACCCGGTCGAGTCGGGCGAGGGCGCCCGGAGCAACGCCGGTCACGGTGCGCACCACCACGCTACGGCGTCCACAAAGGACTGTCGAGCGTCCTCAGGGCGTGGCGCTGAGCCGGTCCAGCAGGTCGGTCAGCCGGCGCAGCAGCGGAATGCAGCTGTCCCGTTCGGTCCCGGACATGTCGCTCCAGGCCTGCCCGAGCAGGTCCCGGAACAGCCCGCCGGCGTGCTGCAGCGTCTGCTCGCCACGCTCGGTGAGCCGCAGCACCGACCCCCGCGCGTCGCTCGGGTCCACGGCCCGAACCACCAGTCCTCGGCTGACCAGCGTGCGTACCGTGCGGGTGGCGGTCGGTTGCGCCACGCCGATGGTCGCCGCGACCGCGCCGACCCCCTTCAGCCCGGTCTGCGCGATCGCGTCCAGCGCGACCAGCTGCGCCGCGGACAGGTCGGACAGTTGGCTCTGCACCCGGCCGCGGGTGCGTCGGGCGGCCTGGATCAGCGCGATCAGCGCCGCCGCGAACTCGTCGACGCCCGGCTCGCCGGGCGCCGCACTACCCCGTTTCGTAGGCACGGTCTCGATGATCCCGCATTGTCGGCGGCCACCGGTTGCGGGCGCCGGCACAGATGCATAGCCTCCTATGCACACGGCACGCAGACGCGGCGTAAGGGGCCCTCATCGGAAGGCGTCGACAGTCCTTCTGTCCGGACCTCCAGGCCCTCGGCGAAACGGGTGGTCGGCATGACAGTGGGCAGCGAGGGGCGGCACGACACGTCGGCCTCGACGGGCGCCCCGGCACGCATCATGGTCGGTGTCGACGGCAGCAGTGCCGGCCAGGCCGCCCTGGTCGCCGCCCAGGCGGAAGCCGCCGCGCACGGCCTGCAGGTGCTCGCCGTGCACGTACGGCGGGGGCTGACGCCGGTGGAGGCGTTGGGTTCCGGGTTCGCCGGCCTGGCCGGCGCGTGCTGGCTGGACTGCCGGGACGACGCCGAGCTGTCCGCCTGGCTCGACTGCGTCCAGCTGCTCGAGGCCACCGGTCTGTCCTGGGAGTTCGTGGTACGCGAGGGTGAGCCGGCCGAGCAGCTGCGGGCGGTGGCCGCCGAGCTGCCGGTGCGGTCGATCTACCTGGCCGCGCGGCCACGACCGTGGTGGCGGCGCGGCCTGCACCACTGCCCGGCCCGGGCGCTGTCGCGCCGGGCCCGGTGCCCCGTTCGGGTGGTCGCCTACTCGGGCGAGTGAATCCGGAGCCGATTCCCGCCCACTCGGCAGGTTCCCAGCCAGGGCGGGTATCTTGCCCTCCAGCCCGGGTCGAGCCCCTCAGGTCGGCGCGGGACGTACCGTTTTGGGTGGTGCACCGGCCCGATCCGCGAGAACGCGCCGGCCAGCCGAAACGCCCGTGAGCGCCGAGGGAGGCACCGGTGGGCCGACATCATCCGTCCGACGCGCCGACCCCGCGGCCGTCCGCCGCGCCGGCCCGGTCGGCCAAGCGCCGGCACGCGCCCTGGTGGGCACGGCTGTCGCTGGTCTTCGGGGTGGTTCTGGTCGTGCTGAGCGGCGGCAGCCTCGCCGCCGGTTCGATCGTGCTCAACCGGGTGAACGACGCCCTGCCGAACAGCAATCTGATCGGCGACGGTGCCCGCAAGCACAAGGCCGGCTCGGACGTGAAGGGCCCGCTGGACATCCTGCTGGCCGGCTCCGACCTGCGTGACTCGTGGAAGACCGACGGGCAGAAGCCGCGGACCGACTCGATCATGTGGCTGCACATCCCGGCCTCGATGGACTACGCGTACCTGCTGTCGCTGCCGCGTGACCTGCGGGTGCAGATCCCGGCCGACAAGCACACCGGCTTCCTGGGCGGCCAGGACCGGCTGAACGCCTCGTTCCCCGACGGGATGAAGGACGTCAACGACACCGCCGGCGGCATGAGCCTGCTCAGCCGTACCGTGTCGAACCTGACCGGGGCCGAGTGGGACATGGCCGGCCTGGTCAACTGGGACGGGTTCAAGGACATCACCAAGGCGCTCGGCGGCGTCACTATGTGCCTGGACCAGGGGTTCACCAGCCACCAGCCCGGCTTCACCAACGGTCCGCCGCTGACCTTCCCGAAGGGCTGCCACCACTACGACGCGGACAAGGCGCTCAAGCTGGTCCGGCAGCGCGACGACCTGCCCGACGGCGACTACGGCCGGCAGAAGCTGCAGCAGCAGTTCATCAAGCAGATCCTCAAGCAGGCCACCAGCAAGGGGGTGGTGAGCAACCCGTCCAAGGTGAACGACCTGATCGGCGCGGCCGGCAAGTCCATCACCCTCGACCTCGGCGGGTACCAGCTGGTCGACGTGGCGCTGGCGCTGCGCGGCATCACCGCCGACAAGATCGTCACCCTGCAGATCCCGCACTACTCGATCGGCCAGGGCAGCGCCTACCAGGGTGAGGGGCTGCAGAAGCCGCTCGGGCCGCAGCTGTTCCAGGCGATGCGCGACGACACCATCTCCGATCTGCTCGCGACCCATCCCGAGCTGGCCTCGAAGGTGCCGGACGGTTCCTGACCCGGCACTGCTTGCGGTCAGGAACCGACCGCAACGGCTGGCACACTGGCCGGGTGACCGACGTCCTGACGCCGCGGGCGCTCAATCGCGCCCTGCTCGCCCGCCAGCACCTGCTGCGCCGCACCGACCAGCCGGTACCCGAGACCCTTGGGCACCTCGTCGGGTTGCAGGCGCAGCTGCCGTCCGCGCCGTACCCGGGGCTGTGGTCCCGGATCGCCGGCTTCACCCCGGACCAGCTCGCCGCGCCGATGGCCGACCGGACCGTACTGCGGATCCCGGCCATGCGCGGCACCATCCACACCCTCACCGCCGCCGACTGCCTCGACCTGCGGCCGCGGCTGGCGCCGGTGTACGACCGGTTCCTGCGCACGCTGCGGGCCCGGCTCGACGGACTGGACCCGTCCAAGGTGGCCGCCACCGCGCGGGAACTCGTCGAGCAGCGGCCCCGCACCTACCACGAGCTCGGGCGTGAACTCGCCGACCGCTGGCCGGGCTACGACGCCGCGGCGCTGGGGCACGTGGCGCGCTGCCGGCTGGCGCTGGTGCAGGTCACGCCGCGCGGCCTGTGGGGCCGCAGCGGCCCGGCCGCGCACACCACCGCCGAGCACTGGCTGGATGCCCCGCTGGGTACCGACACGGCGCCGGATCCGTTGGTGTTGCGCTATCTCGCCGCGTTCGGCCCGGCCACCGCGGCCGACGTGCAGGCGTGGTCCGGGCTGACCGGGCTGCGCGCCGTGCTGGACCGGCTGCGGCCGCAACTGGTCACCTTCCGTACCACCGACGGCGCCGAGCTGTTCGACCTGCCGGACGCGCCGCGGCCGGACCCGGACACCCCGGCGCCGGTGCGGTTCCTGCCGCCGCTGGACAACCTGCTGCTGTCGCACGCCGACCGCAGCCGAGTCGTCCCCGCCGAGTACCGGCACCATCTGCAGAGCCCCAACGGGCTGGTGCCCGGCGTGCTGCTGGTCGCCGGCACGGTGCGCGGCAGCTGGGCCGACGAGGCCGGGCGGGACGGCGCCCGGCTGACCGTGACGCCGTTCCGGGCGCTGTCGGTACGCGACACGGCCGCGGTCGCCGCCGAGGCCCGCCGGCTGCTCGCCTTCCTGTCCCCCGGCGCCGACACCCGCGAGGTCCGGATCGCCGACGTACCGTAGCGGGCCGCCGCCCCGGCATCCCGCCGTTGCGGAACGGGCGGTCAGCGGCGGTGGGTGGCGAGGCGCGGCGGGGTGGCCGACGGGGCCACCTTGCGGACGAACGACTCGCGCGCGGCGTGGAACCCGGACCGGTCGTCGAAGATGTCCTGCGCCATCTCCGCGAGCTCCAGCGTCTCGTGGTAGTCCAGCGGCCGCGGTACCGGCTTGCGGGCGGCGCGGATGTCGCGCCAGGTGCCGGGCTCGGCGTACTGCTGGGCCAGGTCCGACAACCACGCATCGAACTCGGCCGGGTTGCCGGGACCGGTCAGGTCGACCAGGCCCAGCCGCGCGGCGGTACCGGCGCCGATCGGCAGGCACTCGTTGAGCAGCTTGTCGGCGCGCTCCACCCCGATCCGCCGCGGCAGCGCATAGCTGTGCAGCTCCGAGCCGTACAGACCCATGTCGTAGTACGGGTTGAGCACCACGCCGGCGCGCGCCGCGACCACATCCGCGCCGAGCCCCAGCATCACGCCGCCGGCGCCGGCGTTGCCGCTGAACGCGGCGATGGTGACCTGCTCCTCCGCCGCCTCGATCAGTTCCCGGCAGACCAGGTTGATCGCCTTGATGTTCTCCCACGCCTGCGCGGCCGGGTCGGCCGCGGCGGAGATCTCGTTGAGGTGGATGCCGTTGCAGAACACGTCGTCGCCGCCGCGCAGCACCAGGACGGTGGTGTCCTGCCGGGCGGCCCGGTGCAGTTCCCGGCGCAGCCGACGGCACTGGTCGACGCCGGCCGCGCCGTTGTAGAACCGGAACGTCAGCTCGCCGACCTGGCCGCGCCGCCGGTAGCTGATCTCGGCCGGCCCGTCGGTGCGCTGCGGCACCCGGTCGAGATGATCGGCCAGCACGGTGGCGGCGGGCAGCTTCACGCCACCGCGCCGGCGCAGGTGGCCCAGCCACACCGCGCCCTCGCCGGCGGCGACGAGCAGGTAACCGTCCTGCCGGCCGATGATCTCGCCGGGGGTACCGGTGCCCTCGCCCAGGTGCGCGTCGAACGCGCTGACCGCCTCGCCGGCCAGTTCGGTACGCACGCCGGGGAAGCCGTCCGCGGCGCGGATCCGGCGGACGATGTCGGCGGCCTGGTCACCCCAGTCGAACGCGCGCTCGGCCTGCTTCATCAGCGGCCGTTCCCGGGTGTCCGGGATCGGCCGGGGCGCGCTCGCCAGCGGTACCGGCCGGAAGTCCGGGTCGGCGGCGCGCTCGACGACCTCCAGCGCGCAGGCGACCGCGGCGTCGGCCACCGGCCCGGTGTAGAGCGTCGACTTGCGCATCGGTTCGGCCGGCAGCGAGAACTCGCGGTGCGCCCAGATCGGGCCGGCGTCCATCTCCTCGACCGCCTGCAGCGCGGTGACGCCCCAGGCCGGGGCTCCCTCGGTGATCGCCCAGTCCAGCGAGGACGGTCCGCGGTCGCCGATCGGGCCGGGGTGGATGATCACTGTCCGCCACTTCGTCCACACCTCGGTCGGCACCCGTTCCTTCAGGTACGGGCAGAGGATCAGGTCCGGCTGGGCCTGGAGGACGCCGTCACAGATCGTGCGCTCGTCGAGGGCGAACTCGACGGCGACATCGTGTCCACGGTCCTTGAGTTCGTCCCAGATGCGTTGGGTCAGGCCATTGAAGGCCGACACGAGCAGTAGCAGGCGCACGAGAGCAGACGGTAGCGAGACCCGGTGCCACTACGCAAATCCAGTTATTAACACCACGTTGCCAGTGACTGTACGAAGTTGCTGTCTCTACCGAAAGCCCACCGTGGTGCCGGCGCGGCGGATCGTCTAAAGTCCCGACAAATCCGCGTAACGCCGCGTGCTGAAGATCCGAAACTCTTCGTGTCACGGTGATCTTCACCGGGCCGTGTCCGCGGCGACGCGGCCGTCCAGCGAAAGGCGGCACCAGCCGTGTCGATGCATCACTTCAGCTACGGACTGTTAACGCCGATCCTGGCGTACGCAGCATCCTACGTCGGCTGCCTGCTCGGCCTGATGTGCGCGGCCCGGGCCCGGGTGCTGACCGGCGGTGGGCGCCGCGGCTGGCTGCTGATCGCCTCGGTCTCGCTGGGCGGCACCGGCATCTGGGTCATGCACTTCATCGCGATGCTCGGGTTCACCCTCGACGACGCGACGATCCGCTACAACATGCCGCTGACCGTGGTCAGCGCGCTGGTGGCGATCGTGGCCGTCGGCGCCGGGCTCGCCGTGGTCGGCAGCGACGCGCGCAAGCTGTACCGGATCGCGCTCGCCGGCGTGCTCACCGGCGTCGGCGTCGCGGGCATGCACTACCTGGGCATGGCGGCGATGGTGATGCCGGCCACGATGAGCTTCGAGCCCATCCTGTTCACGCTGTCGGTACTGATCGCGGTCGTCGCGGCCGCGGTGGCGCTGTGGTTCACGCTGGTCATCCAGGGCCGGGTGGCCACCCTCGCGGCCGCGGCGGTGATGGGCGTGGCGGTGTGCGGGATGCACTACACCGGGATGGCCGCGATGCGGTTGACCCCGGACCCCACCGGCGGCATCGGTGGTACCTCCTTCACCGGCCTGCTCCCGCCGGTGCTGCTGGTGGTCAGCGTGGTGACCGTGGTGCTGCTGATCTTCGTGGCGTTCTCCGCCTCGCCGGCGGAACTGGTCGAGGACGCCGAGTTCGCCGCCCGGATGCGGCGCACCGCGCACGAGCGGCAGGAGCGCGCGAACGCGCAGCAGGACCTCGGCCCCCGGCCGCACTCCGAGTCGGTCCCGGCACCGTCCGCCGGAAGCCTGGCGGCCGGTGCGCCGCAGCCGGTCACGTCCCGGTCCGGGCAGCGCACCCGCCTGCCGAGCCCGACGCCCTCCCCCACCGTGCACCAGCAGCCGATCTCCCGTCGGCTGAACCGCCGCGGTACCGGCGACTGACCTCGCGCCGGCCGCGGTCAGCGCCGGCGTCGGTCCGGCCCGGCGTCGGCGGGGAGGCGTTCGAGGAGCTCGCGCAACCGTTGCTCGACGGCGAGCTCGTCGTTCGCCTCGTTCGCCTGGCGCGCCGGATCGCGCGACCGGGCCGTCGCCGCCCTCGTCCACACGGCGCTGACCGTGGCGCCGGAACGCGACCGCGGTCGCGCTTCCCGCGAACCGACAGCGGCGACCGTCGCCCGCTGCGGTCGGATGAGTCCTGGCCGTTCCCGCGCTGAGCACCGTCGATGCGGGCCGAACTGCGCTGAGTGAGCGAACCCGAGGCCGGGTAACGAATTGGCATAGGTCGGATCGCGCAAACTTGCCTCTTGCTCCGGCGCAGTGCAATGTCACATGCTACCGAGGCAAAGGGGGGTGCTGGTGCGCAGCCCGCACCGGCCGGCACGCGTGACCACACCGGTTGTCGCATCGTCGGCGAGCATCCCGACCTGAACCCGGCCGACGGCCACCTCCGTTGCCGCGCTTGAACTCCGCGTTCGAGTCCGGTTGCGGCCGCGCCCGTCGACACACCCGCGGCGCAGGCCGCCGACGCACGGCACCGGACCGGAGCAGCCACGCCCGCTGCCCACGGAACCTGCACGACACCAGCCGGCGGAGCCGACCTCCGTCGCACCTACCAGAGGGGTTCATCGCATGCGGAAGACGAAGCTCGCCGTCGCGCTCGTCGCGGTGTCGACGCTTGCCCTGAGCGGCTGTCAGGGCGTGTTCGGTGGAAGCGACAAGAGCGGCTCGGACGGCCCGATCACGCTCGGCATGGCCGCACCGATGTCGGGCAGCAGCTCGGCGATCGGCCCGTACATGAAGAACGGTGCGCAGCTCGCGATCGACGAGATCAACGCCAAGGGCGGGGTGCTCGGCCGCAAGCTCAAGCTCAACGTGCAGGACGACGCGTGCGACCCGAAGACCGCGAGCAGCGCGGCGAACAAGCTGGTCGCCGCCGGCGTGACGATGTCGATCGGCGGCTACTGCTCGTCGGCCACGCTGCCGACGCTGTCGGTGTTCAACAAGGCGAACATCCCGATGATCATCCCGGCCGCGAACTCGGCCGATCTGGTCTCCCAGCACCTGCCGAACGTGTTCCTGATCAACGGTACCGGCGTGCAGCAGGCGCAGTCCGCGGTCAGCTGGCTGACCAAGCAGAAGGCCACGCGGGTGGCGCTGGTCGACGACAGCACCAGTTACTCCACCGACATCACCAAGCGCACCAAGGCCGACATCACCAAGGCCGGCGGTGGCATGAAGACGGTGCTGCACGAGTCGGTGAACGCGGGCGAGAGCGACTACAGCTCCAACGTGCACGACATCGTGTCGGCCCGCCCCGACTTCGTCTACTGGACCGGCTACTACCAGGAGGGCGGGCTGATCATCCGGCAGCTGCGCCAGGCCGGGTACAAGGGGAAGATCATGGTCGCCGACGGCAGCGTCGACGGCAAGCTGATCAGCGTGGCCGGGCAGTCCACCGCCCAGGGCGTGTACGCGACGATGACCGAGACGCCCGACACGATGCCGGGCGCCGGTGACTGGATCGCCTCGTACAAGAAGAAGTTCGGCGCCGAACCCGGCCCGTACTCGCCGCAGTCGTACGACGCGGTGCGGGTGGCGGCCAAGGCGATGAAGGACGCGAAGAGCACGGACGGCAAGAAGATCGAGGCCGCACTGATGAAGATCGACGGGTTCCCGCTGTTCTCCGGCAAGCTCAAGTTCACCGCGGACCACACCCTCACCGAAGGTGGATTCGTGATCCTGCAGGTGAAGGGCACGAAGTTCACCCTCGCCGACGATCTCAAGAACTAGCCAGCGCGGAGTCGGGCCCGTGCTGCGGGCCCGCCTCCGGCCCGATCCGGACGGAACTCATGACACAGATCATCTGGAACGGTCTGTTCGTCGGCTCGTTCTACGCGCTGGTCGCGCTGGGCTACAGCATGGTCTACGGGATCATGAAGCTGCTCAACTTCGCCCACGGCGACCTCTACATGCTCGGCGCGTTCATCGGTTTCGCGCTGCTCACCTCGTTCAGCGGGTTCACCGCCACGCTGTCGCTCGTCGCCCTGCTGGTGGTACTGCTGCTGTCGATGGTCGGCACCGGCCTCGCCGGGGTGGCGATCGAACGCATCGCGTACCGGCCGTTGCGCAGCGCGCCCCGGTTGTCGCTGCTGATCACCGCGGTCGGTGCGTCGTTCGCGCTGGAGTACGGCATGCGCATCATCGCCGGGCCGAACCCGCAGGTGTACCCGGTGCGGTTGGGCGGTTCCTCGGTGCACGTGCTCGGCGCCCGGATCGGTGTCGCGCAGCTGGTGCTGATCGGCGTGGCGATCGCGCTGATGGTCACGCTCAACGCGATGGTGATGCGCTCCCGGCAGGGCCGGGCGATGCGGGCGATCGCACTGGATCCGGTGGCCGCCCGGCTGATGGGCGTGGACGTGAACCGGGTGATCGCGATGGCGTTCTTCATCGGCTCGGCGCTGGCCGGCGCGGCCGGCGTGATGGCCGGCTCGTACTACGGCAGCATCAACTTCCTGATGGGCTTCATCATCGGGCTCAAGGCGTTCACCGCCGCGGTGATCGGCGGGATCGGCAGCTTCAAGGGCGCCATGCTCGGCGGTGTCGTGCTCGGCCTGCTCGAGTCGTTCGGTACGCACTTCCTCGGCGGGCAGTGGCGCGACGTGTTCGCGTTCGCCTTCCTGATCCTGTTCCTGACCGTGCGGCCGACCGGCCTGCTCGGCGAGCGCGTCACGGAGCGTGTGTGATGACCACGACCAAGACGGTGCAGCCGCCGAAACCGCCGGCCGGTGGCGGCGGCCTCGGCAACGCGGCGAAGACCGTACTGCGCAGCCGGTGGATCGGCCCGGTCGGGCTGTTCCTCGGCGCGATCGCGCCGATCCTGATCGCCACCCCGTACGCGATGAACGTGATGACCAGCGCGCTGATCTTCGTGATGCTCGCGGTCGGGCTCAACATCGTGGTCGGCCAGTGCGGCCTGCTCGACCTCGGGTACGCGGCGTTCTTCGCGGTCGGCGCCTACACCAGCGGCATCCTCGCCACCCGGCTGCACTGGCCGCTGCTCGCGACGATCCCGGCGGTGATCGTGGTGACCGTACTGGCCGGGATCGTGGTCGGCGGCCCCACCCTGCGGCTGCGCAGCGACTACCTGGCGATCGTGACGCTCGGGTTCGGCGAGATCATCCGGGTCACCGCGAACAACCTGTCCATCACCGGTGGCCCGGAAGGCATCTACGGCATCCCGAGCCTGTCGGTCGCCGGCGTCGACCTGAGCAACTCCGTCGTCTTCTACTACGTGGTGCTCGTCATCGTCGCCGCCGCGGTACTGGGCGCGAACCGGCTGATCCGCTCCCGGCTGGGGCGGGCCTGGCGGTTCATCCGGGAGGACGAGGACGCCGCCGAGGCGATGGGCGTGCACACCTACCGGGTCAAGATGGCCGCCTACATCGCCGGCGCCGTCTGGGGCGGGCTGGCCGGCGTGCTGTTCGGCGCGCAGCTGTCCGCGATCTCCCCGGCCAGCTTCACCTTCCTGCAGTCGGCCCTGGTGCTGATGGCCGTGGTACTGGGCGGGATGGGCTCCACGCCCGGCGTGGTGATCGGCGCGCTGTTCGTCACCATGCTGCCGGAGGCGTTGCGCGGGCTGTCGGACTACCGGTACTTCGCCTTCGGCGCGCTGCTGATCATCGTGATGGTGCTGCGGCCGCAGGGACTGTGGCCGGCCCGTACCCGGGAGCCGGCCCGCACCGCCCGCCGGTCCGCCACGTTCGACGGCGAGGTGCGGATCCGATGAGCGCGAACCACGGGTACCGCCCCGTCGGACCTGCCGCGAAGGAGGACGGTCGATGAGCGCGCTGCTCGACGTGGCGGACCTGCACCTGGCGTTCGGTGGAGTGAAGGCGGTCGACGGCCTCAGCTTCCAGGTGCACGAGGCGGAGATCGTGTCGGTGATCGGCCCGAACGGCGCCGGCAAGACGTCCGCGTTCAACTGCATCACCGGGTTCTACCGGGCCACCAGCGGCGCGATCACCATCGCCGGTACCGACGTGACCCGGCTGCGGCCGTCCGCCGTCGCCGCCCGCGGCGTGTCCCGCACGTTCCAGAACGTCCGGCTGTTCGGCGACCTGCCGGTGCTGGACAACGTGCGCGCCGGCACCCACCTGTGGCTGCGCCAGAACGTGTTCGACGCGTTGCTGCACACCCCCCGGTACCGGCGCACCGAGCAGGTCGCCACCGACGAGGCGCACCGGTGGCTGGACTTCGTCGGGCTGCGCGCCGATCGGACCGGCCCGGCGCGGGCCCTGCCGTACGGGGAGCAGCGGCGGGTGGAGATCGCCCGCGCGCTGGCCCGGCACCCGAAGCTGCTGCTGCTCGACGAGCCCGCCGCCGGCCTCAACCACAACGAGAAGCTCGAACTGCTGGAGCTGATCCGGCGGATCCGGGACCTCGGCATCGCGATCGTGCTGATCGAGCACGACATGGGCCTGGTGATGGAGGTGTCCCAGCGGGTGGTGGTGCTCAACTTCGGCAGGGAGATCGCGGACGGATCGCCGGAGGCGGTCCGGCGGGACCCGGCTGTCATCGAGGCGTACCTCGGCAGCGACGACGAGCCGGCCGCGGAGACCGGCGACCACGAGCCGGCGACGGCGACCGGCGACGGCGAGCGGCCGACGGAGACCCGCGACGGCGAGCGGGTGGCGGAGACCGGCGACGGCGAGCCGTCCGGGGAGATCGATCGGGAGGCCGGCGCCGATGCTTGAGATCGACGGGATCGACGTGTCGTACGGCGGGGTGCAGGCGCTGCACGGCATGTCGCTGACGGTGGCCGACGGCGAGGTCGTCGCGCTGCTCGGCAACAACGGCGCCGGCAAGACCAGCACCCTGTCCGCGGTGTCCGGGCTGGTGCGCCCGGCCGGCGGTCGGATCGTCTTCGACGGCCACGACATCACGCGGGCCAGCCCGCCGGAGATCGTCGGGCTGGGGCTGGTGCACGTACCGGAGGGCCGGCGGATCTTCTCCACCCTCACCGTGCAGGAGAACCTGCAGATGGGCGGCTACCTGGTCCGCGACCCGGCGGAGACCAGGCGTCGCATCGACCGGGTGTACGGGCTGTTGCCCCGGCTGCGGGAGCGCCGCGAGCAGCAGGGCGGCACGCTGTCCGGTGGCGAGCAGCAGATGCTCGCGATCGGCCGGGCGATCGTGGCCGGGCCGCGGCTGTTGATGCTCGACGAGCCGTCGATGGGGCTCGCCCCGCTGGTGGTGACCGCGGTGATGGAGCTGATCGCGGAGATCAACGAAGGCGGCACGTCGGTACTGCTGGTGGAGCAGAATGCGAAGGCCGCGCTGAAGATCGCCACCCGCGGCTACGTGGTCGAGAACGGCCGGTGCGTGCTCGACGCGCCGGCCGCCGAGCTGGCCGACGACAGCCGGGTGGTCGAGGCGTACCTCGGCGGGGTGTGAGCGGTCCGCGCGGACCGCGCAGCCCGTCGGCGTCCCGCAACGAGGCAGGAGGACCCAGAAGGATGCCGCGATACACGACGGTCGACTACCACACGGCCGGCGAGCCGTTTCGCATCGTCACCGGCGGGCTGGCCGAGATCGCCGGTACCACGGTGGCGCAGCGGCGGGTGACCGCGGCGGCGAGCCAGCCGGTCGACCGGGTGCGCCAGTTGCTGTGCCACGAGCCGCGCGGCCATGCCGACATGTACGGCTGCTTCCTGGTACCGCCGGACGACGCCGGCGCCGATCTCGGCGTGCTGTTCTGGCACCGGGACGGGTTCTCGACCGCCTGCGGGCACGGCACGATCGCCCTCGGCGCCTGGGCGGTGGAGTCCGGCCGGGTCGCCGCCGATCCGGACGGGGACACCGACGTCCGCATCGACGTACCGTCCGGGCGGGTCACCGCCCGGGTGCACTGCCGCGCTGGCGCGGTCGAGTCGGTGACGTTTCGCAACGTGCCGTCCTACGTGCTGGCCCGGGGGCTGCGGCTGGCCACCGAGCTGGGCACGGTGACCGTCGACGTGTCGTACGGCGGCGCGATCTACGCCAGCGTCCCGGCCGCGGCGTTCGGCCTGACGGTGACGCCGGACCGGCACCGGGAGCTGATCGCCGCGGGCCGTGCGGTCCAGCTCGCGCTCGCCGGTACCGAGGCGGCCCGGCACCCCGGCGACGACCGGTTGTCCGGCGTCTACGGCACGATCCTGTACGACGAGCTGCCGGCGACCGAGTCCGGGCCACGGCAGCGCAACGTGACGGTGTTCGCCGACGGCCAGGTGGACCGGTCGCCCTGCGGATCGGGTACCTCGGCCCGGCTCGCGCTGCTCGCCGACGAGCTGGCCGGCGGGGCGGTGCTGACGCACGACTCGATCGTCGGCAGCACGTTTCTCGGCCGGGTGGTCGGCACCACCGAGGCGGACGGCCGGCCCGCGGTGCACACCGAGATCGACGGCTGCGCGTACCGGACCGGCGAGCACGCGTTCACCCTCGATCCCCGTGACCCGCTGCCCGGCTTCGTCCTGCGATGAGCGCGGACCCGCCGGTCCCCCGGCACCTGACCGCGGCGGCGCTGCGCGCCCTGCTGCCGATGGACGCGGCGATCGCGGCGATCGGCGCGGCGCTGTCCGACGGCCTCGACCCGGAGGCCGACCCGGCCCGTACCGCCGTCGACGTGCCGGCCGGGCAGCTGCTGCTGATGCCGGCGTCCTCGGCCCGGTACGCGGGCGTCAAGATCGCCGGAGTGGCGCCGGCCAACCCGGCCCGCGGCCTGCCCCGGATCACCGGGACCTACCTGCTGCTCGACGGCGCCACGTTGCAGCCGCTCGCCACGTTCGACGGGCCGGCACTGACCGCGCTGCGTACCCCGGCGGTGTCGGCCGTCGCGATCGCCGCGCTCACCGAGGACCGGCCGCTCGACGTGCTGCTGTACGGGACCGGGCCGCAGGCGGCCGGGCACGTCGAGGCGGTGCGGGCGGTACGCACGGTCCGCCGGCTGCGGGTGGTCGGGCGTGACCCGGCCCGTACCGCCGGGTTCGTCGCTCGGTGTGTCGCGGCCGGGGTGGCCGCCGAGGTCGCGGACGCCGGCACGGTCGGCGCCGCCGACGATGCCCGCGCGGTCGGCGCCGCCGACGATGCCCGCGCGGTCGGCGCCGCCGACCTGGTCGTCTGCTGCACCAGCGCGCGCACCCCGCTGTTCGACGGCAGGCTGCTCGCCGAGCACGCGACCGTGGTCGCGATGGGCTCGCACGAACCGGCCGCGCGGGAGGTCGACACCGCCACGGTGCGCCGCTGCCAGCTGTACGTGGAGGCGCGGTCGGCGGCGCTGCGCGAGGCGGGTGACCTGCTGCTGGCCGGCGTCGACGGGCGCCGCCTGGTCAACCTGGCCGAGCTGCGCACCGCGACCGTCCGGCGGGACGTACCGCGGCTGTTCAAGGGCGTCGGGATGGCCTGGCAGGACATCGTCGTCGCGGCGGCGGCCCACGCGCGCCTGGCCGCGGCCGGACCGGGGAGGAAGGTCGAGCGGTGAGTCGATCGGGCCGCGGCGGTCTGGGGGCACTGCCCTCCTTCGAACCACCGCGCAGCGTACGGGAGCGCATCGCCGACGCGCTGCGCGCCGCGGTGATCACCGGTGAGCTGCGGCCGGGTGAGCTCTACTCGGCGCCGGTGCTGGCCGAACGGTTCGGGGTCTCGGCCACGCCGGTCCGCGAGGCGATGCTCGACCTGGTCCGCGAGGGCATGGTGGAACCGGTACGCAACAAGGGGTTCCGGGTCACCGAGCTGTCCGACGCGCAGCTCGACGAGTACAGCGAGATCCGGGCCCTGATCGAGGCGCCCGCGGTACGCAAGGTCGCCGAGACCGTCGATCCGGCGACCATCGAGCGGCTGCGACCGCTGGCCGAGCAGGTGGTGGCGGCGGCGACCACCGGTGACGTGCTCGCCTACATCGAGGCGGACCGGCGGTTCCACCTGGCGCTGCTGGCGCTGGCCGGCAACGCGCACCTGGTCGAGGTGGTCCGCGACCTGCGCAACAGGTCCCGGCTGTACGGGGTGCCGGTGCTGGCCGAACGCGACGAGCTGGCCGCGTCGTCGCGCAACCACATCGAGCTGCTCGACGCGATCGTCAGCGGGGACGGCCCGCTGGCCGAACGGTTGATGGTCAGCCACATCCACGACGTGCGCGGAATCTGGGCCCGCCCGGACGAGGGATCCCCGGCCTGACCGCCGGATCCCCGGCGCGACCGACGAGTCCCCGGCGTGGCAACGGAATCCCCGGCGTGGCAAGGGAATCCTCGATGCGCCCGACGAGTCCCCGGGGTGGCAACGGGATGCCCGGCAGGAGCGACGGATCCCCGGCGCAGCAACGGAATCCTCGGTGTGATCGACGGATGCTCGGTGTGGCAACCGGATCGCGGCCGGCTCGGTGGCCGGGCGGGCCGCGATCCGGTGCGTCGTCAGCTCAGCGCCTTGGTGAAGTCGAGCGGGTTCTGGTCCACCCCGCTGCAGGTCGACGACGCGTCCGGGTGCACCGCGCCGGCCGCCGAGCCGCAGGACTGGTCCCGGCTGATCGACCAGAACGACAGCCGGCCGACCCCCTTGTCGGCCGCCCAGCTCGCCACCGAGCGGGCGTTGTCCAGGGTGAACACCGAACCGTCGTCGTTGACCCCGATCATCGGCGTGATGCCGAGGTTCGCGTACGAGTAGCTGCCGTCGATGCCCTGCAACTGGCCCAGCGTCGCGTCGGTCGCCTGCTCGGCGGCCTGGCCCATGTCCTGGTCGCCCTGGTAGTAGTCCATCGTCATCAGGTTGACGATGTCGATCTTGACGCCGGCGTCGTGCGCCGCCCGCACCAGGTTCACCCCGTCGCCGGTGAGCCCGCTCGGCAGTACCGGCAGAGTGACCGAGACGGTGAGCCCCGGGTTGTTCGCCGCCAGCGTCTTGACCGCCGCGAAGTGCCGCTGGATCGAGGCGGTGTCGGCGATCGCGGCGCCCTCGATGTCGAAGTCGAGCGACTTCACCTGGTAGATGTCGAGCAGCGCCTGGTAGCCGGCGACGATGGTGTTCTGGTCGGTGCAGGTCCAGGCGAGCGGCAGGCCGGCCGCGCCACCGGACGAGATGATCGGTTCGGCACCCTCCGACCGGGCCCTGTCGATCTCCCCGTCGACGTTGGGGTCGTTGCCGACCGGCAGCGTGTCGCCCCAGATCTGGTTGCAGCCGGACCCGATCACGAACGCCGCGGTGTAGTGGGTCAACCCCGCCCCGGCGGCCTGGTCGAGCAGGCCGACCTGCGAGTTGGACATGTCCACGTACGGCGCGGCGCCGCCCACCGCGGCCTGGCTCGGCGTCGAGACACCGAGCACCGCGGCGCCGATCATGCCCGCCGTCACCGCCGCGGTGACCAGCGGTCGTTTCCAGCGTCCGTCCCCCATGGGGTCTCCCTCCTCGATGCCCGGTATGCGGGCAAAGCCCGCATTTAATGTAAAGGTTGTTTACCGGATCGAGGTCGGCACGTCAACACCATCGGGGCAATTCGGGCACGCCGGACCGCGGGCGTGCCGCACCGCCGGCACGCCGAACGGCGGGCGTGCCCGCGGGAGGAACGGGATCAGGCGGTGTCGAACAGAGCGCTGACCGACTCGCCGTTGTGGATGCGGCGCATCGCCTCGGCGAGCACCGGCGCCACCGACAGCACGGTGAGCTTGTCGGTCACCGACTCGTGCGGCACCGGAACCGTGTTGGTGCAGACGATCTCGGCGACGTCGGGCTGGGCGGCGAGCCGGTCCAGCGCGCCGGCGGCGAACAGCCCGTGCGTGCAGGCGACCCGGACGCTGCGGGCACCCTGCTCGCGCAGCCGGGCCAGCAGTTCCAGGATCGTGCTGCCCTTGGCGATCTCGTCGTCCAGCACGATCACGTCCCGGTCGGCGACCTCGCCGATCACCGAGGTGATCTCCACCCGGTCGTCGGAGAACCGCTGCTTCGCACCGGCGGCGACCGGCACGTCCAGCAGCCGGGCGAACGCCGACGCGGACTTCGCGTACCCCAGGTCCGGCGACACGACGGTGACCCGGGACAGGTCGTACCCGCGGAAGTGCTGGGCGAGCTCGCGCAACGCGTGCAGGTGGTCCACCGGTACCGCGAAGAAGCCGTGCACCTGCGGGGAGTGCAGCGCCATCGTCAACACCCGGTCGGCGCCGGCGGTGACGAGCAGGTCGGCCACCAGCCGGCCGCCGATGGAGATGCGCGGCGCGTCCTTCTTGTCCGACCGGGCGTACGCGAAGTGCGGCATCACCACCGTGATCCGGGCGGCCGAGGCGCCCCGGGCGGCGTCGGCCATCAGCAGCAGCTCGACCAGGTGCTCCTGCACCGGCGCGACCAGCGGCTGCACCAGGTAGACGTCCCGCTCCCGGCAGTTGGCCTGCAACTGCACCTCGAGGCAGTCGTTGGCGAACCGGTCCACCCGGGCCGGCTGCAGCGGCACCTCCAGGTGCTCGCAGATCTCGGCGGCGAGCGCCGGATGGGCCGAACCGGTGAACACGGCGATGTCGCGCACGGTGACTCCCGCGAAGGTACCGATGGGGGGCGCCGGGTGGCCTCCCGACGCGCACACCGTACCGACCGGCGCCCGACCCGCCGCGGCGACCCGGCCGCCCGGTGACGTTTCCCGCCGCCGGCCGGCCCGACCCGGGACCGCGGTTGTTGCGCGCGCCCGGCACCATGTCCGGCATGTACCCCGTCGCCGTGTACCGGGTCTCGGGCACCCGGTACCTGCAGGTCCTGCTGGGCGTGCTTCCGCTGATGGTGGTGCTGTCGGTCGCCGCGACGCTGCCGGTCCTGCTCGGCGACTTCCCGTACGACCTGACCATGCCGCTGGTGGTGCTGGCCTTCACGATCGTCGTGGGCACGCCGTTCGCGGCACTGTTCAAGCTGGCCGACCGCAGCCGGGTGCTGGTCGACGCGTCCGGTCTGACCGTGGTGCCGTTCGGGTACTCCCGGCGCACCGTCTCGATCCCCTGGTACGAGGTGGTCGAGCTGCGGGCGCGCTGGACCCCGATCGCCTGGCAGGTCCGGGTTCGCCGGCGGCACGGCACGGCGGTGACGCTGGCCGCGCCGCAGTCCGTGCCGTGGTGGCCGGACCGGCGGTTCCGCCGCGAGCTGGCCGAGCTGCAGGCCTGGCTGCCGCCCGCCGTGCCGCGGCCGGCTCCCCGGCCGGCCGGCGGGCTGCGCGCGCTGATCTGGCCCGCGCTGCTGGTCGCCGTGCTGCTGCCGGCCGCTCCGCAGGCGGCCCGGTACGGCGTGCTCGGGCCGTGGAGCGCCGCCGTGCGGGACACCCCGGACGCCTGCCGGCTGCTCGTCACCGCCGGCCTGGACCGCGACCTGCCGCACCGCTCGATCGAGCGCGGCAGCAACCTGGATGCGGACTTCGACAGCTGCGGGTACCGCTCGACCGACAAGCCGGCCGACGCCGGTGCCAGCCCCGACGACGCGCTGCCGGTCAGCTACGTGCGGCTGGTCGTCGGCCGGTACGACGGCTGGTTCGTCAGCTCGTCGGCCGCCAGCGCGGCGCGGCTGACCGCGAGTTCCTGTGCCCGCCTGTCCGGCGCCGAGCCGCTCGACGGCGCCGGCGACGGCGGCTGCCTGGGCGCCGAGTACTCGTCGGGTTCGACCTACCGGGTGATCGTGCGCCGGGCGAACCTGGTGCTGAACCTGCGCGTCAGCGGTACCCATGCCGAGTCGGTGGCGCGCGGGCTGGCCGGCCGTCTCGCCGAGAGCGTCCGCGTCGGCTGAGCGCCACCCACCCGGCCCGCTCCCGCCGGTCGCCCGGTGAACCCCGTCCGGCCGGTCCGCTCTCCGTGCCGGTCGGCCGGCGCGGGGCGGTGCCCGGGCGGTCAGCTCGTCGGGGCGGGCTCGGCCGGCCGGGCCGCCCGGATGGACACGACCAGCAGGGCCGTGACCAGCACGGCGATCACCGCGACGCTGGCGGGCAGGCCGAGCGCGCCGGCGACCGCCGCGGTCGCCAGGATCAGCACGATCGTCGCCGCCGACGTCACCACCGGTACCGAGCCGGGCAGCAGCAACCCGTGCAGGTAGGCGCTGGTGGCCAGGTAGCAGCAGGTGGGTACCGCGATGGCGAACGCCACCACCGTCGCCGGGGTCTCGCCGTCAGCGGCCAGGGTCAGGCCGGCGCCCACCGCGGCGACCGACGCGAACACCACGTAGTGCGAGTACCCCCACAGCAGGTTCTGGCTCTGCTTGATCTTCAGGCCGGCGGTGGCCTCGTGCTTGAAGTACAGCCACCACATCGCGAACAGCAGCACCAGGCCGCCGCCCGCGGTGACCAGCAGGCCGGCGGACAGGCCCCGGTCGGTGATCGCCGACTGCACCCCGACGGTGGCCGCGGCCACGCACTCGCCGAGCACGATGAGGGTGAAGCAGCCGTACCGGTCGTTGATGTGGCCCGGGTGCCAGGGCGTCTCACGGCCGTGCGCCTCGGCGAACGCCGGCACCGCGAGCTCCGCGACGAGCAGCACCAGGAACCCGACCAGCCCGGCCACGCCCGGCAGCAGCAGCCGCAGCACCCAGCCGACCTGCACCACGCTGACCCCGACCGCGTACCGCAGGGTGGCGCCGCGGCTGGTCGGGTCCTGCCGGGCCGCCCGCAGCCACTGCCCCACCATCGCCACCCGCATCACCACGTACCCGACCGTCACGACGGTGAAGTCGTAGTGGTGGAACACGCTCGGCACGCCGGCGGCGAGCACCAGCCCACCGGCGATCTGCAGCAGCGTCAGCAGCCGGTACGGCACGTCGTCGGTGTCGTAGGCGGAGGCGAACCAGGTGAAGTTCATCCAGGCCCACCAGATCGCGAAGAACACCATCGCGTACTGCAGGATCGCGACGTGGTGCCCCTCGGCGACGCCGTGGTGCAGCTGGGCCGAGGCGGCCGCCACCGCGACCACGAAACACAGGTCGAACAGCAACTCCAGCGGGGTGGAGGCGCGATGCTCCTCGCCCGGGTCGCGACCCACCATCCGCCGCAGGTACAGACCGACATCGCTCACGCCGACAGATGCTGCCACACCGCCCGGCCGGACCGGGCCGGCGCTCCGAGGCGTGCACGTCGCCACCCTCGACGGTGGCGGGTGCGCGCCGCCGGCCACGGATCCGGCGCGGTTTCGGCGGTTTCGCCGGTGGTTGCCGCGGCGCGGACCGATACTGGGCACGAATCGCGGGAACGCGACACCGCGATCCGTGCCGGACCGGAGGTGTGGCGATGAGTGCCGCGGCACCGAGCGAGGGATATCGAGTACGCCGGCACGTGCGGCACAGCGTCGCGCTCGCCGGCCTGTTGCTGATCGTCCTGGCGGTGATGAACGGCCTGGACGGTATCGCCGCGATCGCCGGCTCCCGGGTGTTCGTGGCCTCCGCGGTGCTGGTGTTCGGACCGCTGAACGCCTGGGGCTGGGCGCTGCTCGCGATCGCGGTGGTGCAGGCCGGCTGCGGTGTGCTGCTGCTGTTCCGGATCTCCTCGGTGCGCTGGCTCGCGGCGCTGACCATCGTGCTGGACATCTTCACCCAGATGGTCGTGATGCCGTCCTACCCGTTCTGGGCCATCATGATCATCGGCGTGAACATCGTCGCGCTGTACGTGCTGTTCGCGCACGGCGGTTCGGCGCCGCAGGAGGTGCTGGCGCCCGACGAGCTGCGGCCGAGCATGCCGCGCGACACCGGAAACCTGCCCTACCCGCGCTGAGACGTCCGCCAGCGGTCACTGGGCCGAGAACGTGTCGCACGAGTCCGGGTCGCCCTTGGTGAAGCCGGTGGCGAGCCACTGCCGGCGCTGCGCGGCCGAGCCGTGCGTCCACTGGTCCGGCCGTACCGTGCCGGTCGCCTTGTGCTGCTGGAAGTCGTCCGCGATCACCGTCGCGGCGTGCAGCGCGTCGTTCAGGTCCGCATCGCTGACCAGGTCGCGGGCGTAGCTGCTGTGGATCCACACCCCGGCGTAGCAGTCGGCCTGCAGCTCCAGCCGGACCGAGAGCTGGTTCTCCTGCGCCGGCGCGGCCTGCTGTGCGGCCTGCACGCTCGCCAGCGTGCCGACCAGGTTCTGCACGTGGTGCCCCATCTCGTGCCCCACCACGTACGCCGGGGGCAGGCCGCCCTGCACGCCGAACCGTTGCTGCAGCGCGGTGAAGAACGAGGTGTCCAGGTACACCCCGTGGTCGGCCGGGCAGTAGAAGGGTCCGAGGTCGCTCGACGCCTCGCCGCAGCCGGTGTGCACGTCGCCGGTGAAGATGGTCAGTTTCGCCTGCTGGTAGTGCATTCCGCTGTTCGCGAAGATCTTCGCCCACATGTCCTGCGCGTCGTCGAACACCGCGGTCAGCAGCTGCCGGCGGCCGGCCTCGGTCGTCGGCGCCGGGAACCCGGGCGAGCCGCTCGGTTGCGGCGCGGCCTCCAGGTGTGGTGGCTGGCTCGCCAGCGCGCCCGGCGTGGTCCGCTGCGGCGACGGGCTCGCCGACGAGTCGCCGTAGCCGCCTCCGGAGCCACCGCACCCGGCCACGACCAGTACCAACGCGGCCACGGCGGCCAGCGCGCCCAGCGCACGGCGGGCCTGCAGTCCTGCCATCGTCTCAGGCTGCCACGCCGCGCCCGGGCGCGAGCCGCAATGCGCCATGTCACGCAGCGTCAGCGACCGCCGGCGCCGGCCGTGCAGGGAGTCGACGAGCGACGGCGCCGGCCGGCGGTCCCGGGCCCGGCGGCGTCCCCTGAAGGGCGACGGCGCGGCCGAACGGGTTCAGTCGGTGCCGGCGGCGGCCAGCAGCTCGGCGAGGTGCACGACCCTGGTACGGCTGCCCTTCAGCGCGCCGGCGAGCTGGCGGTAGCAGCCCGGGTTGACCACGGCGAGGTAGTCCAGGTCGAGCTCGGCGAGCGCGTCGAGCTTGGGCGCCAGCACGGCGCGCGAGTCCTTCGGCCGCAGCACCGAGTACGAGCCGGCCGCGCCGCAGCAGCCCGCCGCGTTCGGCACCTCGACGTACTCGCCGAGGTGCGCGATCAGCTCGCGCGGCTGCCGCCAGACGCCGACCGCGTTGCGCAGGTGGCAGGAGTCCTGCAACCCGATCCGGGCCGGCCGTCCACCGGATGCGTGCGGCGGCAACGGTTTCCCCCGCTCGTCCAGCATGATCGGGCGCAGCGAGGCTGGATCCGGGCCGTTGCCCGCGGCGATCCAGGCGGAGAACTCCACCACCCGGTCGGCGCCGAGCTCGTGGGTCAGGTGCGCGGAGCAGCCGCCGGAGGTGGTGACGATCGTGCCGGGCAGCTGCCGGCCGAGCCGCTGCGCCATCCGGCGGCCCTTGCCCGACTCGCCGTTGTGCGCGTGCAGCGCACCGCAGCATCCCTGCACAGCCGGCGCGCGCAGGGCCGGTACCAGCCGGCGGGCCGAGCGGGACACCCGGGGATAGAGCACGCGTTCGACGCAGCCGAGCATCAGGTGCGGTGCGTCGGCGGTGCCGCGGCGGGTGAGCGCGGCGCCGCGTACCACGCCGAGCAGGGTGATGCCGGCCATCCCGAGCCAGGACATCATCGCCATCAGCGCGCGGGCCAAAAGCGGCCGGCGCCGGCCCTGCCACTCGGTGTCCCGCCACTGCTCCAGCAACTGTCCATACTGGACACCGGCCGGGCAGACCGGCTCGCAGGCGCGACAGCCCAGGCAGAACTCCGACTGCGCCAGCACGGTCGGGTCGGTCACGTCGAGCCGGTCCTCCTGTACGGCGCGCATCAGCGTGATGCGGCCCCTCGGCGAGGACGCCTCCTCGCCGGTCAGCTGGTAGGTCGGACAGCTCGGCAGGCAGAACCCGCAGGACATGCACCGGCTCAGCAGGTCGTCGTCGAAGATCTTGTCGCCTGCCATCAGGAACCGAGCTTTCCGGGGTTGAGGATGCCCGCGGGGTCGAACGCGGTCTTGATCCGGCGCAGCAGCGCCAGCTGGTCGGCGCCGAGCCGGCGTTCCAGGTACGGCAGCTTCGCCGCGCCGACGCCGTGCTCGCCGGTGATGGTGCCGCCGAGCTCGATCGCGGCGGCGAAGATCTCGCCGAACGCGGCGTGCGAGCGTTCGATCGCGTCGGTGTCGTGCACGTCCAGCACGCAGGTGGGGTGCAGGTTGCCGTCGCCGGCGTGCCCGAAGGTACCGATGGTGAGCCGGTGGTTCGCGGCGATGGCGGCGATCCGGTCGGCCATCTCGGCGAGTTTCGGCCGCGGCACCGTGGCGTCCTCCAGGATGGTCAGCGAGCCGAGCCGGGACAGCGCCGGCAGCGAGCAGCGCCGGGCGGCGAGCAGTTCCTCGCTGGCCGCGACGCTCTCCGCGAGGGTCACGCCGGTCGCACCGTGCTCGGTGCACACCTGGCCGATCCGGGTCAGGCTCGCCTGCACCACCTCCGGGTCGCCGTCGTCGCCGAACAGCAGCAGCGCACCGGCCTCGGTGTCGAGGCCGAGGTGGGCGTAGTCCTCGACCGCCGCCACGCAGGTACGGTCGAGGAACTCGCAGGTCGCCGGCGTGATGCCGGCCTCGATCACGGCGGCGACGGCACGGCCGGCCGCGGCCAGGTCGGCGAAGTACGCGACGCCGGTGCGGGCCGCCGCGGGCTTGGGCACGAGCGCGACGGTGACCTCGGTGATCACCCCGAGGGTGCCCTCCGAGCCGGTCAGCAGCCGGGTCAGGTCGTAGCCGGCGACGTCCTTCCACAGCCGCCCGCCGGTGCGGATGACCTCGCCGGTGGGCAGCACCACCTCCAGGCCCAGCACGTAGTTGCGGGTCACCCCGTACTTGAGGCCGCGCAGCCCGCCGGCGCAGGTGGCGACGTTGCCGCCGACGGTCGACACCACCTGGGAGCCGGGATCCGGCACGTACAGCAGGCCGTGCCCGGCGGCCGCCTCGGCCAGGGCCTTGGTCGACACCCCGGGCTGCACCCGCGCCAGCAGCTCGGGACCGGAGATCTCCAGGATCTCGGTGAGCCGGGTCAGCACCAGCACGATGCCGCCGTGCAGCGGCACGGTGGCGGCGGCCAGGTTGGAGCCCGCGCCGCGCGGCACCACCGGTACCGACAGCTCGGTGGCGAGCGTCAGCACCGCGGCGACCTCGGCGGTGTCGCCGGGGAACACCACCACGTCCGGCCGGTGCCGGAACAGCGGGGTGGCGTCCCGGGCGTACGCCTCCAGGTCGCCCTCGGCGGTACGGACGTGCCGCTCGCCGACGATCCCGGCGAGTCGCCCGGCCAGCTCGGTGCTGTCCACTCGGCCTCCTGTTCCCGGCCGGCGCCACCTGCCGGTCAGCGCCACTGACGGAGCTAAATTACCCGCCCTGACCCTACGACGGCACTAACCTTCAGCAGCGGTGGGCCTGCCGCGGTACGAAGCCGCTGGAGATCCGGTACCGGCCGGGCCCGTTCACCGTGACCTCCACCCAACCCTCGCGGGCCGGGCCGAAACAGGCATCCGGGCCGGACAGCGTCAACCAGCGGCTCCACCGCACCCGCACCAGCACCCGACCGGAGTCGGTCGTGTCGAACACCAGCCCGGTGGGGGTCGAGTCGACCAGCACGCCGACCCCGGACACCAGCTGCTGCGCGTTGCGTACCTGGTAGAGCCGCCAGTCGGAGTTCGACCAGACGGGCTTGAGGTACGGCAGGCCGGCGGCGATCAGGTCCGCCTCCTGCCGACCGTACTTGTCCAGCTTGGTGCCCTGCGGCACGGCCACGTAGCCGACCGCGTTGCGGTACAGCCAGTCCAGGTAGTCGTCCGGGGCCACGGTGTCGCGGTAGAACAGCGGGTTGCGGTGCACGTCGACCTGCCGCTCCCAGCCCCGGGCCAGCGGCACCGCCTCCGCCACGTACGTCGACTCCCAGTGGTCGTAGAGCGGGACGACCTCGATCCGACCGATCGGCTTGCGCCGGTCCAGCTCGGCGATCAGCGGCTGGTAGAACGCCGACTGCGCGGCCCGGTCGCCCGCGCTGCCCAGATCGCCGGTCACCAGCGGCGGCTGCCACCAGGTCAGCGCCACCACCGCCCCGACCAGCAGCCGGCGGTCGATGGTGCCGACCGCGACGATCAACGGCGTCGCGTACAGCATCGGCAACCGGGTGATGTTCGACCCGATCGGGCTCGGTACCAGGTAGGCGAACAGCACCATCGCCACCATCAGCACCGCGCCGGTCCGCAGCGCCCGGTAGCGCGCCGGGATCAGGAAGAACGTGACCACGCCGCCGGCCAGGAAGACCTTCATCGAGTCGCCGTTGAACGGCTGCACCCCGCCGTCCGGGAACAGCATGCTCGGCACCAGCCCGACCAGCGCGCCGACGCACAGCACCAGCCCCTCCCGCCACCTGCCGGTCAGATACCGGGTGATTCGGGCGACCGGGCCGGGCGCGTCCGCCGATGCCGGCGGATGGCGCAGCCCTGCGAGCAGCAGGGCACCGCCGGCCAGCCCGACGAACAGGCCGGCGAGCGGGCTGCCGGCCACCGACAGCGCGGCGAGCACCCCGCCCAGCACCAGCCGCAGCCACCGCGGTACCCGGCCCGGCAGCGACACGCCGACCAGCGCCGCCATCCCGATCGCGATGCCCAGCGCGAACGTGGTCCGCCCGCTGACCAGGTTGAACACCCCGACCATGGCGGCCAGTACGCCGCCCAGGGTGGGCCGCCGCACGGCGAACCGGGCCAGCAGGAACGCGAACGCCGCCGACGCCAGCACGCAGGAGACGGCACCGACACCGCGGGACCCGATCGCCGCGTTGAGCGGCCCGGCGAGCACGCTGTACCCGAACGGATAGATCCCCCCGTACCAGCGGAAATCGATGGTGTACCAGCCGTGCGCGGAGAAGAAGTGGCCGCGCGCGACCTGCGCGGCGAGATCGGTACCGGCCAGCGGCAGGAACAGGAACGCCACGGTCAGCGCGAGCGAGGTCGCCGTGGTGGCGATCATCGGCACCCGGTAGCGCTCCGGGAACCAGCTGTCCACCAGGTCGACCCAGTCACGCTGCCGGCCGATCCGCGGGATCAGCGCCGGCGAGGTCGCCTCCACGTACACCCGGTGCGGGTCCCCGGCGCCCGCGCCGGAACGCGCACCCCGACCCGGAACGTCCCCGTTGCGGCGCTGGGCCTCTCCGTCCCGGCGCTGGGCGTCCCCGGCCCCTCCGGCGCCGTTGCCGGCGCGGCGCTCGTTCCCGATCCGGCGGTTGCTCCCGGTGCGGCGGTCGTTCCCGGCGCGGCGGGGGGCGGTTTCGGTGCGGTGCGGGCCGCCGGCGGGCGGGATCCGGCCGGCCTCGTCCGGGTCGTCGGCCACCGCCTCGATCGGCTGGGTGGACGCCAACCCGTCGGCATCCCGGTCGGGCTCGTCGGTCATCCGCCCGCTGCGCCTCCCGTGCCGTCCACCGTCATCCGCGCCTCGACCACCTGCCGGGCGTGCCGCGCGGTGCGCAGGTACTCGTCGACGAACTCGCCCGGATCGTCCGCGGCGAACCCGAGCGCGCGCACCACGCCGGCCAGTTCGACCCCGTGCCGGGGCAGCTGGTCGGAGCCGCGACCGCGCACCAACATCATCGCGTTGCGCACCGAGCCGGCCAGCCGCCACGCCTGGCCCAGCGCGTCCGCCTCGGCGGCGCCGAGCAGGTCGGCGCCGACCGCGGCCGACATCGCCTCGAGCGTACCGGTGACCCGCAGCTCCGGGAGGTGCGCGGCGTGCCGCAACTGCAGCAGCTGCACCGTCCACTCCACGTCGGCGAGGCCACCCCGGCCGAGCTTGGTGTGGGTGGCCGGATCGGCGCCGCGGGGCAGCCGTTCGGCGTCCACCCGCGCCTTGATCCGCAGGATCTCCACCACCTGCTCGCGGCTCAGGCCGTGCGCCGGATAGCGCACCGGGTCGATCAGCGCGGTGAACCGGGCGCCCAGATCGGCGTCGCCGGCCACGAACCTGGCTCGCAGCAGCGCCTGCGCCTCCCACACCCGCGACCAGCGACGGTAGTAGCTGCGGTACGCGTCGAGGCTGCGCACCAGCGGGCCCTGCCGGCCCTCCGGGCGCAGGTCGGCGTCGATCACCAGCGGCGGGTCGGGTGCCGGCGCGGCGAGCAGCGCGCGCAGCGTCTCCGCCACCTGGTGCGCCTGATCGGCCGCGCCGGGCGCGTCGTCGTACACGAACAGCACGTCGGCGTCGGAGCCGAAGCCGAGCTCTGCCCCGCCGTACCGGCCCATCCCGATCACCGCGAACGACAGCGCCTCCGGTACGCCCGCGGCACGCCGGGCGACCGCGAGCGCCGCGGCCAGTACCGCGTCGGTGACCTGGGTGAGGGCCGCGCCGACGGCGACCACGTCGAGCCGGCCGAGCAGGTCGGCGCAGGCGATCCGGAACAGTTCGCGCCGGCGCAGGGCGCGCAGCGCGGCGACCGCGTCCGCCGGCCGGTCGTGCCGGGCCACCGCGGCGGCCATCGCCTCGGCCAGCACCCCCGGATCGCGCGGCACCAGTTCGGCGTCGGCGGCGAGCAGCCGCAGCGCCTCCGGGTCGCGGGTGAGCAGGTCGGTGACGTACCGGCTCTCGCCGAGCAGCCGGGCCAGCCGGATCGCCACCGGCCCCGAGTCGCGCAGCAGCCGCAGGTACCACGGGGTGCGGCCGAGCTTCTCCGACACCTGCCGGTACGCGAGCAGGCCGTGGTCGGGCTCGGGCGCGTCGGCGAACTCGGGCAGCAGCGCCGGCAGCAGGGTGCGCTGGATCGCCGCCGAGCGCGACACCCCGCCGGTCAGCGAGCCGAGGTGGCGCAGCGCGCCGGCCGGATCGTCGAAACCCAGCGCGGCGAGCCGGGACTCGGCCGCGCCCGAGGTCAGCCGCAGCGAGTCGGTCGGCACCCGGGCGACCGCCTCCAGCAGCGGCCGGTACAGCAGCTTCTCGTGCAGCCGGCGCACGTTGTGGGCGAGCTTGGTCCAGTCGGCCAGGAACCCCTGGACCGCGCTGCGCTTCGGCTCGCCGCGGTAGCCGAGGGACTGGGCCAGCCAGCGCAGCCCCGGCTCGGCGTCCGGGATGCGGTGGGTGCGGCGCAGGTGCTGCAACTGCAACCGGTGCTCGATGGTGCGCAGGAACCGGTAGCCGGCGGCGAGCTCCTCACCGTCGGTCCGGCCGACGTACCCGCCGGCGGTCAGCGCGGCGAGCGCCCGCAACGTGTTGGTGCCCCGCAGCTCGGCGTCGGAGCGGCCGTGCACCAGCTGCAGCAGCTGCACCGCGAACTCGATGTCGCGCAGCCCGCCGCGGCCCAGCTTGATCTCCCGCTCGGCATCCACAGTGGACAGCTGGTCCTCGACCCGGCGGCGCATCGCGCGCACCTCGGCGACCATGGACGGGCGCTCGGTACCGCCGGCGGTCTGCCACAGCAGCGGGTGCACCCGGGCCAGCCACTCGTCGGCCAGCTGCGCGTCGCCCGCCGCGTACCGCGCCTTGAGCAGCGCCTGGAACTCCCAGCCCTTCGCCCACCGCCGGTAGTACGCGTCGTAGCTGGCCACCGTGCGCACCAGCGGGCCGTCCCGGCCCTCCGGCCGCAGCCCGGCGTCCAGCTGCCAGGCGACCTGCCGGCACACGTCGATCACCCGCACCGCGAGCGCGCTCGCCACCCGCAGCGCGGCCGCCGAGTCGGCCGGCTGCGCCGGCTCCGGGCCGTCCACGATCGGCGGCTCGGCGACGAACAGCACGTCCACGTCGCTGACGTAGTTGAGCTCGCGGCCACCGGTCTTGCCCATCGCCACGATCGCCAGCCGGGCCTCGTCCGCGTCGTCGCGCTCGGACCGGGCGATCTGCAGCGCGGCGGCCAGCGTCGCGTCGGCCAGATCGGTCAGCTCGGCCATCACGTCGTCGACCGTCCGGACCCCGGTCAGGTCGGCCGCCGCCACCCGCAACAGCACCCGCCGGTACGAGCTCCGCAGCTGTTCGACCGCGGCCGGGCCGCCGGCGGGTCCCGCCGGGGCGAGCGCGCCGCGCAGCGCGGCGACGCCGCGCCGATCGTCCGGGTCGGCGGAGCTCGCCAGCACCGCCCAGTCGCCCGGGCTGCCGACGAGGTGGTCGCCGAGCGCGTCGGACGCACCGAGCACCGCGAACAGTCGCCGGGCCAGCGCGTGGTCGGCCCGCAGCGCCGCCGGCAGCTCCGGTACGACCGCGACCAGCCGCTGCAACTGGTGCAGCGCCAGGTCGGGGTCGGCGCTGGCGGCGACCGCCCGGACCAGCTCCTCGGCCCGCGCGTCGGCCGGGCCGGCAGGCTCGGCCCGCCACCAACCGAGGCCGTCGTCGGCCGGGCCGAGCAGCAGGAACGCCCGGTCCGCCTCGGCGAAACCGAGCCGGCTCAGCCGCGCCACCCCACGCCGATCCGGCGCCGGCCGCTCCGACGCAGACCGCTCCGGCGCCGGCCGATCTGGTGCCGGTCGACCCGACGCAGACCGCTCCGGTGCCGGTCGACCCGACGCAGACCGCTCCGGTGCCGGTCGATCCGACCCCGAACGCTCCGGCGCGCGTCGCTCCGACGCCGGCTGATCCGACCCGGGTCGGTCCGAGGCCGGCCGGTCGGACGACGACCGGTGTGGCGCCGGTCGGTCGTCGGGCGACCGGCTCCCGGCGGGCGTCTGCTGCGGGTCCCGCCACTGCACCGGGGTCAACCCTCCAGCAGCGGCAACGAGGTACGCGCCGAGCTGCGACCGGCGACCAGGTCGGCGAACCGGTGCGCGAACGGCCGCCAGGTCTCCGCCACGTCCGGCAGGACCTGCACGCACCGGGCCAGCAGCGCCTCCCGGTCGAGGCCGGCGGCGGCCACGTCGGGCGAGTCGGCGATCCAGCCGGCCAGCATGTCGCGGTCGCACTCGATGTGGAACTGCAGCGCCCACATCCGGTCGCCGTACCGGAAGGCCTGGTGCGGGTACGACGGGGAGGCGGCGAGCAGGGTGGCTCCCTCCGGCAGCTCGGTGACCTCGTCGTGGTGGAACGCGATCACGTCGGGCATCAGCGGCACGTCGGCGAACAGCGGGTCGAGGCCGGCCGCGTCGCGCTTGGCGACCAGCTTCGGGCCGATCTCCGGGCCGGCCGCGGCCGGCTCGACGTAGCCGCCGAACGCCAGCGCGAGCAGTTGCGCGCCCAGGCACACCGCGAGCGTCGGGACCCGCTGCCGGCCGGCCACGCGCAACAGCGACTGCTCCCGCTCGTACCACGAGGTGTCGGGCAGGCCGCCGCCGAGCACCACCAGGCCGGCGTAGCCGGACAGCTCGTCCGGCAGCGGCTCGCCGGCGTGCGGCCGCACCACCTCGAGGGTCAGCCCGGCCTCGGTGAGCCAGTCGCCGAGCAGCCGCACATCGTCGGTCGGGTCGTTCTCCACCACAAGCGTCCGTGCATCACTCACGAGGCAAAGGCTATCCGCAGCCTGCCGGCCGGCGCCGCTCGCGCCGGCCGGCAGGCTGTCACCTCACTGCGCGACGTCGGGGCGGGCCTGCCCCGCGCCGGCGGCCGAACCACTCCGCGCCGGGACCGCGGCCGAGCCGTTCCGGGCCGAGCCGCCCGCGGCGCGGTCGGCCCGCGAGCGGCGTTGGGCCGGAATGTCCGGCTCGGTGGGGATCAGGCCGGGCACGTGCAGCTCGGCCAGCGCGCGGCGAGCGGGCACCCGCTCGGTGCCGAGCCGGGCCCGGCGGATGCGGTCGATGCGGAAGCCGCGCACCCCGTGCCGCAGCCGGCACCAGGCGAGCAGCAGCCAGTGCGGGCCGTCGTCGCCCGGCGCGGTGAGCACCCCGATGGGCTCGACGACGCGGCGGCTGGAGCGGCCGGTGGCGTCGGTGTAGTCGAGCTCCAGCACCCGCTCGGTGGCGAGCGCGCGCTGCAACACGACCGGGATCGCCGGGAACTGGTCGTTTTCCGCGGGCAGCTCGAGACCGTCGCCGGTGGCGACCGCCTCGGCCGCGGCGCCGATCAGCCCCGGATAGCGGGCGGTCAGTTTGGCCAGCACCCCATCGGCCGCGCCGTGGAACGTCGACCCGGTCAGTTGGGCGAGGCCGACCGCCACGGCGACCGCCTCGTCCGGGGTGAACGCCACCGGCGGCAGCTCGCGGTCGCCGGTGTCGTCGATGGCGAACCCGCCCTGCGGGCCGGGCACCGCGAAGAGGGGGACGCCCGATTCGGCGAGCGCGGCGGTGTCGCGCTCGATGGTGCGCACGCTCACCGAGAAACGCTCGGCGAGCCATCGTGTGGAGCGCGGCTCGGGAGCCACCGCGCGGAGTGCGTCGACGAGGGCATGCAAACGTTCGGTCCGGTTCATACCCCGACGTTACGGCCTGGGTATGACATTTTCGGACGTCGAAAACCGCCTCGTCCGGTACCGCCGGAACCCGCCCCGGGCGTCCCCGCTTCGGGCCCGGCGTCGGGTCACTGCTCGGGTTGCAGGGCCACCTCGAAGTTGACGTTGCCGTCGCCGTCCACCGAGGCGTCGAGCGCCTTGTCGTCGAGGAAGTCGGCGGCCGAGGTGTCCAGGAACAGCCGGGCACCACCGGCGTCGAGCACCTGATCGCCCTCCTGCGGCGCCTCGGACATCAGCAACCGCAGCGTCTGGTCGGCGTCGGCCGGCCCGGTCGGCTCGGTGGCGATACGCAGGCCCGAAGAATCCGGCGCCTGGGACTGTTCGGTGAGCGTACGGATGACTGTCACCGCGTTCTCGGTCAGCGCGAGCACTGCGGACTCCTCACTCGGGTAGGTGCAGACGTCCCAGCCCCGTACCCACCAGCCACGACCGGAAACGTGCGGTGTCAGGCGGCGGTGGAGTTGCGCCGGGCGATCGCGTACCGCACCAGCGCGTGCAGCACCTCGCGGGCCGGCCGGGGCCGGTCGGACTCGGTCAGCAGCACCGGCACCTCGGCGCCGACGGCGAGCGCCTGCCGCACCTCGGCCAGCTGGTACCGCTGGGCGCCGGTCACCGCGACCAGGTGCGGCAGGCCGCGGGCGGCGACGTAGTCCAGCGCCGGGTAGCAGTCGCCGAGCCGGCTGGCATCGGCGAGCACCAGCGCGGCGACCGCACCGGCGGACAGCGCGTCCCACATGAACCAGTACCGCTGCTGCGGCGGCATCCCGTACAGGTGCACGGCGAGGCGGTCGGAGAACCCGCACTGCCCGTACCGCAGCACCGAACCGGCACTGTCCACATCGGACACGAGGTCGACGAAGCGGTCCTCGACGCGGGCCAGTCCCGCCGCGCGACCGCCGCCCAACACGACCACCTTCAGCGCGCACGGCGAGGCCTGCCGTACCCGGCTCGGTGCTTGCATGACAGCGGTACTCACTCGCCCAGCCCCCCGGCTTTGGTCTGCGTGGCGACACGCTCGGTACGGCGCGTCTGCCGGATACAACGCCCGAAACCGCGATCGGTGACCCGACCGCGGTTTCTCCGGCGTTACGGCACAGCGGCCGATCGGACCGCCGCACCGCCCGCTCGGTCGGTTACCGGCCGGTCGCCCGCCCGGTGTCGGCACCCGCCGCCGGTGCCCTGCCGGCGGTGGGCGCCCGGTGTCCGGGGCTCGCCGCCGGGTGCGGCCGACGGCCGCCGGCAGGTCGGTGTGACGACGTCCCGGACGCTTACCGGTCCGTCAGCCGGCGGCCAGCTCCGGCGGCAGGTCGACCGCCGGTACCGCGTTGGCCCTGGCCAGCCGGTCCGCGACCGCGGCGGTGATCGTGCCGGCCGCCGCCGCCACCGGTACCGGCCAGGACTCGCCGGTTGCCCGGTCGTGCAGCTCGACCTCCCCGCGCTCCAGCGACCGCGCGCCGACGGTGGCGCGCAGCGGCGCACCGATCAGGTCCGCGTCGGCGAACTGGCTGCCGGCCCGCTGCCCGCGGTCGTCGTGCAGCACCTCGACGCCCGCCGCGCCCAGCCGCTCGTACAGGGTGTGCGCGGCCGCCGCGGCCGCATCGCCGAGCTGGCACAGGTGCACCTGGTACGGCGCGATCGTGATCGGCAGCGTCAGCCCGCGCTCGTCGTGGTGCGCCTCCGCGGCGCAGCCGAGCAGCCGCCCCACGCCGATGCCGTAGCAGCCCATCTGCACCGGCCGGCGTACCCCGTCGGCGTCGGTGAACGTGGCGCCGAGCGCCGCGGAGTACCGGTCGCCGAGCTTGAAGATGTTCCCGATCTCGACGCCGCGGGTGGTACGCAGCGCGGCACCGCACCGCGGGCAGCCGTCGCCGCCGCGCGCCGCGACGATGTCGCACACCGCATCCGGGGCGAAGTCGCGGCCCACGTTGACGTCGCGCAGGTGGTACCCGTCGAGGTTGGCGCCGGCGATCAGGTTCGGCGTCGCCGCCACCAGCTCGTCGACCACCACCCGCGCCGCGGTCAGGCCCACCGGGGAGCCGTAGCCGGCGACGGCGCCGATCGCGGTGATCTCGTCGGTGGTCATCGGCCGCAGGTCGGCGGCGCCCAGCGCGGCCGCGAGCTTGGCCTCGTTGAGGTCCATGTCGCCGCGCACCACCGCGATCACCGGCTCCTCGGTCGCGCCGAGGTCGGCCTGCACGAACACCGCCTTGGCGATCCGGTCCGGGCGCACCCCGGCCGCGGCGGCGAGCTGGGCGACGGTCGCCGCGTCCGGCGTGGCGACGCGCCGCATCGGCCGCGCCGCCTCGACCGGCGGGGCCGGCTTGGCGAACGTCGCAACCTGCCGGTTGGCCCGGTAGCCGCAGGCGTCGCAGAGCAGCAGGGTGTCCTCGCCGATCGGCGTCGGGTACATGAACTCGTGCGCGAGCTCGCCGCCCATCATCCCGACCTCGGAGGCCACCGCGAGCGCCGGCACCCCGCACCGGCCGAACACCCGGAAGTACCCGCGGTACTGGTTGGCGTACTGCCGGGCCAGCCCCGCGGCGTCGCGGTCCAGGCTGTACGCGTCCTTCATGACGAACTCGCGGACCCGGATCAGCCCGGCCCGCGGCCGCGCGTCGTCCCGGAACTTCGTCTGCAGCTGGAACACCATCCGCGGCAGGTCCCGGTACGAGCCGACCTCGGTACGGGCCAGCTCGGTCACCGCCTCCTCGTGCGTCATCGCGAGCACCATGCCGCGGCCACGCCGGTCGGCGAACCGGGCCAGCTCCGCACCGACCTTGTCGTACCGGCCGGACGCCTGCCACAGTTCGGCCGGCTGGGTGACCGGCATGGACAGCTCCTGGCCGCCGACCGCGGCCATCTCCTCGCGCAGGATCTGCTCGATCTTGCGGATGCTGCGCCAACCGAGCGGCAGGTAGGAGAAGATCCCCTGCGCCAGTTGTCGCACCATCCCGGCGCGCAGCAGCTGTTGGTGGCCCGCCGACTCGCTGCTGCCCGGCGCGGTGTGCAGGGTGGCGCCGAACAGCCCGGACATCTTCATCGTGGGTACTCCTTGGCAACGTGACCGGGAGCGGACCCGTCGTCGCGGGTCCGCGTGGACGAACGAGTCGCCGGTCGGTCACGGCCCGCAACGGGCTCGTGCCAGGGCTGGGGCCGGGCCGGATGGCCGGGCCGGGAGCCGGGGCGGGACGCCTGTCAGGCCACGCCGACCGGCCGGCGAGGTCGCCGGTCGGCCCGCCACGGGCCCGTCGGTCGCAGGCTGGTCGGTCGCGGCGCAGCCGGCAGCGAGCGCCGCAGCGCCGCCGTCCCGACCGTCCGCGTCATGCCGACTCCCCCATCACGTGTCCGCGCAGCATACCCCGCCGCGCGGACCCTTCCGCAACGCGATAACCACCCGCGGCGATCAGCGCATGGCGAGCGAGCGGGCGTAGTTGACCTGCTGGTGCACCTGCGCGGAGCCGGCCTGGCTGCTGATCGGGACCTGGGTGACGAACCCGCTGCCGTTGGCGCCGGACACCGCGACCTCCATGAAGCCGCTGTGCTTGGTCTCCTTGAACAGCAGGAACAGCAGGCTGAACACGGTGAGGCAGAAGAACCCCACGATCGCGCAGACGATGGCCCAGGTGGCGATCTTCTGGGTGGTGTACACGTGGTCGTTGACCACCCACTGCGAGCCACGCAGCGGGAACGACCCGTTCGGCGTGTGCACGGTCGTCGCGGTGACGGTGATCTGGCCGATCTGCACCAGCGTCTGTTCCGACCCGTACGGCGCGGTGCCGTCGCTGCCGTAGGACGCGGCGGGGTCGGTGACCGGCACCAGGTCGCTGGTCGGCTGCGGCGCCACCGCCGGCTGGTACCCGGGCGGCCCGGACTGCGGCACGACCGCCGGTGGCGACGACTGCGGGTACGCCGGGGTCTGCGGGTAGGCGGGGCTCTGCGGGTACGCCGGGGGCGCCGACTGCGGATGGGCGGGCGGCGCCGATTGCGGGTAGGCAGGCTGCTGCTGGTAGCCGGGCAGCGCCGGCGGCGCGGGCGTCGGCATCGGCGTAGTCGGGTTGTACTGCGGCTGCGCGTTCGCGGGATCGCCGGCTGAACCGTCGGGGTACATGCCGAAACGGTAGCGAACGCCCGCACGTCCCGGCACCCCGCCCGGCGACAATTCCACCGGCGGAGGCTCAACGGTCGTACCGGCCGGCCGCACCCGCCCGCGAACGACCGCCCCGCGGCCCGCTCCGTCGCGGAGCGTGCCGGTCAGAAGATGTTGAGGTAGCGGCGGCGTTCGTACTGGGTGACCCGGCTGGCGTAGGCCTCCCACTCGGCCCGCTTGTTCTTCAGGAAGAAGTCGAAGACGCTCTCACCGAGGGTCTCGGCGACGAAGTCGCTGCCGGCCATCACGTCCAGCGCCTCGGCCAGGTCCTGCGGCAGCGGCTCGAACCCCAGCGCGCGGCGCTCCGCGTCGGACAGCGCCCACACGTCGTCCTCGGCGCCGGGCGGCAGGTCGTACTTCTCCTCGATGCCCTTCATCCCGGCGGCGAGCAGCATCGCGTACGCCAGGTAGGGGTTGCAGGCGGTGTCCATCGAGCGGATCTCCACCCGGGCCGAGTTCGGCTTGCCGTACGCCGGGACGCGTACCAGCGCCGACCGGTTCAGGTGCCCCCAGGAGACGAACGCCGGCACCTCGTTGATGTTGTCGGCCATCGGCTCCGGGAACAGCCGCTTGTACGAGTTGACCCACTGGTTGGTGATCGCCGTGTACTCCCGGGCGTGCCGCAGCAGGCCGGCGATGAACGAGCGGGCCACCGGCGACAGCTTCATCGGGTCGGTCGGGTCGTGGAACGCGTTGCGCTCGCCCTCGAACAGCGACAGGTGGGTGTGCATGCCGCTGCCCGGCTGGTGGGTGAACGGCTTGGGCATGAACGTGGCGCGCACCCCCTGCGACAGCGCCACCTCCTTGACCACGTGCCGGAACGTCATCACGTTGTCGGCGGTGGTCAGCGCGTCGGCGTAGCGCAGGTCGATCTCCTGCTGGCCGGGCGCCACCTCGTGATGGCTGAACTCCACCGAGATGCCGATGCGCTCCAGCGCGAGCACCGTCTGCCGGCGGAAGTCGCGGGCCACCGGGTGCGTGGTGTTGTCGAAGTACCCGCCGGTGTCGACCGGGCGTGGCTCGCTGCCGTCCGCGGGCAGGTCCTCCAGCAGGAAGAACTCGATCTCCGGGTGGGTGTAGAAGGTGAAGCCGCGCTCGGCGGCCCGGGCGAGGGTGCGGCGCAGCACGTGCCGGGGGTCGGCCCAGGCGGGCGAGCCGTCCGGCATCGCGATGTCGCAGAACATCCGGGCCGACTCGCCGGACGCCCCGCCCTCGAACGGGAACACCTGGAACGTCCCCGGGTCCGGCACGGCGATCATGTCCGACTCGTGTACCCGCGCGAACCCCTCGATCGCCGAGCCGTCGAACCCGATGCCCTCCTCGAAGGCGGCCTCCAGCTCGGCCGGCGCCACCGACACGCTCTTGAGGGTGCCGAGCACGTCGGTGAACCACAGGCGGAGGAACCGGATGTCGCGCTCCTCCAGGGTGCGCAACACGAACTCCTGCTGACGATCCATGTGGGAAGTGTGCCTCGCCGTACCGGTCGATGGGCACTCGGCACGCAACCTCGCAGCATGTCGGGACCGCGAGACCGCCGGCCGTCGCCGTATGACCGTTTATGACCGTATTGTTCGGCTGGCCGGGCGGCGGATCGGCGCGGCGGCACGGCGGGTCGCCTGTGCCGCCCCGGACGCCGGACGAGGCCCGGGCCGGCCCGCCGACCACGGCCCGGCATCCGGGGGCCCGGCATCCGGGGCGCCGACATCCGGGGGCCCGGCATCCGGGGCGGCACACCGGAAGGGGCCCGTCGCGCGCCAGGGCCGGTGGTCCGGTGTGACAGGCTGTCGGTGCAGTGGCCGGAGGCGCGGTGCGTTTCCCGGCCCAACGTGCCGGTGTCCGCCCGGCACCGGTCCGGCATCGTGGGAGGAAGAATGCGGCTGTTGGTCATCGGCGGGGCGGGCTACGTCGGCCGGCTGGTGCTGCCCGGCCTCGCCAGGCGCCACCAGGTCCGGGTGCTCGACCTGCATCCACCGACGGCCGACTGCGAGTACCGGCAGGGCGACGCCACCGACCCGACCGACCTGGCGCGCGCCTGCGCCGGGATGGACGCGGTGATCCACATGGCGATGGCGCCGACCACGCCGGACGACCGGGTCGATCCGTCCACCGCGTTCGACGTGCACGTCAAGTCGGCGTACCTGACGGTGCTCGCCGCGGCGAAGGCGGACGTGCGGCACGTGGTGTTCGTGTCCAGCCTGTCGGTGTTCGCGGCGCTGGGCAGCCGGCAGCTGCACGCCGACGACGAGCCGGACGCGACCGACCCGTACGGGCTGACGAAGCGGCTCGGTGAGCAGGCGGTCCGGGCCGCCGCGACGGCCACCGGTATCGACCTGACGATCTTGCGGCTGGCCTGGCCGACGCCGGACGACGTGTGGCCGGCCTGGGAGGTCGGGCTGGCCCAGACCGACTACGCCAACACCCAGACCGCGCTGCGGCGCGACCGGGCCACCGCGGCGGACCCGCACCCGCCGCTGCGGTTCGCCGACGGCCGGCCGCTGCCGGCGCTGGCCGGCTCGGACCTCGCCGCCGCGCTGCTGGGCGCGCTGGACACCCCGGCCGGCATCCGTACCCTGCCGCTGACCGGCGACGCCGCCGGCGCCCTGATCGACCTGTCCCCCACCATGAGCGCCCTTTCCTGGTCGCCCACCCGCACGCTCTGAGCGCGCCGCCGGGGCGTGACGGACTCCACGGCGTGCCGGGCCGGGAGACGATCGGCGGTCCGGGCCGGGTGCGCGAGGATGGGGGCATGCCGACGTTGCGTCTTGCTCTTGCCCAGGTGGATCCGACCGTGGGCGACCTGACCGGGAACGCGCGGATCGTTCGGGACACCACCCGGCGGGCCGCCGACGCGGGAGCCCAGCTCGTCGCGTTCCCCGAGATGATGCTCACCGGGTACCCGGTGGAGGACCTGGTGTTCCGGGAGTCGTTCGTGCGGGCCAGCCGGGCCGCGCTCCAGACGCTCGCGGCCGACCTGGACACCGACGGCCTGGGCGGGCTCGCGGTGCTGGTCGGCTACCTGGACGCGGACGGCCCGTCCCGGATGAGCGCCGAGGCCGACCCGGCCCGCGGCCCGCGCAACGCGCTCGCGCTGCTGTCCGGCGGCCGGGTGGTGACCCGCTACTTCAAGCACCACCTGCCCAACTACGGGGTGTTCGACGAGGACCGCTACTTCGTCCCCGGCGACGCGCTGCAGGTGGTGCGCATCGGCGGCGTCGACGTGGCGCTGACCGTCTGCGAGGACCTGTGGCAGGCGGGCGGCCCGTTCGCCGCGGCCCGGGTCGCCGGCGCGGGCCTGGTCGTCAACGTCAACGGCTCCCCGTACGAGCTGAACAAGGACGACGTGCGCGCCGAGCTGTGCGCCCGGCGGGCGGTGGAGGCCGGCGCGACGCTGGCGTACGTGAACATGGTCGGGGCGCAGGACGAGCTGGTGTTCGACGGCGACTCGATCGTGGTCGGCGCCGACGGCGCGCCGCTGGCGCGGGCCGCCCAGTTCGCCGAGGAGCTGATGGTGCTCGACCTGGAGCTGCCGGCCGCGACCGGCACCCCGCCGGCCGAGGGCGCCGGGATGGCGATCGAGCACACGGTGCTCTCCGAGCAGCTGCCGACGCCGCCGGCGCCGCGCGCCACCTACGGGATCGCCGACCGGATCGCCGACGAGGAGGAGGTGTGGGCGGCGCTGGTCACCGGGCTGCGCGACTACGTGGTCAAGCAGGGGTTCTCCTCGGTGGTGATCGCGCTGTCCGGCGGCATCGACTCGACCGTGGTCGCCGCGATCGCCTGCGACGCGATTGGCGCCGAGCACGTGCACGGCGTGTCGATGCCCAGCGAGTACTCCTCGGAGCACTCCCAGTCCGACGCCGCGGACCTGGCCGAACGCACCGGGCTGCACTACCGGGTGCAGCCGATCGCGCCGATGGTCGACACGTTCCTGGCGAACCTGGAGCTGTCCGGGATGGCGGTGGAGAACCTGCAGGCGCGGGTGCGCGGGGTGATCCTGATGGCACTGTCCAACCAGGAGGGTCACCTGGTGCTGACCACCGGCAACAAGAGCGAGCTCGCGGTCGGCTACTCCACCCTGTACGGGGACTCGGTCGGCGGGTTCAACCCGCTCAAGGACGTGCCGAAGACGCTGGTCTGGCAGCTCGCCCGGTGGCGCAACGCCGACGCGAAGCGGCGCGGGCGCACCGAACCGATCCCGGCGAACTCGATCAGCAAGCCGCCGTCGGCCGAGCTGCGCCCCGGTCAGCTCGACACCGACTCGCTGCCCGAGTACGACGAGCTGGACGCGATCCTGGCCCGCTACGTCGACGGGGACGCGAGCCGCGCCGACCTGGTCGCCGGCGGCCACGACGCGGCGGTCGTCGACCGGGTGATCGGCATGGTCGACCGGGCCGAGTACAAGCGGCGGCAGTCCGCGCCCGGCCCGAAGATCAGTCCGAAGGCGTTCGGCCGGGACCGCCGGCTGCCGATCACCAACCGTTTCCGCGAGGCGTGAGCGGTCCGATTCCGGTGTGAATTTCTCAACCCGGGTCTGCCGCGATGCGACACTCGGATGTGAAGATCCTCTGCGGGAGCACGCCAGCGTCGGCGAGCACACCGTCGACGGGCGGCTTCCGCACCCAGGGACCCGAATGGGCCTTGAGGAAGGGAGAACGCACGCCATGACGGACAAGAGCGCCGACGGGACACCGAGCCTGTACGGCGGGCCCGGCATCAAACGGGTACGCATCGCGCACCTGCGCGAGGCCAAGGAGCGCGGCGAGCGGTGGCCGATGCTCACCGCGTACGACCAGTACTCGGCGCGGATCTTCGACGAGGTGGGCATCCCGGTGCTGCTCGTCGGCGACTCCGCGGCGAACAACGTGTACGGCTACGACACCACCGTACGGGTCAGCCTGGACGAGCTGTTGCCGCTGGTGGCGGCGGTGACCCGGTCGACGACCCGGACGCTGGTGGTGGCCGACCTGCCGTTCGGCAGCTACGAGGCGTCACCGGCGCAGGCGCTGGCCTCGGCGGTACGGCTGATGAAGGAGGGCGGCGCGCAGGCGGTCAAGCTGGAGGGCGGCGTCCGGATGAAGCCGCAGATCGAGGCGCTGACCCACGCCGGCATCCCGGTGATGGCGCACATCGGCTTCACCCCGCAGTCCGAGCACCTGCTCGGCGGGTACCGGGTGCAGGGGCGCGGCGAGGCGGCCGATGCGGTGGTCGCCGACGCCCGCGCGGTGTGCGAGGCCGGCGCCTTCGCCGTGGTGCTGGAGATGGTGCCGGGCCAGGTGGCCAAGCGGATCACGCACGAGCTCGCGATCCCGACCATCGGCATCGGTGCCGGACCCGAGTGCGACGCGCAGGTGCTCGTGTGGCAGGACATGGCCGGGATGCGCACCGGGCGCACGCCGCGCTTCGTCAAGCGGTACGCGAACCTGCACGACGTGCTCGCCGACGCGGCCCGAGCCTACGCCGCCGACGTCACCGCCGGCACGTTCCCGGCCGAGGAACACACCTTCTGACCCACCGACGGTGGCCCGGTCGCAACCGCGGCCGGGCCACCCCCGTACGCAGGCGGGATTCGGGCGCCGGCGACCGGATGGGATCCGCGTGGACGGCGGCGGCACGCCGGAGCCGGCGTCCGGTAGCCGGAGTCAGGACGGCGGCAGGGCGGCCGACAGCAGCCGGGGCGCCTCGGCGAGGGACGGGCCGTACCAGGTGAGATGGCGGCCGGAGACGAGCGCCGCGGGCAGGCCACCGAACGCCTCGGGGCCGTCGGTGGCGCTGAACCGGTACGGCTCGTCCGGCAGTACCACCAGGTCCGGCTCGGCCTGCTCGATCGCGGCCGGCACGGCGAGCCGCGGGTACCGCTGGGACCGGTCCGCGCCGATCTGCGGCACCGTGACACCGAGGCGGCGCAGCACGTCCGCGGCGAACGTGTCGGTACCCAGCCAGATCCACGGCCGCCGCCACACCGGCACCAGCGCCCGGCGGGCCACGCCGGCACCGGCGACGGGCGGCGGGGCGGCCCAGGCGCGGTGTGCCGCGTCCAGCCAGCCGGGCCGCGGGACGCCCAGCACCCGCACCATCTCGTCCAACGTGGACAGTGCAGTCTCGACGGTGCGCGGGAAGCAGACCCAGACCTCGACACCGGCCGCGCGCAGCGCCTCGACATCGGCGAGCCGGTTCTCCTCCTCGTTGGCGAGCACCAGGTCCGGCGCCAGCGCCAGCACGTCGTCGACCCGCGGGTACTTGCTGCCGCCGACCCGGGGCACGTCCAGCCAGGCCGGCTCGGTGCACCAGTCGGTGGCGCCGACCAGCAGTTCCGGCGCGGTCAGTGCCACCGATTCGGTCAGCGACGGCACCAGCGACACCACCCGGGACGGCACCGGCCGCCCAGGCCCCGGCGGCAACGGCCCCCGCCGGCTCGACTCGCCAGCCATCGAACGCCTTCCGGTCGGCGGGGGTCAGACGTCGGTGATGCGGATGCCGGCGTGCGCCTTGTACCGCCGGTTGATCGCGATCAGGTTCGCCGTCAACGCCTCGATCTGCCCGGCGTTGCGCAGCCGTCCGGCGAACACGCCACGGATGCCGGTGATCCGGCTCGCCAGCGCCTGCACCGTCTCCGCGGCGGGTCGGTCGTCGGCCAGCACCAGCACGTCGGTGTCCACCGAGGCCACCGACGGGTCGGTCAGCAGCACCGCGCTGACGTGATGGAACGCCGCCGTGACCCGGGTGTCCGGCAGCAACGTCGCGGCCTGCTCGGCGGCGCTGCCCTCCGGTACCGGCACCGCGTGCGGGCCGCGCTGGTCGAACCCGAGCGGGTTCACGCAGTCGACCAGGATCCGGCCGGCCAGCTCGCCGCGCAGCGCGGTCAACGTCTCGGCATGACCCTCGTACGGCAGGGCGGCGATCACCACGTCGCAGCCGGCCGCCACCGCGTTGTCGCCGCCGGACACCTCGCCCGCGTCCGCCCCGGGCAGCTGCGCCAGCTCGGCCGCCGCGGCGATCCCGCGCTCGGCGTTGCGCGACCCCAGCACCACCCGCTGGCCGGCCCGTGCCAACCGGTACGCCAGGCCCCTCCCCTGCGGGCCGGTGCCACCGAGGACACCCACCGTCAGTCCGGACACATCGGGCAGCACACTCGCATCAAACGGCATGCCACCATTCAACCGCACCGCCGGTAGGACGCCGGCCCAGCCCGCGACGTGGCCTTCCGCACGACCCCGCCGCACCCGCGCCTTCCGCACGACCCCGCCGCACCCGCGCCTTCCGCACGACCCCGCCGCACCCGCGCCTTCCGCACGACCCCGCCGCACCCGCGCCTTCCGCACAACAACCCCGCCGCGTCCGCGCCTTCCGCACCGCCTGGCTCTCGGCCGCACGATGCGCGTCCGCGGTCCCGCACCGCCCTGGCTCTCGGCCGCACGATGCGGCGCCGGATCGCGGTGTGGGCCCCGGGCGTTCGCTCGGGGCCCACACCGGGCTACCTCCGTGTACCGGACCTCGCGATCCGGCACACCGCCTCGGTCAACCGCGCCGGGCGGCAACCGTACGCGGCCGTCGGACGGCGGTGGCGCCACGAGCGCCCACCGCGCCACCGCTGCGTCGGCTCGGCCGGGCCGACACCCTGGTCGCCGGCCGCCCGCTGCCGGCACTCGGCCGGGTCACCGACCGGGCCGCCGATGATCGCCGGGCCCCGGACTGCCGGGACGCGGCCACGCCACCGGTGCGCCGCACCGTGCGTCCGCCGGCCGAGCCGCCCGTACCGCTCGCCGTCCGCGGACGCACCGCAGCCGAACGAGCTGCCCCGGCCCGGGCGCTCGCAGTACGAGCCGCCGTCGCGCGGGCGCTCGCGGTCCGAGCCGCCGTCGCGCGAGTGCTTGCCGTGCGAGCCGTCGACCGTTTGGCCGCGGGCCGCGCGCTCGCGGTCCGACCCGCCGTGGCCCGGGTGCTCGCGGTCCGACCCGGCGTGGCGCGGGTGCTTGCCGTGCGCACGGT
>NZ_BOPO01000041.1 GCF_017312725.1 Actinocatenispora comari | reverse complement strand
GCGCCGCCCGCGCGGCCGCCGCGCCCGGCCCGGCGCCGCACGTCAGCGTCGGCGCCGTCCAGTCGGCCGCGATGGCGCTGGTGCCGGGCGCGTTGCGGCGGGTGCCCGACCCGCCGTCCTGGACGATGCTGACCGACTCGACCGACCGGCTGATCGACCGCGTCGCCGGCGGCGAGCTCGACCTCGCCGTGGTCACCGACGCGCCGCCAGGGCTGCCGGCCCGGCGGGACGTGTCGCTGCGCCACCTGTTCGCCGACCCGATGAGCGTCGTGGTACCCGACGACCACCGGCTGGCGCGGCGCCGACGGGTGAGCATCGCCGACCTTGCCGACGAGTACTGGATCGAGGACAACGCCGGCTCGGAGGCGCTGCTGCACCAGCTCGCCGCCCGGTACGACCTGAGGCTGCGCGTCGACCGCAGCGTCGGCGCACTGATGATCAAGGTGGCGCTGGTCGCGGCCGGGCACGGTGTCGCGCTGGTGCCGCGCAGCATCGGACCGGCGCTGCGGCCCGACGTCCGGCTGCTCGCGCTGCGCGACGCGCCCCGCCGCGGCGTCTACGCCGCGACCCGCCCCGGCCGCGCCGACCTCGACCGGCTGATCACCGCGCTGCGCACCCAGCACTGACGGCCGCGGCCGAATCGCCGTCGGGCCAACGGAGACAGCGGTGGGGCTGGCCCGACCGGGTGCTGTGGGGCTGGCCGTACCCGGCGCCGGCCGGAACGCACCAGTGTGTCGCGGCGTCCGTTCCGCCAGGCTGGTCCGGGTGAGCGAACGGATGCGCGGAACCGACGACCGGCGGATCACCGTACGGCTGGCGACGGCGAGCGCTCGCCACCCCTGGCGCGCGATCACGGGCTGGCTCGCGTTCGTCGTGCTGTGCCTGGCGATCGGCAGCCTGGTCGGCGACCGGGCCGCCAACAGCGCCGACTACCGGGTCGGTGAGGCCGGTGTGGCCGAGGCGATGGCCGCGGACGGCGGGCTGCCGGTACGGGCCATCGAGCGCGTGCTGATCACCGCCCGGTCCGGCCGACTGGACGCGCCCGCCGCGCTCGCCGCCGGCCGCGATGTCGGCACCCGGCTGGCCGCACTGCCCGCGGTGGACCACGTGGCGGCGCCGACGCTGTCCGACGACCGCACCGCGGTGCTGGTCACCGCCCAGCTCACCGGCGACAAGCTCGCGGTACGCGACAGTCTGCCGGCGCTGACCGCGGCCACCCGGGCTGCGCGGCAGGCCCATCCAGCGTTGCGCATCGCGCAGACCGGGGACTCGTCGATCGGCGCCGGCAACGACGCACAGCGCGGCGCCGACCTCGCGCTGTCCGAGGAGATCACCCTGCCGGTCACGCTGGCCATCCTGCTGGTGGTGTTCGGGGCGGTACTGGCCGCCGGCGTACCGCTGGTGCTCGCACTGACCTCGATCGCCGCCTCCGTCGGCCTGTCGATGATGTTCTCCCACCTGGTGCCGGACGCCGGTGTCGGTACCGAGGTCATCATCCTGATGGGAATGGCCGTCGGGGTCGACTACTCGCTGTTCTACCTGAAGCGGGAACGCGAGGAACGCCGGCGACTCGGCGGCGCCCTGGACCACACCACCGCGGTGCGGCTCGCCGCGGCGACCTCTGGCCGGGCGATCGTGGTGTCCGCGCTCGGTGTCGTCGCCTGCACCGCCTGCCTGTACGTCGCCGGGGACATCATCTTCTCCTCGCTGGCCACCGCGGCGATCGTGGTCGTGCTGGTGGCGATGGCCAGCTCGGTGACGGTGCTGCCGGCCCTGCTGGCGAGCCTCGGCCCGCGGGTCGACACCCCGCGGGTACCGCTGGTGGGCCGGTGGTCGGCTCACGGCACCGGCCGGTGGTCGGCGCGGCTGCTGCGCCCGGCGACCCGGCACCCGGTGCCGACCCTGGTCGTCGCAGTCGGCGCGGTACTCGCACTGGCTGCGCCGGCGTTGACCATGACACTCAACGAACCGGGTAGCCGCACCTTCTCGGCGCAGATCCCGGCCGTCGCCACGTACCACCGGTTGGTCCGGGCATTCCCGGCCCAGACCGGTGCCCACCTGGTCGTGGTGCGCGCCGCCCCGGACCAGGCTTCGGCGGTACGCGCCGCGCTGGGGCGCCTCGCCGACCGGGCCCGGTCCGATCCCGCCTTCGGCGGCGTCACCGAGCCGGCGTACGAGATCTCGCCGAACCACCGGGTGCAGACGCTGACCCTGCACATCCCGTACGACCCGACGTCCGCGGTGGCCGACCGGTCGCTGACCCGGTTGCGTGCCCTGCTGCCGGCCGAGCTGGCCGGCATCCACGGCGCCCGCTTCGCGGTGTCCGGCGACGTCGCGCACAACACCGACTACGTCGCGAGCCAGACCGCGAAGACCCCGCTCGTGGTCGCCCTGGTACTGCTGATGACGTTCGTGGTGATGGTGCTGACGTTCCGGTCGGTGGCCGTCGGCGTCGTCGCGGTGCTGCTGAACCTGCTGTCGGCGGCGGCCGCGTTCGGCGCGCTGACGCTGACCTTCCAGCACCACTGGGCGGAACGGCTGCTCGACTTCACCTCGACGGGTTTCGTCAGCGCCCGGGTACCGCTGTTTCTGTTCGTGGTGCTGTTCGGGCTGTCGATGGATTACCAGATCTTCGCGGTCAGCCGGATCCGGGAGGCGGTCGAGTCGGGCCTGTCGACCCGTGCCGCGGTCGAACGCGGCATCACCTCCTCCGCCGGTGTCATCACCAGCGCGGCGGTGGTGATGGTCTCCGTGTTCGCCAGTTTCGTCTTCCTGCACCTGCTGGAGGTCAAGCAGATCGGCTTCGGGCTGGCGGTGGCGGTGCTGGTGGATGCGGTGGTGGTCCGGCTGTTCGTACTGCCGGCGCTGTTGACGCTGCTCGGCCGGGCGAGCTGGTGGCCGTCGCAGGTGGCCCGCCGCTCGGCTCCGGCGCAGGTGGCCTCAGCACCGTGAGGTCTGGGTTGCGCCGCTGGGGATCGGGGCCCGGCGGCGGGACAGCGCCAGCACCCCGGTCGCGCCGGCCACGCACACGCCGGCGAGCACCACACCGACCACGTGCAGCGCGCGGGTGTAGCCCGCACCGGCGAGCCGGTCACCGGACAGCGCGGCCAGGATCGCGCCGACCACCGCGATCCCGATCGTCTCGGACGCCAGCCGGGAGGTCTGGAACAGCCCGGACGCGGCGCCCGCCGCCTCCGGCCGCACGGTGTCGATCGCGCGGCCGTCCAGCAGCCCCTGGGTCAGCCCGGTACCGGCGCCGACCAGGATCAGCGGCGCGGCGAGCCCGGCCGGCCCGGTGTGCGGACCGATCCGGCTCACCAGCAGGGCGCCCACCCCGCAGACCACGATCGCGCCGACCGCGATCGCCACCGTCGGCACCCACCGCGCGACCAGCCCGCTGACCGTCGGCAGCAGTACCGTCGGGCCGGTGAGCAGCAGCAGCCACAGCCCAGCCGTACCGGCGCCGACCCCGGTCACCGAGATCAGGTAGGACGGCAGGTACACCAGCAGCGGCACCAGCACGATCACCAGGGTGGCGGCGGCGGTCGCGTACGAGGCGAAGCGCGGGTTGGTGAGCAGCCGCAACTCGACGACCGGGGCGTCGGCGCGGCGCTCCACCGCGACGAAGCCGACCCCGAGCGCCGCGGCGAGCACCCAGCCGGCGATCACCACCGGGTTGCCGAAGCCGGCGTCCGGCGACTCGACCAGTACCGCGATGACGGTCAGCAGCGCGCCGGTGAACAGCGCGCCGCCGGCCCAGTCGATCCGCCGGGTCGGCGGCTGTTGCGCCGGGCGCGGGATGGCGAGCGCGAGCAGCAGCGCGCAGGTGGCGATCCCGGCCGGTACCGCGAAGACGGCGCGCCAGCCCAGGTGCGCCACGAGCAGCCCGCCGATCGAGGGGCCGAAGGCGAGCCCGGCACCGAGCATCGTGCCGAGCAGGCCGAACGCGCGCGAGCGGGCCGGGCCGGGGAACGCCGCGGACAGCAGCGCCGCGCCGCCGGTGACCGCCGCGGCGGCGCCGACCCCGCCGAGCAGGCGTACCGCGTCGAGCAGCAGCACGTTGCCGGCCAGCGCGCTCGCCACCCCGGTCGCCACGTACAGCGCGAGGCCGGTCAGGTAGACCCGGCGGCGGCCGAGCAGGTCGGCGAGCGAGCCGGTCACCACCAGGAACGCGGCGAACGTCGCGTTGTACCCGTTGACCACCCACTGGGTGCCGGCCAGCCCGGCGCCGAGGTCGGTACGGATGTCGGGCAGCGCCACCGACGCTCCGGTGATGGTCAGCGGGAACGTCACCGTGGACAGCAGCACGGCGACCAACACCAGCGCACGTCGGTCCACCCGGTCGACCGTATCGGCTCCGGCCGCACCCGCGGACGTGAACCGCCTCACCACGCCCGCGGTACGACCCCGCACCGCGGTCGCGGGTGGCCGAAGGGTGAGCCGCGCGGGCCGGGCCGAGCGGGCCGTCAGTGGTCGCGGCCGGCGAGCAGGCGGTCGAGCAGGTCGAGCAGTCGTTGCCGGTCCGGCCCGGACAGCGGTGCCAGCAGCTGCTCCTGCGCGCGCCGCAGCGCGGTGTCGAGCCGGCGCAGCTGCTGCCGGCCGGCGGTGCTGATGTTCACCACGTTGCGGCGCCGGTCGTCCGGGTCGGGGGAGCGGGCGACGAGGCCGCGCTCGGTGAGCTCGTTGAGCGCGCCGACCAGATCGCTGCGGTAGATGCCGGTGCGGTCGCTGAGCGCGGACTGGCTCGCCGGGCCGAACTCGGTCAGCGCCGCGAGCAGCGCGTAGTGGTGCTGGCGCAACCCGAACGCGGCGAGCGCGTCGGCCGAGGTGCGCTGCGCGTACCCGCCCGCCTGGGCGAGCAGCCGGCTGGGCATGGTCCGCAGCCGTTCGGGCAGCCGCGCGGGATCGTTGTCCACCGGCTCACCCTAACCCGGACGTTAGCCGTACTAACGAGGTCAGGGCGTGCTGCGGACCGCGCGGACGCCGGGCAGCGTGGCGAACACACCGCGCAGCTCGTCGATCGCGGCCCGGCTGCGCAGCCGGAGCTCGAAGAAGTCGGTACCGGCGGGCGGTCGCAGCCGTTCCGGGACGGCGGTGCCGGGTCGCGTCGCCGCGTCCGCCGTGACGAACTCCACGGACTGCACCTGACGGCTCCGTTGCGCGGTCTGCTGGATCCGGCGGTGCTCGGCGGGAGTGGCGTCCGCCGTCTGCCACACCGCGAGCATCGGCCCGGGGTCACCGGCGCCTGCCGACGCGGTGGCGTGCTTCGCGTCGACGAGGTGCAGACCGGCGAGCACCACGGCGAGCACCACACCCGCCGCGAGCACGCCGCCGCCGACCGCGAGCAACACCACCAGCCGGGTGTTGGTGCCGCGCCGTGTCGGGGTGGGCGGCGGACAGCCGGGGACCGGTGCGCCGGCGACGGGCTGCTGGGGTGCGCTCATGACGGGAGATCATCGCACACGTATGCGATGTTCGTCCCGAACGTGGACGGCCACCGGCGCGGGTCGGGGGCGGCGCGGGTCAGGGGCGGTACGGGTCGTTCGGGTCCGGGTCGCGGTCGCGCTGCTGATCCAGTTCGGTGTTGCGAACCGCGTCGGGCAGCGTCTCGTACTCGTCGGCGTCGTCCTGCACGGCGGCCCGGTCGGTGTCCTCATCGACCCAGTGCACCGCCGCCTCCTCGGCGCTCGCGGCACCGTAGTCGATGCCGACGTCGACACCGATCATCTCCTCGCCGGCGTCGCGCAACCGGCCGGACCGCGGGTCGGGGCCGTCGGCCCAGCGGTCGTCGACCGCGTCCGGCGCCACGTCCGGCTCCTCCTCGGACAGCAGTTGGTCCAGCGACTCGCCGCGGCGCTCCTCGGCCGGCGTCATGCCGAACCGGTTGACCTCGGACCAGTGGTCGGGCGGTTCGATGCCGGTGTCGAGCGGGTCGTCGGACGGCTGGTCGGACAGCAGCGTCTCGTCGGTGTCCAGCACACCGTCGTCGGAGACCTCGTCGCTCTGCCGCGCGTCCGGGTCGTCGTCCGCCTGCGTCATCGATCGCCTCTTTCGTCCGGTGACCGGCCGGCCGGGCATGGCTGCGAAGCACCCGCCGCGGGCGCCTCACCGCCGATACTGGCACCCGTACCGGCCCGGCGGGGCCGATCCGGCCAACATCCGCCGTCGGCGAACGACACGGGCCGGCCGGCGCGTGGGCTACCGGCCGGCCCTGGGGTGCCCGCAACGCACGGGGGTGGAGCGTGGCGGACACCCTCGGGGGGTTGGGGGTGGTCAGGACCGATCGACCACGGTCACCGCCCGCCGGCCGCGTCGGCCAGCCGCAGGCGCACGGCGACGCTGCCCAGCCGCGGTACCGGCAGGACCACCTCGGCACCGTCCACCTCGGCGGTACCGGTCGGGTCACCGAGCAGGGTGGCCAGCGACGCCGCGGCCACCGGTACGGCGCAGCGCAGCCGCACCGTGGTCGCGGCCGGCGCGTACGACTGGAGCCGGACCAGGATGTCGGTGCCGTCGTCGGTGGCGACCGGCACCGCGTCGAGCACGGTGACCCGCGGGTCGTCGACCGACAGCAGGGACAGCTCGGCGGCCCGCTCGCCGGTGCCGTGCGCGACGACACCCACCAGCGGCCGGTCGACCTCGTACGCGGTGCGCAGCGCCAGCACGTCGGCCTCGACGTCCTCGCCGGCCCGGGGCACGCCCACCGCGTACCGGAACACCGTGTCGAACGCCTGCTCGGACGGGAAGTTGGTGTCCCACAGGTTGTTGTGCACCCACGAGTAGATCGTGCCGGGCTGCCGCGGCGCGGTCGAGTCCGGGAACGGCGCGTACGGCAGCGGGATCGTCTCCGGTTCCACCAGCGGCGCGTCCCGGGTCACCCAGGCGACCGGACCGTCCACATCGGACACCGAGACGAACGACCGGACCGCGCGCATGTGCTGCGGCGCACCGGGTACGTGCTCGATGCCGTCACCGGTCAGCGCGCCGGTGATCTCGTAGTGCACGGTCGGGTCGGTCACGGCGAACGGGAACGCCAGGTACGCGCTCTCCTTGGTCATCGTGGTCGGCTTGTCGAACCGGTTGTCGAACTCGACGTGCGAGGCGTTGCGGCCCAGCCGGATCGTGGTCCGCGCGGTGCGCACCCCGTCCGCCGCGTACTCGTAGGTCAGCCGCTGGCCGAGCGCGTCGTCGACCCGCTCCACCAGGACCGCCGGGCGGGCCAGCGACCGCGACCCGAGCAGCTCCAGCTCCGGGCTGACCGCCGTCTTGTTCGCCTGGTGGTTGTAGCCGCCGGCGGTGGTGTACGTGTCGTACACGTAGCCGTTGAAGCCGACCACCGCGTCCGGGTCGACCAGCTCGCGCCCGGTCGCCTTCGCCACCAGGCTCGACACGCACGCCCGGGTCAGGTCGACCACCACGCGCAGGTGCTCGTTCTCCAGCGTCACGTCGTCCTCGGTCGGCAGCGGTACCGAGCCGTGCGGCCCCGCCCCGGCCGCGCTGATGTGCAGCTCGCCGGCCTGCGTCGAGGTGTCCTGGTCGGCCGGCCCGGCGGTCACGTCGAGCCGGACCAGCCCGTACGGCGGAATGTCGGCGACCTCGACCGAGACCCACCGCCCGGCGTCCCGGTGCACCGGGTTGACCTGCGGCTCGACCAGCGCCTCCAGCTTGGCGCCGGTACGGGCGTCGACCACGGTCAGCGGCCGGTCGAGCGGGATCCGGGACTCCCGGACGAAGCAGCGCACCGGCGCGGTGCGGGTGGCCGGCGCCGTGTTCACCGCCCAGAACGACAGGTCGGCCGATCGTTCCGGCGGCAGCACCGCACCGAGCGCGGCGGACGCGTGGTCCAGGTACACCTCGGAGTCGTGCTCGCCGTGCAGCGCGTGGCCGTACTTCCAGTGCCACTGCTGCTCGCCGGACTGCATGCCCTCGTCGCCGTGTGTCCACGGGTCGGCCGCGCCCCAGGTGTGCTCGTTGAACAGCGACACCGACGAGTACACCTGGCTCGCGCCGGCCTGCGCGTCCGCGGCGTGCTTCGCGTCGCGGGCGGCCGGATCCAGCAGCGCGGCCAGCCCGTACAGGCTCTGCGCGGCGGTCACCGTGGCCTGCGCGCGGCGGACCATCGCCTGCGGCCGGGCGCCGGAGCCGACGCCCTCGACCCACCAGTCGCCCCAGTCGCCCTCGAACACCGGGATCGAGTCACCGAGCCGCTGCTGCGCGTCGGCGAAGAAGTCGGCGTTGGTGGACAGCCGCAGCCGCGGGCTGTCCCAGGTCTCGTTCCACCGCTTGACCGTCTCGGCCAGGATCAGCCGCGGCGGCGCGTTGTCGCCGAAGTGCCCCTGCACCCGCAGGTGCAGGATGTCGTGCGGGTACGGCTCGCGGTCGGTCACCGCGGGCCCGTGCCAGCCGAACATCCCCGGCGGGAACGGGTACGGGTTGGTCGACAGCGAGGTCAGGTAGGCCGGCAGCAGGTCGTCGACCATCTCGTACGAGGTGTCGAAGCCGAGCACCGGGCCCTCCATGTAGGCCAGGCCGTGCGGGCTGTCGGTCATCCACACCAGCAGCTCGTTGCCGGCCGGCGAGCGCCACCGGAACAGCCGCGGCAGCTTGTGCCCGCCGTTGACGTTCGGCACCGACCGGCCGGCCCAGTTGTGCGCCACCGACAGGTACTTCACGTCCAGCTGCGCCAGCGCGTCCGGCAGCCCGGCGACCGTGCCGGGCACGTCGGTCTGCATCGCCGAGCGGAACGACACGCCGTACTTCTCCCGCACGGTACGGGCCAGCCGCAGCAGCTCGTGCAGCTCCTCGGTCGAGCAGGTGTCGGTGTGCAGGTTGTACGGCATCGCGGTCAGCTCGATCTGCCCGGCCCGCACCCGCTCCAGGAACTCGGCGATGCGCTCCGGCGGGCGGGCGGCCACCCACTGCTCGAACGACCACAGCGACTCCACCGCCCAGCGGAACTTCGCGTCGTCCGGCCAGCCGTCGGTGGTCCGGGTCAGGTCCAGGCACGAGTCGAGGAACGCGACGTGCTCGTTGAGCACCGTGCCCTGCGGGTCGGTGTACCCGATGTCCAGGTGCGAGTGGTGCACCAGGTGGATGGTCCAGTCCCGGGCCGGCGGCAGCGGGAACTCCAGCGTCGCGGTCTGGTCGGCGCCGCCCGCGCGGCTCGCCTCGATCCGGACGTTGCGGGTCTCGGCCTCCGCCGGCAGCAGCAGCCGGGCGCCGCCGGTCGCCGGCAGCACCTCGACCGGCACCCGGCCACGGCCGGCCACCTCGACGTCGAACCGCCACTGCGCCGGATCGGCGGCGGCACCGGCGATCAGCACCCGCAGCGCGCGCTGCGGGCCGTCCGGACCGCGCCGCACCAGGTGCTCCGGCATCGCTCGCAGCTCGGTACCGCCGAGGCTCGCGGTGGCCGCGACGGCCAGCCCGACGGTGCCGGCCCGGGCCTTCTCGGTCGACCAGGGTCGGTCGGCCACCAGGGCGCGCGTCGTCATGTGGAATGTCCCCCTCGAACCGATGTGGTGATCGTGCTGGTTACGGCCGACGTTCAGGATGTCAGCCGCAGGCTGTTGACGAAGAAGCGTTGGAAGACGAAGAACAGCAGGACGGTCGGGATCGACGCGACGAGCGCGCCGGCCAGGATCACCGGCGGACCGGCCGTACCGTAGCTGCCGGACAGGTCGGCGAGCGTGGCCATTACCGGCCGTACGTTCGGGCTCAGCGACAGCGTGATGCCGAACAGCAGGTCGTTCCAGATCCAGGTGAACTGGAACACGAACGTGGCGAGCAGCGCGCTGCGGGCCAGCGGCAGGTGCACCCGGACGAACATCCGCAGCCAGTTCGCGCCGTCCAGCTGCGCCGCCTCGGCGAGCTCCCGCGGCACCGTCATCAGGAAGTTGCGGTTGACGAAGAACGCGAACGGGATCGTCATCGCCACGTAGATCAGCAGCATGCCGTACTGCGTGTCGTACAGTCCGGTCTTCGCGTAGCCGGTGAACAGCGGGGACAGGAACGTCTGCAGCGGCAGCACGGTGCCGATGTAGATGCCCCAGAACCAGATCGCCGGCCGCTTCACCGGCATCACCGTCACCGCGAACCCGGCCAGCGCCGAGATCAGGACCGCGATCGCCGCGCCGAGCGCCGCGTAGATCAGCGTGTTGAGCATGCCCTGGCCGACCCCGGCGGTACTGAACGCCGTCCTGATGTTGGTCGCGATGTCGGCGGAGGCGAACCACCAGCGCGGCGACCCGGTGTACTGCGCCGACGGGGTGAACGCGTTCACCACCACCAGCCAGGTCGGTACCAGCCACACCACCGAGACCAGCACGACCAACACGTTGCGCACGATGCGTGATGCCATCGGATTCCCCTTCACCGCTGCGTCGCCTGGCGACGCAGGTAGAGCCAGGAGGCGGCGAGTACGACGATGGTGAGCACCACGGACACGGCCGCGCCGTACCCGTAGCGGCTGAGCGTGAACGTCTCGCGGTACATGGTCAGCGCGAGCGTCTCCGACGCGGTGCCGGGACCGCCCCGGGTCAGCAGCCAGACGATGTCGAACGTCTTGAGGCTGTTGACGATCGACATGCCGACCACCACGATCGTCATCGGCCGCAGCTGCGGGACGATGATGCTCCAGAACAGCCGGAACCCGGTCGCGCCGTCGAGCTTGGCCGCCTCCAGCGTCTCCGGCGGGATCGTCTGCAGCCCGACCAGGAACAGGATCATCGACGCGCCGGTGGCCTGCCAGGTCGTCGCGAGGATCATCACCACGGTGTTCAGCGGCCAGTGCAGCAGCCACTCCTGTTGCAGCCCACCGAGTCCGATCGAGGCCAGCGTCTGGTTGATCGCGCCGTCGGACTGCAGCAGGAACGTCCACAGCAGCGCGGTGGCCGAGCCGGACAGCGCGTACGGGATGACCACGACGGTGCGGGCGACCGAGCCCCACCGCACCGAGTTGGTCAGCACCGCGATCAGCAGCCCGAGCAGTACCGGCAGCACCAGCGTGCCGATCACCCAGAACACGGTGTTGAGCAGCGACCGGCCGAAGTCGGGGTCGGTGAACAGCGCGACGTAGTTGGCCAGCCCGATGAACCGGGAGCTGACCCCGTTGTCGTCGAACAGGCTGCGGTACGCGGTGACCAGGAACGGCACCACCAGCAGCACCACGATCAGCGCCACCGCCGGCAGCAGGAACCCGCCGACCCAGAGCGCCCGCCGCCAGCGGAAGCCCCGCCGCGGCTGGTCCGCCCCCGACCGCGTCGCGACCGGCAGCTTCTCCGTCGTCGTCACGAGCGCCACACCTTCCATTCCTTGTCGGCGCGACGCTGCATGGACGACAGCGTGCGGGACGCGTTCGCCGCGGTCGGGTTGATCATGAAGGCGCTCAGGTCCTGCACGTTGCCCTCGATCAGCACCGGCGGGGACGCCTCCCAGTACCGGATGGCCTGGGTCGGCTTCTGCTGGCGCACCGTGGCGGCGAGCTCGGTGATCGCGCCGACCTTCGGCACCACGCCGGGGTCGGCGGAGGTGTCCTTCAGGAAGTCGGTCCAGGCCCGCTGTACCGACGGGTCGAGCCAGGCGTCGGCGACCTTGCGGGCGGCGCCGAGCTTGTGCGCCTTCTTCGACACCGACAGCACGCCGGACTCGACCACCACCGAGTTGTTGCCGCCGGGCGGCGGCGGGAGCAGGAACAGGCCGAGGTTGGCATCCTTGACGCCGTTGGAGAGGTAGGCGCCGGTGTTCCAGCTGCCGTACAGGTGCATCGCCATCTTGCCCTGGGCGAACTGGGCGGGCACCGTCGCGGTGTTGAAGTCCGGCGCGGAGAACGCGCCGGCCGCGAACAGCTCGATCCACAGCTTCATCGCCTGCCGGCACACCGGATCGGTGTACGACGCCTTGCCGGCGGTCAGGTCCAGGTAGAACTGGTGGTCCAGCCCGTTGACCAGCTGCTGGAACCAGGTCAGCGACTCGAACGTGGTGGCGCCGCCGGACGCGATCGGCGTGATGCGCTTGGCCTTGAGGGCCGCGACGACCCGCCGGAACTCGTCCCAGTCGGTCGGTACGTCGAGCTTCAGCTTGGCGAACAGCGGCTTGTTGTAGAAGACCGCCCAGTACGACTTGTACAGCGGGACGCCGTACTGCTTGCCCTGATAGCTGAACGAGTCGCGCAGTTCCTTGTCGTTCGACCAGCCGTTGCGCGCGGCGAGGTTCCAGGCCGACGACACGTCCTGCAGGATGCCGGAGCGGGCGATGTCCTGCAGCCGGTAGCCGTTCCACCACTTGATCAGGTCGGTGGTCGAGTCGGTCTGCGCGGACATCCGCACGATCTGCTGGTAGCTGCTGGTGTCCGGCGAGGCCCGGGCCGACAGCCGGTAGCCGACCAGTTGGTGCAACGCCTTCCCGGCCGCGGCGTAGCCGGGTGCCCAGGTCGGGTTGTCGTTGAACAACGAGACCACGTCACCCGGGGCGGGCCGGGTCTGGGTACCCCGGGCACAGCCCGCGGCGGCCAGCCCGACCGCGCCGGCCAGCGCCGAGGCCAGCACCGTCCGCCGGGTGACCGAGTGTCCTGTGTCGCTCGTTTGCACGCCGTGCCCTCCTCGTACCGGGAGCCCCGGGCTGCTAAGTTATCGATAACGTACGCGTGGACTGGTCATTTAACAAGAGGTAACGTTTGCGATAGCTGATCGCCCGTTACCGCGGTGAGGTTGGTGAGATGGACACGGAACAACGGCGTCCGCGGACCCGGCAGTACGAGCCCGCCCCGCACTACCCGGTGCACGGTGACACCGTCGCCGCCGGGTGGGCCGCCGCCGCGGCCACCGTGCCCGCCACCGCCCATGTTCTCGCGCTCGACGGCCCGGCGGCGCTGAACTGGGCGGCGGTGGCGAAGGAACTGGCCGCGGCGCTGGCCGAGGCCGGCCGCACCGTCGAGCTGGCCGATGTGCGCACCACCGCCCGGCCCTGGCCGGAGGTGCTCGAACGGACCGAAACCGCCCAGCTGCAACACGATCCGGACTTCGCCCGGCTCGCCGGCGGTACCCTCGGCGACCTGCTCGACCCGGCCGCCCTGGCCCGGCTCGCCGACTCCACCGGCGACGGGCTGACGGTGCTGTACGGGCCGGGTGCCGGGCTGGCCGACGCCGACGTGCTGTGGTGGGCCGAGATACCCAAGCGCTACCAGGAGGCGGCCGTCGCCGCCGGTCACGGCCGGCACCTCGGCGCGCCCGTCGAGCAGCCGACCAGCACCCGCCGGCTGTTCTACATCGACTGGCCGCTGCTGGACCGGCACCGCGACGCGCTCGCCGGCCGGATCGACCGGTGGGTCGACGTTACCGATACCGAAGCGGTGACGTCGGTCGGCGGCGCCGCGGTGCGGGCGACCGCGCGGAAGCTCGCCGGTACGCCGTTCCGGACCCGGCCGACGTTCAACAGCACGCCGTGGGGCGGCCACTGGGGCCAGCGGGAACTCGGCCACAACCCGGATCGGGCCAACACCGCGCTGGGCTACGAGCTGATCGCGCCGGAGAGCGGCGTGCTGCTCGGCGACGACGCCACGACCTGCGTGGAGATCCCGTTCCAGCTCGTCGTCGGCCTCGCCCCGACCGAGGTGCTCGGCGCGGGCGTGCACGAGCTGTTCGGTACCTCGTTCCCGATCCGGTTCGACTACCTCGACACCGTCGGCGGCGGGAACCTGTCGGTGCACTGCCACCCGCAGCCGGAGACCATGCGCGAGCTGTTCGGCTGGCCGTACACCCAGCACGAGAGCTACTACCTGATGGTCGCCGGCGAGCAGAGCAAGGTGTTCCTCGGCCTGCGCGGTGACGCCGACCTCGACCAGTTCCACCACGCCGCGCACGAGGCCGACGCGCACGGCGTCGGCTTCGACATCGAGCGGTACGTGCAGACGTTCCCGGCGCGGGCCGGCCAGCTGTACCTGGTGCCCGCCGGTACCCCGCACGGCAGCGGCGAGGGCAACGTGGTGCTGGAGGTCAGCGCCACCCCGTACCTGTACTCGCTGCGGTTCTACGACTGGCTGCGCCGCGATGCCGCCGGGAAGCAGCGGGCGGTGCACGTCGAGCACGCGTTCCGCAACCTCGACCCGGCCCGCTCCGGCACCGCCGTGGCCGACCAGCTGGTCCAGCAGCCGCGGGAGCTGGCGGCCGGCGACGGCTGGTGCGAAGAGCTGATCGGCGCGCTGCCCGAGATGTTCTTCCAGGTCCGGCGGATCGTGGTCGAACCGGGCGGTACCGGCCCGCAGCACACCGACGACAGGTTCCACGTGCTCACCGTCGTCGATGGCGATGCCGTGCTGATCAGCACCGCCGCCGGGGACGAGCACCGCTTGAACTACGCTGAAACGCTGGCGATTCCGGCAAGTGTCGGCAGCTATCAGGTGCACAACCCCGGTACGGACCGGGTCCGGTTGGTGAAGGCGATGGTGTCATGAGGGCAACGAGCAAACCATGAGCGCGCGCCGGCGAACGAGTCATCGGCGTTGCGTGGCGCGGTGCCGCATGGGCGTTCCGACGCGGGAGGGCCGGTCGTGAGGTCCTCGGGGTCGGGTCCGGAGACCGGGCTGACGATGCGGGACGTGGCCGAACGGCTGGGCGTGAGCCCGATGACCGTCTCGCGCGCGCTGCGCGGTCGGCCGGGCATCGGCGCGGCGACGCGGGAACGGGTGCTCGCCGAGGTCGCGGCGCTCGGCTACCGGCCGAACAAGCTCGCCCGCGGGCTGCGCTCCGGCGGCCCGCACGAGCTGATCGGCCTGCTGGTCACCAACCTCGGCAACCCGTTCTACTCGCAGCTGGCGGTCGGGGTCGAGCAGGTCGCGGTGCGCTACGGCGCCCGGGTGATGCTCGGCTCGACCGGCGCCGACCCGGACTCCGAGCACGAGGTCGTCGACGACCTGCTGGAGCGCGGGGTGGACGGCCTGGTGGTGGTACCGGCCGGGCACGAGCACGGTCATCTCGGCGCGGTGCAGCGGCGGGGTACCCCGGTGGTGCTCGCGGCCAGCCCGCCGATGGGCGCCGACGTCGACTGCGTGCTGGTCGACGACTTCGGCGGTACCCGGGACGCCTGTCGCCGGCTGATCGAGCACGGCCACCGCCGGATCGGCTTCCTCGGCCTGCCCGCCGCGCTGTGGACCGGCTCGGAGCGGTTCCGCGGGTACGCGTTCGCGCTGGACGAGGCGGGCATCGAGGTCGACGAGCGGTACGTGCGGCGGCTGCGCGGCGACGTGGACACCATAGAGGCGGCCGCGCACGAGCTGATCGACCAGTCGGAACCGCCGACCGCGCTGCTGACCGCGAACAACCGCAACACCGTGGGTGCGCTGCGCGCGCTGCGGTTCCGCGACGCCGAGGCGCCGCGGGTGGAACTGGCCGGATTCGACGATGTGGAGCTCGCCGACGTGTTGCACCTGCCGCTGACCGTCGTCTCCTACGACCCGATCGAGATCGGCCGGTCGGCCGCCACGCTGCTGTTCGACCAGCTCGCCGGGTCCGACCCGGTGGCGCAGCACCGGTCCCGTCGGGTGACCGTGCCGACCACGCTGGTCGACTACTCGACGCAGCAGCGGCCGCGGCCGGCTCGGGTGACGGCGGGGCAGCCGCGATGACCGCGCACCGCGGCACCGCACCGAGCGCCGCCGGCACCGGGCCGACCGACGGCCGCGCCGCCGGGCCGGCAGCGGAGTACCGGCCGGCGGTCGAGGTCGGCGGGTCGCACGTGACGGCCGCGGCGGTGGACCTGGCCGCCGGTACCGTCGTCGCCGGCAGCCGGTGCCGGGCCGGGCTGGACCCGGCCGCGGACGCCGACACGCTGCTCGCCGCGATCGCCGCCACCGCAGGCGAACTGGTCGATCGCTGCCCGGGCCGGCTCGCCGACCGGTGGGGCCTTGCCGTACCGGGGCCGTTCGACTACGCCACCGGCATCGCGCGCTACCGCGGCGTCGGCAAGTTCGCCTCGCTGCGCGACGTACCGGTCGGCGACCGACTCGCCGAGCGGCTCGGCGTGCGGCCGGACCGGTTGCGGTTCCTCAACGACGCGTCGGCGTTCGCGCTCGGTGCCCGCCGGTTGCAGGCGCCGGACGCCGGTCGGCTCGCCGCGTTCACCCTCGGTACCGGTGTCGGATCGGCGTTCCTGGACGGTGACCGGGTCGTCGAGGACGGTCCGCTGGTGCCGCCGGAGGGCCGCGCCGACCGGCTGACCATCGCCGGTCGCCCGCTGGAGGACACCGCCTCCACCCGAGCGATGACCGCCCGGTACGCGCAGCGCACCGGGCGGCAGGTCGACGGCCTGCGCGAGCTGACCGCGCTGGCGGCGGCGGGTGACGAGATCGCCACCGAGACGGTGCGCACGGCGATGACCGCGCTCGGTGCCGCGCTGGCGCCGTGGCTGGTCGGGTTCCGGCCGGACGTGGTGGTGTTCGGCGGCTCGATCACCGCCGCCTGGCCGATCGTGGGGCCGCCGCTGCTCGCCGCGCTCGGTGTCGACACGGTCGTCGTGCTGCCCGACGGCGAGGCGGCCGCGCTGCTCGGTGCCGCGACCCACGCAGCCACCGGCGCCGATCCGGCGGCCGTACTAGCGTCGCCGGTATGAGCGAACAGGCTGGTACGAGCGAACAGAAATGGCATGCGGTCGACGACTATCTCAGTGAGCTGCTGGTGCCGGCCGATCCGGCGCTCGCGGCGGCGCTGGCCGATTCGCGCGCGGCCGGACTGCCCGAGATCGCGGTCGCCCCGAACCAGGGCCGGCTGCTGGAGCTGCTGGCCCGGATGTGCGGTGCCCGCCGGATCCTGGAGATCGGCACGCTCGGCGGCTACAGCACGATCTGGCTGGCCCGCGCGCTGCCCGAGGGCGGCCGGCTGACCACCCTGGAGTACGAGCCGCGGCACGCCGAGGTGGCCCGCGGCAACATCGCCCGGGCCGGGCTGGCCGACCGGGTGGAGGTCGTGGTCGGTGCGGCGCTGGACACGCTGCCGGAGCTGGTCGCCGGCGGCGCCGGCCCGTTCGACCTGATCTTCATCGACGCCGACAAGGACAACTATCCCGGCTACCTCGACTGGTCGTTGCGGCTGTCGCGACCGGGCACGGTCCTGGTGGCGGACAACGTGATCCGTGACGGTGCGGTGATCGAGCCGGAGCACGCCGACCCCCGGGTACGGGGCGTGCGCGAGTTCCTCGCCCGGGTGGCCGCGGAGCCACGGCTGTCTGCCACGGCGCTGCAGACGGTCGGTACCAAGGGGTACGACGGGTTCGCGATCGCGCTGGTCGAGGCCTGAACCCCGGTCTCGAGCCGACCGCCGTGCGTCCGGCGCCGGGCGGAACACGCTACTCCACCAGTTCCGACTTGTGGTGATTTGCGGGAGAAAAAACAAAACTGACAGACTCCTTGCCCGCCATCCGTCTGCTACTTAAAGTCATCGGCGGCTACTACGAGTGATCCTCGCGGTGGCCGGGAACCCGAGGCTGAGACGACGGCGAATGGGTGGTGTGGGGTGATGGCCAGGTACCGCCGCGCGTTCGACAAGTCCACAGTGGACAGTCAGTGCGGCGGTACCGGCGGCGCCCCGGCGACCCCCGCCACGGGGGCGGGTCGTCGATGATGTCCGGGCTGCTCGTCACCGCCGCGGCCGTCGCCGCGGTGGCCCTGGTACTGGTCGTCATCGACCGTTGGGCCGGCGACCGGCGCACCCTCGACCACGAGGTCGCCAGCACCATCTTCAACATGGTCGGCGTGCTGTACGCGGTGCTGCTGGCCTTCGTCGTGGTACAGGTGTGGCAGACCAACGACGACGCGCAGCACTACAGCCAGGCCGAGGCGAGCGACGTCTCGGCGATCTACTTCACCGCGCGCGCCCTGCCGCAACCGCAACGCGACCAGCTCAAGGACCTGGCCCGCTCGTACGCCGAGACCGTCGCCACCGAGGAGTGGCCGGCGATGGCGCACGGCGCCACCAGCTCGCGCGCGGTCGCCGACGTGGCGCAGATGCGGGTGGTGATCCTCAGTTACCGCCCGCAGGACTACCGCGGCCAGGTGCTGATGACCCAGATCCTCGACTCGGTCGACCAGACCGTCGACGCCCGCCGCAACCGCACCAGCCGGGCCGACTCGCCGGTACCGACGGTGATGTGGGTCGGGCTGCTCGCCGGCGGCGCGATCACGGTCGGCTTCACCCTGTCGTTCGGGTACGGCCGGCTGCGGCACCAGATCCTGATGTGCGCGGCGGTGGCCGGCCTGCTGGCCTTCACGCTGTGGCTGGTGCAGCAGATGGGACACCCGTACGCCGGGTCGCTCGGTGTCGGCCCGGACGCCTTCACCGAGGTGCTCGGAAAGTTCCGGCAGTACCCCTGACGAATCGAGGTGGTTTCGATGAGTACCCGACGAGTCGCGCTCGGACTCGCCGTCGCGGCACCGCTGGCCGGCGCCTCGCTCGCGGCGTCGAGCCCGGCGTTCGGCGCACCGCCGGGCTCGACCGGACCCGCGGGCGGGCCGGGGGAGCGGGCGGCCGGATCACCCGCGGCAGACCCGCTCACGCTGGTCGCGACCCGGACCCAGCTCACCCTGCCGGCCGCACCGACGCTGGGCATCGGCTACATCGCCACCTTCGACCTGGTCGACGGCGACGGAAAGGCCGCCGGTACCGCGTGGTCGAGCTCGGCGGTGGTGGACCTCAAGAGCACCGCCCAGCCGGTGGTGTTCGGCATGATCGTGCTGCACCTGGCCGACGGCGACATCCACTACCAGCGGGTGATCGACCGGTTCGGCGACTACCCGCGCACGTCCACCGGCGCGATCCTCGGCGGTACCGGAAGCTACGCCCGGGCCGCCGGCACGGTCGACGTGGTCTGGCCGGACGAGAAGAAGATCGACCTGACCGTGCACCTCGCCGGCTGACCGTCCACCGGCGAACCCGCACCGGCGGATCGCCGGTACCGCAAGCGAACCAGAGCCGATCGCACCGGACGGGCCGGGCCCGCTCCGTCGGTCCGGTGTGCCCGAAACCGTGACGGCCCAGTCCATCCACGAACCGATTGGCGGTGTGAGATCGTGACCGAGACGATCCAGCCAGAGCAGGCACAGACCGACGAGGACCGCACCCGCAGCCTCAGCACGGTGGCGGCCCGCAATCTCGCCACCACCACCAAGTCCGAACCGCAGATGCAGGGCATCTCGTCGCGCTGGCTGCAGCGGCGACTGCCGTGGATCGGCGTCACCAGCGGTACCTACCGGGTCAACCGCCGGCTGACCTACGTGGTCGGCGACAACCGGCTGACGTTCTCCAACGTCGGCGCCCGGGTCGAGGTGGTGCCGCGGGAGCTGACCGAACTGCCGGCGCTGCGCGGCTTCGACGACGACGAGGTGCTGCAGGCGCTGGCCCAGCGGTGCGAGCAGCACGAGTACTCCGCCGGCGAGGTGCTCGCCGACTTCGGCAACCCGGCCGAGGCGGTGTTCCTGATCGCGCACGGCAAGGTCACCAAGATCGGCACCGGCAAGTACGGCGACCAGGCGGTGCTCGGCGTGCTCGGCGACGGCGACTACTTCGGCGCCGAGGCGCTGACCCGGCCGGACACGATCTGGGAGTTCACCGCCCGGGCCGCGACCGCCTGCACCGTACTGACCCTGCCGGTGACCGCGTTCGCGCAACTGTCCGACGCGTCGCCGGCGTTGCGCGAGCACCTCGCCGCCGACTCGGCCGGGGCGCGGGACTCGTTGCCGCACAACAAGCATGGTGAGGCGGACATCGAGCTGTCGTCCGGGCACACCGGCGAGGCGACGCTGCCCGGTACGTTCGCCGACTACGAGACCCGGCCGCGGGAGTACGAGCTGTCGGTGGCGCAGACGGTGCTGCGGGTGCACAGCCGGGTGGCCGACCTGTACAACGACCCGATGAACCAGACGCAGCAGCAGCTGCGGCTGACCATCGAGGCGCTGCGCGAACGGCAGGAGTACGAGCTGGTCAACAACGCCGAGTTCGGGCTGCTGCACCAGGCGGACCTCAAGCAGCGCATCCGCACCCGCACCGGCCCGCCGACCCCGGACGACCTGGACGAGCTGCTGTGCATGCGGCGCAGCACCAGGCTGTTTTTGGCCCACCCCAAGGCGATCGCCGCGTTCGGCCGGGAGTGCACCAAGCGCGGCATCTACCCGGACCCGGTCGAGGTGGACGGGCACCGGGTGCCGTCCTGGCGCGGCGTGCCGATCTTCCCGTGCGGCAAGATCCCGGTGTCGCAGCACCACACCTCGTCGATCCTCGCCATGCGTACCGGTGAGGCGGACCAAGGCGTGGTGGGGCTTCGCCCGGCGTCGATCCCGGAGGAGTACGAGCCGGGGCTCAACGTGCGGTTCATGGGCATCGACGAGCAGGCGATCATCGGCTACCTGGTCAGCGCGTACTTCTCGGCCGCGGTGCTGGTACCCGACGCGCTCGGCGTGCTGGAGGACGCCGAGCTCGGCGCGCCCGCGGCCTGATCCGTGTCGCCGACGAGGAGGATCCCGTGACCCTGCTGACCCGTACCGCGGCGGCACCGGCGGACAGCGAGGCGAGCCGGCTGGTACTGGCCCTGCTGTCCACGGTGGGCCGACCGGCGCCGCGCACCCTGCCCGACGCGGTCGCGACCCCGGCCGGCCCGACCGCGCCGACGGACCCGGTGCCGGCCGGCTCGACCGGATCGACCGGCTCGACGCCGGGCCCGCTGCCGCCGGCACCGGCCCCGTTGCCGCCGACGGCCTCGGCGGACTGGATGCTGCCGGCCGGGCTGGGCACGAGCGCCCTGCGCATCCCGACCCCGGCACCGCCCGCCACGACCGGCGCGGCCGGGCCGCCCGGCGTGCCCGAGCTGTACTGCCCGCCCGCGCTGCGCGACGACCGGGCGCTGGGGGAGGAGGTCAACGCGCGGCTGGTCGAGTGGGCCGGCGAGGTGGGCATCTACCCGGGCCAGCTCGACCGGGTCGCCGCCTGCGACTTCGGCCGGCTGATCATGCTGGCGCACCCGGAGAGCGACGACGCCGACCGGCTGCTCGCCGCGGCCAAGTGCGCGCTGGCCGAGTGGTCGGTCGACGACCACTACGTCGACGGCGAGGCCGAGCAGGCGGTACCCGAGCGGCTCGGCCAGCGCCTCGCGATCGCCTACACCGCCATCGATCCGGCCCACCTGCCCGAGCCGTACGCCAGCCAGCTGGACGAGCATCGGCGCGGCGACCCGGTGATGGTGGCGCTGCGCGACAGCCTGGACAACCTGTCCCGGTACGCGACCGCGGCGCAGGTGGCCCGGCTGCGGCACGAGCTGTCGGTGATGTTCGTGGCGTACAACCAGGAAGCCGTCTGGCGCACCACCGAGCAGATGCCGCCGGTGTGGGAGTACCTGCTGCACCGGCACGAGAACAGCTTCCTGCCCTGCATGGTGCTCATCGACCCGGTCGCCGGCTACGAACTGCCGGCCGCCGAGTTCGCCGACCCGCGGGTACGGCGCGCCTTCACCCTCGCCGGCACCGCGAGCGTGCTGGTCAACGACCTGTACTCGATGGCGAAGGAGGACCCCACCGACACCAACCTGCCCCGGGTACTGGCGGCCGAGCAGCACTGCTCGCTCACCGAAGCGGTGGAGCGCAGTGCGGCCATCCACGACGAGCTGATGCACACGTTCGAGTCCGAGGCGGCGGTACTGAGCCTGGCCGGCTCGCCGGCGCTGCGGCGCTTCCTCGCCGGGCTGTGGGCCTGGCTGGGCGGCAGCCGCGAGTGGCACGCCAGTACCGCCCGCTACCACGGCGCCGACGCGGCGCCGACCACCGAGCAGACAGGAGCGACACGATGACCACCACCACCAGCCAGGCCGGGACCACGGTGCTGCGCACCGAGTACCAGCGGTCGGTCGCGAACTACTGGAACACCAACCGCAAGGACCCGGTCAACCTGCGCCTCGGCGAGATCGACGGGTTGTTCCACCACCACTACGGCATCGGCGACTACGACCCGTCGGTACTGCAGGGGCCGGCCGCGACCCGGGACGAGCGGATCATCGCCGAACTGCACCGGTTGGAGACCGCGCAGGCCGACCTGCTGCTCGACCACCTCGGCCCGATCTCGGCCGCCGACCGGCTGCTGGACGCCGGCTCCGGCCGCGGCGGCACCAGCATCATGGCCAACCACCGGTTCGGCTGCGCGGTCGACGGCGTGTCGATCTCGGAGTACCAGGTGCAGTTCGCCAACAAGCAGGCCGCCGCGCGCGGCGTCGACGACCAGGTGCGCTACCACTTCCGCAACATGCTCGACACCGGCTTCGACACCGGGTCACGGCAGGCGATCTGGACCAACGAGACCACCATGTACGTCGACCTGTTCCCGCTGTTCGCCGAGTTCGCCCGGCTGCTGTCCTACGGCGGCCGGTACGTGTGCATCACCGGCTGCTACAACGACGTGACCGGCGGCCGGTCGAAGGCGGTGAGCCGGATCGACGAGCAGTACATCTGCAACATCCACCCGCGCAGCGACTACTTCAAGGCGTTGGCGGCCAACAACTTCGTGCCCATCACCGTCGTCGACCTGACCCCGCACACCATCCCGTACTGGGAGCTGCGCGAGCAGGCGTCGGTGGCCACCGGCATCGAGGAGGCGTTCCTCACCGCGTACCGGGAGGGCAGCTTCCACTACCTGCTCATCGTCGCCGACCGCGTCTGACCCGGCGCCGGGACTCCGGTGGGGGCGGCGGACCGCCGCCCCCACCGGCAGCGCGCCCAGCCGGCGTCGTACGGCTGCGGGTGCGACCACCAGCACGTTGACAGCCCCGTACCGGTCACCGTCTACTGGGTGCCGCGCCGTCGTGCGCCCGGCGCCGTTGCGCCAGTCGGTCGGTCTCGGGGAGTCGTGGTGCGCACGCTGTTGGTCGACAACCACGACTCGTACACGTTCAACCTGTTTCAGCTGCTCGCCGAGGTCAACGGCGCCGACCCGCTGGTACTCGCCAACGACGACGACGCGCTGGCCGCCCTGGACCTCGCCGGCCTCGACAACATCGTCGTCTCGCCCGGCCCCGGACACCCCGCCGTGGCCCGCGACCTCGGACTGGTGCCCGCGCTGCTGGCCGGTACCGACCTGCCGGTGCTCGGCGTGTGCCTCGGCCACCAGGCGCTCGCCTGGCTGTCCGGCGGCACCGTAGAACCGGCGCCGCGGCCGGAACACGGCCGGCTCGCCCGCATCACCCACCGCGGCGACGAGCTGTTCACCGGCGTACCGGCGGAGTTCGTCGCGGTCCGCTACCACTCGCTGTGCGTCGCCGAGCCGCTGCCACCCGACTACCTCGCGACCGCGTGGGCGGACGACGGCGTCGTGATGGCGATCCGGCACCGCGACCGGCCGCGCTGGGGAGTCCAGTTCCACCCGGAGTCGGTCGCCTCGACCTTCGGCCGCGAGCTGCTGACCAACTTCCGCGACCTCTCCGCCGCCCCGCGGCACCGCCGGCGAAGCGGGCCGTCCGGCTCGGCCGTCCACCCCGCGCCGGTCGGGTACCCGGCTGCGCCCGGTCCCTCCGCCGGGCCGGGCAAGGTGGCCGGACCGCTGCAGGGTACGGCGGGACTGCGCCTGCACCGGGCGGAGCTGCCGGTGGCGGTGGACACCGGGACGGCGTTCGAGACGCTGTTCGCCGGCTCGCCGGACTGCTTCTGGCTGGACAGCAGCCGGGTCGAGCCGGGCCTGTCCCGGTTCTCGTTCCTCGGCGACGCGTCCGGCCCGCTGGCGGAGGCGCTGACCTACCGGGTCGGCGACGCGGGAGTGACGGTACGGTCCGCCGCCGGATCGCGGCTCGAGCCGGGCACCGTGTTCGACGTGCTGCGCCGCCAGCTCGCGCGGCGGCGGGTCGCGGACGCCGGCCTGCCGTTCGACTTCGACTGCGGGTACGTCGGCTGGTTCGGCTACGAGCTGAAGGCCGACTGCGCTGCCGCCGCCGCGCACCGTTCCCCGATGCCGGACTCCTGCTGGATCTTCACCGACCGGCTCGTCGCCGTCGACCACGAGCGCGGCGTCACCCACCTGATCGCCCTGTACCGCGACGACGACGGCGCCGCCCGCGCCTGGGTCACCGCGACCAGCGCCCGGCTCGCCGCCCTGGCGGCAGCGCGCCTCGACGCGCCCCCTGCTGCCACCCTCGACGAACCCGCCGGTTCGGCGTGCGATCCGGTACCGCATCTCGCGCTGGACCGGGCGGCGTACCTGGACCGGATCGGCGAGTGCCAGCGCGAGCTTCGGCGCGGCGAGAGCTACGAGATCTGCCTGACCGACGCCGCCCGGGTGCGCTACGACGGCGACGATCTCGCCCTGTACCGCCGGCTGCGGCGACTCAACCCGGCTCCGTACGCGGCGCTGCTGCGCATCGGCCGGGTCTGCGTGTACGGCTCGTCGCCGGAGCGGTTCTTGCGGGTGACGCCGGCCGGCCGGGTCGAGACCAGGCCGATCAAGGGCACTGCCCCGCGCCACCCCGATCCGGCCCGGGACGCCGAACTCGCCGCCCGGCTGGCCGGCGACGCGAAGACCCGGGCCGAGAACCTGATGATCGTCGACCTGCTGCGCAACGACCTCGGCCAGGTGTGCCGGGTCGGCTCGGTCTCGGTCGACCGGTACCTCGCGGTCGAGTCGTACCAGACGATGCACCAGCTGGTGTCCACGGTGTCCGGGCAGCTGCGGCCGGAGGTCGACGCGGTCGACTGCGTGCGGCACTGCTTCCCGGGCGGCTCGATGACCGGAGCCCCGAAGCAGCGCACCATGGAGATCCTGGACCGGCTCGAACCGGCCGCTCGCGGCGTCTACTCCGGCGCGCTCGGCTACTTCGGCCTCACCGGTGGCGCGGACCTGAGCATCGTCATCCGTACCGCGGTGCGTGCCGGGGACGAGCTGCACGTCGGTGCCGGCGGCGCGATCGTCCTGGACTCCGACCCGGCCGACGAGTTCGACGAGATGGTGCTGAAGGCCACCGCACCGCTGACTGCCTGGTCGCACTGCCACCCCGGGCCGGGCGAGGGCCGGCGCTGACCGGCCGACGACCAGCGCCCGGCACGGCGGCCGTCCGGTCAGCGGCCGGTGGTGGTGACGCCGGTGCGGCCGCCGTCGACGTCGAGCACGGCGCCGTGCACGAACGCGGCGTCGTCGGACGCGAGGTACACCGCGGCGGCGGCGATCGCGTCCGGGTGCCCGGCGGTACCGGCCGGGGTGCCGTGCATCAGCGTCTCGCCGGCGAACTGGCTCGACGGGTCCAGGGCCGGGTCACGGATGACGCCCGGCGAGATCGCGTTGACCCGCACGCCCCCGCCGCCGAACTCCGCCGACCAGGCGCGGGTCAGCGTCTCCATCGCGCCCTTCGTCGACGCGTACAGGGCGCCCATCGGCAGGCCGCGCCGCGCCACCCAGGAGCCGAGGTTGACGATCACGCCGCCGCCCGCGGCGACCATCGCCGGCGCCACCACCTGAGTCAGGAAGAACGGCGCCTTGACGTTCACCGCGTACACCCGGTCGAAGGTGGCCGGGTCGGTCGTCGGCGTCGTACCGGGCGGGTAGATGCCGGCGTTGTTGACCAGGACGTCCAGCCGCCCGCCCAGCCGGCGGGTCGCCTCGGCGGCGAGCGCCTGGCTGGCCTGCGCCGTACCGTCCAGGTCGGCGCGGACGAAGTCGGCCCGGCCACCGGCGCGCTCGATCTCGGCGACGACCCCGTCGCCGCGGGTCTCGTCCCGGCCGGAGACCACCACGTGCGCCCCCTGGGCGGCGAACGCGAGCGCGATGGCGCGGCCGATGTTGCTGGTGGACCCGGTCACCAGGGCCGTCCGGCCCCGCAGTCGTGGTGTCATGACCTGGACGCTAGGCCGCCAATTTTGGACCTGCCAGTCCAAACGTGACGCGGGTTGGAGGGCGGAGATTCGGATCGTCGTCGGCCTGGTTCCGGTACCGACCGGGTCGTTTCTGGACCGCTGGGTCCAGCGGAGTTACCCTCGACGGGTGGCGATCACCGCTAAGGGGCGCGCGACCCGGCAACGCATCATCGACGGCGCGGCGGCACACCTGCACAGCGCCGAGCCGGGGGAGATGACCCTCGACGACGTCCGCGCGATCACCGGTACCAGCAAGGGGCAGCTGTTCCACTACTTTCCCGGCGGCAAGGAGGAACTGCTGCTCGCCGTCGCGCAGCACGAGGCCGACCGGGTGCTCGACGACCAGCAGCCGCACCTCGGCGCGCTGACCTCCTGGCCCGCCTGGCACCGGTGGCGCGACGCGGTGCTCGCCCGGTACCAGGCGCAGGGCTCGCACTGCCCGCTGAGTGCGCTGATGAGTCAACTCACCACCACTCCGGGGGCCACCGAGGTAGTGCGCGCGCTGCTCGCCCAGTGGCAGCAGCACATCCGGGTGGGCATCGAGGCGATGCAGGCCGCCGGCCGGATCCGCCCCGAACTGGACCCCGACCGTACGGCCGCCGCCTTCGTCGCCGGCATCCAGGGCGGCGTTCAGGTACTCCGCTCCACCGGCCGCATCGACCACCTCGCCGCCGTCTTCGACGTCCTCCTCACCCACCTCCGCACCACACCTACTGACACGACCACGCGCCGGTGACGACGCCGAGGCTCGGCGGGTGGCCGGCCGTCAGCGGTGGAACCAGCTGAGGATCCTGTGCCACAGCCGGCTGCGGAACTCGTGCCACCGCTCCAGCTGTTCGCGCTCCAGGCCGGACCGCACCTGTTGCTCGGCCTGGAGCGCCTCGACACTTTCCTGGTTGCGGCTGCGCACCCACTGCCCGTTCGTGCCACCGGGGTACACGGCCGTCTCCGTTCGTCGACCGCGCTTCGTCTCGACGCTAGCGAGCAAGGGGTGACGAGGACAAGGACTCTCGGCGCCTGCTGCGTGCGACGGATTCGGTGGCAGCCCGCTGCGGGACCCCAGACGTACGAGCATCACCGCACGTCCTGGACGAGCAGTCCGTCGATGCGGCAGAAGAAGACTCGGGCGCGGCCGTCGTGGTCGTTCGGGTCGAGCGGCCCCGCGGTCAGGTAGCACATCCCGTCGGTGAGCGCCGGTTCGGCGGTGATCACGTGCCACCAGGCGGAGCCCGCCCCGTACACCCCGGCGGCGGGGCTGATGTGCACCAGCTGTCCGGCGCGGGGAATCCGATCGGGCCGCCGGATAAGGTTCGTCATAGCCGCTCCCTTCGCGAGCGGTCAGGGGCCGGGCGGCGTGGACTGGACGCCACCCGGCCCTGTTTGCGGAGTGCAGCCAGGCTACTTGCCTGAACCATCCTTGTACAGCGTCACCCATGGGTATGTAGGTGTGTATATGCTGGCTCGCGAGCACCTTGGCATTGTCAGGGTGAGGGGATGGAGGCCGTGCCGGACATCGAAGTGCCGAAGTGGGAGCAGATCGCCCTCGACGTCGAGAAGCAGATCCGCTCCGGGGCGTATCAGCCCGGCCAGCGGGTGATGTCGGAGAACACCATCGCCCAGGCGTACGGAGTCGCCCGCGGGACCGCTCGCCGGGCGATCGCCGGGCTCGTGGAGTGGGGCATGGTCCGGGTGCGGCCACGGCAGGGTGTCTACGCGGCGCCCCGGGAGTCCTGGCGCAAGCCGGCGTAGCCGCTCGTACCCGTTGCTGGGAACAGATGTCGTCGTCACCGAGTTCGGGTGCCGGCTGCCCGCGTCCGCGCCATCCACCACCGCCACCCCGGCTGACGTTCGACGCCGCCGGTACGCGGCAGCGCCCGCCACCGGTGGTCCGGGGGCGGGCGCTGTTCGGGTTGCCCGGGGGCGATCAGGCGATCAGACGTCACGTTGCCGGAGGCGATCAGACGTCGCGTTGCCGGAGGCGATCAGACGTCGCGTTGCCGGAGGCGATCAGACGTCGCGTTGCCGGAGGCGATCAGACGTCGCATTGCCGGGGGCGATCAGACGTCGTAGTAGAGGGCGAACTCGTGCGGGGTGGGGCGCAGGCGGATCGGGTCGACCTCGTTGGCGCGCTTGTAGTCCACCCACGACTCGATCAGGTCGGAGGTGAACACGTCACCCGCGAGCAGGTACTCGTTATCGGCCTCCAGCGCGTCGAGCACCTCCGGCAGCGACCCCGGTACCTGCTTGACGCCGGCGAACTCCTCGGGCGGCAGCTCGTACAGGTCCTTGTCGACCGGCTCCGGTGGCTCGATCTTGTTGCGCACCCCGTCCAGTCCGGCCATCAGCATCGACGAGAACGCCAGGTACGGGTTGGACGACGGGTCCGGCACCCGGAACTCGACCCGCTTGGCCTTCGGGTTGGTACCGGTGACCGGGATGCGGGTGCACGCCGAGCGGTTGCGCTGCGAGTACACCAGGTTGACCGGCGCCTCGAAGCCGGGCACCAGCCGGCGGTACGAGTTGACCGTCGGGTTGGTGAACGCCAGCAGGCTCGGCGCGTGGTGCAGCAGGCCGCCGATGTACCAGCGGGCGGTGTCGGACAGGCCGGCGTACCCGGTCTCGTCGTAGAACAGCGGCTCGCCGGCGAGCCACAGGCTCTGGTGGGTGTGCATGCCCGAACCGTTGTCACCGAACAGCGGCTTCGGCATGAACGTGGCGGTCTTGCCGGCGGCGTGCGCGGTGTTCTTCACGATGTACTTGAACAGCTGCACCTGGTCACCGGAGTGCAGCAGGGTAGAGAACCGGTAGTTGATCTCGGCCTGCCCGGCGGTACCGACCTCGTGGTGGGCCCGCTCGACGACCAGGCCGGCGTCGAGCAGGTTGCGGGTGATCGCGTCGCGCAGGTCGGCGGTCTGGTCGACCGGCGACACCGGGAAGTAGCCGCCCTTCGGGGCGATCTTGTGTCCGAGGTTGCGCCCGCCCTCGGCGGCGCCGGAGTTCCAGGCGCCCTCGATCGAGTCGATGTGGTAGAAGCCGTGCTGGGTGGCCGTGTCGTACCGGATCGAGTCGAACAGGTAGAACTCGGCCTCGGCACCGAAGTACGCGGCGTCGGCGATGCCGCTCGCGGCGAGGTAGGTCTCGGCCTTGCGGGCGATGTTGCGCGGGTCCCGGCTGTACGGCTCGCGGGTGAACGGGTCGTGCACGAAGAAGTTGAGCGCCAGCGTCTTCTCCGCCCGGAACGGGTCGACGAACGCCGTCGTCGGGTCCGGCAACAGCAGCATGTCCGACTCGTGGATCTGCTGGAACCCGCGGATCGACGAGCCGTCGAACCCGAGACCGTCGGTGAACACGTCCGCGTCGAACGACTCGACCGGCACCGTGAAGTGCTGCATCACCCCCGGCAGGTCGCAGAACCGGACGTCGACGAACCGTACGCCGTCGTCGGCCAGAAACTTCAGCAGTGCCTCGGAGTTGTCGAACACGTGTCCTCCGTCGTCTCGCGGCTCGATGCGTACCCCCGGGTACCCGGTCAGGGTAGGAACCCGCCGTTGCCCGGCCGTATCTGCATTGTTTCGCCGCTGTTACGGGCCCGCCGGCTTTCCGCCCTCGCCGTGACCGCCGTGATGCCCGACGCGCCGACCCGGGACCCGGGGTGCCGCGCCGCCACCGCCGCCGGTACCGGCCAGTCCGCGGACGCCGGTTCTGCGGCACCGACCCGCGGGCGCCGGTACCGGGGCGTCGCCGTAAGCTGGGCCGGTGAGCGAGCGCTCGTCCCAGCAGACCACCGGCCGGCCCGCCGACCCGAACGCGCCGGCCGAGCCGGGCAGCCCCGCCACCTGGGGCAAGCGGTTCGTCGCGCTGGTGCTCGACTGGATCCTCTGCCTGCTGGTCGGCACCGTGCTGGCCCGGCTGACCGGAGTGTTCTCCAACCAGACGATGGTGGGTTTCTGGGCCTATCCGGTGCTGATCGTCGAGTACGGGGTCTTCGTCGGGGTGTTCGGTCAGACGGTCGGCATGCGGCTGGCCCGGATCGCCTGCCTGCGGGTGTCCGATCACGGCCGGGTCGGCGTGCCGCGGGCGCTGCTGCGCGGCTTCCTGCTCTGCCTGATCGTGCCGCCGCTCGTGGTCGGCCCGGGTGGCCGCGGCCTGCACGACCGCGCCGCCGGTTCGATCGTGGTGCACACCTGAGCCGGTCGCCCGACGTGCTCGGCGGTGCCACCCGGTCAGCGACCGACGGTAGAGCGGCGTCGCCCGGACGGTGCGGCGGCCTCGCCCGGTCCCTGCCGGTCAGCGGCCGACGGTAGAGCGGCGTTGCCCCGACGGTGAAGTGGCGCCGCCTGGTCCCTGCCGGTCAGCGGCCGACGCTGCGGCAGCGTCCGACGGTGAAGCGGCGCCGGCCGGTACGTGCCCGTCAGTAGCCGACGGTGAAGCGGCGTCGGCGGTGCGCCGGCCGCTCCGCCTCGTCCAGCAGGGCCACCGCGAGATCGGCTGCCGAGATCCGGGACGCACCGTCCGCGTCGACGACCAGCTCGTCCGCGCCGATCCGGTACCGGCCGGTGCGCGGGCCGTCGTCGAGCTGCGCCGGCGGGCTCAGGTAGCTCCAGTCGCCCTCGTGTTCGCGGCAGCGGGCGAGCTGGTCGACGCAGGCCGCGGCGATCGCCCGGGCGTCGGCGGGCAGGTACCGCGGGTCGTCCAGCAGCAGCCGTCCGGTGTCCGGCACCGTCAGCGTCGCCGCCCCGCCGACCAGCAGCAACCGGCTCCCGCCGGCGGCGGTACCGGTGAGCAGCGCGTGCGCGGCGGCCCCGAGCCGCGATTCGTGTCCGGCCGCCGGCCGGGTCGCGCCGACCACCGCGTCCCGGCCCCGGGCGAGCGCGGCGACCTGCGCGGGGTCCTCCGCGTCGGCGACGGCCGGCTCCGCGGCGGCCGGCAGCTGGGCGGTACGGGCCGGGTTGCGTACGGCGGCGGTGACGCGGTGACCGCGTGCCAGCGCCTCGTCGACCACGGTGCGGCCGACGGTGCCGGTCGCGCCGAAAACGGTCAGGTACATGGGTTCTCCAGCGGGTCGGGTCAGCCGCGGGGCCGACGGGGGGCGAACTGGGCGGCGGCGATGGCGCCGAGGGCGAGGACGAAGCCGGCGACCTGCAGCGGGCCGAGCGACTGGCCCAGTGCCAGCCAGCCGACGGTCGCGGCGACGACGGGGGACAGCAACGGCAGGAACGACAGCGCGGTCACCGGCAGCCGGCCGATGCCGGTGAACCAGAGCCCGTACGCGAGCAGCGTGCCGACGCCGCCGAGCCACAGGTAGCCACCGATCGCGGGCGGGTCCAGCGGCGGCAGCGCGCCCTCGACCAGCACCGCGAGCGGAAGCAGCAGCAACCCGCCGGCGGTGAGCTGCCAGCCGGTGTACGCGACGACGCCGACGGGTCGGCGCCACCGCTTCGACAGGACCACGCCGGCGGCCATCCCGGCGGTACCGAGGCTGCCGGCGACGATGCCGACGGGGTCGAGGGCGGCGCCGGCGCGCAGCACGATCACCGCGACTCCGGCGGCACCGGCGACCGCCCAGCCGAGCCGCCACAGCGTCGGCCGCTCCCGGAGCAGCCCGTACGCGAGGGCGGCGACGGCCAGCGGCTGCAGCGCGCCGAGGATCGCGGCGACCCCGCCGGGCAGCCGGTACGCGGCGACGAACAGCAGGGCGAAGAAGGCGCCGATGTTGAGGGTGCCGAGCAGCGCCGCGCGCCACCACCAGGCGCCGTGCGGCAGCCGGCGGCCCAGGGCGAGGGCGATCAGGCCGGCGGGCAGGGCCCGCAGCGTCGCCGACCAGAGCGGGTGGTCGGGCGGCAGCCACTGGCTGGTGACCAGGTAGGTGGTGCCCCAGACGACGGGGGCGAGGGCGGTCAGCGCGGTGCGCGCCGCGACGGATCCCGCCGGCGCCGCGACCGCACCGGCAGCCGGCCCGGCGACCGTACCGGCCGTCGGCGCGGCACCGGGTGCCCGGGTGGCGCCGGTACTGAAGTCGGCCATGACGAACTCCTCGACGTTGAAATGTTCAACGTCGAGGAATCTAGCCGTGGGTTATCTTGTTGTCAAACAGTTCAACGTCGAGGAGTGTGTGATGCCGGACGCGGTCGATCGGATTCTCGCGCAGTGGCAGGCCGAGCGTCCCGACCTGGACGCCAGCCCGATGGGCATCGTCGGCCGGATCAAGCGGGTCGGCCGGCTGTTGGAACACGGACTGGGGGAGTACTTCGGCGAGCACGACCTGCAGTCGTGGGAGTTCGACATTCTCGCCACGCTGCGCCGCAGCGGCCCGCCGTACCAGTTGACCGCCGGGGCGCTGGTGGCCTCCTCGATGATCACCTCCGGCGCGATGACCAACCGGATCGACCGGCTGAGCGCCCGGGGACTGGTGACCCGCCGGGTCGATCCGGGCAACCGGCGCAGCGTGCTGATCGCGCTGACCGACGAGGGGCGCGAGCTGATCGACCGGGCGGTGACCGGTCACGTCGCCAACGAGGACCGGCTGCTCGCCGGGCTGTCGGCGGCGCAGCGCGACCAGCTCGCCGACCTGCTGCGCACCCTCGCCCTGCACCTGGGCGACAAGGCCCCGGCCGAGCGGTAGCGCGGCGAAGACCGTACCGCGGACGCAGCGACGCCCCGGGTCACCTCGACCCGGGGCGTCGCTGCGCCGGCACGGTGGCTACCGGCCGCGCATCGCCTTGTAGGCGCCCTTCGGCGGGCGGGCGTTCTTCGGCATCGGGCCCTTCGGCATCGGCGGCCGGGAACCGATCGCACCGAGGCGGGTGTCCAGGGCGGCGACCTGCTTGGCGGTGATGTTGCGGGGCAGCTTCAGCAGGTGGCTGCGCAGCTTGCGCAGGCTGATCTGCCCCTCCTCGTCCCCGACCTGGATGTCGTAGATCGGGGTGTCGCCGGCGACCCGGGAGGTGCGCTTCTTCTCCTGGCCGAGCAGGCTGCGCAGCCGACCCGGGCTGCCCTCGCCGATCAGCACCACGCCGGCGCGGCAGACCGCCCGGTGCACGAAGTCCTCCTGGGTGGTCGCCTGCACCGCGGGCGTGACCTTCCAGTCGCCGCGCATCGTCTGCAGGATCGCCGCGGCGGCGCCGACCTTGCCCTCGGCCTCGTTGAGCATCGCGGTGTTCGCCCGCAGGTTCATCACGATCAGCACCGCGAGCAGCGCCAGCACCACGCCGACCGCGAGCCAGACCGGCGAGCCGAGCAGCAGGAACGCGATCACGCCGGCCGCGATCGGGATCACCACGGCGACGATCACCAACGGCAGGAACAGCGTGTCGCGCTTGGCGGTGAACACGAACGCGGTGCGGATCTGCTTCAGGCGTTCGAGGAACGATGCCTTCTCCGGCTCAGCTTTGGCCATGCCGTGAAGTCTATCGACGTCGCCGGCGGCCCGGCGTACCGGCGGAGTGTCCGGGCCGGCTGGCGCGCGCTGGCTACCGTCGGGCGACCATCGCGCAGCGGGTGCGGGGCGAAACGGAGGCAGCAGATGGCGTACGGACCGGTCGGCTACGCACCGACCCGGCGTCGGCCGCGTGCCCGGGGCAGTCTGGGCGTCACGCTGGTCGGGTTCGTCCTGATCGTGGTCGGCGGTGCCGGTCTGCCGTGGTTCGGCGCCGACCAGCTCGACCTGCACGACACCTCGTTCGGCGGCGTGACCAGTTCGTCGAGCGCGGTCGGGGTCGGCGCGTTCGTGCTGGTCCAGTGCCTGATGCTGGTGCCGGCGCTGCTGGTGGCGCTGGCCGGCACGCTCGACTCGACCGTCTGCCGGGTGCTGTACGCGGTGCTCGGCGTGCTGTGGCTGATCGTGCTGGCGATCATCGAGATCGCGGCCGGCGGCGTGGCCAGCGCCAACGGATACAAGCTGCCCACCGCCGGGATCGGCGTGTCGGTGATCGTCGGCGTGGTGCTGCTGTGCTGGTTCGTCGGGTACGGGTTCCTGCGCGGGCTGGCGCTGCGGATCGTGTCCGGCCTGCTGCTGCTGTTCGCCGCGGGCGCGTTCACCCTCAGCGCGGTCGGCCTGGCGCAGTACTCGGGCGTGGTCGCCGCCGGGATCGGGCTGGCCGGGTTCGGCTACCTGCTCTGCGCGATCGGCTCGTTCGCCGGCCCCCGGTACGAGTACTACTGACCGGGCGCCGGCGTCGCGGCGATCAGACGGACTGGATCGCGAGCTCCGGCGGCAGCGCCTCGCCGCGCGCCGTCTTGGCCTGCCGGAACAGCCGACCCGCCCGGTACGACGAGCGCACCAGCGGTCCGGCCAGCACGCCGGCGAAGCCGATCCGCTCGGCCTCCTCGCGCAGCGCCACGAACTCCTCCGGCTTGACCCACCGGTCGATCGGGTGGTGCCGCACCGACGGGCGCAGGTACTGGGTGATGGTGAGCAGCTCGCAGCCGGCGTCGAACAGGTCACGCATCGCCTGCACGACCTCGTCGAACTCCTCGCCCATGCCGAGGATCAGGTTCGACTTGGTGACCAGGCCGTCCTGCCGGGCCTTGGTGATCACCTCCAGCGACCGCTCGTACCGGAAGCCGGGGCGGATCCGCTTGAAGATGCGCGGCACCGTCTCGATGTTGTGCGCGAGCACCTCGGGCCGGGACGAGAACACCTCGGCCAGCTGGTCGGGCTTGGCGTTGAAGTCGGGGATCAGCAGCTCGACGCCGCAGCCGGGCACGTGCTTGTGGATCTGCCGGACCGTCTCGGCGTAGAGCCAGGCGCCGCCGTCGGGCAGGTCGTCGCGGGCCACGCCGGTGATCGTCGCGTACTTCAGGCCCATGGTGGCGACCGAGTCGGCCACTCGGCGCGGCTCGTCGGCGTCGAACTCGGCCGGCCGGCCGGTGTCGATCTGGCAGAAGTCGCACCGGCGGGTGCACTGGTCGCCGCCGATGAGGAAGGTGGCCTCGCGGTCCTCCCAACACTCGTAGATGTTGGGGCAGCCGGCCTCCTCGCACACGGTGTGCAGGCCCTCGCGCTTCACCAGGCCCTTCAGATCCGTGTACTCGGGGCCCATCTTGGCGCGCACCTTGATCCACGGCGGCTTCCGCTCGATGGGCGTTGCGGAGTTGCGGGCCTCGATGCGCAGAAGTCGTCGGCCCTCTGGCTGAACCACGGTCACGCCGGCCAGCCTAACGCCGCGAACCGGTACGCACCGCGGTCCGTGACGTCACTCACCGCACGTTACGTGAGGTGCCTCACGTCTCCGGCGTGCTGCCCGGTTTGTGACCCGCTGGTACCGGCTTCACCCGGCCCTTGCCCCGCTCGGCCCGGGCGGCCGTCCGGCGGTGACCGCGGCGGCGGTCAGCCCACCTGGCGGTAGCCGCAGACGTAGCCGTGCGGCAGGTTGGCCCGGACGAACTGCCACCGGGTCTTCTTGCCGGTCAGGTCGTCGGTCGACTCGTAGTAGTCGTGCCCGCCGACCGTCCACAGCGTCGCGAGCCCCTTCGGCCGGTACACCACGGGCGAGGAGGCGTCCCGGTCCGCGTACAGGGTGACGCCCCTGAGCTGGTGCATGTCGCCGTTGTTCAGCGCGCACTCGCGCACCGCGCCCTGCTCCGGCGTGCTGCGCATCAGGAAGCCGTCCCGCTCGACCACCGTGTAGCTGTACGGGGTGCGGCCGCGGTCGGAGTCCGCGCAGCTGCTGTCCAGCCTGCCGAGCCCGACGGTGATCGCGAACGCGTGGCCCCGGTAGGCGACCGTACGCACGTCGGAGCCGCAGTGTTCGCCCACCACCAGCGGCTGGTCGTCCTGCACCGCGGTGCGCTTCGCCGCGTCCCAGCGCCACACGTAGTACGCGGTGTACTCGTTGACCCCGGCGGAGCAGACCAGCCCGGCGGCGGCCACCTGGCTGCCGCCGCCGATGTCGCCGTACACCGGGGCGCCGGCGCCGCGGCAGCTGACCGGCCCGCCGTCCGGGGTGCTGCCCCTGCCCCGGCCGTCGTGCAGCGTCAGGGTCCGGTCGCCGCGCTGGGTCCGGGCCCGCAGCATGGTGTTGAGCATCGGGTGGTGCCAGGCCGCCGAACCGAAGTCGAACCCGCGGATCGCGTCCGGTGCCGAACTGGACGAGCCGGGGTGCGGCGAACCCGAGCCGCCGTGCGTGGCCGACCGGGTACCGTCCGGGCCGCAGCCGGTGGCCACCAGCGCGCCGAGCGCCAGTACCCCCGCCACGATGCACATCCGCCGCCGCACTCGTACCCCCCGGGCCGTCGATCGTCGTCGATGTGTCCGGGAAACCTAGCAGCCCGCCGGCAATCCGGTTGCCGGTACCTGGTGCCTGCGCGCTATGGTCTGCGGCAACGGCACTGACGGAGCCAAGTAGCACGTGGACCCCGGAGCCGAGAGAGCCGCCTGTTGCTGTGACGGCGGCCTCCGGACCACGCGTGAAGACCCTCCCGAGCCGCGGGGAACAACGGCGCGACGGTCCCGGTCCGGGGCCGCGGCCCCAAGCCCCGCCGGCCGGCCCCCGTGATCGGGCCAGCGATGCCGGTCCGCCGGCGCCGCGCAAGGCCGCCCCCGTGGCGGCGAAGGTGTGGTGGCACCGCGACCTTGCCCCATCGCCCACACCAACAGGGCTGCGACAGGCGGCGTGTTGGTCGGCGAGGCGTTCTCTCCACCGCTCTCCTCTGCTCGCAGCTCCCACCGGGGTCCGCGTATTCGTACGAGGAGGTGTTGTGGTGCAACGCATTCTGTCCACCGAGCTCGCCGCGCACGCCGGCGAGCAGGTTCGGCTGGCCGGCTGGGTACACCGGCGGCGGCTGCTGAAGTCCGTGGCGTTCCTGATCCTGCGCGACCGGGCGGGCCTCGCGCAGGTCGTGGTGGCCGACCAGACCGCCCGGCAGCGGCTGGAGCAGCTGCCCGAGGAGACGGTCGTCGAGGTGACCGGCCGCGCGGTCGCGAACCCGGACGCGCCGGGCGGCGTCGAGGTCGTCGAGCCGGGCTGGGAGACGCTGTCCGAGCCGGCCGAGCCGCTGCCGTTCGAGCTGTACCGGCCGGAGCTGCGGGCGAGCCTGCCCACGGTGCTCGACGCGGCGCCGTTCGCGCTGCGCAACGCGCGGCAGCGGGCGCCGTTCGAGCTGGCCGCGGCCGGGGTGCGCGGGTTCCGCGCCACCCTGGACGGCCTCGGCTTCACCGAGGTGCACACGCCGAAGCTGGTCGGTTACGCGACCGAGTCCGGCGCGAACGTGTTCGGGGTCGACTACTTCGGCCGCCGGGCGTACCTGGCGCAGAGCCCGCAGTTCTACAAGCAGGCGATGGTCGGGGTGTTCGAGCGGGTGTACGAGGTGGGCCCGGTGTTCCGGGCCGAGCCGCACGACACCGCCCGGCACCTGGCCGAGTACACCTCGCTGGACGCCGAGCTGGGGTTCGTCCGGGACCACCGGGACGTGATCGGCGTGATCCGCGAGGTGTTCGCCGGGATGATCGACACGATGGCGGAACGGGCCGGCGCCGCCGTGGCCGCGGCCGGCATCACCCTGCCGGAGGTACCGGCCGAGCTGCCCGTCGTGCACTTCGCCGAGGCGCTGGAGCTGATCGGCGCCGCGACCGGCGAGGACCTGTCGGGCGAGCAGGACCTGGCGCCGGCGCACGAGCGCTGGCTGTCGGCCTGGGCGGAGCGCGAGCACGGCTCGGAGTGGCTGATCGTGACGGGCTACCCGACGGCGAAGCGCGCCTTCTACACCCACCCGGACCCGGCCCGGCCCGGCTACTCGCGCGGTTTCGACCTGCTGTTCCGCGGGCTGGAGCTGATCAGCGGGGCGCAGCGGCTGCACCGCTACGCCGACTACGTGGCGGCGATCACCGCGCGGGGCGAGAGCATCGAGCCGTACGCGTCGTACCTGGAGTTCTTCCGGCACGGGATGCCGCCGCACGGCGGGTTCGCGATCGGGCTGGAGCGCTTCGTGGCCCGGCTCACCGGCGCCGCGAACGTGCGTGAGGTCACGCTGTTCCCGCGCGACCTGCACCGCCTGACGCCGTGACGGCCCCGGGCGGGCACCTCGGCGTGCCCGCCCGGAACCCGTCACGGAAACAGCATGTGCACCCGGGACTCGACCATCGGCAGCACCTCGGCGACCGTCACCTCGCGGCCCAGCTCGTAGGTCAGCGAGGTCACCCCGGCGTCCCGGATGCCGCACGGCACGATCCGGTCGTACCCGGTGAGGTCGGAGTTGCAGTTGAGCGCGAAGCCGTGCTCGGTGACCCCGTGCGAGACGCGCATCCCGAGCGCGGCGATCTTGCGGGTCGGGCCACGGTCGTCGGCGAGCACCCACACGCCGCCGCGCATGTCCTTGCGGGTGGTGATCCGGGTGGTCGGCACGCCGAACTCGGCGCACACCGACATGACCAGGTCTTCCACCCGGTGCACGAAGGCGATCACGTCGACCGGGTCGGGCAGCTTGATGATGGGGTAGCCGACCAGCTGGCCCGGGCCGTGCCAGGTGATCTTGCCGCCGCGGTCGACGTCGATGACCGGGGTGCCGTCGGTCGGACGGTCCAGCGGTTCGGTGCGCTTGCCCGCCGTGTACACGCTGGGGTGCTCCAGCAGCAGCAGCGTGTCCGGGCCGGTGTCGTCGATCCGGGCCTGCTGGATGCGGCGCTGCTCGTCCCACGCGACGCGGTAGTCGACGAGGCCGGCGCGGACGATTTCCAGCCGTTCGGCGGGAGCTGCCTGCTCCCGCAGCGCGATGTCGGTCACGCTGCGAGCCTAGTCTCGCCATCCGGTACCGGCCCGGCAGTGTGCGCCAGCAGACGGGTTCCCGCCCGAAACCCGTGGTACGTACCCGGACAGTACCGGCGAATCCGGGCCGACTGGCCGCCCCGGCGGTGTGCCGGTTAGCCTTTCCCGCTGGTGAGTGCGGACGCGCGCGGCGGATGTCGGGCCGCGCGCGGCCCGGACCGGCCGGCCGGCGCACAAACGATCTTGGCCCTACGGTTGAATCATCCGCGGCGAACATGGTGCTGGCTGACCGCCCGCCGAATGGGCGCTATACGATTCTGGAACATCTCGGGCTCCGCGGTGATACTCTGCGCCGCCACCTCGGGCGCGTGATGCTCTGGGTCGACTCGATCCCCTCGCCGGCACCCCTTCGCCGGCCGACGGCCCACGGGCAGGCGAAATCGGAGGACATCTTGACGGTGGAAGTCGGAACGCTCTGGCGACAACGCAGCGTCATGGGGATGCTGGTGCGCCGGGACCTCGCGGTCAAGTACCAGTCCTCGATGCTCGGCTACCTGTGGTCGCTGATCGATCCGCTGGTGCAGGCGCTGATCTACTGGTTCATCTTCGGCGTGCTCTACCACCGCAGCGGCGACGAGAACATGCTCGGCCACGCCGGCTATCCGCTGTTCATCGTCTCCGGCATCTTCGCCTGGATGTGGATGTCGGCCGGCATCACCGAGTCGGCGCACGCGCTGAGCTCGCAGTCCCGGCTGATCACCACGATGCGGGTGCACCGGCAGATCTTCCCGATCTCGAAGGTGTTCGCCCGGTCGGTCGAGTTCCTGGTCGGCATCCCGGTGGTGCTGGTGTTCGCGCTGATCTTCCACGGCTACTTCACCTGGCGGCTGATCGCGATCCCGCTGGCCATGCTGATCCAGGGGGTGCTGCTGATCGGGGTGGCACTGATCCTCGCCCCGCTCAACGTGCTGTTCCGGGACGTGGAGCGGATGACCCGACTGATCGTGCGCATCCTGATGTACTCGGCGCCGGTCATCTACCCGCTCGCCCGGGTGCTCGGTGCGCCGGGCGATCCGTCCCGGCTACCCGGCTGGTTCCAGTTCCTCTACCAGTGCAACCCGCTGGTGGGGATCATGGAGTTGCAGCACGGCGCGTGGATCGCACCGATGTTCCCCAGCGCACAGTTGGTGATCATGTCGGCGACGGGGTCGCTGATCGTGTTCATCCTTGGCTGGTGGGTCTTCAACCGGGCCGAGTCGGCCGTGCTCAAGGAGCTGTAGGAAGACGATGAGCACCATCATCGAGGCGCACGACCTGGGTATCCGGTTCAGCAAGAACCGGAAGCGGCAGCGCAAGCTGCGGGAGATGTTCATCTTCCGCGGCAAGAACCGCGGGCCGAAGATCAGCCACGACTTCTGGGCGCTGCGGCACATCAACTTCGGCATCGAAGAGGGCGAGGCAGTCGGCCTGATCGGCGCCAACGGTACGGGCAAGTCGACCCTGCTGCGGATGATCGCCGGCGTGCTCACCCCGGACGAGGGCTGGGTGGAGTGCCGGGGCAAGGTGGCTCCGCTGCTGGCCCTGTCCGCCGGCTTCTCCGGCGACCTGACCGGCCGGGAGAACGTGCAGATCGTCGCGGCCATGCACGGCCTCAGCCAGCAGCAGATCAAGAAGCGGTTCGACGCGATCGTCGAGTACGCGGACGTGGCCGAGTTCATCGACACGCCGATCCGGCACTACTCGTCCGGGATGAAGGTGCGGCTGGGGTTCGCCGTGCTCACCCAGCTGGAGCACCCGGTGATGCTGGTCGACGAGGCGCTCGCGGTGGGCGACCGCAAGTTCCGGGAGAAGTGCTACAAGACGATCGAGGGCATGCTCGCGGAGGGTCGCACCCTGGTGCTCGTCTCGCACTCGGACAAGGACCTGCGCCGGTTCTGCAAGCGCGGCATCTACCTGCGCAAGGGCGAGCTGATCTCGGACGGCCCGATCGAGTCGGTGCTGGACGAGTACCACGACTACGCGAAGGCCTGAGGGCGCCGACCCGGTGCGGTGTCGCCGCCGGCCCGGTCAGCCGATCCGGTAGAGCCCGTCGCGCGGGTACAGCGGGCTGTGCGCCACCGGTGTCAGGTGCAGCCCGGCGGCGCGCAGCCGGGCCGCGTGGCTGGGATAGGCGACCAGCCAGCGCACCCGGTAGGCGCGCAGCAGCGCGGCCCGGCGCGCCGGTGGGGTCGCCGGGTCGAGCATGGTCGCCGCGTCGGTGCGGCGCCGCTGGTCGCCGGCCAGCCACGGCTCCGGATACACCGACGCCACCGGGTAGATCCGGTACGCCGGGGCCATCCGTTTGGCGTGGTAGGTGTCGGCGAGGATCCGGGTGCCGGCCGGCAGTTCCCGGGCGAGCCAGCGGTAGTCGCCCCAGCTGTGCTTGACCTGCATCCGGGCCGCGACGTTCGCCGGGATCCGGGCACCGAGGTCGGCCACCCCCGCCTGGGTCCAGCCGCCGACCACGAACACCGTGACGGCCAGCGCCCCCGCGTACAGCCGGGCCGTCCGGGTACCGTTCGACAGCACCGTGGCGAGCTCGATCCCCGCCGCGATCTGGCCGGCGAGCAGCAGCATCGGCCAGGCCCGGCCCCAGGCGTACGCGCCGGTCAGCAGCCCGTAGCCGACCGGCACGGCGGACAGCAGCGCGAGCAGCACCAGCGGGTCGGTGCGCTTGCGGTGGAACCGCAGCACCAGCGCCGGGACGCCGACGAGCAGGCCGAGCCCGTACAGGTCGAACATGGTGCGGTAGAGCGGCCGGTGGATGGCGTCGAGCGCGCCGGTGCCGCCGAACAGCGACATCAGCGAGAAGTACGGCCAGGCCGCGACGAGCACCGCGGCGCCGACCGCGGCGCCGGCCAGCGCGAGCCCCCGGCGCAGGGTCAGCTCGCGCAGGTGGGCGACGAGCAGCGCGACCGCGCCGAACCCGGCACCCAGCGCGGTGAACTGGTGGTCCAGCAGCACGTCGGCACCGAGCACCGCGGCCACCGGGTACGGCCACCAGCCCCGGCCCCCGCCCAGCGCGTACGCGAGGACGCCCCACAGGTGCAGGGTGATGCCGAGCGCGAACGTGCTCGGGTAGTAGAGGGTCAGTCCGAGCGAGGCCAGCCCGTACACGCCGGACCAGGTCAGCAGCTGGGTGCCGTAGACGAGGACGACCGCGACGAGCGCGCACAGCGGGGCGGCGGGGGCGCGGCTGAGCCGGCGGACGAAGTGGTGCATGCCGCTCGCCACCAGCAGCGCGTCGACCACCGCGCTGATCCGGAAGACCGTCCACGCATCGAGTCCGCCGAACCGGAACCCGAGCGCCTGCAGCAGTGTGAACGGCGTGTAGTAGACGCTGCCCGGTTCGGTGACGCCGGTCATCGGGTCGGGCGGATCGTGCAGGTTGCGGCCGAACTGTTCGAGCACCGCCAGGTGCACGCCGGTGTCGCCGCTCCACGGCGGCCGCCGCGCCACCAGCAGGCCGAAGGCCGCGGCGAGGACGTACAGGGCGATCACCGGCAGCAGGGCGGTGAACCGGTGCCGGGGTGCCGGGCCGGCGGCGGCCGCGCGGGTCCCGGTCGCCGGTGACGCCGGCGCGCTGCGCATGACCACTCCTCACCAACGGCGTGGTGGGGGGCGCCTTCGAGAATGCGTCAGCCGGCCGCGAGGCGGAGCCGAACGGGTGAATTGCCGTCGCCGGGGAGGTGGAGGTGCAAGGGACCGGGGAGCAATCGGCGAGCAATCGGCGAGCCAGGTGCCGGAGCGTCGGAAAGGGTCGGTTATCGTGGTCGAATCATCTCGGGGGTGATGACGTGCCGTGCCAGCGGCACGCTCCTGGGCGGGGCTGAGGCAGCGCCGACCGCGCGGGAGCACCCAAATACACAGCGCCCGGCCGCGGCCAGCCTGCCCGGGTGGGCGGTGCGGCAGCATCCGGGTTGACCAGTGTCGGGGACACGGTGGGAGAGAAATGGCTCGATCGAAGGTCCGTGCGAAGTTCCGCCGGATTCGTCAGCGCCTGCGTACGATCAAGCAGTTCGAAACGCACGCACACTGGCGGAACGCACCGATCAAGACCGACACCGTGCTGTACGAGTCGTTCTCCGGTAACGGCATGCTGTGCAATCCCGAGGCGATCTTCCGGGAGCTGCTCGCCACGCCGGACATGAAGCACCTGCAGCACATCTGGGTGCTCTCGGACTTCCACCGGTACCGCGAGACGATCCAGCAGTTCGCCGGGCATCCGAACGTCAGTTTCGTGCGAGTGCACTCCGGTGCCTACTACCGGGCACTCGCGACCTCGAAGTACCTGATCAACAACGCGACCTTCCCGCCCCAGTTCAACAAGCGCGAAGGCCAGGTCTACCTGAACACCTGGCACGGCACCCCGTTGAAGAAGATGGGGTACGACATCGAGGGCGGCGGCCCGGAGACCCGCAACATCATCCGCAACTTCGTCATGGCCGACTACCTCGCCTCGGGCAGCGAGTTCATGACCAAGCAGATGTACGAGACGGCGTACAAGCTGCGGGGCATCTACCGCGGAGCCATCGTCCAGGAGGGCTTCCCGCGGATCGACCGGCAGTTCCTCGACGACGAGCAGACCGCGCAGGCGCGGGCGCAGTTGCGAGACCGCGGGGTGAAGCTGGCCGACGGCCAGCGCATCGTGCTCTACGCACCGACCTGGAAGGGCGACTCGTTCCAGCGGGCCGAGGACGACGCCGAGCAGCTGCTGCAGCGGGTCCGGCAGCTGAACGAGCGGATCGACACCGACAAGTACCAGGTGCTGTTGCGGGTGCACCAGCAGGTCTACCGGTACGCGGTGGACCTGCCCGAGCTGCGCGAGCTGCTGGTCCCCAACGACGTGCCGTCCAACGTCGTGCTCGGCATCAGCGACGTGCTGATCACCGACTACTCCAGCATCTTCTACGACTTCGTGGCGACCGGCCGGCCGATCCTGTTCTACGTCCCGGATCTCGCCGACTACCGGGACAGCCGCGGGCTCTACGTGCCCACCGAGGACTGGCCGGGCCCGGTCACCGACGACCTGGAGGTGCTCGCCGCCCGGATCAACAGTCTGGGTACCGACGAGGACGCCACCGGGCCGTTCCGGCCGCGCTACGAGCAGGTCGCCGCCGACTACCTGCCGCGCGACGACGGCCACGCCACCACCCGGCTGATCGACGTGGTGTTCCGGGGCCGCACCGAGGGCTACGACGTGCGCACCGACTTCACCGACGGGCGCGAGTCGATCCTGATCTACCTGGGTGGCATGCGGACCAACGGCATCACCACCTCGATGCTCAACCTGCTGGACAACATCGACTACGACCGGTTCGACGTGTCCGCGCTGTACAGCTACCGGCGGCGCAGCCAGGACCGGATGAAGAACGAGGCGAAGATCAACCCCAACGTGCGGCTGTTCCCGTACGTCGGCGGCATCAACGGCAGCAAGCGGTACACCTTCCCGCGCCGCCGGTTGCTCGCGCAGGGGCTGACGGCGCCGCGCGTCGATCTCGCCGCGCAGAACCGGTTGTTCCGCGAGGAGTTCCGCCGGGTGTTCGGCGACACCGAGTTCGACTACATCGTCGACTTCAGCGGCTACGGTCCGTTCTGGGACTACGTCTTCCTCACCGCACCGGCGAAGTGCCGGTCGATCTGGATGCACAACGACATGGCGGCCGACCGGATGCGCGAGGTCGACGGCAAGCGGCCGCTGGAGGTCGGCCTGGGCGCGGTGGCCAGCACCTACCCGCACTTCGACCGGCTGGTGTCGGTGTCCCCGGCGCTCGCCGAGATCAACCGGGCCAAGCTGCCCGGGGTCGGCGACGAGAGCAAGTTCGTCTCCGCCGTCAACACGATCAACTTCGACCGCATCCTCACCCAGGCCGACGCCGATCTGCTCGCCGAGGTACCGGCACCCGAGGGCGGCGAGGTCGGCGGTGAGGAAGGCGTGGTGGCCGACGCCGGCGACGACCCGGTCGTGGAGGCGAAGCGGCAGGAGTCGCGCCGCCAGCTGGCCGAACGCCGGGCCCTGGTCGAGCGCATCACCACTCCGCCGCCGAACACCACCACGTTCGTCACCATCGGCCGCTGCTCGCCGGAGAAGAACCACGCCCGGCTGATCCGGGCGTTCGCCGACGTGCACCGGGACGACCCGGCCACCCGGTTGATCATCGTCGGCAGTGGCCCGCTGTTCGGCCAGCTCACCGAGCTGGTCGACGAGCTCGGCCTGGCCGACTCGGTGATCCTCGCCGGGCAGCAGAACAACCCGCACGCCATCATGCGGCACTGCGACTGCTTCGTGCTCTCCAGCAACTACGAGGGCCAGCCGATGGTGATCCTGGAGGCCCGGGTGCTCGGTCTGCCGGTGGTCTCCACCGAGTTCGCCTCGGTCCGCGGGTCGCTGCCGGAGGGTGTCGGCCTGGTCGTGCCGCGCACCGACGAGGCGCTGGCCGACGGGATGCGCGCCTACCTGCGCGGTGCGGTGCCGAACCCGCCGTTCGACTACCGCGCCTACAACGAGGAAGCCGTCCAGCAGTTCTACGAGGTGATCGGCGCGGGCCGGACCCGCCCGGCGCCGGCCGACCTGGGCGGTACCGACGCGCCCGAGGTCGTCCTCGATGCCGTGGCGGGCGGCGGATCCGACGGCGTGGGCGCACCGAGCCAGGTGGTTCGCGACTGACGTGTGCCGGCCGGGCCCACCGGGCAGCGTTCCGCTCCGGATGGGTCCGGCGGCCCGCGCCCGCGGCGGTGCCGCCGGTATCGGATGGCGTCAGCGGCGGTGCCGCCGGTACCGGACGGTCAGCGGTGACCGGGATCCCCGACGCCGGCGGTGCGCTGCGCGCCGGCCGGCAGCTCCGGATCCTCGCCCAGCATCAGCTTGCGCACCACCCGTTCCGCGGCGTGGCCGTCGTCGTACCGGCAGAACCGGTCGCGGAACTCGGCCCGCAGCGTGCGGGTCTGCTCGGTGTCCACCGCGCCGTCCCGGAAGCCGTCGACCAGCGCGTCGTAGCTGCGCACGAACAGACCGGGCGGGGCGGCGGCCAGGTTGAAGTAGACGCCGCGGGTGTCCCGGTAGACGTTCCAGTCGGGCGCGTAGATCACGATCGGCCGGTCCAGCACCGCGAAGTCGAACATCGTCGACGAGTAGTCGGTGATCAGGACGTCGGCCACCAGGTACAGGTCCTCGACGGTGGGGTAGGACGACACGTCGAGCACCCGCGGGTCGGCGGGTGCGCCGGTGCCGTCGGCGTAGAAGTAGTGCGCGCGCAGCAGCAGCCGGTGGCCCGGCCCGAGCGCCTCGACGAACGCCTCCGGGTCGAACAGCGGCCGGTAGGACGGCTGGTACTCGCGGTGGGTGGGCGCGTACAGCAGGACCGTCTCGTCGGCGCCGATACCCAGCTTCGCGCGCAGCGCGGCGACGTGCTCGGCGGTCGCGTTGACCAGCACGTCGTTGCGCGGGTAGCCGTACTCCAGGGTCTCGAACTCCACCGGGTAGGCCTGGTGCCACAGCGCGGTGCTGTACTCGTTGGAGCTCAGGTCGAAGTCCCAGGCGGCGCACCGGGCGAGCAGGCTCTGCCGGGTGGCGTGCCGACCCACCGGGGCCAGCGGGTGGCGCTGCTCGTCGACACCCATCGACTTCAGCGGGGTGCCGTGGTGGGTCTGCAGGAACACCGTGCCCGGTCGCTTCACCAGGTAGTTGCCGAAGTTGTTGTTGTTGATCAGGTATTTCGCCTGGGCCAGCGCGCGGAAGAAGGCCGGGGTGTCCTGCACGACGTGCGGCACGTCGGCCGGCAGCTGCGCGGCGGCGTCCGCGTTGACCACCCACACGCCGCGCACGTGGGGTGCGAGCCGCCGGGCCGCCTCGTGGATCGCCCGAGGGTTGCAGGCGTACCCGCGGCCCCAGTAGGCGCAGTAGAGCGCGAGGTTCTCGTCCACCGGCCGGCGCAGCTGGGCCCGGTAGTAGAGGCGCAGCACGCCGCGGCCGGCGACGCTGCGGCCGCGGCGGAGCAGGCGCCGGGCCCGCTCGCCGCACCGCCGCGCCAGCTGCGCGGCGCGGTAGC
>NZ_BOPO01000040.1 GCF_017312725.1 Actinocatenispora comari | reverse complement strand
CCCGCGTGGTCACCGACAACGGCGCCAACTACCGCGCGCACCGCTTCACCCGCATCGTGGCCAGCCACGGCGCCCGCCACCAACGCATCCGACCGTTCACACCCCGACACAACGGCAAGGTCGAACGCTACAACCGCATCCTGGCCGACGAACTGCTCTACACCCGAGCGTGGTCCAGCGAAGCCGAACGCGCCGCCGCCATCGACGTATGGAACGTTCACTACAACTACCATCGAGCACACACCGCCATCGGAGACCGCCCACCAGCCTCACGGCTGCACGCAGGCGTCACCAACGTCATGACCCAGAACAGCTAGCTCGTCGGCAAGCCGCTTGAGCTGCCGTCTGGACCAGAGCGACCGCAGGCGCAGGATCGTTCCGTCGCGCCCTTCGATCTTCCAGACTCGCCCGTAGCCAATGACCGCTACAGCGTTGGTGCGCGCCATGCTCCGCGCTCCCCAGTACGCATCGTCCGCGCTGATCGATTCACCGTCGACCTCGATGCGAGCGCGCCGAACCACCCACACAGACTCGCCAACCGCGCCGAGTGCGACGACACCGCCAAACAGGTAACCCCACCACTGCGACGGCGGTCACTTGATCGCCATTGCGATGATCATTCCAACGACGCCGAACGTTATGTACGTCATGGCGCATTTGAAGTAAGCCGGCCTTAACACCACGGCGACTCCCTTGGCCTACCCGCAACGGACCGTTCAGGAGCCGAGGGCGAAGCTGTCTACGAGTTCGTGTCGGTCGCCGGGGAGGACGACGTCGTAGGTGACCAGGGACGAGCCGTCCGGGGCGTGGACGGTGAGCAGGAGCCACAGCACCGAGTCGGACGGGTCCATCTTCAACAGCTCGGCCTCATCGGCGGTAGGTGGCCGGGCGGTGATGCGTTCGGTGACGAAGTCGAAGCGGGTACCGCGGGCCGACTCGATGCGGTCGCGCAGGTTGCCGGAGACCGGCTCGGAGCCGTCGGCCGATGCCGCCACGGCGATCTGCACCGGAAGGTACGCGGTGGACAGCGCGACCGGTCCGCGGTCGCCGGAGACCAGGCGGCGTCGTTCGAACACGGCGCTGTTCTCCTTGACTCCCAACGCATCCGCGACACGCGGTGAGGCAAGTACCGCCTCGACGCCGAGCAGCCGGGCCGAAGTCTCTTCGGCGTTGAGTAGTTCCTCGATGTAGTCCGGTGCGCCGAGCCGGGAGCCCGCCGGACGGCCGCGGACGACGTACCCCTTGCCCTGTTGGCTGTCGATCCAGCCGTCCTGTTTGAGGATGTTCAGCGCCCGCACGGCGGTCTGCCGGGACGCGTTGAACTCGGCCGCGATCTGCGCTTCGCTGGGCAGCCAGTCGCCCCGCGCGTACGTGCCGTCCTCGATGCGGCCCTGAAGGGTCGACGCGATCACGGCGTACTTGCTCAGCTTCGCCTCGAACGCCATTACCACTCCTGCGGGGCCAACGTCGCTGTACGACCTGTCAAGCGTGTTACACCTGTCAGGACAAGTTAGCCGACGCGACTCGAAAAGTCACGTAGAGGTGACTGGAACTCGCTGATGCTCGACGAGGCGTCGGCACTGCATCGAAGGGGTACGCGTCGCTGTTGATGCCAGGCTCGCCCGTGTCGGTATCCGCCAGGTCGAGCCGCACAGGCGCATGCGGCCCGACCGCGCCAGGCGCGATCGTCAGGTGCCGTACAAGGCAGTGGCCAGGCGATGTTCGTATCGTCTGGGCAGTCAAGCCGACGGAATTTAGGTGAGATTTCGAGATATTTCATGACAATCAAATCGATCATGACGTGTTCTGCACCTTTGTCACAGTGGACGCAGACCCGCCTCAGCTGATCGTCGTCACCTGCAATTATCTCGGAGTCGGCGACACGTGGCATTTACGCTTGCGCCAATACTCAAAGTATCCGTACAGTGCTGGGCAAGCGCCCGACGATCTTCGACAAAACGGCTCCGCGTGTCGCTCTCGTGGCCGCCGTAGTGGTAGCCGTGGCAGCAAGGATTGCCAAGCGGAATTTTGCATTACATGCCCCCAGTCAAGAATCGTTAGAAAATGGAACAGGGCAAACCAATGAATCGAAGCCTTGTGACGCCGACAAGAGAAATACTTCTCGCTTTCAGTGATTCAGGGTCGGATCGGCCAGTACTCGGCAATATGTGGCGAATCACCGCTAAGGGTACGGACTTCTACGTTGACCCAATTGGCGAGGTGGGCGTCTTCCATTTGTCTGTCCATGGCCCGAATGGCGAACATCCGGATGGTCACCGGTTCCATGTCAAGGCTGACCGTAGGGGAGTCGCCCAGGCCAACGAGTCGGGATATTTCGTCTCCCATGCACTTCCTCGCCATGGATATCCCATTGATGGCGAGGAAATTGCCGAGAAAGCGTGGCGGGTGGCCCGCATACGATGGCGTTGGGACCTGCGGCGCCCTCGGTACAGGGATGCCGCCAGGCTGCCCGGCCCGTTTCCGGAAATCACGGAGAGCAGGTCGGGGGCACGATTCGCCAAAGCCATGGAGCCTAACGACGCTGCTGACGTCGACTTGGTCATTTCCTACAATCGTCCGTACTGGCCGAACGAGGGTAACTCGCTGCGCAACGACGCCCGGCTCGGCCCTCTGCGGAACGCCGCGGGTATGTACCTCACGGCGACGTCCTACCGGCGCTCGCAGATGAAACACCCGGCACCGGAGAACCTCATTCCCCGACTCCCACGACCGGATGAGGAACCGAATCGGATTCTGTGCGCAGCCCCGGATGGAGCTAAGGGCAACATGTACTGGTTCGTTGAGGCGATCACCGCACGCGAGATCATTGAAGCCTCTCGCTGACGGTGCTGCTCAGGCAAGCCCGCACACCCGGCTCGCCGACCAGGACAATGCCGGGCGCATACACCGAGACGTGCTCGCGAAGGTTGAGCCGTCGGCCGCGCGGGTCGAGTTCGTACCCGGTCAGCGACAGCCACGCTGAATCCCGTGCCGACCGTCCGGACCGGTCGTCCCACTCCGACGGGGTGGACTCGGCGGTGATCAGCAGCCGTACCGGGTGGCCGGCGAAGCGGGGCGAGGCGCGGTCGGTCAGGTACACGGTCTGTCCCGGTAGGGGGACGAAGCGGCCGACGGAAACCGTTGCCATGACTGCGATCCCTTCCCGCGTGCGTTGGATGGCACCAGGACGGACGGGCCATCACGGGTCGGGGAGTGGACCCATGTCCTGCCGCGTGGGGACGCGGCGGGTTGCCTGCGTCCGTCCCGGTGCCGGTCTGTGGTGGACAGGACGGAACGCGCGCCGCGCCCTGGTACGGAGGGCACGCCTCTTCCTGCGCGCGCCCCGTCCTGCCCCTGCGCCCGGCGGTGACGGCTACCTCCACCGGACGAGCCTTGTTGGTTGGGTCAGACGCGGAACCAGCCCTGCCCGCGGTCGGCTTCCAGCACCAGCCCCGCCGCCCCGACCCGCGGCAGGCTGCGTCTGACCGCCTCCCCAGGCACGCGGCGACCGCCCATGCCTCCGCCCCGGACAGCCGGGACATCGACCCGGATCCCCAGTGCAGCGAGAGCACTCCGGATGCCGGGTAGACGATGACGGTGGTGACCGCCAGTCCGGACGGGAGCCCGTCGACGGCGCGACGCACCCGGTACCAGTGCGAGTGCGGACCCGCCTGCATCAGCCCCTCACCGCGAGGCTCCGGCCCGGTCATGCTGCGTCCCGCGAGGGGATCTGCGGGGGTGTGCAGTCGCGGCAGGTTCGCACGTTCCACAGCCCGGCCGCTTCGGTGTCGGCCTGGCCGACGAGCACGCGCCGGGAGGTGACGTACTTCCAGCCCCGGCCGCGGCACGACAGGCACGGCCGCCGCGGTTCCTGCGAATCGATCATGGGACGAAGTTTGATGAAGAAACACGTTGCGTCGCGAGGCCGCCACTGTCCCGTCTTGACCGTCTACGCGCCGCCCTGTCTCGTCTGTGTCTCGTCCTGTCTCATCCGAGGCGATAGCCTGTTGTCTGCTTGACCGGGCAAACGTGGGGAGCGGACGTGTCAGAGGCAGAGACCCTGCTGAAGGTGCTGCTCGAACGCCGCCGGTGGACCGCGCACCGGACGTTCACCGCCGAGTACGACCGGGCCGCGAAGACGGTGGATCCGCGTCTCATCGGTGGTGCGCCGAGTCGCGCGCAGCTGCATCGCTGGGTGACCGGGCAGGTGACCAAGCTGCCGTACGAGCACCACTGCCGCGTGCTCGAAGTGATGTTCACCGGGTGGAAAGCCGAAGATCTGTTCGCGCCGCCGCCGGCCGATCTGCCTGCCGAGCCGCTGCACCGCGCCGAGGGGGAGAGCACGCCGAGCGACCACGTCACGAAGGCCGCGCCGGTGCTGGCCGCCGGCAAGTACGCCGACCTGCAGGCCGTCTACACCAGCCGTACCGAGTTCGCCGCCGACGTCACCCCGGCCAGCCTGTTCGACAGCGCGAAGGACATCCGCATCCTCGGCCTGTCGCTCAACATCCTGTGCCAGAGCTACCCGGACCAGAAGATCCGCCGCCTGTTGGAGTCCGGCACCACGATCACGTGCCTGTTCCTCGACCCGCACGGCCAAGCGATCCGCAGCCGCGCGATCGAGGAGAGCCTGCCGGAGAACCACCTCGCGGACCTGACCGAGGTGAACATCCACATCATGAAGCGGCTACGCGCCAAGCTCACGCCGGCGGCGCAGGGCCGGTTCACCCTCGCCACCTACGAGGCGGTACCGCGGGTCAACGTCACGCTGATCGACGACGAGATCTGCGTGGCCCAGCACTACCTGCCCGATACCCGCGGCCTCGACTCGCCCACGTTCCTGATCCACCGCCAGGGCGACGAGGGCCTGTACTTCACCTACTCGCAGGTCTACGACACCATCCGCGACGGGAGCACCGCACTGTGATCGACCCCGCCGAGCTGCTGCCCGTCGCACTGGAAGCCGCCGAACGCGCCACCACCCGCATCCGCCAGCAGGACCCCGGCACCATCACCGCCAAGGGTGACCGCGACATGGCCTCCGAGGTGGACTACGCCGTCGAGGACGACCTACGTACCTTCCTCGCCAAGGAAACCCCCGAGATCGACTTCCTCGGCGAAGAACACGGCGGCGCCGACGCGCAGACTGCTACCGCGTGGATCCTCGACCCCGTCGACGGCACCGCCAACTACCTGCACGGCCTCCCGATGTACGCCGTCTCCCTCGCCCTGGTCGAAGCCGGCCGCCCCATCCTCGGCGCCGTCTACCTACCCGCGCTGAACCAGCGGTACTGGGCCGCCGAAGGCGGCGGCGCCTACCGCGACGGCAACCGAATCACCGTCAGCAGCACGACCCGGCTCGAAGACGCCATCGTGTCCATCGGCGACTACGCCGTCGGCGAAGGCGCCGAAGCGAAGAACCGGGAACGCTTCGCCGTGACCGAAGCACTCGCCCCCCGCGTCCAACGCATCCGCATGCTCGGCTCCGCCGCCATCGACCTCTGCTGGGTTGCTGAGGGAAGGCTCGACGCTTGTGTACTCCTTAGCAACCACCCATGGGATGTCAGCGCAGGGGCCATCATCGCTCGCGAAGCCAGCGCCCGCATCTCCGACCAGCAGGGCAACATCCACAGCTTCAGATCGGACTCCATTGCAGCAGCTACGCCCGGCGTTGCAGCCCGTCTCTCCAACCTCATCCGAGATGCGGTTGCCCAGACAAGGTAAATAGGATTTGCTCAGCTCTACGCCTTAATAAAAGGAGCAAAACTTCTCTCCTTATGAGCCCATAGAGCCTAACTCTTCGCGAACCCGTTGAGAGAGTCTCCGCCGAGCGTCTTCTCTTGCGGAACGAAGGGACGAAAATCTCGTGTCGCCCTCCATCGCCCTCCTTACCGCCTGTTCATCGGAGTTTTCATCACTGAACTCAGGCCAATTATCCATAACGTATTCACTCAGTTCCCAAGACGCGCGCGCAGACTTCTGCCACAGATCCAAAACCTCGCGAGAGGCATAGGCCGCGGCCTCCGCAGATATCTCATCTCTGACAGCGAGCTCCTGGCTAGTGGCAGAATTGGCTTCATCCGCCATGCCTCCGCCTTGGTATTGAATCAGAGTAACGTACGTCTTCGCTTGGCGTTCCCATAAACGAGCCTCATGCTCCTTTGCGCGCTGCCTACGGCTCTGGAGCCACTGCACGCTCAACGCTGCAATCAAAGTGAATAGTCCAGTTACGATCGCCGTGCCCATGGGACATTTATACAGCACCAGAAGATGGCCGGCCAACGTTGCCGTAAAATCCAGGTAGAAGTGGGCCAGGATAACTAAGACAATCTAAAATCAATGGCGGTGATCTAAGCATGTAGAACCGAAGAGCCCAGCTACTACTAATCAGTGACGTCTCTAGCTCTCAAACGTGCAAACCGCTCAGAAATCAAGGCACCGACTTCGGTCGGAATCTCATCCGTCGGCCAATCCCGCATTTCGACGAGTGGGATCATCCAGAGTCGATATCTGTGACGATCGGCAGGCCAAGATAATGCGTCATCCCCGCCAATCATCGACCCCATATCGTCCGGCACATCAACACCTACAGACTCCAAGGCGGCGATCAGAGATTCGCGAACCCGGTTCACCCAAGCGCGAATACGAGATAACGGGACGTTAGCTATCCATATCTCCTTATTCGTGCATTTGACTGTATCAACTGAGACGTCCGGATAGTTCTCCTCAAGCTTCTCGGCGGATCGACCGCCAATCTCGTCCCAATGCTCACTGAGGTTACGCAGAAGCTCTAGGACCTCCTGCCCGCTCATCTGAGTCTGCAGATCTATCGGAAGGCGAACCTGCGCCCGAAGGACGTTCCTCACGGCAACGATTAGTAGGTCCAGGTCCGTCCTAACTTGCATTGCAAGCGCCCATGTCGGAACCCTTATTGGCCGTTCGGAATCAAATTTCCGATGATGGCGATCATAATGCCGTCTCCACGCTGTAGCCTGAGCGCTCGACTCGTTGCACTGCGCTCGCATGTGAGAATCTTGAATTGCGCGATCTAATTCATAGAAGACGGTCTCGAAACGCTCCGCCTGCATTAGGACGCCTTCGACCCAACGGAGACCGCCCCACCAAACGTCCGTATCCGCCGCGGGTTTCTCATTAGCCATGCTCCCATGATGGCCGCTGTCGCGCATCAGTCGACGGAGGACAGACAGGCTCTGGTGCGTGCTGCCGAATTGGTCTCTACATGATCAAGGCGCCGCGCGAGCGCGGCGCGCGCCGGGTCGGCGGTGGTAAGGCCCGGCCCCTTCGGCTGCCGCCTACGGGGCCGGAGCGCCGCCGCCGACCCGGCGCCCCTGTCTTGCGAGCGTGCCGTTCAGGCGAGACCTCGGGGCACTGCCGACGATCGCCCTGCTCGGTTGCCGTTGCTGCGTGGTCGGGGGCGATCGCTGCCGCGCCGGCCCAAACCCGGGGCCGCCTTGCCACCGGTCCGGGTGGTCGACGTCCGTCCGGCGCCGGACCGAGCCGTGAGCCGCGCCGTCGACCGGGCCGTAGCGCGGACCGCTGAGCATGCTGACGCGCCGGCCCGGGAAGCCTCGGACCGGCGCGAAAAGTCAGCAGAAAGTCAGCACAACCGGTGGCCAACGGTGCCACCAGACGGCATTGAAGATCACGGGTTTGTGCAGGTCAGAGCACACGACCGGGGAGTGACGGCGACCAGAAACCGCCACCCCCCGGCGGGGGTCGTCCCTATCCCGGGACTTTGCGGCGAGGCGTTCGTGCTGCGCAGACCGGGAGCGTCGGTGGTCGCCATGCGGCCGGCGCGGCGTCCGTCCGGCCGAAGTCAGCAGATCGTCCGTGGCGGTCGGCCCGTGGTACGCCGCACGGCAGCCCAGGGCTGTACGCCGCGGCGTCGGCACCCGGCCGTTGGCAGGCCACCGAGCGCCCGCCCGGAACGTGCGGACTCAGCCCGGCCCGTCGCTCGCCGCCGCGAGCAGCGGTACGAGCAGATCGCTGATCGGCGTGGGGATGCCGTGTGCCCGTCCCCGGCGCAGTACGACGCCGTTGCGGGTGTCCCATTCGAGCGGTCGGCCGGCCTCGCGGTCGGCGAGGATGGACGTGCCCAGGTCGGCCGGCCCCGACCGGAGCCCGTCGACGATCTCGTGCGGTACCTCGTCGCCGAGCATCGCGCCGTCGGCTCGGGCCACCGCCAGGCACTCCCGCAGGTAGGCGAGCGCCAACTCGGCGATGTCGGTACGGGCGAACATGCCGGCGCGGCGGCCGGTGAGCACCATCAACCCGGCGACCGCGTTCTGCAACAGCTTGCGCCACGCCACGGACAGGAAGTCCGTGGCGAGTTCGACCGAGCACCAGGTACCGCGCAGGGCCTCGCACGCCACCCGGGACGCCGGTGTGTCCGGCAGGGTCAGTCGCGCCGTACCACGCAACCACACGGAACCGTCGGGCCGCGCCTGGGCGGGGAACCACACGACCGACGGGATGACTCGGGCGTCCGGAACGTGCGGTGCCACAAGCGATCCCTGCTCGACGCCGTTCTGCAGCACGCAGACGACCGTGTCCGCACCGCAGAGTGCCGTCAACCACGGCGCTGCCTGCTCGACCTGCGTCGCCTTGACGGCAAGAAACACCACGTCGACCGCGCCGCCCGCCTGTGCCGGCTCGGTCCGTACCGGCCCGGGTACGACGATGCGACCCGCCGCGCCCTGCAAATGGAGGCGTTCGCGCGCGGTCCGGCCACAGATCCGTGGCGTACGGCCGGCCTCGTGCAGCGCCGCCGCCACTGTCGTGCCGATCGCACCCGGGCCCACCACCGCGACACTCGGCTCCACTGACGACCTCACCTCCCCGTCCGGTACCGGCGGCTTGGACCGCCGGTTCCCCGCTCTTGTCCCGAACAGCTCGTCTCGCGCGTCGGATACCGGCTGCGGGCCCGCGCTCCTCGACCGCACCGAACCATTGTGCTCGGGCGGTCACCCCGGACCCGGCAGCGGCTCCCTAGAGCGTGTCTTCATAGGTTGTAAGTTGGGGTAGTTGATCATGTAGTGCGTGGTGCGTCGTTGTGAGTTGTCCGACGAGGAATGGGCTGTGCTGGAGGCGTTTCTGCCTGCGCCGCGGAGGGGTGGGCGTCCTCGGGGTGATGACCGGCGGGTGTTGAACGCGATCGTGTGGAAGGTCCGGTCGGGTGCGGCATGGCCGGATGTCCCGGCCCGGTACGGATCCTGGCAGTCGGTGTATACGCGGTTTCGACGGTGGGCGTTGGATGGCACGTTCGGCCGGATGCTGTCGGGGGTGCAGGCGCAGGCGAACGCGGCCGGTGACATCGATTGGCTGGTCAGCGTGGATTCCACGATCGTGCGGGGGCATCAGCATGCGGCTGGTGCGCGTAAAAGGGGATCAGCGAACCCGGCGAAACGGCAGATCACGCCCTCGGCCGATCCCGAGGAGGGCTGAGCACCAAGATCCATGCCGCCTGCGACGGCAAGGGCCGGCTGTTGGCGTTCGTGCTTTCCGGCGGCAACCTCAACGACTGCACCCGGTTCACCGAAGCGATGGACGCGATCTGGGTACCACACCCGGGATCAGGCCGACCCCGCTGTCGGCCTGATCCCGTCTTGGCCGACAAGGGCTACTCGTCGCGCGCGATCCGCACCTGGCTACGCGAGCGCCACATCAGCCACACCATCCCCGAACGCGCTGACCAGATCGCTGGCCGCAAGCGCCGCGGACGCCGCGGTGGACGCCCGCCCGCCTTCAACAAGCAGCTCTACCAGGCGCGCGGCTCCCTGGCCGACGATCTGCCGCCGCGCGGTGGGGTGGCCCGGCTGCTCGGACCAGGCCGGGCCCGTGTCCTGGCCGAGGTACGCACCCCGGCCACGTCGTCACAACTGGCCGTCGCGCTCGATCTCTCCCTCGGCACGGTGTCGGCCCACCTCGCCACGCTGCGACAGGCCGGAGTGGTGACCAGGCAGCGTACCGGCCGATCGGTGTATTACGAGCGCACGCCGCTCGGCGACGAGCTCGTGGGACTCATCACCGGTGCGGTCGGAAGCCCGGTCAGGCGATGAGGAGGCGGAGGCCGAGTTCCGCGGCGTCGAGGTCGAGCAGGTCGCGGTTGCGTTCGGCCCAGCGGCCGGAGGCGAGGTCGGCGCGGAGGCGTTCGACCGCTCGCCGCTCCGCCCGCGGGCCGACTCGGGTCCAGACCGACACCGCGCGGCGCACCTGCTCGTCCAGGTACGCCTCGGGCCGCCGCCAGTGGGCCTCGAAGAACCCGTCGGTGCAGTCCCACGGGACGAGTACCGGCTCGGCACGGCCACCGATCGCGCGGGTCATGTCGGTCAGCGACGGCCAGCCCGCGAGCAGGTCGGCGAACTCGGGCAGGTAGTCGCGGGTGAGCCAGAACCGGTCGCGCCACCCGGTCGTGCTCGCGTCGTACGTGAACACCACGACCCGGCGGGCCACCCGACGCATCTCGCGCAGCCCGGCGACCGGGTCCGGCCAGTGGTGCACGGTGCTGACCGCCATCGCGGCGTCGAAGGACCGGTCCTCGAACGGGAGGCTCTCGGCGCTCGCCGCCACGCACGGTGCGGCGCCGTCGGGACGCTGCGCCCGCATCACCGCCGACGGTTCCACCGCGGTGACGTCGCGGTCGGGCGGCTCGTACGAGCCGGTTCCGGCGCCGACGTTGAGTACCGTCCGGGCGTCGCCGAGTGCCGCCCAGATCCGTTCCGCGATCCGGGATTCGGTGCGTCGCGTCGCCGGATACGCGGACCCGATGACCTCGTACAGCTGCGCGCCGAACACCTTGAGCTGGTCCTCCGGTGTGGTCCTGATCCCCATTGCCCGCGCCTCCAGTTCCCGATCGATGGCGGTCACCATGGCGGCCGCCCGGTCACGCTGTTCGAGCAGCAGGCCGCGCAGCCGGTGCAGGTGCCCGACCGCGTCGGCGGCCGGATCGTCGACCAGATCGGCGATCTCGCGCAGCCCGAAGCCCAACCGTCGGTACGCGAGCACCTCGCGCAGCCGTTCGACGTCGTCGGCGAGGTAGGCCCGGTAGCCGGCCGCGGTTCGTGCGGACGGCCGGACGAGCCCGATCTCGTCGTAGTGGTGCAGCGTGCGGACGCTGACCCCGGCCAGCTCGGCCACGCGTCCCACGGTCAGGTGTTCCGCCATGCCTCGACGATGCGGCATGACGCCACGTGAGGGTCAAGTACCTCGACCTGCCGGTGCGGGCGGTCGGGGATGCGCGGGGGCATACGCTCGGTGGCATGCGCGTACCGCCGCTGCCGGATCCGGCGAACCAGCTCAGCCGCGAGCGCATCGCGGCCGGCGCGGTGGGCGACCGGGCGATCGACGTGCCCGCGGCGGCCATCACGATGACGCCGTACGACCCGGCCTGGCCGACCCGGTTCGCCCGGGAGCGGGCCCGGATCCGCGCAGCGCTGGGCAGCCGCGCGCTCGCCGTCGAGCATGTCGGGTCGACGTCGGTACCGGGGCTGGCGGCGAAGAACCGGATCGACATCGACCTGATCGTGACCGATCCGGCCGACGAGTCCGGCTACCTGCCCGCGCTGGCACCGCTCGGGTACCTGTTGCGCACCCGGGAACCGGGCTGGTACCAGCACCGCTGTTGCTGGAACGACGGGCACACCGTGAAACCTGCACGTGTTCGGTCCGGACTGCGACGAGCACCTGCGGCACCTGGTCTTCCGTGACTGGCTCCGTTCCCATTCCGACGATCGCGCCGCCTACCAGGCCGCGAAGCGTCGGGCGGCGGCGGACCAACCGTGGTCGGTGTCCGCGTACAACGCGCAGAAGGCGACCGCGATCCTCGCCATACTCCGCAAAGCGGGGCTTCGCGGCGACTGACGGGAACGCCGCTCGTCGCCCGGCCCGGGGACAGTGACCGGTAACCCGGCCCGGGCGCCCCACGGTGCGCGCGAGGCCGGGCCTCGTCGTGGCAGCTCGGCTCCGGTCGTCGCCGCAGCCGTGACCGGAAGGCCCGTCTCCGGACGGGATGTGACGATCGACGGACGGCTACGGCGGGTCGATCTGCGTCAGCGTCGAGTCCAGGTGTACCCATCGGGTCACGCCGATGGTGTGCAGGAACGCGACGTCGTGGCTGGCCACGACGAGGGCGCCGGCGTAGGAGCCGAGCGCCTGCGTCAGCTGGCGGACGCTGGCCAGGTCCAGGTTGTTGGTCGGCTCGTCCAGCAGCAACAGCTGCGGTGCCGGTTCGGCCAGCAGCAGCGTGGCCAGCGTCGCCCGGAACCGCTCCCCGCCGGACAGGCTGCCGGCGGGCTGGTCCGCCTTGGTGCCGCGCAACAGGAACCGCGCCAGCTGGGCCCGGATCGCGTTGTTCGAGGCGGCCGGCGCCGCGCGGGAGACGTTCCCGGCGGCGGACAGGGCGTCGTCCAGCAGATCGAGCCGCTGCGGCAGCGAGCGCACCGGCACCGGTACGTCGACCGTTCCCGATCGCGGCGGGAGCGCCCCGGCGATCGTCTGCAGCAGCGTGGTCTTGCCGGCACCGTTCGCCCCGACGAGCGCGATCCGTTCCGGCCCTCGTACCGCGAGGCGCACCGTCGGTCCGTGCTGAAGCTCCACATCGGACAGTGTGAGCACCTCCTTCCCGGACGGTACCGACGTCGCCGGCAGGTCGATCCGGATCTCGTCGTCGGCGCGGACCGCCGCTTCGGCTTCCCGAAGCCGATCCCTGGCCTGCGCCACCCGGTCCAGGTGCAGGTTGCGGTGCTTGCCGGCGGCGATCTGCGCATCCTCCTGCCGCTTGCGCATCCGTACCTTGGGCTCCCGCTTGCTGTCCCACTGCTTCTGCCCGTACCGCGCGCGCCGGTCCAGCTTCGTGCGCGCCTCGGTCAGCTCCCGTTGCTGCCGCTGAAGATCGGACTCGGCGACGCGCACCATCCGCTCGGCCGCCTCCTGCTCGATGGCGACCGCGCGCTCGTAGTCGTCGAGGTTGCCGCCGTGGAACGTCACCGACCCGGACCGCAGCTCGCCGATCCGGTCGACCTGTCGCAGGATCTCGCGATCGTGCGAGACGAGCACCAGCACGCCGGACCACTCCCGGATCGCCTGGTACACCAGGCGTCGAGCGGCCAGATCCAGGTTGTTGGTCGGCTCGTCGAGCAGCAGCACCTCCGGCCGGCGAAGGAACTGCGCGGTGAGCCCGAGCAGTACCAGCTCGCCGCCGGAGAGCTCGCCGACCCGCTGGTCCAGCGTCACGTGCCCGAGCCCGAGCCGGTCGAGGGCGGCGCGGGTACGTTCCTCGGCGTCCCACCGGTCGCCGACGGCCGTGAAGTGCCGCTCGTCGGTGTCGCCGCGCTCGATCGCGCTGATCGCGGCCCGGATCTCCACCAGGCCGAGCACGTCGTCCACCCGGCGGGCCGAGTCGAGGATCAGGTTCTGCGGCAGGTACCCCAGCTCGCCGGTGACGTTGATGGTGCCGTACGCGGGTTCGAGCTCGCCGGCGATCAGCCGCAGCAGCGTGGACTTGCCGGACCCGTTGAGCCCGATCAGCCCGGTACGGCCGGCGCTGATCGTCAGGTCGAGTTGGTCGAAGACGACTTCGCCGTCCGGCCAGGCGAAACCGAGATCAGAGCAGACGATCGACGCGGACATGGGCATGGCTCCCCGCTGGAGGTGGACAGTGGCAGGACGCGAAACACCTGCACGGGGAACGCACCAGTGGACAGCCGCACCGTGAAGCGGTGCTGCGGCGTGTCGGGATGTCAGCTGCCATCCGAGGTCAGGCGCGCGACGCTGGGAGAACCCCGATGCTCGCGGTGTCTGGGCACCTCAGAAGATCAATGTCGACTCCGTTGAACGGCGGCAGCTCACCCGAGCGTACTGAGTGGCCGGGCCCGGTGCAAACGACTTGCGGGCACCGCGGTACCGGTCTCGGCCGGCCGGGCGATGCTGTGGTGCCTGGCCGACAAGACGAGGAGGGCGGATGACCGCCGACTTCCACCATGCGGAGAGCGAGAGCGGGCTCCGGATCGATGACCCGACCGAGATCGAGATACGGGAGCTGGTGCGCGGCCTCGACCGGGACGCGAACACGTTCGTCACCGTGGAGTCCGACGACGCGTCGTGGTACGGCTCGATCGCGGTCGCCGACGACGGCGGGTACGAGGTCGTGCTGTCCGATCCGTCCGGCGCGGAGCTCGACGTGGCCACCGAGCCGGCGCTTCGCCCGGCGGTACGGCGCGTGGTCGGCTGGGCTGCCCGCCGCGACGTCCGCGGCCGCCGCGGCGCGCGGGGCGCGCCACGTCCGGACGTCACGGAACTCGCCCGGTTCGCCGGCGTGGACAAGTCGCTGGCCGTACCGCTGCCGTGGGAGCAGGCGGGCGCACGGTGGCTGCCCGACGACTACCGCGAGTTCATCGACGTGTTCGGCCACCGCGCGCTGCGCGAGACCTTCGGCGTGCGCGGCCCGTGCCGGGAGTACTCCGCCGGGCAACTGGCGGACTTCGTCGGGCACCTGAACGACGGCGTGGCCGAGACGTTCGAGCAGATCCTCCCGCCGCGCCCGGACGGCCGCCCGTTCACGTTCCACCCGGAACCCGGCGGCCTGCTGTGCTGGGGCGACAACTTCCGCGGCGACCACTGCTTCTGGTCGACCGAGGGCACCGATCCGGATCGCTGGCCGGTACTGCTGTGGTTGCGCGGCGAGCCCGACAGGGTGCACCGGTACGACCTGGGGATGGCGCGGTTCCTGCTGTTGGCACTGTCCGGCGGTGATCCGGTGCTGAGCGAACTCATCCCCGAGCCGGCGGATTCACCACTCTGAGCCCGGGTTCGTTGCCGACGGATCGCGCGCGATAGCGCGGATCGGCGCGTGTGGCCAGGTTGTCCACAGGGGTCCCGGCTGTCCACAGATCGCGGTGGGTAGCTGGCCGGCACGGTGCGGCGGCGGGACGGTGGGGCGGTCAGCTCACCGACCCGGAGGCACCGATGGCCATGGACACTGCCGATCCGCCCGACGTCGCGCCGCGCCCGCTGGTGGTGACCGGCGACGCCCAACTGCTCGACGAGCTGCTCGCGCTCGCCGCCGCCGGCTGCGGTGACGTCGACGTCGCACCGGACGCCACCGCCGCGCGCCGGCACTGGCGTACGGCCACGCTGGTGGTGATCGGCGCCGACGCGGTCACCGGTTGCGTCCGGGCCCGGCTGCCGCGACGCCGTGGTCTGGTGCTGGTGACGCGGCTGTCCGAGCCCGGCGACGCGACGTTCGAGCCGGTGTCCGACGACGCCGGATCCTGGCGGGCGGCGAGCCAGCTCGACGCCGACCACGTCGTGGTGCTGCCGGCCGCCGCGGCCTGGCTGACCGAGCGGTTCGGCAGCGCCGGTGCCCGGCACCGCGAGTCGGCGCCGGTCGTCGCGGTGATCGGGGGCCGCGGCGGCGTCGGCGCGAGCGTACTGGCCGCGGGGCTGGCGCTGACCGCCGCACGCACCGGACTGCGGACCATGCTGGTCGACGCCGACCCGTTGGGCGGCGGCGTCGACCTGCTCCTCGGCGCCGAGGGCGCGCAGGGCCTGCGCTGGCCCGAGCTTTCCGCCGCACGAGGCCGGGTCGACGTGGCGGCACTGCGTGCCGGCCTGCCGCGACAAGGTGAGCTCGCGATGGTCTCCTGGGACCGCGGCGACGAGATCGACGTTCCGGTCGAGGCGATGGAGGCCACCCTCGACGCCGGTCGCCGCGGCGGTGACCTCGTCGTCGTCGACCTTCCGCGCAGCCTGGGCCCGGCGGCGATGTGTGGCGTGCAGGCGGCCAGCGAGGTGCTGATGCCGGTCACCGCCGACATTCGCGCCTGTGCGGCCGCGGTTCGGGTCGCCGCCCAGGTCGGGCCGCACTGCCGGTCGTTGCGCGTGGTGGTGCGGGGCCCGGCGCCGGGCGGCCTGACCGCACGCGACGTCGGCGCCGCGCTCGGGCTGCCGGTGGCCGGTGTGCTCCGGCCCGAACCGGATCTCGCCGCGTCCCTGGAGCGTGGCGATCCGCCGACCGGATCCGGCCGCGGACCGCTGGCCGAGCTCTGCGAGCAGCTGGTGGCCGAGCTGACCGCGGACAGCGGTCGCGAGGTGGCGTGATGTCCGTCGACGAGGAGCTGACCGACCGGGTCCGGCAGCGGTTGGCGCGCAACGGAAGTGCCGCCAGCCCGGCCGCGATCGTTGCGGCGGTGCGGGCCGAGTGCGGTGCGGCGTTGGGCGATCGTGCGCTGCTCGCGATGGCCGATGAGCTGCGTCGAGACCTGGTCGGTGCCGGTCCGCTCGATCCGTTGCTGGCCGACCCGCGGGTCACCGACGTGCTGGTCAACGGCCGCGAGGTCTGGTGCGATCGGGGCGCCGGTCTGGCGCGGGTGCCGGTCCGTTGGCTCGGCACCGACCCGGTTCGCCGACTCGCCCAGCGTCTCGCCGCCGGCTGCGGCCGCGCGCTCGACGATGCCCACCCGTTCGTGGATGCCCGGCTCCCGGACGGCACCCGGCTGCACGCCGTGCTGTCCCCGGTGGCGCCCGGCGGACCCTACCTGTCGCTTCGCACGTTCCGGCACCGCGCCTTCGGCGTCGACGAGCTGATCGAGGCGGGCACGATCACTCCGCCGGTCGCGGACGTGTTGCTCGCGATCGTCGACGCCCGCCTCGCCTACCTGGTGACCGGCGGCACCGGCTCGGGCAAGACGACGATGTTGTCGACGCTGCTCGGCCAGGTGCCGGCCACCGAACGCATCGTGGTCGTCGAAGATGCCGCCGAACTGCGGCCGAGCCACCCGCACGTGGTCGGTCTGACCGCGCGCCCGGCGAACGCCGAGGGCGCGGGCGAGGTGACTCTGCGCGACCTGGTGCGACAGGCGCTGCGGATGCGGCCGGACCGGATGGTCGTCGGCGAGTGCCGCGGGGCCGAGATCGTGGAACTGCTCGGCGCGCTCAACACCGGGCACGAGGGCGGTGCCGGCACGCTGCACGCCAACGCGCCGCGCGACGTGCCGGCCCGGCTCGAGGCGCTCGGGCTGCTCGGCGGGTTGGGGCGCGCCGCGCTGCACGCCCAGCTTCGTTCCGCGCTGCGGGTCGTGTTGCACCTGCGCCGCACTCCGTCGGGACGCGTGCTCGACGAGATCTGCCTGCTGACACCGAGCGGCCCGGACGATCGGGTGCTCGCCACCCCGGTGTGGCGGCGCGGTGCCGGTGCCCAACCGGCCGCCGCGGCCCTTGCCACCCTGTTGACCGACCGCGACGTGCCGGTGCCGCCGCTGCTGCGCACCGCGGACCCGGGCGGCCGGGCATGACCGAGCTGCTCGCCGGCCTGACCCTCGGCGGCGCCGCCCTGTTGCTCGTGTTGCCGACCCGGACGAGCCGGCGCCGGATGGCCGGCATCCGGACGACGCCGTCGAACACCGCGGTGCGTTTCGCCCGGCGGGCACTGCGCGCCGTCACCCGCTCCACCCGTACCGGTGCGGCGGTGGCGGCGCTGCTCGGCGCGCTGCTAGGGGCGACGACGGCCGGCCCGGTCGCGGCGCTGGTGTGCGGCACGTACTCCGGTTTCGGTGCGTACCTGGCGTTCCGGCGCCGTGCGGCACAGCGGGCCGGCCGCCTTCGCGCCGCGGCGCTGGACGCGGTGACCGCGCTCGCGGACGACCTGCAGGCCGGCCTCGCTCCGTCCCGCGCGCTCGGCCACGTCTGGCCGCGACTGACGGGCACCGAGGTCGACCCGCTGACCGCACCGGACCCGGTCGTACCGGACGATCCCGCCGCGGTCCTGGCCGGCGATCCCGAACCGTCCCGGGCGGACATCACCGCGCGCCTGGCGGTCGCGTGGCGGCTCGCCGCCGGCACCGGAGCCCCGCTGGCCGACCTGCTCGACCGGCTGCAGACCGAACTGTCCGAGCGCGAACGGCTGCGCCGCGCCGCCGCGGCGCAGACCGCCGGTAACCGGGTCACGGCGGCGCTGCTCGCGCTGCTACCGCTGGCCGGTATCGGCCTCGGCTACGCCATCGGCGCCGATCCGTTGCAGCTGTTGTGGCACACCGGGATCGGTGCCGGCTGCGCCGTGGCCGCGTTGGCACTGCAGTCCGCCGGTGTCGCCTGGACGCTGCGGCTGACCCGTACCGACGGGGAGGTGCCGGCGTGACGGCCGGAGCCGGCACGGCAGTGGCGACGGCTGGCCTGCTGGCCCTCGCCGTCGTGGCGGCGGTGGTCGGTCGTCGCTCCGGTCGCAGCACCGGGCGCCTTTCGCGCATCGCGCCGCGGGCAACGCCGGCCGATCGCCGCACCCGTACCCGCCGCCCGATGGTGTTGGTGGCGCCGTTGGCGGGCCTCGGGGTGGCGGTCCTGGTCTCTGGCTGGGCCGGCGTGCTGGCCGGGCTGGCGGTCGCGGTCGGTGTCGCCTTCGCGGTGCGCCGGATCGAATCGCCGGCCGTACGGCGGCTGCGTCGCCAGGCGGTCGCGGATCTGCCGTTCGCGCTCGATCTGTTGGCATCCGCGCTCGCCGCCGGTGCGCCGACGGCGACCGCCACCGGCGCGGTCGGTGCGGCCCTGGCCGGACCGCTCGGGGAGCGGCTCGGCCAGGTCGGTCGCGCGCTCGCCCTCGGCGGTGCGCCGGTCACCGCCTGGCAGGCGGTCCGGGACGTGCCCGGCGGGGACCGGTTGGCGGACGCCGCCATCCGCAGCGCCGACAGCGGCGCGGGCCTGGCTCGGGTGTTCGGCCGGGTCGCCGCGGATCTGCGCGCCAACGAGAAGCACGAACAGGAGGCCACCGTGCAACGCGCCAGCGTGCTGCTGGTGCTGCCGCTCGGCCTCTGCTTTCTTCCGGCGTTCGTCGTCGGCGGCCTGGTCCCGGTCGTCGCGTCGACGTTGGGTGCGGTCCTGCCCTGAGCGGACCGCGGTCACCGGGTCGGGATCGTCCCACCCGCACGACAAGGGAGGAATCCATGCTGTTGCAACGGATCCGTCGCCGCCTGCGTGGCGACGCCGGGATGAACACCGCGGAGTACGCGGTCGGCACGATCGCTGCGGTGGCGTTCGCCGGGCTGCTGCTCAAGGTACTGACGTCGTCGACGGTGCAGTCGGCGCTGACCGCCATCATCCAGCGGGCGCTGGGCTGAGTGATGACCGTGACGAACGATCGTCGCGGCCGGGGGCCGGCGCAGCAGCCGGCCCCCGCGGGTCCGGCGAGCTTCACCCCGCCGGCCACCGCGGCCCCGGTGGGCCCCCTGCGGCCGGCGCCTGGCTCACCAGCGAGGCTCAGACAGGTTGCCCCTGCGCCACCCGCCGGGCCGACAGCCGGTCCGAACCAGTTGACCACCGCGGGCCGTGCGAGTTCGAGGCAGGCAGCCACCGCGGCCCGCGCGGGTTCGAAGTGGACGGCCATCGGGATCCGTGCGGGTTCGAAGCGGACGGCCATCGAGGCCCGCGCGCGTTCGACGCAGGCGGCGACCGGGGCCGCGACGGGTTCGAGTGAGCGCGTCGGTGCATCGCCGGGTTCGAGACGTGAACGCGGCTCGGCCACGGCCGAGTTCGCGGTGGCTATGCCGGGCGTCGTCCTGCTGCTGCTGGTGGGGCTGACCGCGGTGGCCGCGTTGATCGCCAAGGTGGAATGCGTCGATGCCGCGCGGGAGGCGGCTCGCACGGCGGCCCGCGGCGACAACGGCGTGGTGGCCGGCGTCCGCGCCGCCCCGACGAATGCGCACGTGTCGGTCTCGACCGGAGAGTCGGTACACGCCACCGTGACGGCGCCGGTGATCCCCTTGGGCTCGGTGCTGTCCTCGTTGACGGTGTCCGGTTCCGCCGTCGCCGAGGCCGAACCCGGGGTCGCGCCGTGATGGGCCGGTTCCGCCCGCGCTCGGGCCTCGGCCCTGAGGAGGGCTCCGCGACGATCGTGCTGCTCGGCGTCGGCCTCGCGGTGTTACTGCTGGCCGGCGGGGTCACCTGGGTCGGTGCGGCCGTGCTGGCCCGGCACCGGGCCCAGGCGGCGGCCGATCTCGCCGCGCTCGCGGCGGCCCAGCACGCGATCGAGGGCAGCGCGACCGCCTGCTCGCACGCCGCCCGGCTCGCCCGGGAGAACTCGGCCCGGCTGACCCGGTGCCAGCTCGACGGCCTGAACGCGACGGTCGGGGCCGCGGTGGCGCCGATCGCCGCGCTCGCACGGTTCGGCGCGGCGACTGCGGTCGCCAGGGCGGGACCGGTGCTCATCGACGGCGGCGGTGTCATCCCTGTCGGCGCTCCGCGTACGCGCAGCGGGGCCGCGGCGACTCGTGCCGGTCCGACGGCCGGACCCGCCAGCTCAGGCGGAGCGGCTCAGCACGTCCGGATTCACCTTGCCCTGCAGCGGCTCTCCAGCGAGCCACCGGTGCACCTCGGACACGACGAACTCGCCGAACCGGCGCAGTTCCCGGCCGCGCGTGCCGGCCAGATGCGGCGTGACCAGGACGTTGGGCAACTCCAGCAGCGGATGCCCGACGGGCAGCGGCTCCGGATCGGTGACGTCCAGTACCGCGTCGAGCCGGCCGGTGGCGCAGTGCGCGGCGAGCGCCTCGGTGTCCACCAGCGCGCCCCGAGCGGTGTTGATGACGACGGCTCCGTCACGCAGCAGGGCGAGCCGCCGCTCGTCGAGCATCCGGTACGTCTCCGGCAGCTCCGGTGCGTGCACCGTGACCACGTCGGAGCGACGGCACAGGGTGTCCAGCTCCACCGCCGTCGCACCCAGTTCCGCGGCCTGGTCGGGAGTCAGGAAGGGGTCGTAGACGAGCAGTTCCACGCCGTACCCGGCGAGCAGCTGCAGCACCAGCCGGCCGATCTGCGAGGCGCCGACGACCCCGACGGTCAGACCGAACAGCCCGGTGTCCTCACCGACCGGATAGCCGTGGCGCGAGATGCCGGCGCGGTAGTCGGCCGCGTAGCGGAACACCCGCCGGGTAGCCAGCACGATGGATGCCACGGTGAACTCGGCGACCGGGCGGGCGTTGACCGCGACGGCGGACGAGACGGTGACGCCTGCGGCGAACAGTTCGGGCGTGGTGAGCTGCTTGACCGAGCCGGCGGCATGCACGACCAGCCGCAGCCGGGGTGCGGCGGTGAGAACAGCGGTGTCGAGCTGCGGGCTCTCCCAGCCGGTGAGCAGGATCTGCGCCGCGGTGAGGTCCGGCGGCGGCGCGCCGGGGTCCGTGAGAATGGCCGCGGGGTCGCAGTCGACCAGATCGGCCAGTCGCGCCAGCACGGGGTCGGGGAAGATCTGTCCGACCAGGTCGTCGCGCATCGCCAGCACCGCGACCGGACGCTCGCCCACGGCCCACCGTCCTCTCTGCAGCCGATACCGGTCGGCGCGGTTCGTCATCGGTCCCGGCGGTGCTCAGCGATCCGGGTCGTCCGGGAGCGCGTCGAGCACCAGGTCGAGCACCCGCAGTGCACCCGACTTGTCCAGCGGATCGTTGCCGTTACCGCACTTCGGTGACTGTACGCAGGACGGGCAGCCGGCCTCGCAACCGCACGCCCGGATCGCGTCCCGGGTCGCGGTCAGCCACCGGACTGCCGCGCCGAAACCACGCTCGGCGAAGCCGGCACCACCCGGGTGCCCGTCGTAGACGAACACGGTGGGCAGGCCGGTGTCGGGATGCAGCGCGGTGGACAGGCCGCCGATGTCCCACCGGTCGCAGGTCGCGGTCAGCGGCAACAGTCCGATCGCGGCGTGTTCGGCGGCGTGCAGGGAGCCCGGCAGGTCTGCCTCGGCCAGCCCGGATCTCTCCAGCGCCGCCGGATCGATCGTGTACCAGACGGCGACGGTACGAAGCTGGCGCGGCGGCAGGTCCAGCGGCCGTTCGTCGATGAACTCGCCGTTCGGTGAGCGGCGCCGCTGGTAGGAGACGACCTGGCTGGTCACGTCGACGACGCCGAGTTGCAGGGTGACCGGCCCTGCCGGTACCGACCGGACGGTGCCGACGACGGTGAGGTCGGTCTGCTCGCGGGCGTGCGTGGTCCAGTCCGGCGTCTCCGGATGCACCAGCGCGACGCCGTCGTCCAGGTCCAGCTCGTCGACCACGAAGGAGACACCCTGATGCAGGTAGACGGCACCGGCGTGTACCTGGCTGTGCGCCGCGTCGGCGTCGACCGTGCCGAGCAGCCGACCGGTACCGGCCCGGACCACCGACACCGGTTCGCCCGAGCCGCCGCGCAGGTTGAGTTGCGGGCGCCCGCGTTGCGTCCAGTACCAGCCGGTCGGGCGCTCGCGCAGCGACCGTGCCGCGGCCAGCGAGGCCACGGTGGACCGTGCGATCTCGCCGCCGAACAGGTCGAGGTCGGCGACGCTGAGCGGCAGCTCCGCCGCCGCGCAGCACAGGTGCGGCCCCAGCACGTACGGGTTGGCCGGATCCAGCACGGTCTGTTCCACCGGGCGGTCGAAGATCGCCTCCGGGTGGTGCAGCAGGTAGGTGTCGAGCGGGTCGTCCCGACCGACGAGCACGCACAGCGCCTCGTCCACACCGCTGCGCCCGGCCCGGCCGGCCTGCTGCCAGAGCGAGGCGAGGGTGCCCGGATAGCCGGCGAGCACGACCGCGTCCAGGCCGACCAGGTCGACGCCGAGTTCCAGCGCAGTGGTCGCGGCGATGCCGAGCAGCTCGCCCGAGCGCACCGCGCGTTCCAGCTCGCGGCGCTCCTCGGCGAGATAGCCCGCGCGGTACGCGGCGATCCGGTCGGCGAGCTCCGGTACCGCCTCGGCGAGTGCCCGCCGCCCGATCGCGGCGACCAGTTCGGCGCCCCGCCGGGACCGGACGAACGCCATCGTCCGCACGCCGCAGGCGACCAGATCGGCCAGCAGCGTGGCAGACTCGGTGAGGGCGGAGACCCGGACCGGTGCGCCGTGCTCGCCGGCGGCCGCCTCCGGCGGCAGCAACGGCGGCTCCCACAGCGCCACGGTGCGCGCGGCGCGGGGCGAGAAGTCCTCGGTGACCGCCCGCACCGGCCCCCCGGTGAGCCGGCCGGCTGCCGTCGCCGGCTCCGCGACGGTGGCCGAGGCCAGCACGAACACCGGCTCGTCGGCGCCGTAGTGCGCGGCCAGCCGCCGGAGCCGGCGCAGCACCTGCGCGACGTGCGAGCCGAACACGCCGCGATAGGTGTGGCACTCGTCGATCACCACGTACCGCAGCCGGCGCAGGAACGTCGCCCAGCGCCGGTGCCCCGGCAGCATGCCCTGGTGCAGCATGTCCGGGTTGGTCAGCACCAGCCGGGCGTGCGCCCGCACCCAGTCGCGTTCGGCCTGCGGGGTGTCGCCGTCGTAGCCGGCCGCGGTCAGGGACGTGAGGTCACCGGTCAGCAGCCCGTCGAGGGAACGCAGTTGGTCGGCCGCGAGCGCCTTGGTCGGCGACAGGTAGAGCGCGGTCGCCCGCGGCTCGGCGAGCAGCCCGGTCAGCACCGGCAGCTGGTAGGCCAGCGACTTGCCCGACGCGGTCCCGGTGGCGATGACGGTGCTGTGCCCGTCGTGCACCAGCTGCGCGGCCTCGGTCTGGTGTCGCCAGGGTGCGGTGATGCCCTGCTCGGCGAGCGACTTGCGCAGCGCCTCGGGCACCCAGTCGGGCCACGGTTCGGTCTGCCCGGCCCGCGCCGGCAGGTGCCGGATATGCGTCACCGGCCCGGCGCCGTCGGAGGTGGTGTGGCGCCCGGCTGTCAGCCTTGCCAGCAGGTCCCTTGCGTCCACTGGCAGAAACTCTGCCACGTCCGTGCGACCATCGCGTCCTCGGCCACCGCGCGGCCGGCAGACGGTCCGCGCGAAACGGGGCTCGGCGGGCGTCGGCAGCCCGGCTCGGCAGGCCCACCGGGTACGGATCCTGTCCGGCCACCGCGCCCGACGGGTACGGTGCGGGTCGCTGACGTCGGTAGAGTGCCGGTGAGCGGAGCGGTCGAGCTGAGGGAGGTTCTGCATGGAGCTGTCGTTGCAGACGGGTACCGTGGCCGATCGTACGATTCTGCGGGTTACGGGCGAAATCGACGTCTACACCGCGCCGAAGCTGCGGCAGCGGCTGGTGCAGCTGGTCGAGGACGGCGCCCGGCATCTGGTGGTCGACCTCAGCGGGGTCGAGTTCCTCGACTCGACGGGACTCGGCGTGCTGGTCGGCGGGTTGAAGCGGATGCGGGCCCTGTCCGGCAGTTTTGCCTTGGTGTGCGACCAGGAGCGGATCCTGAAGATCTTCCGCATCACCGGTCTGGACCGGATCTTCACGATCGTGCCGACCGAACAGGCGGCCCTCGCGGTGGAGCCCGATCCCGGTGGCTCGGAGGATCGGCCGGACGGCGGTCACGCCGTTCCGCCGGTGACCGACAGATAGCGGCGGCCCGCCATGCCCACGGTACGGCTGGAGTTCTCGCCGGCGCCGGCACACGTCCGCACCGCCCGTCTGGTGGCGGTGGCGGTGGCGCGGCGCGCCGGCGTGGCCGAGGAGGTGCTCGACGAGGTGCGCCTCGCCGTCGGCGAGGCCTGCTCCCGTGCCGTGGCTCTGCACCAGCTGTACCAGTTGAGCGAGCTGGTCGAGGTCGAGATGGCCGACGGTGCCCGGTTCACCGTGCGGGTCAGCGACCGCGGCCCGGCCGAGACCAGGCCGGAGACCGGTTCGGTGCCCGACCCGGTGGAACTCGTGGCCGACTCGGACACCTCGTTCCCGGCCCCGTCGGTGGCGGTCGGGATGGGTCTGGCGCTGTTGACCGGGCTGGTCGACGACCTGCAGGTGGTGCCCCGCCGGGACGGCGCCGGTACCTCCGTGCGGATGTCCTGGCCCACCGCCTGACCCGTCTCCCGGCCCGTCCTGCCCAGCGCCCGACCCGCCGCTGGCGCGCCCCGACACCCACCTCTGGCGCGCCCGACACCCACCTCTGGCGCGCTCGACAACACCTCGACGGCGCCCGACGCGTTTCGTCCGTCCGGCGCCAAGCGGTCGTACCGCTATCGGAGATCACGCGTAGGGGCTGGTATTGCGGCCGCCCACGTGGTAAGTCCGTAATGCGGTTCGTATTAACACAGTGGCCTGGGACACAGGATGCTGCGGGTTGGGCTTGTGAGTCTCGGCACGATCGGCCCGATACACTCCGCGAGTTGCACCGGACCGACCGACCGGCCGGGCCGGATCACAGACGGTGGTACAGGAGGACGGATGGACACCACTCTCGCCACTGGCGGCGAGACCCTGTCCCTGAGCAGCGTGTCCCTGACCGGAACCAACCTGGTGTACGTGGTGATCGCGGCGGTGATCGCGCTTGTCGCGTTGGGGTTCGCGGCCGGCCTGGTCAAGTTGGTGTTGGCGACCGACCGGGGCACGACGAAGATGCAGGAGATCGCCGGCGCGGTGCAGGAAGGCGCCTCGGCGTATCTCGGCCGGCAGTTCCGCACGCTGGGGATCTTCGTGATCGTCGCGCTGCTGTTACTGCTGGCACTGCCGGTCAACGAGGGCGGCTGGGAAGTGCGCATCGGCCGGTCCGCGTTCTTCGTGGTCGGCGCGATCTTCAGCTCGTTCATCGGCTGGGCGGGGATGTCTCTCGCGACTCGGGCGAACCTGCGGGTGGCCTCGGCCGCGCGCAGCAGCCGCGAGGGCGCGATGCAGATCGCCTTCCGTACCGGCGGCGTGGTCGGTTTCATGACCGTCGGGCTGGGTCTGCTCGGTGCCGGCGTCGTCGTGCTGATCTTCCGGGACAAGGCCCCGACCGTACTGGAGGGCTTCGGTTTCGGTGCCGCGCTGCTCGCGATGTTCATGCGGGTCGGCGGCGGCATCTTCACCAAGGCCGCGGACGTCGGCGCCGACCTGGTCGGCAAGGTGGAGCAGGGGATCCCGGAGGACGACCCGCGCAACGCCGCGACGATCGCCGACAACGTCGGCGACAACGTGGGTGACTGCGCCGGGATGGCCGCCGACCTGTTCGAGTCGTACGCGGTCATGCTGGTCGCGGCGCTGATCCTGGGTCGCACCGCGTTCGGCTCCGAGGGCCTCGTGTTCCCGCTGATCGTGCCGGCGATCGGGGTGGTCACCGCGATCATCGGCGTGTTCATCACCCGGCTGCGGCCCTCCGACCGGTCCGGGATGGCGGCGATCAACCGGGCGTTCTTCATCTCGGCGGCGATCTCGGCCGTGTTGTGCGTGGTCGCGGCGCTGGTCTACCTGCCGAGCAAGTTCTCCGGCCTGCACGGCGTGTCCGCGAGCATCGGTCACCCGACCCGCAGCCCGCAGCTGATCGCGATCGTCGCGGTACTGATCGGCATCGTGCTGGCGGCCCTGATCCAGCTGCTCACCGGGTACTTCACCGACACCATCCGGCGGCCGGTGAAGGACGTGGCGAAGACGTCGCTGACCGGCCCGGCCACCGTGGTCCTGTCCGGCGTCAGCCTCGGCTTCGAGTCGGCGGTGTACTCGGCGATCCTGATCGCCGCGGCGGTGTACGGCGCGTTCCTGCTCGGCGGCGGCTCGATCGTGCTGTCGCTGTTCGCGGTGGCGCTCGCCGGTACCGGCCTGCTGACCACGGTCGGCGTGATCGTGGCGATGGACACGTTCGGCCCGATCTCGGACAACGCGCAGGGCATCGCGGAGATGTCCGGCGAGGTCGAGGGCGAGGGTGCGCAGATCCTCACCGAGCTGGACGCGGTCGGCAACACCACGAAGGCGATCACCAAGGGCATCGCGATCGCGACCGCGGTGCTCGCGGCGACCGCGCTGTTCGGCTCCTTCACCGACACCGTGACCAGCGCGGCGAAGGACAGCATGAAGGGGCTCGGCACGCTGGACATCCAGCAGTACACCGGGATCCTGAACGTGGGCAACCCGTCGAACCTGGTCGGGTTGATCATCGGCGCCTCGGTGGTGTTCCTGTTCAGCATGCTGGCGATCAACGCGGTGTCCCGGTCCGCCGGCGCCGTGGTGTTCGAGGTGCGGCGACAGTTCCGGGAGTTCCCCGGAATCATGGACGGCTCGCAGCGTCCCGAGTACGGCAAGGTCGTCGACATCTGCACCCGGGATGCGCAGCGTGAGCTGATCACGCCGGGCATCCTGGCCGTGTTCGCGCCGATCGTGGTCGGTTTCGGGCTCGGCGTCGGCGCGCTCGGCGCGTACCTGGCGGGCGCGATCGCGACCGGCATCCTGATGGCGATCTTCCTGGCGAACTCGGGCGGTGCCTGGGACAACGCGAAGAAGCTCGTCGAGGACGGGGTGTACGGCGGCAAGGGGTCGGAGGCGCACGAGGCGACGATCATCGGTGACACGATCGGTGACCCGTTCAAGGACACCGCCGGTCCGGCGATCAACCCGCTGATCAAGGTGATGAACCTGGTCTCGCTGCTGATCGCGCCGGCCGTGGTGATGTTCTCCATCGGCGCCTCGAAGAACACCGGCGTCCGGATCGCGATCGCGCTGGTGGCGCTGGCGATCATCGTGGCCGCGCTGGTGGTCGCGAAGCGTCGTCCGATCGCCGTCGGCGAGGAGAACGGCGCGAAGAAGGAGGCGGCGCAGGCCTCGGCCTGACCCGTCCCGGGCGCGGTCGTGCGAGTGGCGACCGCGCCCGGTGACCGGGGGCGGTCCGGCCGCCCGCGGTGACAGCAGGGGTTGTGCGGAGCCCCCGTGGACCGGTTACCGTTCCGGGCCATGGGGGCTCTCGCACGTACGGCGGTGCCGGTGCTGGCCGCGCTGGTGCTGCTCGCCGGCTGCGGTTCCGACGGCGTGCCGGCGAAGACCTGGGCGACCCACGTCTGCCAGGCGTTGAAGCCGTGGACCAGCACGGTGAGCAAGCTGACCCGGCAGACCCAGCGGGAGATGCAGCAGGTCACGACGCCGGACGCGGCGAAGGTGACCCTGCTGAACCTGCTCGACTCGGAGGCGAAGGCCACCGACAAGGCCCGCGACCGGTTGCTCGCCGCCGGGGTGCCCGACGTGGACGACGGGAAGAAGATCGCGGACGAGTTCACCGCCGCGCTGACCTCGGCCCGCGACTCCTACCGCACCGCCCGGGACGCGATCCGCAAGCTGCCGACGACGAACGCGAAGTCCTTCTACGACGGCGTGTCCAGCGCGATCGACAAGCTGAACTCGCAGTACGACGCGGGCGCGCTGGACACCTCGAAGGTCCGCTCCGAGCCGCTGCAGCAGGCGTTCGACGAGGTACCGGAGTGCCAGTGAGCGCCGCGTCGGACGAACCGCCGGCCATCGAGCCGCTGTTCGCGCTGCCCGCGCCGGAGCACCCGGTCGAACGGACCCCGCAGCCGCGCCGCCGCCGCACCGCGCCGCCGCAGGCGTCCCTGTTCTCTGCGGTACTGGCCGAGCCGCGACCCGTCGACGTGGCCGGCGTGCTCGCGGGCGGCGGCCAGGTGATCCGGATGGGCGGTACCGCACGGGTCTCGGTGGTGGTGACGCAGGAGTGGCGGGCGGCGGCGCTGCTCGCCGCGTTCGACCGGCGGGGCCTGACCGGCAGCCGGGTACCGACGGTGGACGACCACATCGGCGTGCGCACCGCGTTCTGCGCGGTCCTGGCACCGGTCGCGGACGCCTGGCTGCACGGCACCGTGACCCGGCCGCCGGCCGACTTCCGGGCGGACGGGCTGGCGCTGCGGCTGTGGGCGATCGCCGGCGGCCGCCGGGACAGTCTCGGGTACCTGCTGCCGTTGCCCAGCGCCGAGTCGGCCTGGCAGCCGTTGCGGGTGGCGTTGCGGGTGGCCGGTTTCGACGCCGAACTGCTGACCAGCGGCCCGAGCCTGCGCGTGGTCGGCCGCGCCCACCTGGCCACCCTCGCCGACGTGCTCGGCCCGCCGCCGGCCGGCGCCGACGACCACGCCTGGCCCACCTGACCGCAGCCGGACCCCCGCCACCATCGCGCGCCCGACCGCCCCGGGCTGTCCGACCGCAGCCGGACCACCCGCCACCATCGAGCGCCCGACCGCCCCGGGCCGCCTGACCATGCGGATCGCCGGGCGACCCCCGGGCCGCCTGACGGCAGCCGGACCGCGACCACCGTCGAGCGCCCGACCGTCCCGG
>NZ_BOPO01000039.1 GCF_017312725.1 Actinocatenispora comari | reverse complement strand
GGGGGCCGTCGAGCCGCGCGGGGGCCGTCGTGCCGCGCGGGGGCCGTCGTGCCGGGCCGGGGCCGTCGTGCCGGGCAGGGGCGATCGTGCCGGGCGGAGCCACCGGGTCGGGTTGTCCAGGGACGGCGCGCCAGGTACGAGTGCGGCGCACGCCGGTGACCGGCGTGCGCCGCGGGTCCGCGTCGGTGCGACGCGGTCAGATCAGGGTGGGCTCGGTGTCGGTGTCGGCGGTCATCGGCCGCCCGGCGGCAACCCAGGCGCGCATACCCCCGTCCAGGTTGACCGCGGACAGGCCCTCCTGGCGGAGGTAGCCGGTGACCCGGGCGGACCGGCCACCGGACCGGCAGACCACGACGATGCGCCGTCCGTCCGGTAACTCCGGGATCCGCTCCGGCACGGATCCCATCGGCATGGGCAGGGCGTTGGCGATGTGTCCCGCGGCATACTCGTCCGGCTCGCGAACGTCGAGGATCAGCGTGTCCTCGGCGACCGCGTCGACGTCGATGGCGGGGACGCTCGGGGGTTGTGGCATCACACGGCCACCGTACCCAGCCGGGCCGTGGCGACACCTCTGTTGCGCCGAAGTTTTCGGCCAGCGCCCCGGTACCCGCCGGTACCCGGGTCAGCCGGCCTCGGTGCGCAGTTGGAGCTCGTTGTCGCCGGTACGGGTCACGTCCAGCTCGGCGGTCTTCGCGGCGAGGATGACGTCCTCGATGCCGTCCAGCCGGTCGGCGGCGCACATCGCCCGGGCGAGCCGCCCCTTGTACGCCTTGTTGTGGTGGCTGACGATGGCCAGCCGGCCGTCCGGGCGGGGCGAGACGACCCGGACGGTGATCGCGTCGGGCACCGGGCCGAGCGCCTGGTACACCGAGGAACGCAGGTCCAGGACGGGGCCGCCGGCCAGCGCGGCGGTCAGCACCGGCCGCCAGACCGAGCGCAGCGAGCCGAGGCCGGGCAGCCGGACTCCCGCCGAGAGCCGGTACGCCGGGATCGCGTCGTTCGCCCGGACCGCGCCGAACAGGGCGGATCCGACGACCAGCCGCTCGTCCGCGCGGCGCCGGTCGGCGGCCGGCAGCGACGGGTAGCCGAGCGCCTCGTACAGCACGCCGGTGTAGCGCAGCAGTGCCGGTGTCGTCGCCGCGTGCCACAGCGCCCGGTTCGCCGCGAGTTCGGCGTCCTGCCGCGCCGACAGCCGCAGTACGGCCCGGGCCAGGTCGGCGTCGGTCGATGCGGCCTGGACCGCGGCGATGACCCGGGACCGGGTCGAACCCAGCGACGGGAACGACAGCCGGGTCAGCTGCAGCGGGGCGCCCTGACCGCCGGGCGCCTTCGTCTCGGAGGGCGGCAACAACACGAACACGGGACTGGACGTTACCGGCGACGATGAGTGTCGCCGCCATCGCCCAATTCGTGCACCTTGCGCGCCGCAACTGGCGACTTCGCTTCTACACGTTCGGCTGATTGTATGTGCTGTGAGAGCGGCCACAGTATGTTCGGCGGCTTGTGCCGTTCCAGGCGGTATTGGAGGCCCGATGACAGCGCTGGCTCTTGAGTCAGTGTCCAAGACGTTCCCGAGCGGGACGGTGGCGGTCGACGCACTGGACCTGTCGGTGTCCGACGGCGAGGTGATGGTGCTGCTCGGCCCCTCGGGCTGCGGGAAGTCCACCATCCTGCGGATGGTGGCCGGACTGGAGGACCCGACCGACGGGCTGATCCGGTTCGACGGCGAGATCGCGAACCGCTGGTCGCCCCGGGAGCGCCGGGTCGCGATGGCGTTCCAGGACTTCGCCCTGTACCCGCACATGTCGGTGCGCGGCAACCTCGGCTTCCCGCTGAAGCTGGCGCGGCAGTCGCCGGAGACGGTCTCCGAGCGGGTGGCCGACCTGGCCGCCGCGCTCGGCGTCGCCGACACCCTGGAACGCCGGCCCGGCCAGCTCTCCGGCGGCCAGAAACAGCGGGTGGCGATGGGCCGGGCGATCATCCGGGAGCCGCGCGTCTTCCTGCTCGACGAGCCGCTGTCCAACCTGGACAGCGCGCTGCGGCAGGGGCTGCGGGCGGAGATCTCCAGCCTGGTCCGCAGCATCGGCGTGACCACCATCTACGTCACGCACGACCAGACCGAGGCGCTGACCATGGCCGACCGGGTCGCCATCCTGCGCGACGGTCGGATCGAGCAGCTCAGTACCCCGCACGGCGCCTACCGCGCGCCCGAGTCGCTGTTCGTCGCCGCGTTCCTCGGCACCCCGCGGATGAACCTGCTCTGGGCCACCGTGTACGCCTACCTCGACGACCGGCTGCTGCTGGATCTCGGCCACCAGCACGTCGCGCTGCCCTGGTCGGACCCGCGGGTCCGCGACCTGGTCCGCTACCACGGTGAGCAGGTCATCGTCGGGCTGCGGGCCGAGGCGGTCACGCCGGTCGGCGCCGACCACGCGGGCGCGTTGCGCGGGATCGTGCGCTACGCCGAGCATCTCGGCCACGAGACCATCGCGTACCTGGACGTCGGTGGCATGGCCGCCGGCCTGGACGAGCTGACCGGCACCGGGCACGAGGCCGTCATGCCGGTCGAGAGCTCGCTGCGGCGGTGGTGGCGCTCGCGCCGGGACGGGCCGGCGGAGCAGGCACCGGATCCCGAGCCGGTCGCCGAGGCCGATCCCGGCCGGCACGAGCAGCAGGTCGCGGAGTTCGCGCTGCGGCTCCCGCCGTACGCGGCGCCGAAGGTCGGCGAGATCGTCGCGATGCACGCCGACCTGTCCCAGCTGCACGTGTTCGACCGCAACGGCCGGCGGATCAACACCCGTGGCGCCCTGTCCCGCTGACGACCGGCGCGGCGCTCGGTGAGCGGCGCCGGGCCGGCGGTCCGCGGATCGCCGGCCCGGCCGCCGTCGTGCGGTGCGAGACCGCCGGGCGTCAGGAGGCCTCGCCGAAGATCGGGAAGTCGGCGAGGAACTCCCGTACCTGGGCGGCGGTGTCGGCGTAGCCGGACTCGTCGCCGTCGGCCGCGGCCCGTACCGTGCGGTCGATCCACTCCGCGACCTGCGGCATGTGCTGCGGGGCGAGGCCGCGGGTGGTGATCGCCGGAGTGCCGAGCCGGATCCCGGACGGGTCGAACGGCCGCCGCGGGTCGAACGGCACCGTGTTGAAGTTCAGTTCGACCCCGGCGGCGTCCAGCGCCTTCGCCGCCACCTTGCCGGTCACGCCCTTGTCGGTCAGGTCGACCAGCAGCAGGTGGTTGTCGGTACCGCCGGAGACCAACTGGTAGCCGCGGTCGGTCAGCGCGGCCGCCAGCGCCTGCGCGTTCGCCACGATCCGCTGGGCGTACTCGGTGAAGTCCGGCTGCGCGGCCTCGGCCAGCGCCACCGCGATCGCCGCCGTGGTGTGGTTGTGCGGCCCGCCCTGCAGCCCCGGGAAGACCGCGGAGTCCAGCGCCTTCGCGTGCTCCGCGGTGGACAGCAGCATCGCCCCGCGCGGTCCGCGCAGCGTCTTGTGGGTGGTGGTGGAAATGACGTCGGCGTGCCCGACCGGGCTCGGGTGCGCGCCGCCGACCACCAGCCCGGCGATGTGCGCGATGTCGGCCAGCAGGATCGCGCCGACCTCGCGGGCGATCTCGCCGAACGCGGCGAAGTCGATGGTGCGCGGGATCGCGGTACCGCCGCAGATGATCAGCTTCGGCCGGTGCGACCGGGCCAGGTCGCGCACCTCGTCCAGGTCGATCCGGCCGGTGTCCCGGCGTACCCCGTAGTGCACCGCGTCGAACCAGCGGCCGGTGGCCGACGGCGGCGCGCCGTGGGTCAGGTGCCCGCCGGCCGGCAGCCCCATTGCGAGCACCGGGTCGCCGGGCGCCAGGAACGCCAGGTAGACGGCGAGGTTCGCGGGCGAGCCGGAGTAGGGCTGCACGTTCGCGTGCTCGACCCCGAACAGCTCCCGGGCGCGTTCGTTGGCCAGGTCCTCGACCTGGTCGATGACCTGCTGACCCTCGTAGTAGCGGCGGTGCGGGTACCCCTCGGAGTACTTGTTGGTCAGCACCGTGCCGGTCGCGGCGAGCACGGCGGGGGAGACGTAGTTCTCCGACGGGATCAGCCGCAACACGTCGAACTGGCGTCGCCGCTCGGCGTCGACCATGCCGGCGAGCTGCGGATCGGTGTCGTGCAACGCGGACATTGCCACCTCCAGGAGGGCAAGGACGATCGTGGTTGCCACACCCAGGCGCGCGGTGCGGCCGACGTCGCTCCCCGGTGGTGCCCCACCTTGCCGCGCCAGTCGCGTACCGCCAGCATAGGTGCCGCGCCGGGGCGCATCCGCACCCCGTCGTGCCGCCCCGGTGTCGCGGCCCACGGGGGCGGCACCAGCCGGTCCGGCGGGGCTCAGCGCCAGACGGTGCGCAGCTGGGCGGTGATCGCGAACGGGTCCTCGCCGCGCATCAGCTCGCAGATCGCGGCGCCCTCGGCGCCCTCGGCGGCCAGCAGCCGGGCCGGGCCGACGTGCCGCTCCCAAGCGGCGGCGAACAGCTCCCGGCGTACCGCGTTGCGCGCGCACCACCGCGGCACCGCGTGCCACGCCACCGCACCCGGCAGCGGCCGCCGCACCATCGACCGTACGGCGAGCGTCACGGCACCCCTCGCCCCGGCCGGGGCGACCAGGACCCGCCGGCCCACCAGGTAGCGCGGTTCGGCGAGCGGGGCCAGCAGTTCGTCCAGTGCGGCCGCGAACAGGGCCGACTGCTCCGCCGGTACCCCGGTCAGCTCGCACCGCAGCGAACCGTCCACGGCGGGCGACACGTGCAGCGCCCCGGCGCCGGTGTCGGTACCGCCGGCGGTGTGCAGCGCGTCCGCCACCGCCGCGGCGAGCTGCTCCAGCGCGTCCGGCCCGGTACGGATCCGGTGCCGCCGGACCAGCCCCACGGCGGTGGCGACCAACCCCGCGGTGCCGGCGAGGGCGATGCCCGCCAGCGCCACCACCGGCCCGAGCAGCAGGGACAGCGCAGCGACCAGCACCGCCGCCACGGCGGCCACGACGTACCCCGGGGCGAGCCGCGGGCCGTGCTCGTCCGGCGCCGTGGGTGCCAGCAGGGCGCCCGGCAACCAGGCGGCGGAGCGGCCGAGCGAGCGCCCGGACCGGACCCGCAGGCTCGCCGCCTCGACGCCGGCGAAGGGCGCGCCGATCCGCCACTCGTCCCGTACCTCGGCGAGGCGGGCCGGGGCGGCGAGCGCCCGGGCGGTGACGGCGCGGGACGTCGCGGCGTCGGGCGGCGCGTACGGGGACAGTGCGGCGTCGCAGTGCGTCACACCGGACTCGACCTCCCCGCCGGCGCCGAGCGCGAAGTACGCGTCGTGCTTGCGCACCAGCCGCAGGTAGTCGGCGTCGCCGCGGGGATGCTCGTCGGCCACGCAGCACACGGTCCAGTTGTCGGTGAGCTTCGCCGGGTCCGCCGGATCGGGTCGCAGGCCCCGGCCGCGCATCTGGGTCACCGCGGTCGCCGTGGTCGCGGTGGTCAGGTCGACGGTGACGCACACCTGCGGGCAGTCCCAGCCCTCGCCGAGCAGCGCCCGGGTGCCGACCAGGACGCGGGCCCGGCCGGCGGCGAAGAACTCGGTGGCGAGCGCGACCGCGGCCCGGGTCGGCAGGCCGGTCAGCAGCACGGTCACGGCGTCCAGCGGTGCGGTACCGACCCGGTGCCCGGCCCGGGTCGCCGCCGCGACCAGTTCCGCCGCGAGCGCCCGGGGCGCGGCGAAGGTGGCCCCGGTGACCAGCAGCGGCCGGAGCCCGCCCGGGCCGTCCACGTCGGCCGCGGCCAGCGTGGCGAACGCCAGCCGGGCGGATCCGGACAGCGCGCTGAGCGGTACCGGGGCGAGGCTCGCGGCGGGCCGCCCGGCCAGCTGCTCGAAGTCGCACAGCACCAGCGCGCGCAGCCGGTCGCCGCGTGCCGCCGACTCGGCCGCGAGGATGTGCGTGGTGGCGGCGATCTTCGCCTCGGACAGGCCGCACAGCCGGTCCACCGGCGACGGGCCGACCCGCAGCCCGCGGCTGGTCAGCCGGTAGCCGAGACCGGGCAGTACCCGCTTGATCGCGGCGAGTGCCGCGACGTCCCGCTCGTCCGCGCTGGCCTGCAGGTGACCGGTACAGAAGTCGCCCAGTACGGCGACCCAGTCGTCGGCGTCGGGTGCGGTGCGGTGCATCTCGCGCAGCCGGGCGCCGGCCGGCAGCCCGATCATCCCGGCGTGTGCGAACCGCAGCGCCGCCCGGGCCAGCGCCGGTTCGGCCGCCTCGAAGGCCGACCAGCTCAACCGCGGCCCGCCGGCCGACCCTGCCGCGCGCCCGCTCTCAGCGCGCTCGGCCGGAGTGCCTCGACCGTCCTCGCCCGGGTCGCCGTGCCCGGCCGGGGCGTCGGGTCGGTGCGTGTCGGTGCCGCCGGCCGGGGCGTACGAGCGGTCGGCGCGGGCGGACAGCCAGGTCAGCAGCGGCACCGTACCGAGGGCGTGGTCGATCAGCTGGAACCGCAGCTGGGCGAACCGGGCGGTTTCGCTGGCCAGCCAGGTGTCCTCCGCCGGCGTCGGCCGGGTCAGGTAGACCAGCTCCTGGTACGGCGCCAGCGTGCCGGCCTTCACCAGGGCCGGCGCCGGCACCTCCAGGTCGGCCGGGCCGAACAGGTCGTCGTGCAGCTCCGCCTGCCAGCCGGTCAGCGATCGGCGCGGGGTCGCGGTCAGCCCGACCAGTGCGGTGCGCTCGCCGAGCGCGTCGACCACCGCCCGGACCAGCGCGCCCCAGGTGGACAGCAGGTGGTGGCACTCGTCCAGGACCAGCGTCCAGGGGCCGAGCCCGCGGGCCCTCTCGATCACCGCGCGGCCGTTGGGGTGCAGCAGGTCGAGCAGCTCGTCGTGGCTGCCGGCGCGCAGCGTGGCGCGCCGGTGCGGCGCCGCGGTGCCGGCCCGCAGCACCGCGATCGACTGGTACGTCAGGACGTTGACCGCGCCGGCGAGATCGCGGTCGGTGCCGCAGGGCGCCCCGTCGGGGACGAACCGGCGGTCCCAGGTGTCCGCCCACTGCCCGACCACCGCGGTGTTGGGCGCGAGTACCAGGGTCCGCCGGCCGAGGCGGCGGGCCACCTCCAGGCCGATCAGGGTCTTGCCGGCGCCGGGCGGCAGCACCGCGAAGAACCGGTGATCGCCGCCGGCCCGGTCCGCCTCGAATGCGTCCAACGCCTGCTGCTGGTAGCGCCGCCAGGATCCGCCGAACCGCCGGGCGCGCAGTTCGTCGGCGGCATCGGACACGCCGGGAGTATGACATGTCCCATCGCGCCGTCCCGGTCGCCACGGATACCGTCGGCAGGGCGGGCGGCCGCCCCGGCGGCCCGGCGGATCGCGCCGCGCCCGGCGGCAGGGAGGGGCACCGTGCACAGCTACGACACGCTGCGGGTCGACGAGCTCCGGCGGCGCGGGAGCATCAAGTGGACCCGGCCGGAACCCGACGTGCTGGCCGCCTGGGTGGCCGAGATGGACTACCCGCCGGCGCCGGCGATCGACGCGGCCCTGCGCGACGCCGTGGCCCGCGGCTACACCGGCTACCCGCCGGACGACGCGAGCACCGGGCTGCCGGCCGCGACCGCCGCGGTGCTCGCCGAGCGCGGACTGGCCGTACCGGCGGAGCGGATCCGGTTGCTGCCGGACATCCTGCGCGGCATCGAGCTCGCCATCGGGCTCTACTCGGCACCGGGCAGCGCGGTGCTGGTACCGACGCCGTCGTACCCGCCGTTCTTCGAGGTGACGCGCGTCTGCGGGCGCGAGGTCGTGCCGGTGCCGCTGGTCGAGACGCAGGCAGGGCCGAGCTACGACCTGGCCGCGATCGACGCCGGCCTCGCCGCGGGCGCCGGCACGCTGATCCTGTGCAACCCGCACAACCCGCTGGGTCGTACGTTCCGCGCCGACGAGCTGCGCGCACTCGCCGAGGTGGTCGACGCGCACCCGGGTGCCCGGGTGATCGCCGACGAGGTGCACGCGCCGCTGGTCTATCCCGGCGCCCGGCACGTGCCGTACGCGAGCGTGTCGCTCGCCGCGGCCGGCCACTCGGTGACCCTGGTCTCGGCGTCGAAGGGCTGGAACCTGCCCGGGCTCAAGTGCGCCCAGGTGGTGCTGACCAGCGAGGCGGACGCGCGGCGCTGGGATTCGCTGGCGCTCGTGCAGACCCTCGGCGCGAGCACCCTCGGCATCGTCGCGAACCTCGCCGCGTACTCCGCCGGCGCCGGCTGGCTGGCCGACACGGTGTCCTATCTGGACGGTAACCGCCGGCTGCTGGCCGACCTGCTCGCCGAGCACCTGCCGGCGGTGCGCTACCGGATGCCGGAGGCCACCTACCTCGCCTGGCTGGACTGCCGGGAGCTGGGCGTCGCCGATCCGGCCGCGTTCTTCGCCGCCGAGGCACGGGTGCTGGTCAACGACGGCGCGGACTTCGGCGCGGTCGGCCGCGGCTTCGTCCGGCTCAACTTCGCGACGTCGGCGCCGATCCTGACCGAGGTGGTGCGCCGGATGGGTGCCGCCGTGGCCGCGCACGCCCCGGCCGGTTCCGGCCCGGTACGGCCGAGCTGAGCCGGCCGGCAGTTCCCGACGCCCCCGGCTCCCGGCACCCCCGGTTCCCCGACGCCCACGTTCCCGAGTCCACGGTTCCCGAGTCCACGGTTCCCGAGTCCACCGGTTTCCGAGTCCACCGGTTTCCGAGTCCACGGTTCTCGACGCTCGGGGCTCTCGATGCCGGGGTGCGGAGGCGCCGAACGGTGTCGGAGGCCGGGGCTAGGGTGTGCCGTGCCGCGGAGAGAAAGTTGTCGCCGATGTCGGTCCTGCCGACGTAGGCTCGGTCGCCGCGGCGGGCCATCCGACGAAAGATTCCGGTGATTTCTTTCGGCTCGGCGACTTGCCGGCCGGCCAGTTAACGATATATCGTCCGACTAACGTGATAGAGCTTCTACGGGGAAGGTCGGTGTGCTTCTCAGACTGCTGCGGGTCTACCTGCGCCCGCACACCAAGAGCATCGTGCTGGTGGTGGTGTTCCAGTTCGTGCAGACGCTCGCGACGCTCTACCTGCCGACGCTGAACGCCGACATCATCAACAACGGCGTGATCAAGGGCGACACCGGCTACATCCTGCGCTACGGCGGGATCATGCTGGCGGTCGCGCTGGTCCAGATCGTCTGCGCCGCGGTCGCCGTCTACTTCGGTGCGAAGACCGCGATGGGCGTCGGCCGCGACATCCGGGCCGGCATCTTCGACCGGGTGCAGAGCTTCTCGGTGCGGGAGGTGGGCCAGTTCGGCGCGCCGTCGCTGATCACCCGCACCACCAACGACGTCCAACAGGTGCAGCTGCTCGTGGTGATCACGCTGACCCTGATGGTGTCGGCGCCGATCATGTGCGTCGGCGGCATCCTGATGGCGCTCAACCAGGACGTGCCGCTGTCCGCGCTGCTGCTGGTGATCGTCCCGGTCCTGGTGGTCGTCGTGACGCTGGTGATCCGCCAGATGCGGCCGCTGTTTCGCACCGTGCAGAAGCGCATCGACACCGTCAACCGGGTGATGCGCGAGCAGATCACCGGCATCCGGGTGATCCGCGCGTTCGTCCGCGACGGGTACGAGCAGCGCCGGTTCGCCGACGCCAACGGCGAGCTGATGGACGTCTCGCTCGCGGTCGGCCGGCTGATGGCGATCATGTTCCCGGCGGTCATGCTGATCATGAACCTGTCCAGCGTCGCGGTGCTGTGGTTCGGCGGGCACCGGATCGGTCACGGCATGGAGATCGGTGCGCTCACCGCGTTCCTGAGCTACCTGATGCAGATCCTGATGTCGGTGATGATGGCGACGTTTATGTTCATCATGGTGCCGCGGGCCGAGGTGTGCGCCGAGCGCATCGAGGAGGTGCTCGACACCGAGACCACGGTCACCGTCGCGGCCGACCCGGTCACCGAGCTGACCGTGCACGGCGAGCTGGAACTGCGCAACGTCGCGTTCGGCTACCCGGGCGCCGAGCAGCCGGTACTGTCCGGCATCGACCTGACCGCCCGGGCCGGCGAGACCACCGCGATCATCGGCTCCACCGGCAGCGGCAAGACCACCCTGCTCAACCTGGTGCCCCGGCTGTTCGACGCGACCGGGGGGCAGGTGCTGATCGACGGTGTCGACGTCCGGCAGCTCGACCCGGCGCTGCTGTCCCGCACGGTCGGCATGGTGCCGCAGAAGCCGTACCTGTTCGCCGGCACCGTGGCGAGCAACCTGCGCTACGGCAACCCGGACGCCACCGACGAGCAGCTGTGGCACGCGCTGGAGGTGGCGCAGGCCCGGGACTTCGTCGAGGCGATGGAGGAGGGGCTGGACGCGCCGATCGGCCAGGGCGGGTCGAACGTCTCCGGCGGCCAGCGGCAACGGCTCGCGATCGCCCGGATGCTCGTCCAGCAGCCGGAGATCTACCTGTTCGACGACTCGTTCTCGGCGCTGGACTACGCCACCGACGCCGCGCTGCGCGCCGCGCTGGTCGGCGAGACCCGGGAGGCGACGGTGGTGATCGTGGCGCAGCGGGTCGCGACGATCCGGCACGCCGACCGCATCATCGTGCTCGACGAGGGTCGTGTCGTCGGTACCGGCACGCACGAGGAACTGATGGCCGGCAACGAGACGTACCGCGAGATCGTGCTGTCCCAGCTGACCGAGCAGGAGGCAGCATGAGCGCGCGTCAGGAAGCGGTTCCGCGGCGCCGGCCGGGCGGCGGTGGGCACGGGCCCATGGGCGGCGGCATGATGCCGGCCGAGAAGTCGATGCACTTCGGCGCCTCCAGCAAGCGGCTGATCCGGATGATGCGGCCGGACCGCGCCCGCGCGTTCGCCATCCTGGCACTCGGGCTGGTCAGCGTCGCCCTGCAGGTCATCGGGCCGAAGATCCTCGGGCACGCGACCGACGTGATCTTCAGCGGTGTGATCGGCGGGCGGTTCCCGGCCACCGTCACCAAGCAGCAGGTGATCGACGGGTTGCGGGCCAAGGGCGACAGCAAGATCGCCGACATGCTCGGTGCGATGCACTTCGTGCCCGGCCAGGGCATCGACTTCGGCGCGGTCGGCCGGGTGCTGCTGTTCGCCGCGCTCGCCTTCGCGGTGGCCGCCGGCCTCGGCGTCTGGCAGGGCCGGCTGACCGCGACGGTGGTGCAGCGGCTGGCGTTCCGGTTGCGGCAGATGACCGAGGAGAAGCTGTCCCGGTTGCCGTTGAGCTACTTCGACTCGCAACCGCGCGGCGAGGTGCTGTCGCGCACCACCAACGACATCGACAACATCTCGCAGACCCTGCAGCAGGCGCTCAGCCAGCTGGTCACCTCGTTGCTGACCATCGTCGGCGTGCTGATCATGATGCTGTACATCTCGCCGCTGCTCGCCCTGGTGGCGGTGGTGACGGTGCCGGTGTCGCTGGTGGTCGCGATGGTGATCGGCAAGAAGGCGCAGCCACAGTTCCTGAAGCAGTGGGCCAGCACCGGCAAGCTCAACGCCCACATCGAGGAGATGTACACCGGGCACGCGCTGGTGAAGGTGTTCGGCCGGCAGCGGCAGGCGTCGAACACGTTCGCCGAGCACAACGACGCGTTGTACTCCTCGGCGTTCAGGGCGCAGTTCATCTCCGGCATCATGCAGCCGGCGATGATGTTCATCGGCAACCTCAACTACGTGCTGGTCGCGGTGATCGGTGGGTTGCGGGTGGCGTCCGGCAACCTGTCGCTGGGTGACGTGCAGGCGTTCATCCAGTACTCGCGGCAGTTCACCCAGCCGATCACCCAGGTGGCGGCGATGGCGAACCTGCTGCAGTCCGGGGTGGCGTCGGCGGAGCGGGTGTTCGAGCTGCTGGACGCGGACGAGCAGGTGGCCGACCCGGCCCAGCCGCAGCGACCGGCCCAGCTGACCGGGCGGGTCGCGTTCGAGCACGTGTCCTTCTCGTACGCCAAGGACAAGCCGCTGATCTCCGATCTGTCCCTGGCGGTCGAGCCGGGCCAGACGGTGGCCATCGTCGGGCCGACCGGGGCCGGCAAGACCACCCTGGTCAACCTGCTGATGCGGTTCTACGAGGTGGACTCCGGCCGGATCGCGCTGGACGGCGTCGACACCCGCACGATGTCCCGGGACGAGCTGCGCCGCCGCATCGGCATGGTGCTGCAGGACACCTGGCTGTTCGGCGGCACCATCGCCGAGAACATCGGCTACGGCGTGGACGGGGTGTCCCGGGAGCGGATCGTCGAGGCAGCCCGGGCCACCCACGTCGACCGGTTCGTGCGCACCCTGCCGGACGGGTACGACACGGTGCTCGACGAGGAGAGCTCCAACGTCAGCGCGGGGGAGAAGCAGCTGCTCACCATCGCCCGCGCGTTCATCACCGAGCCGACGATCCTGGTCCTGGACGAGGCGACCAGCTCGGTGGACACCCGCACCGAGGTGCTGATCCAGCACGGCATGACCGCGCTGCGGTCGGGCCGCACCAGCTTCGTCATCGCGCACCGGCTGTCCACCATCCGCGACGCCGACCTGATCCTGGTGATGGAGCACGGCGACATCGTCGAGCAGGGTACGCACGACCAGTTGCTCGCGGCCGACGGTGCCTATGCCCGGCTGTACGCGGCGCAGTTCGCCGAGGCGGTCACCGATCCCGACCCGGTGTGAGCGGCGGTGGCGGTCCGGCTTCGGCCGGGCCGCCACCGTGGTCACTGCTCGTCGGTGCCGACCGCCAGCAGTCCGCGGCGGAACGCCTCCGCGACGGCGGCAGCCCGGTCGTTGACGCCGAGCTTGGTGTAGATGTTCAGCAGGTGGCTCTTGACCGTGGCCTCGCTGATGAACAGCCGGGCGGCGAGCTCGCGGTTGGTGGTGCCGGCCGCGACCAGCTCCAGCACCTCGATCTCGCGCCGGCTCAACGGTTCCGCGGCCGGGGTGCGGACCCGGTGCATCAGCCGGGAGGCGACCGACGGCGCCAGCACCGAGCGGCCCGCCGCCGCGGCCCGCACGGCGTTCAACAGTTCGTCCCGCGGCGCGTCCTTGAGCAGGTAGCCGGTGGCGCCGGCCTCGATCGCCGGCAGCACGTAGCCGTCCGTGTCGTACGTGGTGAGCACCAGCACCCGCGACTCGATGTGCCGCCGGGCCAGTTCGGTGATCGCGGTGACCCCGTCCATCCCGGGCATTCGCAGGTCGAGCAGGATCACGTCGGGGCGCAGCGCCTCGGCCCGGCGTACCGCCTCGGCACCGTCCGACGCCTCGCCGACCACCTCGAACCCGGGGTCGGCGGCGAACATCCCGCTCAGGCCGTCCCGGACGACCGGATGGTCGTCGGCGATCAGCAGCCGTACCGGAGCTGTCATCCGGCCTCCTCCGCGGCGGGAAGTGCGTCGTCGGTCATCCTGCCTCCTCCGCGGTGGGGATCCGCGCGCTGATGGTGGTGCCGAGGCCGGGCTCGGACTCGACGGTGAGCTCACCGGCCCGCGCCTCGACCCGCTGCCGCATCGCCACCAGCCCGAACCCGCCGTCGGTACGCCGGGCCGCCGGTGCGGTGGGATCGAACCCGCGGCCGTCGTCCCGCACGTCCAGCGCCACCTCGTGCGCCAGATACGACAGGGTCACCCCGACGCGACCGGCGCCGGCGTGCTTGGCGACGTTGGCGAGCGCCTCCTGCGCCACCCGCAGCAGCGCCACCTCGGCGTCGGTGCCCATCGGCCGGACCGTACCGGTGGTGGTGACCTGGGCGTCGATCCCGCTGCGGGCCGACCAGCGGTGGGCGACCTCGGCGAGCGCCTCGGACAGCCGGCCGGTCTCCAGCGGTTCGGGCCGCAGCTCGTGCACCGACCGGCGGGCCTCGGTCAGGCTCTCCCGGGCCAGCGCGGTCGCGGCGGCGAAGTGCCGGCGCCACCGTACCGGCTCGTCGGCGGCCTGCTCGGCGGCCTGCAACTGGGTGACGATGCCGGTCAGCCCCTGCGCCATGGTGTCGTGGATCTCGCGGGCCAGTCGCTGCCGTTCGGCGGCGACGCCGGCCTGGTGCGCCTGGTCGAGCAGCGCCCGGTGCAGCGCCGCGTTGTCCGCGAGGCTCGCCGCGAGCCGTTCGTTGGCGGCCCTGACCTCGGCGAGCGCCTGCCGGCGTTGCCGGTCCTGGCGGTCCAGGTTCTGCCGCAGCCAGGCGTAGCCGCACATCGGCAGCGCGTTGGCCACCACGATGGCGGCGTAGGTGGCGATGCCGGCCGCGTCGTCCAGCGGCACCGCGTACGCCTGGGCGGTGCCGGCGACCACCGCGACCGCGGCGACGGCGACGAGCTGTCCGGGCCACCGCACCAGCCGGTAGGCGTATACGTAGGCGGCGGGGGTGAAGAAGCCGAACCAGGGCGCCCGCAGCACCAGCACCATGGTCACCGCGACCACCCCGGCGAGGAACACCGCCATCACCACCGGCCGGTCCCGCCAGCCGGGGTGCAGGGTGAACAGCCAGAGCATCCAGCCGGCCAGCGCCGCGGCGAGGACCAGCTCGACGATCGGCGAGGCGCCGTTGGCGTGCTGGACCGGCACGGTGATCGCGGCGAGGAACGCCAGCAGCAGGTACGGCAGCACGGTCAGCACCGGTGTTCCGCCTGCCCGGCGGACCATCCAGGACCGTACCCGCGTCGCGACCACGCTGCCCCCCTCGACGCCGCCCGGGGTCAATCTAGCCGGGCGGGTGAGATCGAGGGTGGTGGTCGGGCGGGGCGCGGCCACGGTCAGCTCGCCGCGAACGCGGTACGCACCCCGCGCCGGTTGACCAGGACGACCACGGCCAGCAGCAGCGCACCGCACACGCCCTGCTCGATGCGCAGCCAGGCGGGCAGGAAACCGGGCAAGGACACGATCACCACGATCGCGACGAGCATGACCGCGGAGACGATCCGCAGCCGCAGCCAGGCCCGGCGCGATCCGCGGGCGGCGCCGCGGGCGAACAGGAACATCAGCACGGCGGTGACCAGCACGATGCTGGCCCGTACCCACGAGGCGGAGTTGACCAGGGTGGGATGGTCGCGCAGCGCCACGAGCGCGGCGACCGCGAGCGCGCTGACCGCCAGGTACGCACCGACGAGCGTGCGGGCGGTCCGGAGCGCGGAGTGGGTGGTGGGGCGATCGGTTGCGACTCGCTGGGTGTCCATGGTGATCCGTCTCCCGTCGTCACCTCGATGTCGGACCCCATCAGGCTCGCAGCGCGGGCGTCCGGCCACATCCGCCGAAGCCGGCCGGAATGCCGGTGCCGCAGTGGATCCGTCGCACCCGCCGATCGGTGGGTGCACCCCGCCGATCGGCTGATCGAGACGCGAAGAAAGCCCGGTTCAGCCCTTGATGCCGGACTCGGCCACCCCCTGCACCAGGTACCGCTGCAGGAACACGAACACCAGCAGCAGCGGCAGGATCGACACCGCCGCGGCGACGAACAGCTCGTGCAGGTTGATGGTCTGCGCGGTCATGAACGACGACAGCGCCACCTGCACGGTCCAGGACGACGAGTCCTGGCCGATCACCAGCGGCCACAGGAACGCGTTCCACGAGCCGAGGAACGTGATGACGCCGATCGCGGCGATGAAGCCGGTCGAGTTGGGCACCACGATCCGCCAGTACGCGCCCCAGTGGCCGAGGCCGTCCACCCGCGCCGCCTCCTCCAGCTCCTTCGGGAAGCTCAGGAAGTACTGCCGGAACAGGAACGCGGTGAACCCGCTGAACAGGCCGGGCACGATCAGCCCGCGCAGCGTCGACACCCAGCCCAGCGACGACACCACCACGAACGTCGGGACGAAGGTGACCGCGGCCGGGATCATCAGCGTCGCGACGATCGCCGCGAGCACCCCGTTGCTGTACCGGAACGGGATCCGGGCCAGGCCGTACCCGGCCATCGACGACAGCGCCACCTGGCCGATCGTCTGCACCACGCTGACCAGGCCCGAGTTGAGCAGCGAGTGCGCCATCGGTACCGACGGGTCGGCGAACAGCTCGCCGATGTTGCCCCAGTGCAGCGTGGTGGGGAAGAACGTCCAGTCCGGCGCGGTGATCTCCGCGTCGGAGCCGAGTCCGTTGCGTACCAGCAGATAGAACGGCAGCAGGAACAGCAGTGCCGCGACCACCAACGCGGTGTACCGGGCGATCGCGCCGACCCGGCCGCGGGCGCTGCGCGCGTACCCGACCGCGTGTGGACCGTCCATCGTCTCCTCCTTGCCTGCCGGAGTGCCCCGGCCGGAGCTGGCTGACCGCCGGCGTCCCGCCGCGCCGGACGCCGGCTCGTCAGTCCCGCCGGCGGGGCGCCGGGTCGTCAGTCCCGCCGGCCGAAGCCGAACAGCTTGCCCTGCAACACCGTCACGATCCCGATCAGCAGCGCGAGGATCACCGCACCCGCGCTGCCGTGGCCGAAGTCCTGCCCCTGGCCGAGTGCCGTGAAGTACAGGTAGACCAGCGGCGGCCGGGCGAACGGCGGGTACCCGCGGGCCGAGCTCATCAGGTTGTAGAACTCGTCGAACGCCTGGTACGCCGCGATCAGGTTGAGCAGCACCACCGCCACCGTGGTGGCCCGCAGCTGCGGCAGCGTGATGTACCGGAACACCTGCCAGCCGGGCTTCGCCCCGTCCACGTACGCCGCCTCGTACAGCTCGCCCGGGATGCGTTGCAGCCCGGCGAGGAACAGCACCATGTAGAAGCCGACCTGCAGCCACAGCCGCAGCGTCACCAGCGCCACCCAGTACCAGGGTGGGCTGGCCGAGGACAGCCACGGCACCTGGTCGATGCCGAACAGCCCGAGCACCGTGTTGGCCAGCCCGAACCGGACGCCGTTGAAGATCGACAGCTTCCAGATCAGCGCGGCCACCACGTACGAGCAGGCTGCCGGCAGGAAGAACACCGACCGGAAGAACGCCCGGGCGAACCGCAGCCGGTGCACCAGCAGCGCCAGGCCGAGCGAGATCGCCACCGTGGTGGGCACGATGAACACCGCGAACACGCTGAACGTACCGAGGCTCGCGAGGAAGTCGGAGTTGGTCAGCATGTCGACGTAGTTGGCCAGCCCGACGAACCGCGTCGGGGTGACCGTGTTGTGCGCGTCGAAGAAGCTGAGCACCGCGCTCCACACGATCGGCACGAACGTGAAGAGGATCAGCCCGGCCAGGAACGGCCCGACGAACACCCAGAACGCCGGCCAGGTGCGCTGCCTGCCGTGCCGCCTGGCCCGGCGCCGGTCCCGCGCCGAGCCGTGCACCGTGTCGCGGTCGGCCACGTCGCGGGAGGTCACTTGTACAGCGTGCTCAGCTGCTTGTCGATCTTGCCGATCGCGGTCTTCAGCTCGCTCTCCGGGTTCGATCCCTTGCGGATGATGTTGTTCAGCGCGTCGGTGTACGCGGTGTTCATCGGCGAGGTCCAGCCCGGCGTCGCCTGCACCTTGCCGTACTGCTGGACCAGGTCGACGGCGTCCTTGCCGGCACCGGAGGACAGCTTGTCCGCCTTCGCCGCGATCGACGTGCGCGCCGGGATGTGGAACCCGTACGACAGGTCGAAGTCGCGCTGGTAGTCGGTCTTGTCGACCCACAGCCACTTCGCGAACGCCTTCGCGGCATCGACGTGCTTGCTCTTCGCGTTGACCGTCGAGGCGTACGCGCCGATCGGCACCGACAGCGCGCCGCTGCCGTCACCCTTCGGCCAGGCGATCACGCCGAAGTCCTGACCCAGCGCCTTCTGCACGACCGGCACCGCCCACAGCCCGGACCACTGCATCGCGGTCAGCCCCTGGGTGAACGCCGACGGGTCGGACCAGTCGGCCGGTGCGCCGAGCAGCAGGCTGCCCGAGGAGTACATCGTGCGCAGCGCGGCGAACACCGGCGCCGCGGCGGCCGCGGTGAACCCGACCTTGCGCTGGTCGTCGGACAGGTAGCTCTGCCCGACCGACCACAGCGGTACCGCGCCGAGCACCCCGGCGCCGCCGTCGTTGCCCAGGAACAGCCCCTTGACCTTCTTGTTCGTCAGCTTCTTCGCCGCGCTGGTCAGCTCCGCCAGCGTGGTCGGCGCCGACACTCCCGCCTTGGCCAGCCAGCTCTTGCGGTAGAACAGCATCTGCATGTCGATCGCCTGCGGGATGCCGTAGATCCTGCCGTCGACGGTCTGCGCGTCCAGCACCGCCGGGGTGAAGTCGTCCTTCGCCGAACCGAACACGTCGGTCAGGTCCGCCAGCTGATGCGCCCGGACCTGGTCGACCTTCGCCACCGACTGCTCGAACACGTCCGGCCCGCCGCTGCCGACCAGCGCCGTGGCGAGCTTGGTGTCGTAGTCGCCGGCGGTCCACTGCACCTGCACGTTCGCCTTCGAGTACGCCTTGGCGTAGCGCTTGACCGCCTGCTCGACGCCGGCCTCGCCGTACTGGTGGTACCACTGCGAGACGGTGGGGCCGGAGCCGCCGCCGGACGAGCCGCGGCCGGTGTTGGAGCCGCAGGCGGCGAGCGCACCGGTGGCCACCAGCCCCGCGGCGCCGGCGAGCACGCCGCGCCTTGACAATCCGTTCGGCTTCCGCATCGGCCAACCCCTCCGCTGTGACCACCGCTCCACGGCGGAGCGGTGGCGATCCCCGGACATTATTCGACACGCCGGCCGGTGGCGCGCCGGCCGTTACCGATCCTCGATGCGTGGGACGGGGGTCACGGCCGGATGCCGGCCATCAGGTTGCGCACCAGCGCATCGGCGAAGCCGACGTCGATCGGCAGGTCCGGCAGCAGCAGCCGGTGGTAGCAGGCACCCCACAGCTGGTCGACCACCACCTCCGGGTCGAGCCCGGCACGCAGCTGCCCGGCCTGCTGGGCGCGCGTCATCCGGTCGACCGCGAGCGCCCGCCGCGGCCTGGTGTACCGGTCGGCGATCGCCGCGGCGAGATCGGGGTCGGTCTGCGCGGCGCCGATCAGCTGGGCGACGACCCGGCCGGCCGGCCGTTCGGTGAGCAGCCGGACGAACGCGTGCAGCTGGCTGGTGAGGTCGCGCTCGATGTCGCCGGTGTCCGGGAACGCGAGCGTCTGCTCGACCGCGGTGAAGTAGCCGTCCAGGGCGAGCGCGCCGGGGGAGGGCCACCACTTGTACAGGGTCATCTTGCTGGTGCCGGCGCGCGCGGCGACCTTCTCGAAGGTCACCGCGGCGAGCCCGTGCTCGAACAGCAGCTCGCCGGCCGCGACGAGGACCGCTCGTCGTACCGCCGCGGCCGGTCGCCGCCCCCGCCCCGGCCGCAGCGCCGTCTGGTCGTCCATGTCGCCTCCCTCACCGTGCTTGCAGTATATGGACGACGCGTCTACATTCAAGTTAATGGACGAGCAGTCCACAACAGCGGAGGCGATCATGCAGACAACGCAACGGGTGGCGATCGTGACCGGCGGGTCCGGCGGCATCGGCCAGGCGACCGCGGCCCGGCTGGCCGCCGACGGGATGGCGGTCGTGGTGGACTACGCCCGCAACCGGGCCCCGGCCGACCAGGCGGTCCGGGCGATCACCGAGGCCGGCGGCACCGCGGTGGCCGACGGCGGCGACGTCGCCGACGAGGCGGCGATGACCGCGTTGTTCGACCGCGCGCAGCAGCGGTTCGGCGGCGTGGACGTGCTGGTGCACACCGCCGGCATCATGCCGCTCGCCCCGGTTGAGCAGCTCGACCTGGCGGTGTTCGACCGGGTCCAGCGCACCAACGTGCGCGGCACCATGGTGGTCGACCAGCTCGCCGCCCGCCGGCTGCGCCCCGGCGGTGCGATCGTCGACTTCTCCACCTCGATCACCAAGCTGGCCACCCCCGGCTACGCCGCGTACGCGGCGTCGAAGGGTGCGGTCGAGGCGCTGACCCTGATCCTCGCCCGCGAGCTGGCCGGCCGGGACGTGACGGTCAACGCGGTCGCGCCCGGGCCGACCGCCACACCGCTGTTCTTCGAGGGCAAGCCGCAGCAGCTGATCGACCAGATCGCCGGCGCCAACCCGTTCGGCCGCCTCGGTACGCCGGACGACATCGCCGAGCTGGTCGCGTTCCTGGCCGGCCCGGGCCGGTGGATCAACGGCCAGGTCCTCTACGCCAACGGCGGCATGGCCTGACCGGTTCGCTGCCTGACCGGTTCGCCGCCTGACCGGTTCGTCACGACCGGGGCCCGCCGCGGCAACGGGCGTGCCACAGCAGCGGGGCTGCCGCGGCAACAGGCTCGTCGCCGCGCGGTCGACCGTGGTGCCGGCGATCGTCGGGTCAGCGGGACGTGAGGAAGTCGGTGACGCGGGCGATCACCGCGGCGTCCCGCAGGATCCGCTGGTGGCCGAGACCGGTCGTGGTCATCAGCTCGCCGTTCGGCCACCGTTCGGCCAGCCGCCGGCCCTGCTCGTACGGTGTCTCCCGGTCGTCCCGGTCGTGCACCACGAGCAGCGCCGGACGCTGCGGTACGGCCGACTCGGTGACCGCGAAGTCCGCCAGCGGCCGGCCGGCGAGTGCCTCCAGTCGCCGGCGCAGTGCCGCCTCGACCCGGGCGCCGGCACCGAGGGCCGCGGTGAACTCGCCGAGCCGGGCGAGCGGGTCGGCCGCCGGCGCGACGAACGCCAGCGGCGCCGCCGGCATCCCGTCGGACAGCGCCACCAGGCTCGTCGCGCAGCCGAGCGAGTGCGCCAGGATGCCGGCCGGCGGTCCGTAGCTGGCCACCACGTCGGCGAGCGCGTCGACCATCTCGGCGGCGGTACTGCGGTGGGGCCCGAGCACACTGGGACCGGAGTCGCCGTGGCTCGGGCTGTCGAACGCGACGACCCGGTGGCCGGCCGCGACCAGTGGCCCGACGTACGGGCCGAGTTGACCGCGCCAGCCGCCCCAGCCGTGCACGAGGAACACCGGTGCGGCACGCTCCGGGCCCCAGCTCTGCACGGTGATCCGGCGGCCGTGCCCGGTGGACAGGGTGTCGTGCCGGCTCGGCAGCGCCGGCCGGTCGTCCCGGCGCCGGCCGCGACCGCTCGGCGGGGTGCACCACAGCAGCGCCGCCCGCCGGCCGCCGAGTGCAGGGGCCAGCCGCTCGGCCGCGCCGAACGTCAGCCGGATCGCCCGCATCCGCCACCCGTTTTGAGTACGAACGGTCGTGCTTTTTTCTGGCGACATCGTGGTGCTCATCAGCGCTCCTCGGTCGGTGTGGGGTGGTGCCGGAGTCAGGCGGCCTCGGTCCGCACGGCGTCGAGCAGGGTCTCGAACGACGCCCGGGCGTGCGTCTCGGCCGCCGGGTCGGCCAGCAGCCGGTGGGTCAGGTAGAACACCAGCATCACGCCGTACAGGTCGTGCGCGAACTGGTCGGCGTCGACGTCGGGGCGCACCTGGTGCACCGAGACGCCGCTGCGGCAGACCTGGCCGATCGTGTCGAACAGGTCCTGGTGGTCCTGCGCGAGCTGGTCGCGCAGCGCGCCGGGCTGGCCGTCGAACTCGGTGGCCGCCTTGACGAACAGGCAGCCGCCGGGCACGCCGCCGCGGCCGCAGTCGAGCCACCGTTCGAACAGCTCGCGGATGCGGGGCAGGCCGCGCGGCGCGGTCAGCGCCGGCCGCACGACCAGGTCGACGAACGTCTCGCGGGCCCGCGCCAGGGCGGCGAGCTGCAGCGCTTCCTTGGACCGGAAGTGCGCGAACAGCCCGCTCTTGGACATCTGCTGGGCCCGGGCGAGCTCGCCGATGGTCAGCCCGCCGAGCCCCACCCGGAAGGCGAGCTCGACCGCCGTGTCGACGATCGCCTCCCGGGTCTGTGCACCCTTCGCCATCGACACAGAATCGCACGATCGTACGGTTGCTGTCCAGGGATGACGCCGGCCGGCGTACGGGCCGGCACCAGCGTTCGCTCGCTCGATCCTCGGTTCTGATGGTCCGGACGTGACCACGGTCTCCCGGAAACCTGTGGTCAAAATACCCCCAGGGGGTATGGTCATCGGGTGCCGCGGACCACCGCGGCGAACGGGTGAGGAGCTCGACATGAGTGAAGAACACGGCGGCGGGTCGCGCACGGCGGCTCGTCCCGGTGCCACCGGCCACCCCATGCACGACGCCGGTGCCCACCACGCGGGTCACGCGGCGGCGGCGCACGGGGTGCGCGGGTGGCGGTCGGTCGGTTGGCGCTCGGCCGCGCAGGCGACGCTGCACTGCCTGACCGGCTGCGCCATCGGCGAGGTGCTCGGCATGGTGCTGGGGACCGCCTTCGGGCTGTCCAACGGCGTGACGGTGGTGCTGTCGGTCGCCCTGGCGTTCGTCTTCGGGTACGCGCTGACCATGCGCGGCATGATCCGTGCCGGCCTGAGCGTCGGTGCCGCGCTGCGGATCGCGCTCGCCGCCGACACGGTGTCGATCGTGGTCATGGAGATCATCGACAACCTCACCGTGCTCGCCATCCCGGGCGCGATGGACGCCGGGCTCGCCTCGGTGCTGTTCTGGTCGTCGCTGCTGATCGCGCTGGCGCTCGCGTTCGTGGTGGCGACGCCGGTCAACCGGTGGCTGATCTCGCGCGGCCGCGGCCACGCCGTCGCCCACCGGTACCACCACGGGCACGGTGCCTGAGTCTCACAATGCAGGATTGATGTTCCGTATGGCGAGACGCGAGGATACGGTCGAGGCATGACGAGCAACGTGTACACGCATGGCCATCACGAGTCGGTGCTGCGTTCGCACCGGTGGCGGACGGCGGTGAACTCGGCCGGCTACCTGCTGCCGGAGCTGGCCGCGGGCATGTCGGTGCTCGACGTCGGCTGCGGCCCCGGCACCATCACCGCCGATCTGGCCGAACTGGTCGCGCCGGGCCGGGTCACCGCGCTGGAGCGCACCGGCCCGGCGCTCGACCTGGCCCGGGCCGAGATCCGCCGGCGCGGGCTGGACAACGTCGACTTCGTCGTCGACGACGTGCACCACCTCCGGTTCGGCGACGACAGCTTCGACGTGGTGCACGCCCACCAGGTGCTGCAGCACGTCGCCGATCCGGTCCTGGCGCTGCGCGAGATGCGCCGGGTCTGCCGGCCGGGCGGCATCGTCGCCGCGCGGGACAGTGACTACGCCGCGTTCGCCTGGTACCCGCAGCTGCCCGAGCTGGACGAGTGGCTCGCGCTCTACCGGTCCGCGGCCCGGGCCAACGGTGGTGAACCGGACGCCGGCCGGCGGCTGCTCGCCTGGGCCCGCGCCGCCGGGTTCACCGACATCACCCCGAGCGCCAGCGTCTGGTGCCACGCCGACCCGGCCGACCGGCAGCACTGGGGCGGCATGTGGGCGGAGCGGATCGTCGCCTCCGACCTGGCGCACCAGCTGGTCGACTCGGGCGCCGCGAGCCGCGCCGATCTGGACCGGATCGCCGCCGCCTGGCGCGCCTGGGCCGCCGACGAGGACGGCTGGCTCAGTCTGCTGCACGGTGAGATCCGCTGTCGCGCCTGAGTTCCCGCACCGGTCGCCCTTCGCCGGGTTCACCCGGCGGCGGGTCGCCCCGCCGAACCGGCACCCGACCGCGGCGCCCGATCACGGCTGGCCGGTCAGGGCTTGCCGGCCAGGGCCGGCCGGTCGGGCTGGCCGGTCAGGGGTCGGGGGTCAGGGCTGGGTGGTCGGGTCGGGCTGGTCGGCGGCGAGGCGGCGCAGGTGCGGGCCGTACTCGGGATCGGCCAGCGCGGCGGCGAACTGCGCGGTGAGGTAGGCCAGCGGGTTGCCGGTGTCGTACCACTGGCCCTGGATGACCTTGCCGTAGACCGCGTGGTGCGCGGCGTAGGCGTTGATCGCGTCGGTCAGGTAGATCTCGCCGGACCGGTGCTCGTACCAGCGCCGGGTCTGCTCGGCGAGCTCGTCCACGATGCCCGGCGTGATCACGTAGCCGCCGATCGCGGCGTAGTTGGACGGTGCGTCGGCCGGGTTCGGCTTCTCCACCAGGCCGCCGATGCGCAGCAGGCCGGAACCGAGGTCCTCGTTGACGGTTGGCACCCCGTACCGGACCGAGTCGGCGGGTTCCATCGGCATCAGCGCGAGCACCGGGCAGCCGGTCTTCTCGTACGCGGCGATCAGCTGCTGCGCCCGCGGCACGGTGGCGACGAACACGTCGTCGGGCCACAGCACCAGGACCGGCTCGTCGCCGAAGTTGCGCGCCGCGTTCAGCACCGGCGTGCCGTTGCCGTACGGGCCGTGCTGGTCCAGGTAGGTGATGTGGCCCTGCCAGGACAGCTCGCCGACCTCCTCCACCGCGTCGGCGTAGGCGGTCTTGCCGTCCGCGCGCAGCCGCGCCACCAGCGCCGGGTTGGGCCGGAAGTGGTCCAGGATCAGCGACTTGCCCTCGGACACCACGATCGTGATGTCGGTGATGCCGGACGCGATCAGCTCCCGGACGGTGTGCTCGATCACCGGCTTGTCGCCGACCGGCAGCATCTCCTTCGGCGTCGCCTTGGTCAGCGGCAGCAGCCGCGACCCCAGCCCCGCGGCCGGAATGACTGCCCGACGAATCGTGGTTGCCATGGTTCTCCTCGTCGACGGTGATGGCTACGCGCGAGTGCTCGCAGACGCTACCAACCGCCGGTTTCGCCCGCGGCGGCCAGCCCCACCCGATTCGTGCGGCACCGGCCGGACAGCTCAGGCCGCCACCGACGCGAGGACGGTCTCCAGCGGGGTGGCGGTCAGGCCGAACGCGGCCTCGGTGGCGCTGCTGTCCATCGTGAACGGCCGCGCCCACTGGTAGTAGGTGGTGCGCATCTCGCGCGCGAACGTGTCCGCCAGCCCGGCACCCCACAGCACCGGGTACGGCAGGGCGGTGATGCGGGGCTCCGGCGCGCCGACGACCGACGCGTACCGGCCGGCGAGCTCGCGGATGGTCAGCGGCGCGACGCTCGGTACCAGCCAGGCCCGGCCCCAGGCGGCCTCGGTGCTCGCCGCGGTGACCAGGGTGGCGGCCATGTCGGCGATCGAGGTGAACGTGTGCGGCACGTCGACCGGCAGGACCGAGAAGCAGCGCTTGCCGGCCCGGACCGGCGCGCCGAGCACCGCGCTGAACACCGAGTTGGCCTCCAGGTAGTCGCCGGCGCGCACCTCGGTGGTACGGATCCGGCCGGCCTCGTGGTCGGCCAGCGCGTCGCGCCACATGTCCGCCCGGATCCGCAGCTTCGGGTGGGTGGCGGCGAGCGGGGTGGCCGGCGTGATCGGCGCGTCGACCGGGCCGTACCCGTACAGGCAGCTCGCGGTGGCGAGCACCGCACCGGTGCGGGCGGCGGCGGCCCGCAGCGCGCTGGCGAGCGGTGGCCAGTCGGTCAGCCACCGGTGGTACTGCGGGTTCGCACAGTTGTAGAGCGCCGCGGCGCCGGTGGTCAGCGCGGTGAGCCGGTCGGCGTCGGTCGCGTCGGCCGCGATCCGCTCGGCCTCGGCGGGACCGGAGCCGCTGCGGGTGACGACGCGGACCTTCTCGCCGCGGTCGAGCAGCACCCGGGCCGTGGCCGTACCGACCGGGCCACCGCCGACGATCACGTGCAGTGCCATGGTGTTCCTCCGTTCACAAGAGAGAGCAGCGCTCTCGTTTGAGACCACTATTCGCGCGGCGTCTGCTCGTTGTCAAGAGCACTGCTCTCGGTTGTGTGCGATACTCGCGACATGGCGGAACGTGGTACGTCGATCCGGGCCCGGGTCCGGGCCGAGCTGACCGAGGAGATCAAGAAGGCGGCCCGGGCGCAGCTCGCCGTCGAGGGCGCGAACCTGTCGCTGCGCGCGGTCGCCCGCGAGCTGGGTATGGCCTCGTCCGCGGTGTACCGGTACTTCGCCAGCCGCGACGAGCTGCTGACCGCACTGATCATCGACGCGTACGACGCGCTCGGGGCCGCCGCCGAGACCGCCGACGCGCGGTACAAGCGGCGCACCGACTTCGCCGGCCGGTGGGTCGCGGTGGCGCGGGCGCTGCGGGAGTGGGCGCTGACCGCGCCCAGCGAGTACGCGCTGGTGCTGGGCAGCCCGGTGCCCGGCTACCGGGCACCGAGAGACACCACCGGCCCGGCCAGCCGCACCCCGTACGTGCTGGTGGGCATCGTCGCCGAGGCCCGCGACGCCGGGCAGCTGGCGCCGGCCGACGGCCCGCCGATCCCGGCCCGGCTGCGTACCGAGCTGGCCGCGCTCGCCCGCACCGTCGAGGTCGACCTGGACGAACCGCTGCTGGCCCGCACGCTGGCGGCCTGGTCCCAGCTCTACGGGGCGATCAGCTTCGAACTGTTCGGCCAGCTCGACAACATGATCGACCGCCGTGCCGAGTGGTTCGACTACCAGGCCCGCGGCATGGCCGCCCAGATCGGGCTGTGCTGAGGGGCTAATTGTCCACTGTGGACACCGGCCGGTCCGGATCGAAGGCGAGCGCGGCGGCCAGGTTGTACTCGGCGATCGCGGTGAAGCCGGCGCGGTCCGGGATGTCGCCGTCGAGCAACCGCAGCGGCCCGGCCACCAGCGACAGGTGCTCGGCCAGCGCGTAGCAGCGGAGCCTGGCCTCGTCGAGCGGCCCGCGCACCAGCCGGGGATGGTCCGCGCCGAACCGGATCCGGGCGAACGCGTGCTCCCACTCCGGATCGAAGTACATCGCGCCCTCGATGTCGATCAGCACCGGCGTGCCGTCCGGCCGGACCAGCACGTGGTCGCCGCCAAGCTCGCCGTGCACCAGCCCGGCCGGCGGTCGCGGCACCACCCGGTCGAACAGCGTGCCCAGCGTGGCGGCGAGCCGGTCCTCGGCCGCGGCCAGCCGCGGCTCGCGCCGGGCCGCGTCGCGCAGGTCGACCAGCGCCCGCTCGTACACGAGGCGCTCGCACCGGGTCTCGCCGATCCGGGCACCCGACTCGACCGGGCCCACCTTGCCGATCGCCGGTGCCGGGCAGCGGCGCATCCGCTCCAGCGCCTTGGCGAGAACGTCCATCGTGACCGGCTGCGGACCGTGCCGCAGCAGCGTCTCCAGTGACGGGCCGGGGATGTCACGCACGATCACGACGTCGGCGTCGATCCACCGCCGCCGCTCGTCGCGCAGCACGATCTCCGGCACCCCGACGCCGAGCGCGGACAGCCGCCGGTGCGCGCCGGCGAACAGCCGGAGCCCGCTGGCGTGCGCGAACGGGTCGGCCGGCCCGTCGTCGCGCCGGGCCGTCGCCGGCCAGAAATCCTCGTCCGGCCGCCACAGGTAGACCACGACCGTGCCGGTGTCGTCCAGCCGGACCCGGTAGACGCCCTTCTTGGAACCGCCGGCCAGCCGCCGGGCCGCCACCGGCCGGCGACCGGTCGCGGCCCGCACGACGGGAGTGAGCTCGCTCAGGTCGGCCGTACGGCGCATGTCGCCACCTCCTCGGCTCGCGATCATGACACCGGTCGCCCCACCACACCACGGAGATTTCGGACGTCCCGACCCGGCGTCGCCTCGGAGCCGTGTTGCCTTGGAGCAGTGTTGCCTGGAGCCGCGTCGCTCGGGCTCGTGTCGCTCGGGCTCGCGTCGCTCGTGCTCGGATCAGCCCCGCTCGCGTTGCCCGGGTCGCTCGGGCTGGTGTCGGTCGGACCCGCGTCGGCCCGGCGCGTGTCCGTCGGCTCGGGTCGGTCCGGAGCGCACCGGCCGGCGGCGTGGGACGGCTGGCACCGACCCGCATCACCGGTCGCCCGCCGCGGCTCGGTCGGCGTGCGCGGCGTGCAGGAAGCCGGTCAACTCGTCGGCCCCGATGCCGAGCTGGCCGGCCCGCTGCGCGGCCATCAGCAGCAGCTGGGCGACCAGGTCGGTGCCGTGCTCGGGATCCGGCGGCCACTCCCAGAGCTTCTCGAAGCCGAGATCGCTCGCCTCGGCCACGAGCCCGTAACCGGCCCGCAGCTCCGCCACCGTGTCGGCGATCGCGGCGAGCCGGGTCGGCCCCGGCCGCACGCAGCGCAGTCCGGGCAGTTCCGCGCCGAACCACCGGCAACCGCTCGGCGGCGACGAGCGCACCGCGGTGTAGTCGCCGGCCGCTCCCAGCGGCACGAACAGCAGCACGAAGCCGTGCACCGGTCGCCCCGACGCATCGGTCAGCTCGAGCTGGATGTCCTGCGGTGCACCGGAACCGGCCTGACCCAGCCGGGCGCCGAGCTGCTCGCGCAGCTCCCAGGTGATCGAGCGCGGGTCGTGCGCCAGCACCTGCTCGCCGTCCGGCACCGTCGCCACCCAGCCGTCGTCACGCTGCTCGACGGTTGCCACGAATCGCCTCATCGCCCGCCCCCGATCTCTCGCACCGGTGGTTCGGCACGCCGCCGACGGCGGCACCGATGGGGGAGACGCTAGGCCGGGGGTACGACATCTTGTGCCGATCGGCGCCGCGACGGGTCGGCGAGCGCACCCGGGCCGCGCCCGCGCGCCATCGCCAGGACACCCGCGCGCCGCTCGACCCGGCGTGCCACCGGTGGCTCAGCCCGCCAGCCAGGCGTACAGGTGCTCCGGGCGCCCGGTGGTCCCGTACCGCAGCGTCATGGTGGCGCGGCCGGACTCGGCGAGCGAGGCCAGGTAGCGCTGCGCGGTGGCGCGGGCGATGCCGAGTTCGGCGGCGACGGCGGCGGCCGACCGCGGTTCGGTGGCCGCCTGCAGCGCGTCGGCGACCAGCCGGGCGGTCACGGGGGAGTGGCCCTTCGGCGCGGCGGCCCGGTCGCCCTCGTGCAGCAGCCGGACCGCGCGGTCGATGTCGGTCTGGCTCAGCGTGCCCGCCGCGGCGAGTGTCGCCCGGTACCGGGCATAGCCGCGCAGCCGGTCCGCCAACTGTTCCGCGGTGAACGGTTTGACCAGGTAGTTGAGCGCGCCGAGGGCGTACGCGGCGCGTACCGTCTCGGCGTCGCCGGCCGCGGTGAGCACGATCGTGTCCACCGACACCTCGCGCAGCAGCGTCAGCCCGGACGCGTCCGGCAGGTATCGGTCGAGCAGCAGCAGGTCGGGCCGGGTCTGCGTGATCAGTCGGTGTCCCTCCGCAACGGTACGGGCGGTACCGACCACGCTGAACCCCTCGACCCGCTCGGTGAAGGCGACGTGCACCTCGGCGACCCGGAAGTCGTCCTCCACCACCAGTACCTTCAACACCCCGCCTCCTCCGGTCCGATCGCCTGCCGATCGTCGACCAGTACACCAGGTGGGCGAGGGGTGTCGAGGGCCGCCGGCAACTGGGCGACGAACACGGCGCCGTGCCCGCCCCCGCCGTCCACCGCGTTCTCCGCGGCGCCGGGGTCGGCGAGGCGGACGTCGCCGCCGAGGCTGCGGGCGGCCTGCCGGGCCAGCGCCAGCCCGAGGCCGTGGCCGGCGCTGATCCGGGTGGTGAACCCCTCGGTGAAGATCCGCGCCCGCAACCCGGCCGGTACCCCGTCGCCGGAGTCGGCCACCGACACGTGCAGCGTGTCGGCGTCGGCGAGCAGGGTGACCTCGACGTACGCGGGTTGCCGGGTGCCCAGGTGGGCGGCCCGGACGGCGTTGTCGACGAGGTTGCCGACCACCGTGGTGACCGCGACCGGTGCGGTGACCCGGCCTGGTACCCAGCTGACGTCGGCGACCCGCAGCCGCACGTCGGCCTCGCCGGCCTCGGCGGTCTTCGCGGACAGGAACGCGTGCAGGTACGCGTCGCGCACCCCGTCCGGGGCCGGCCCGAGCTCGGTGGGCGCGTCCTGCAGCGCGTGCAGGTACTCGACCGCCTCCGCGTGGTGGCCGGTCTGCAGCAGCCCGGCCAGGGTGTGCAGCCGGTTCGCGAACTCGTGCCGCTGCGCCCGGACCGCGCCGGACAGCGACCGTACGGTGTCCAGCTCGCGGGTCAGCGTCTCGATGTCGGTACGGTCCCGCAGCGTCAGCACGGTACCCAGGTCGTGGCCGTCCCGGTGCACCTGCCGGGTGGTGGCGACCAGGACCCGGTCGCCGGCGATCGCCATCATCCGTTCCTGGTCGGTGCGCCGGGACAGCGCGGCGCGGACCCGGATCGGCAGGTCCAGCGCCGCGGCGCGGGCGCCGACCGGCGGCCGGCTGCCGAGCAGCCGGGCCGCCTCGTCGTTGCACACGGTGATCCGGCCGGCGGCGTCGGCGGCGACCACCCCCTCGCCGACGCCGTGCAGCACCGCCTCGCGCTCCTGCACCAGTTCGGCCAGCTCGCGCGGTTCCAACCCGAGCGTCTGGCTCTTCAGCCGCCGGGACAGCAGGGCGGAGCCGGCGACGCCGAGCAGCAGCGCGCCGCCCGCGAACAGCGCCGCGTCGGCGAGCACCCGCAGCCAGTTGGCCCGCACGTCGTCGGCCGCGAACCCGACGCTGACCTCGCCGACGACCCGGTGGTCGGCCGCGTACACCGGTACCTTGCCGCGGGCCGACCAGCCGAGCGTGCCGCGCTGCACGTCCACCACGTCGTGCCCGGCGAGCGCCTCGGACGGGTCGGTCGACACGTGCCGGCCGATCTCGGCCGGGTTCGGGTGCGCGAGCCGGATCCCGCGGGCGTCGGTGACCACGACGAACAGCGCGTCGGTGGCCTGCCGTACCCGCTCGGCGTCGGTACTGACGACCGGCACGTCACCGGCCGCGACCGCGTCGGCGATGTCCGGGTCGGCGGCGACCGCGTGTGCCACCGCGAGCGCGCGCCGCTCGTACTGGTCGGTGAGCTGGCGGTCCATCAGCCAGCCGACGAGCGCGAAGCCGACGCCGACCACCAGCAGGACGACGCAGATCTGGAACAGCAGGATCTGCCGGGCGAACCGGATGCGCGCCAGCCGCCGCGTCAGCCCCGCGCGCGTAATGCGCGAAACGGCATTAACGCTGATTGAACGAACAATTTCGAGAAGGTTCCGCACGTGAGCCAGTTCACCTAACGTTCCGCGCCGAGGCAAGAGGCGACCGAGTCCGCCGAGGAGGGACGTCCATGAACGACCCCGTGATCGAACTCCGGGGTGCCACCAAGCGGTTCCCGAGCGGGAGCGGCCCGGCGCACACCGCGGTGCGCGAACTGACCATGCAGGTGGCCGCCGGGGAGTTCGTCGCCGTGGTCGGCCCGACCGGCTGCGGCAAGTCGACCACGCTGTCGCTGGTGTCCGGGCTGGAGCCGGCCAGCGAGGGCGAGGTGCTGGTGCGCGGGGAGCGGGTGCGCTCGATCCCGCGCGGCGTCGGGTACATGTTCCAGAACGACGCGATCCTGCCGTGGCGCTCGGTGCTGGACAACGTCGCGGCCGGCCCCCGGTACCGCGGCGCGAGCAAGGCGGCGGCCCGGGCGAAGGCGGCGACGTGGGTGGAGCGGGTCGGCCTCGCCGGCTTCGCGAAGTACTACCCGCACCAGCTGTCCGGCGGCATGCGCAAGCGGGTGGCGCTGGCCCAGACGCTGGTCAACGAGCCCGAGATCATGCTGATGGACGAGCCGTTCAGCGCGCTGGACGTGCAGACCCGGGCGCTGATGCAGGACGAGCTGTTGCGGCTGTGGGCCGGTACCGGCGCCGCCGTCGTGTTCGTCACGCACGACCTGGAGGAGGCGATCGCGCTGGCCGACCGGGTGGTGGTGATGACCGCGAGCCCGGCGACCGTCAAGGGCGTGTTCGCGGTACCGCTGTCGCGCCCGCGCAACGTCGAGGAGGTACGGCTGACCGCCGAGTTCCTGGAGATCTACCGCGAGGTGTGGGAGAGCCTGCGGGTCGAGGTGGCCCGGGCCCGCGAGGAGGCCAGCCGTGTCGGGTGAGCACCTGTCCACAGTGGACAACGGGGCGGTGGCGATGGCGGCCGAGCAGCGCAGCGCCGGGGTACCGGATCTGGTCGCGCGGCGCCGTCGGCGGCGCGGCGCGGTCTGGGCGGTCCGGCTCGCCGCGGTGGTGGTGTGGCTGGTCGGCTGGCAGCTGACCGCGACGTACTGGATCGACCCGTTCTACTACTCCAAGCCCACGGCGATCTGGTCCCGGCTGGTCGGCTGGTTCAGCCACGGCACCGCGTTCGGCTCGATCTGGACCCAGATCGCGGTGACCCTGGAAGAGGCGGTGTTCGGCTTCGCGATCGGCGCCGTGGCCGGCGTCGTGCTCGGCATCGTGCTGGGCCGGGCCCGGTTCCTCGCCGAGGTGGCGGCGCCGTTCATCAAGGCGGCGAACGCGGTACCGCGCATCGTGCTCGCCTCGCTGTTCATCATCTGGTTCGGCCTGGGCATGTCGTCGAAGGTCGCCACCGCGATGGTGCTGGTGTTCTTCGCGGTGTTCTTCAACGCCTTCCAGGGCGCTCGCGAGGTCGACCGCAACCTGGTCGACAACGCCCGGATCCTCGGCGCCAGCCGGATCTCGGTACTGCGCACCATCGTGGTGCCGTCGGCCACCTCGTGGATCTTCGCCTCGCTGCACTCGGCGTTCGGGTTCGCGCTGATCGGCGCGGTGGTCGGCGAGTTCACCGGCGCCGACAAGGGGCTCGGTCTGCTCATCAACAACGCCCAGGGCACGTTTGACTCGGCCGGCATCTACGCCGGAATGATCGTGGTGACCGTGCTTGCGCTGGTCGCCGAGTGGCTGATCTCCACCGCCGAGAAGCGGCTGCTGCGCTGGCGCCCCCCGGCCGCCAGCGCCGACGTGCAGACCTGACGGCGACATTCGTTCCCTCACCCCGCAAGGAGTTTCGATGAGAACACGGTCCATCGTGTGCGCCGTGCTGGCGGCGGCGCTCACCCTCACCGCGGCGACCGGCTGCCGCGACTCGCGGGACAAGGCCGGCGCCGCGGGCGCCGACAACCACGTCTCGATCATGGTCGGTGGCATCGACAAGGTGATCTACCTGCCGGCGAAGCTCACCGACCAGCTCGGCTACTTCAAGCAGGAGGGCCTCGACGTCAAGCTGCTCACCGAGCCGGCCGGCGCGCAGGCCGAGAACGTGCTGATCTCCGGCGACGTGCAGGGTGTGGTCGGCTTCTACGACCACACCATCGACCTGCAGACCAAGCACAAGTGCGTCGAGTCGGTGGTGCAGATGGCCGACGTGCCGGGCGAGGTCGAGATGGTGGCGAGCGACAAGGCCGGCCAGATCCGCTCACCGAAGGACTTCAAGGGCCGCAAGCTCGGCGTCACCAGCCCCGGTTCGTCCACCGACTTCCTCACCCAGTACCTCGCGAGCAAGCAGGGGCTGACCGCGGCGGACTACACGACGGTCAAGGCCGGTGCCGGGCAGACGTTCATCGCGGCCATGGAGAACGGCGGCATCGACGCCGGCATGACCACCGACCCGACGGTGGCGCAACTGGTCAGTACCGGCAAGGGCAAGGTGCTGCTGGACATGCGTACCGAGCAGGGCACCCGGGCGGCGCTCGGCGGGCTCTACCCGTCCAGCTCGCTGTACATGGACTGCGCGTACGTCAAGGCGCACCCGCAGACCGTGCAGAAGCTCGCCAACGCGATGGTCCGGACGCTGAAGTGGATCCACGCGCACTCCGCCGAGCAGATCGCGGCGAAGATGCCCGCCGACTACGCCAACGGCGGCAAGCAGCTCTACGTCCAGTCGGTCAAGAGCACGATCGGCATGTTCAACTCCGACGGCCGGATGGACGCCGGCGCCGCGCGCAACTCGCTGAAGGTGCTCGGCTCGTTCTCCCCGAACGTCAAGGGCAAGCAGGACACGGTCGACCTGTCGAAGACCTACACCACCCAGTTCGTCGACAAGGCCAGCTGACGAGGGCCAGCTGACGAGGGTCGGGTGTCCCGACCGCGGCGGCCACGCCGGTACCCACCGGAGTGGCCGCCGTCGGACGTCCGGGGCCGACGCTCACCCGGTGGACTTGCCGGTGCCCTCGCCCTTGCTGACCAGCTCCGGGTGGGACAGCAGCAGGTCGTCCACCTTGTCGGTACGCAACGCCTGGAACAGCTGGTCGTCGACCGGCTGCACGACGCCCTCGTTCCCGTCGGCCAGCGTGGTGTGCGCGATCTGCAGGGTGGTGATGCTGTCCGGGCTGATCTTGCGCAACGCCAGCACCAGGTCGACCACCTTGTACCCGTTCAGGTCCGTGGTCAGCGCCTTGCCGGCGGCGCCGATCACGCTGTTGATCTTGGACGGGTTGGTGAGCACGCCCGCGCTGGTGGCGCGCTTGAGGATCTGCTTGATGAACTGCTGCTGCATCCGCTGCCGGCCGTAGTCGGAGTCGTTGTAGGCGTAGCGTTCCCGGACCAGGGCGAGCGCCAGGTCGGCGTTGTAGTGGTTGCAGCCCTTCTGGAACGTGTGGTGGCCCAGCGAGGGCTGGGTCGACGTGAAAGTCTTGTCCACGCACAGCGTCACGCCACCGAGTTCGGACACGATCGCCTTGAACCCGTCCCAGTTGACCAGGGCGGCCATGTTGAACTCGGCGCCGGTGAGCTGCTGCACGGTGGCGTGCAGGGACTGCATGCCGCCCTTGATGTCGTTGACGTCCTTCATCCCGTTCGGGAAGGCGGCGTTGATCTTGGTGGTCTCGCCGCCCTTGCCGGTGTGCTTGTCGACCGGGATCGTCACCTCCAGGTCCCGCGGGATCGACAGGAGGTAGGCATGGTCGAGCGAGGCCGGGATGTGCAGCCACATGATCGAGTCGGTCCGGGGCAGCTCGCCGGACTTGTTCCAGCTCTTGCGCATGTCCGAGCCGGCCAGCAGCATGTCGATCGGTCCGGTCACCCGGCTGCCGTGCTCGGTGTTGCGGTTGTCGCCGTCGCCCAGCAGATCGTCCTGGGCGACCGAGTTGTTGACCTTGTCGGCCACGGCGACGGTGCCCGCGTAGACGCCGGTACTGGTGATCACCAGTACCAGGCCGGCGATCAGGCACAGCTTCGTCCACCAGGGACTGCGCCTGCGGTTCCGGCGGCGACGGCTCATCAGGTCACTCCTCGTTCATCGCGGTGGGGGGAGTCGTGATCAGGTGTTTCGGGGGGTGACCACGTTGTCACGCGACGCGGCATTGTCGCCGTCTCCGGATCGACGTGCCGCTTTGTTCGCCTCCTACCTTGCCGTACGGATCGGCGGCCGCGCGGGGCGGCCCGGCACACCACGCCCGTGGCGAGCCGCTGGTTGCGCTCCGTTCGGGTACCGCCGACGGCACGGTACCGGGTGTCACCGGCCGAGCCCGCGGCCGTGGGCCACCAGTTCGGGATGTGCCAGGACGAAACCGTCCATCCGGTCGGTCCGCATGGCCCGGAACAGCTCGCCGTCGACCGGTTGGACCAGTTGCTCGTTGTAGTCGGGCAGGGTGGTGTGCGCGATCTGCAGGCTGGTGATGGCGTCCGGGGTGATCCTGCGCAGTGCCAGCACCAGGTCGACCAGCCGGTAGCCGTCGCGGTCCATGGTCAGCGCCTTGCCGGCCGCGCCCACCACCTTGTCGATCTTGGTCGGACTGGTGAGCACGCCGGCGCTGGTGGCGCGCTGGAGGATCTGCTTGATGAACTGCTGCTGCATCCGCTGCCGGCCGTAGTCGGAGTCGGCGTACGCGTAGCGCTCCCGCACCAGGGCCAGCGCCAGCTCGGCGTCGTAGTGGTGACAGCCCTTGCGGAAGGTGTGGTGGCCGAGCGTGGGCTGGGTCGAGGTGAAGGTCCTGTCCACGCACAGTGTCACGCCACCGAGCTCGGACACGATCGCCGTGAACCCGTCCCAGTTCACCAGCGCCGCCATCGAAAAGCTCTCGCCGGTGAGCCTGCGCAGCGTGGCGTGCAGGTTCTGCATGCCACCGGTGACGTCGTCGACGCCGGTCATGCCCCAGGCGAACGCCGCGTTGATCTTGGTGCTGACGCCACCCCTCCCGGTCCTCGGGTCGTACGGGATCGGCACCTCCAGGTCGCGTGGGATCGAGAGCAGGTAGGCGTGGTCGTACGAGGCGGGCACGTGCAGCCACATGATGGTGTCGGTCCGCGGGTTCTCCGTCTGGTGGCGGTGCCACGACCGCCGCAGGTCCGAGCCGGCCAGCAGGATGTCCAGCGGCCCGGTCACCCGGCTGCCGGGCGTGCGCCCGCCTCCGTCGCCGAGCAGGTCCGCCTGCGGGACGGACCGGTCGACCCGGTCGGTCACCAGCACGGTGCCGGCGTAGCTCGCGCCGCTGGCCAGCGTCAGGACGATCCCGGCGACCAGGCAGAGCCTGGCCCACCACGGGCTGCGTGCGCGGCGTCGGCCGGCCATCGGTACTCCTCGATCGGTAGGGGTGTGCGCGGCTGCGGGTGGGTCAGTCGCCGGTGCCCAGACTCGGCCCGGTCACCAGCCGGGCCAGATCGGTGCCGGACAGCGGCGGCGCCGGCAGCGCGGCCTTTCCCGGGGCGGCGCCCCGCTGGTCGGCGCTGACCGTGACCCAGTGGCCGGCGCCGAATGCGGTCGCGTACCGCACGGTGTTGCCGTCCGGCAGGTCCTGCTCGTCCAGCCGTACCGCCACGCCGCGCACCGAGGTCACCGAGCACCGCGTTGCCGTACCGGTGTGCCGCAGCGGGACCGTCGCGTCGCACACCGAGCCGGCCGCCGGGTACCGCACTCCGTTCGTCCAGGTGACCCACAGCGAGCCGGCCCGGCCGTCGCGGTAGACGTCGGTGTGCGCGTCGATCCGCCAGCTCCCGTCCGCCTTGGGGTGGCCGGCCGGGGCGGTGTAGCCGCGCACCTCGTACCCGAGTCCCCCGTACCGCACCAGATCCGTCGTTGGCACGGTGTAGCCCGGCGGTACGGCGTGGGTCAGCGTGTCGAGCAGCTGGGCGGCGCGGGCGGGCAGATCCGGGCCTCCCGCGTGCGGTCGGCCGGACGGCAGGAAGTGCGTCACGTTCGGCGTCGGGTGCGGGGTGTACCCGCGGGCGACGCCGCGCTGCGGCGGCACGGACCGCTCGCCGGACAGCAGGCCGGTGGCGCCGGCGGTACCGGCGGCGGCGAGCAGCACCACGGCCAGCGCGGTGGCGGACGCACCGAGCGCGCGGCGACGCCGGGCGGCACGCCCGGCTGCGATCACCTGGCCCGCCTCGGGCAGCGGTGGTTCCGGCGTGTCGAGCACCCGCTCGAACAGGTCGGTGACCTCGTGCTCGCTCATACCGGGTCTCCCGCGCCGATCGAGTGGCGCTCGGGTAGTGCCCGGCGCAGGGTCTCCAGCCCGCGTGCGGTGTGGCTCTTCACCGTGCCCTCGGTGATGTCGAGCAGCTCGGCGGTCTCGGCCACCGACAGGTCCTCCCAGAACCGCAGCACCAGCACGGCCCGCTGCCGGCTCGCGACCTGCGCCAGCGCGGCCACCAGGACCATTCGTTCCTCCGGCGCGGACGGATCGACCGCGACGTCGGGTACCGCGTCGGTCGGGTACTCGCGGCGCGACCCGCGGCGTTTCTCGTCGAGGAAGGCGCGCACCACGATGCGCCGCACGTACTGGTCGAGCCGGTCGTGCGCCGACACGCGGTGCCAGGCCAGGTAGAGCTTCGTGTACGCGGTCTGGACCAGGTCCTCGGCGCCGTGCCAGTCGCCGCACAGCAGGTACGCGGTGCGCCGCATCGACGCCGCGCGCGCCCGGTAGTACGCGGTGAACCCGTCCTCGCGTCGGCCCATCCGGCGGTGCCCCCTTGCGTACCCGTGTGAGTGAGACACGGGTCGACCCCCGCCGCGGGTTGTCACCACCGGCCAGGAATCTGCGAAGCTCGCCCGCCACGGCCGGGACCGGAGCCGGCCGGACACGACACTGCCGGGGTGGCCGGTGGCCGCCCCGGCAGTGGTTCGACGCCGGTGTCAGTGCACGGTACGGGTGGCGGACAGCGGGCTCGCCACCTCGGTGGGGCTCAGCGCCATGACCGCGTAGCCGTGCGTGCCGGTACCGGCGGTGGTGTCGGTCCAGCGCTGCGCGTGCCCGGTGGCACGTACCGTCGCGATCAGGTTGCCGGCGTCGACGACCGGTCGCGCGCCGCGGCCGTCGAACCGGAAGATCGCGTAGCTGACGGGGCGCAGCGATCCGGTCGGGTGGAACCGCAGGCTCACCCCGTCGCCGGTGCGTACCGCGTGGGTCAGCTGCGGGCGCCCCGGTGCGCGCGGGTCCAGCCGCGGCATCGCCGGCGGCAGCGCCGGGTGCTGGTAGTGTTCGGCGACCAGCCGGCTGGTCGCGCCGAGGGTGTCGGCCCGCACCTCGGTCGCGGAGAAGTAGACGTTGCCGGCCACCTCCGGGTACTGCGCGTCGAGGTCGAGGTGGCGGGACAGCTCGGCCTGGTCCTGCCAGGCGGCGGGCTGGCCCGCGGCGCCGACCTTGTAGGTCGCCTCGCCGATGTACAGCTTGACCGGGGTGTCGCGCACCTGCTCGGCCCACCACGGGGTGAGCTTCGCGTAGTCGGCGACCGCCAGCCCGATGTTCCAGTACACCTGCGGGTTGATGTAGTCCAGCCAGCCCTGCTTGACCCACTTGCGGGTGTCGGCGTAGTTCGCGTTGTACGACTCGGTGCCGCCGGTGTCCGAGCCGGCCGGGTCGCTGGAGGCGTTGCGCCAGATGCCGAACGGGCTCACCCCGAACTGCACGTGCGGCTTGCGCGCGTGGATGCGCTGGTACATCTCGCTGATGAGCAGGTCGATGTTGTGCCGGCGCCAGTCGCCGATGTCGTCGAACCTGGCGCCGTAGGTGGCGAAGGTGTCGGCGTCCGGCAGCTCCTGCCCGGCCACCGGGTACGGGTAGAAGTAGTCGTCGAAGTGCACGGCGTCGATGTCGTAGCGCAGCGCGTCGAGGATCGCGTCCTCGACGAACCGGCGTACCTCCGGGATGCCGGGGTCGTAGTAGAGCTTGGGGCCGTAGGCGAAGACCCAGTCCGGGTGGCGGCGGGCCGGATGCGACTCCACCAGCTTGCTCGGGTCGGTCTGCATGCTCACCCGGTACGGGTTGAACCAGGCGTGCAGCTGCAGGTTGCGCTTGTGCGCCTCCTCGACCGCGAACGCGAGCGGGTCGTAGCCGGGGTCGACCCCCTGGGTGCCGGTCAGGTACTGCGACCACGGTTCGTAGGGCGACGGCCAGAACGCGTCGGCGGTGGGCCGCACCTGCAGGACCACCGCGTTGAAGCGCAACCGTACGGCGAGGTCGAACCAGGCGGTGAGCTGGGCGCGCTGCTCGGCGGCGGGCAGCCCGGTCGCGGACGGCCAGTCGATGTTGACGACGCTGGCGATCCACATCGCCCGCAGCTGCCGCAGCGGCGCGTCCGGGTCGGGCTCGGCGGTGGCGCCGGCCGGGGCGGACGGTTGGGCCTGGGCGGCGGTGGGCAGCAGCATGCCGGGGATGGCGGCGACGCCGGCGGCGAGGGCGGTACCGGCGGCGAGCGTGCCGAGCCGGCGGCGGGTCAGCGGGGTGCCGAGCACCCGCTCGGGCAGGTCGGGACCTGACGGGGGCATCTGAAGTTCCCTTCAAGCCTTGAGGTGACGTTGGTAAGGAAGTTTCACGCCCGGCGGCCCGGAACGCAACGATCCGCACGGCTCGACACCGAACGGGCCCGGCCCGCCGCCCGGCAAGCTGTGCCATAACCGGTTCAGGAGGGTGAATCGGGTGAGTCGGCCAAAGCCGCCATGACGGGTCGCTTGCTGGGTATCGGCCGGTACCGGGCAGTGAATCAGCTCCCGATCCAGTGAAGTACTGGTCGCGCTCGGCGCCGCCGACAGAGGGTTGCGGGAAGCACGCGCGACGCGACGGAGGTGGCGATGCCGAGCACGGCACGACGGTCCGGCCTGACCAGTCTGGCGACCCTGCTGCTGTGCGGTGTGGTGGCGGGGCTCGTCGTCGCGGCGGTGGCGTTCCCGGCCAGCGCGCTGTCCGGGCTCGCGCTGCGCGCCGCCGGCGGCTCCTGGGACGACCTGCCCGCAGCCCTGAAGACGCCGCCCACCCAGGAGGCCAGCTACCTCTACGCCAACGACGGCAAGACGCTGATCACCACGTTCTACGACGAGAACCGCAAGGCGGTGTCGCTGTCGGCGATCGCGCCGGTGATGCGCAGGGCGATCGTCGCCGCCGAGGACACCCGGTTCTACCAACACGGCGGGGTCGACCCGCGCGGCGTGCTGCGGGCCCTAGTGGCGAACGGCTCGTCCGGCGGGGTCAGCCAGGGCGCCTCCACGCTGACCATGCAGTACGTGCGCAACGTGCTCAAGACCGACCCGAGCCTGACCCCGCAGGAGCGCGCCGACGCCACCAAGGACACCGTCGGCCGCAAGCTCGCGGAGATGCGGTACGCGACGGCGCTGGAGCAGCGGCTGTCCAAGGACGAGATCCTGCGCCGCTACCTCAACATCGCCTACTTCGGCCACGGCGCGTACGGCGTCTACGCGGCCAGCCGCACCTACTTCTCGGTACCGCCGGACCAGCTCACGCTGCCCCAGGCGGCGCTGCTCGCCGGGCTGGTGCAGTCGCCCGACGCCGACAACCCGGTCACCGGCGACCGGAAGGCGGCGCTGCAACGCCGCAGCTACGTGCTCGACTCGATGGCCAAGGCCGGCGACATCACCCGCGCCCGGGCCAGGACGGCGAAGGCCTCGCCGCTCGCCCTGAACCCCAGCAGCACGCCCAACGACTGCGTGTCGGTACCGGCGAACCACAACGACTGGGGCTTCTTCTGCGACTACGTCAAGCAGTGGTGGGACGCCCAGCCGGCGTTCGGCAGGACCGTCGCGCAGCGCGAGCAGGCGCTCCGGCAGGGCGGGTACAAGATCGTCACGTCGCTGGACCCGGACACTCAGCGCGAGGCGCTGGCCCAGTCACTCTCGGTGTACGACTACGGCAACGCCCGCGCGCTGCCGATCGCCGTGGTGCAGCCCGGTACCGGCAAGGTGTCGGCGCTCGCGGTCAACCGGCACTTCAGCCTGGCGAGCAACCCCGACGGCCAGAACGGGTACCCGAACACCACGGCGCAGCTGATCGCCGGCGGCGGTGGCGTCGACGGGTACCAGGCCGGATCGACGTTCAAGATGTTCACCATGCTGGCGGCGCTGAGCGAGGGCAAGCCGCTGTCCACCGGGTTCGACGCGCCCGGCCGGCTGCAGACGAAGTGGCCGGACTCGGGGCCGGCGAGCTGCGGCGGCTACTACTGCCCGGGCAACGACAACCCGTCCTGGATGGACGGCTACCGCACCATGTGGACCGGCTTCGGCCGGTCGGTCAACACCTACTTCGTCTGGCTGGAGGAGCAGGTCGGGGCCGACAAGGCGGTCGCGATGGCGAAGAAGCTCGGCATCACCTTCCGCGCCGACTCGGACGCGCAGCGGGCCGCGCACGACGCCGACTCGTGGGGTTCGTTCACCCTCGGCGTCGCCGACACCACCCCGCTGGACCTGGCCAATGCCTACGCGACCGTTGCGGCGCAGGGCAAGTACTGCACCCCGACGCCGATCACCTCGATCACCGACGCGCACGGTGACCGGGTCTCGGCCGGCGGTCCCGACTGCCACCAGGCGGTGAGCCGGGGGGTCGCGGCGGCGGCGGCCGACGCGGCGCGCTGCCCGGTCGGCCAGCAGTCTGCCGGCGGGCACTGCGACGGCGGTACCGCCACCGAGGTGGGCAGCATCCTGTCCGGCCGCTCGGTCGGCGGCAAGACCGGCTCGTCGGAGAACAACGCGACCGAGACGTTCGTCGGGTTCACCCCGCAGATCGCCGCCGCCGGCATCGCCGCGAACCCGTCCGACCCGTCCGACTACGTCGGCTCCGGTGTGTCCGCCGCGGTCGACCGGGCGGTGGCGCAGACGATGCGTACCGCCCTGCGGGGGACGACCGGGACCGACCTGCCCACCCCGCCGGCCAGACTCACCGGCGACTGACCGCAGGGCCGCGGGCCGGCTGGTCGCGGAGGGCGTCCGTGGCGGAGCCGACGTGGCCGCGACGGGAAGCATCGCGGCGTTCCCGTCGACGCGGACGGGCCCCGCACGTCCTGCCGCCGGCCGCGCGCGGGGCGGAGTTCAGGCCAGGGTCTGCTCGATCCGGCCGGTGCCGCCGGCGTACCGGACGGTGGCGCGCGCGCCGTTGACCAGCGGCAGGTAGGGCGCCACGTGGCCGCACTCGACGTCGGCGAGGATGGGCACGCCCAGCCCGCCGAGCGCGTCGAGCACCGCGTCGTCCTGGCTGAAGCCGTCGCCGCCCGGCGCGCGCGTCCGGCCGACCAGCACGGCGTTCGCCGCCTCGAAGAAGCCGGACAGGCGCATCCCGTGCAACTGCCGAGCGATCGAGAACGCGTTGTCCTCCACCGCCTCGACGTAGACCAGCAGCCCGTCCGGCGCGTACCGCCGGGCGAAGCCGGTGACGTCGCCGAACGCGGAGCCGGCCAGCGCCGACATGGTCTCGATGCAGCCGCCGAGCAGCCGCCCGGACACCTCGACCGGACCGTCGCCGTCCAGCCGCCGCCAGCTGCCCCGCTCGGTCAGCGGCATCGTGGTGACCGTCGGATCCCTCGTCCAGTCGTCGAACCCGGGTCGCCGGTACCGGCCGGGGGAGACCTGCTCGATCGACGCACCGGCCGGCAGCGTCACGAGCTCCAGCCAGGTCACCACCCCGGCCGGCGTCTCGTACGGGGTGTCCATCAGGTTGTTGCCGTGCACGGTGGCGATGCCGGTACGCACCGTCAGCGGGGTCAGCAGGGTGGAGATGTCCGAGAACCCGACCAGCCAGGTCGGTTCGGCCGCCGCGATGGCCGCGAAGTCCAGCAGCGGCAGCAGGTCGACGGCGAGCTCGCCGCCCCACGGCGGGACGATCGCCCGGATCGTCGGATCGGTGAGCATTCCGGTCAGCTCGACGGCCCGGTCGGCGGCCGGCGCGCTGACGTACCGGTCGGCGCGGATGCAGTCGCCGACGACGACCTGGTAACCGCGGTCGCGCAGCACCGAGCAGCAGAAGTCGAGCCGGGGCCGCAGCGGATCGGCGACCCCGGCGGACGGCGCGGTGACGCCGATCCGGTCGCCGGGCCGGAGCGGACGTGGGTAACGGACGGTCATCGGGCCAGTCTTCCAGGCCGGCCGACCGGTACCGGTGCGCGGGATGCGGGGGTCGTCGCGGTGCCCCGCCGGCGGGCCATCGGTTACGGTGGCCCACGTCGGAACATGATCGATCGTGTCGGAGGATGCGCGATGTCGTACGTCGAGGACCTGGCACCCCGGGTGGGCAGCCTGCCGCCGCGAGCAGCCTTCGCCTCGACCGCCCGGTCGCTGTCGCTCAACGGCGACTGGAAGTTCCGGCTCTCCCCGACGATCGACGCACCCGAGCCCGCCGCGGTGGACCTGGACGACTCGGACTGGGCCACCCTGCCCGTGCCGTCCAGCTGGCCGATGCACGGTCACGGCACGCCCATCTACACCAACGTGAACTACCCGTTCCCGGTCGATCCGCCGCACGTACCGAACGAGAACCCGACCGGCGACCACCGCCTGACCTTCGACCTGGCCGCCGACTGGCCCGAGGGCGACACCGTCTTGCGGTTCGACGGGGTCGACTCGCATGCCCGGGTCTGGCTCAACGGCACCGAACTGGGCTGGTCGACGGGCAGCCGGCTGCCGGTCGAGTACGAGGTGGGCCACCTGCTGCGCGCCGGCGCCAACGTGCTCGCGGTGCGGGTGCACCAGTGGTCGGCGGCGAGCTACCTGGAAGACCAGGACATGTGGTGGCTGCCGGGCATCTTCCGGGACGTCACGCTCATCCACCGGCCGGCCGGTGGACTGACCGACTTCTTCGTGCACGCCGACTTCGAGCCGAGCGAGTCCGACCACACCGTCGGCACCGGCCTGCTGCGCGTCGACACCGACGTACCGGCCCGGCTGTCGGTGCCGGAGCTCGGCATCACCGACCACCCGGCCGACCAGCCGGTCGACATCGGCTGCGTCACCGGCTGGACCGCCGAGCAGCCCCGGCTCTACGACGCGACGCTCGCCACCGACACCGAGCAGGTCGAGCTCCGGATCGGCTTCCGGACGGTGTCCATCGTGGACGGTGTGCTGCTGGTCAACGGCCGGCGCATCCTGCTGCGCGGCGTCAACCGGCACGAGTTCCACCCCGACCTCGGCCGGGTCGTACCGGCGGAGACGCTGCGCGCCGAGCTGCTGCTGATGAAGCGCTGCCACGTCAACGCGATCCGCACCAGCCACTACCCGCCGGACTCCCGGATGCTCGCCCTGGCCGACGAACTCGGCTTCTGGGTGGTCGACGAGTGCGACCTGGAGACGCACGGGTTCGGCGTCGACGACTGGCGCCGCAACCCCAGTGACGATCCACAGTGGACGGACGCGTGCCTGGACCGGATGCGCCGGATGGTCGAGCGGGACAAGAACCACCCGAGCATCATCGCGTGGTCGCTGGGCAACGAGTCGGGCATCGGCGTCAACCACGGTGCGATGGCCGACTGGACCCGGCGCCGCGACCCGTCCCGCCCGATCCACTACGAGGGCGACTACGCCTGCCGGTACGTCGACGTCTACTCGCGGATGTACGCCTCGCACGCCGAGGTGGACGCGATCGGCCGGCACGCCGAGGACCGGCATCCGGACGCGGACGACGCGCTGGACGCCAGGCGGCGCGGCATGCCGTTCGTGCTCTGCGAGTACGGGCACGCGATGGGCAACGGCCCCGGCGGCCTGCTGGAGTACCGCGAGCTGTTCGAGCGCTACCCGCGCTGCCAGGGCGGGTTCATCTGGGAGTGGCTGGACCACGGCATCCGCAGCCACACCGCCGACGGCCGGGAGTACTTCCGCTACGGCGGCGACTTCGGCGAGGAGCTGCACGACGGCAACTTCGTCGTCGACGGCCTGGTGTTCCCGGACCGCACACCCTCGCCCGGCCTGGTCGAGTTCGCCAAGATCATCGAGCCGGTACGGGTCGGGTTCGCCGGCGCCGCAGCGGGCCGGCGCACGGTGCGGCTGCGCAGCACGTACGACCACGCGACGATCGCCGACGCGGTGCTGCGCTGGCGGGTGGCGGTGGACGGCGAGCAGCTCGGCGCCGGGGAGACGGCGGTCCCGCCGATCCCCGCCGGCGGCAGCGTCGAGCTGACCCTGAAGGACCTGCCGGCGCCGACCGGCGTCGGCGAGTGCTGGCTGACCGTCACGGTGGAGTCGACCACCGACACCGAGTGGGCGGCGGCCGGACACGTGCTCGGTGACGGGCAGACTCAGCTCGCCCCGGCGCGGCGGCCCGCGCTGACGACGCCGGCGGCGCCCCGGGTGGGCGAGGTGATCGAGCTCGGTGCGGGCCGGTTCGACCCGACCGACGGCGTGCTGCGCGGTCTGGGCGAGCTCGCGCTGACCGGACCGCGGCTGGACGTGTGGCGGGCGCCGATCGACAACGACAAGCCGTACGAGGCCGGCTGGCTCGCCGCCGGCCTGCACCGGATGCACCACCGTACCGACGAGGTGCGGCCGACCGCCGCCGGCCTGCTGGTGCGTACCCGGGTGGCCGCGGCGAGCCGGGACGCCGGCCTCGCGGTGGAGTACCGGTGGACCGCACACGACGACCTGCTCCGGCTGGTGGTGTCGGTGACGCCGCAGGGGGAGTGGACGGTTCCGTTGCCGCGGCTGGGTCTGCGGCTCGCGCTGCCCGCGGCGCTGGCGCACGTCACGTGGTTCGGCGGCGGGCCGGGCGAAGCGTACGCGGACAGCCGGCAGGCGGCGCGCATCGACCGGTTCGCCGCGACCGTGGACGAGCTGCAGACCCCGTACGTGTTCCCGCAGGAGAACGGCAACCGCACCGCGGTGCGGTGGGCGACGCTGCTGGACGCGGCCGGGCACGGGCTGCGGGTCGAGGGTGCCCCGACCGTCGAGCTGACCGCGCGCCGCTGGACCAGCGAGCAGCTCGCGGCCGCCCGGCACACCGTCGACCTGGTCGCGGGCGACGCGATCCACCTCAACCTGGACCACGCCCAGCACGGTCTCGGCTCGGGTTCGTGCGGCCCGGCCGTCCTGCCGCGCTACGAGCTGCGCGCCGAACCGGTCACCTTCGAGGTACGGCTGCGCGCGATCTGACCGGTGCCGGGCGGTCACTTCCCGGCACCGCGCCGATCGTCGGCGCCTCGGCGGCGCGGTGGTCCGGCTCCAGGGATCGGCCGACCCGGTCTAACAGTACGAGCGTTATGCTAGCGCCATGTCCGATCCCAGCATCGCCGAACTGCGCGACCGTGCCGAGCGGCTGCTGCCGCCGGCCACCCGCGACTTCCTGGCCGCCGGCGCCGGCCGGGAGACCACCGTGACCGGCAACGAGGCCGCCTGGGACCGCTGGTGGCTGCGGCCCCGGATGATGGTCGACGTCGGCACCGTCGACACCGCCGGCACCCTGCTGGGAGGCCCGCTGTCGACCCCGGTGCTGCTCGGTCCGGCCGGGCGGCAACGGGCCCTGCACCCGGACGGCGAGACCGCGGTGGCGGCCGCGGCGGCAGCCGCCGGCACCGTGTACTGCCTCGCCACCAGCGCCACCACCGACCTGCACGACCTGACCGGTCCGGGCCGGCGCTGGCTGCAGCTGTACGTCAGCGAGGACCGCGCGCACACCCGCCGGGTCGTGCGCAACGCGGCCGCCGCCGGGTACGAGCGGATCGTGCTCACCCTCGACCGCCCGGTCGAGGGGCACCGGCCACGCTCCCGCCGGCACGGCACCCTCGGCCCGCTGCCGCCCGGCGCCGCGGTCACCACCCACCTCGGCGACGGCTCCACCCGGGCGCACGTCGCGAGCCGCTGGGACCGCACGCTCACCTGGACCGACCTGGACTGGCTGACCGACCTCGGGTTGCCGCTGACGGTCAAGGGGGTACTGCGTGCCGACGACGCGCTGCGCGCCGTGGAGCACGGCGCGGACAGCGTGATCGTCTCCAACCACGGCGGGCGCCAGCTCGACGGCGCCGTACCGACCGCGGTGGCGCTGCCCGAGGTGGCGGCGGCCGTCGACGTCCCGGTGCTGGTCGACGGCGGGATCCGCACCGGGGGAGCGGTGTTCCGGGCGCTCGCGCTCGGCGCCGCCGCCGTCCTGATCGGCCGGCCGTACCTGTGGGGTCTCGCCGCGGCCGGTGCGGCCGGCGTCACCGCCGTGCTCGACGCCCTCACCGGCGAGCTGCGCGAGACCATGACCCTCGCCGGCTGTTCCTCCCTCGCCGACATCACCGGCGACCTCGTCACCCCCGTCACCCGCTGACCGCTCCCGGCCGCCGGCGTCGCCGGGCGCGGTCGACGTTCCGGCCGCCGGCTGCGTGCCGGGTCATTGCGTGCCGGGTCACTGCGCGCCGATGGAAACGTTGGCAGGCTGGGCGCGCACCCCCGAGCCCCGGAGTACCCGACGATGAGCACCCCCGTGACCGCGGACGGCACCGACCACGCGCTGCGATCCGCACCGCGGCTCCCGGTCCGGATCATCCTCATCCTCGGCGGCCTGTCGGCGTTCGCGCCGCTGTCGATCGACATGTACCTCCCCGCGCTGCCGCGGCTGACCGCCCAGCTGTCCACCACCGCCTCGGCGGCCCAGCTGAGCCTGACCGCGTGCCTGGTCGGCCTCGCCGCCGGGCAGCTGCTCGCCGGCCCGCTGTCGGACGTGTTCGGCCGGCGTCGCCCGCTGCTGGTCGGCCTGGTCTGCTACACGCTCGCCTCGGTGCTGTGCGCGTTCGCCCCGAACGTCTGGGCGCTGGTGGCGCTGCGCCTGGTGCAGGGGCTGTCCGGCGCCGCCGGCGTGGTACTGTCCCGGGCGGTGGTCCGCGACCTGCGCTCCGGTACCGGGGTGGCCAAGCTGTTCGCGACGCTGATGCTGGTCAACGGCATCGCGCCGGTACTGGCACCGACGATCGGCGGCCAGCTGCTCCGGTTCACCAGCTGGCGCGGCGTGTTCGTGGTGCTGACCGTCGTCGGCGCCGGGCTGCTGGTCGCGGTGCTGGTCGGACTGCCCGAGACGCACCGGCCGAGCCGGCAGCGCGCCGGGACGGGCCCGGCCGCCTCGCGGGGCGGGCTGCGCGGCACCGGCCGGGCGTTCCGGGTGCTGCTCGCCGACCGTGGCTTCCTCGGTCTGGCGCTCGCCTCCGGCTGCGTGTCCGGCGCGATGTTCGCCTACATCTCCGGCAGCTCGTTCGTGTTGCAGGACGTGTACGGGATGTCCGCGCAGCTGTTCGCGCTGGTGTTCGGCGGCAACGCGGTGGGCATCGTCGCGGCCGGCCAGCTGTCCGCCCGGCTGGTCGACCGGTTCGGCCCGGCCGCGCTGCTGCGAAGGGGCGCATACGTGTCTGCCGGCGGCGCGGCGCTGCTGCTCGTCGCGGTACTCACCGGGGCCGGGCTGCCGCTCGTGCTGCCGGCGCTGTTCGCGGTGGTGGCGAGCGTGGGGCTGGTCAGCCCGAACGCCACCTCGCTGGCGCTGGCCGAGCACGGCGCGATCGCCGGCAGCGCCTCGGCCGTGCTCGGCGTCCTGCAGTTCGTGGTCGGGGGCGCGGTGGCGCCGCTGGTGGGCATCGCCGGCACCGGCACCCCGGTACCGATGGCGGTGGTGATCGTGGCTCTCGCGCTCGCCGCCGTCGCCCTGCTGCACACCCTCGCCCGCCCGGCCGCCACCGCCTGACCCGCGGTGGCGCCGGGCCCGGCGCCACCGACGAGATCGGTGCCGTCGGGCATCCCGGCGCGGGGTGGTCGGCGCGCCGTCGGCTCCGGCTCAGGGCTCGAGCCGCCGCAGGAACGGGACGAGGGTGCGCAGCATCGGGTTGCGGTCGGCCCACAGCGCGTCCAGGTGGGTCATCGCGTCGTCCCCGTCGTAGCTGGCGGACGAGATCCGGGAGTGCGCGACGACCCAGCGGGCCGCGGCGTTCGCGGTGCCGTGGGTGAGTCCGGTCTGGAACGAGTAGAGCGGCACGTCGATCGCGGTCGGGTGGCACAGCCGCAGGCCGAGCAGGTCGGTCGTCGCGGTGCGCGCGAACGGGTCCGCGGCGGACAGGTCCAGCGTCAACCGCTGCGGCCAGTACCACTCGAACGCGCCGGGCCGCGCCGCCGCCAGGGTGCGCGCCACCGTCGCGATCGACGTGTACGCCGGGTTCACGCTCAGATCCGGCACCAGCGGCGCGTCGACGTACTCGGACCGGAGCAGGCCGGCGTTGCTGACCGGCCCCGGCGGCCGCAGCGGTGCCGGCAGCCGTCCGGCCAGCGTGGACGGCGCGTCCGGCGCGGCCACCGCGTACCGGCCGGCGAGCAGCTGCAGGATCGCGTACGTCTCGGTGCGGCCCATGGTCAGCGACGGGTCGAAGACCGTACCCGCGGCGATGTCGGCCAGCCCCGCCCGGGCCTGCTCCGGCGTCACCCGGTACACGTCGCCCTCGCCGGCGAACGCGTCGTGCACCCCGCCGTCGATCAACACCAGCCCGGTGAGGTCCCGGTACCCCGGCCGGCCGGCGAAGTCCCACGCCGCGTAGGCCAGCGCCGTCGTCGCGCCCCACGAGTGGCCGCCGAGCACCACCCGCCGGCCGCCGGCCCGGGCGGCGCGCACCACCCGGCGCAGGTCGGTCAGCGCGGTGGCCAGCCCCCATCCGGCGACATACGGCGCGCTCGCCGCACTCACCGACCGGTACCGTCCGGCCAGGTACCGGTCCGCGGCCCGGTCCGGGTCGTTGCCGCGCAGCCCGGACAGGTCGGCCAGGTTCGTCTCCCGGCGGTCGACCGCCCACACCTGGGTGCCGGGCAGCCGGCCGGCCAGTTCCCGGGCCAGCATCCGCAGGCTGCCGGCGGCCCCGAACTGCCCGGCCACCAGCACCAGCACCTGGCGCGCGGCCGGCGCGCCGACCCGCAGTACGTGCACCGGGTGCAGGCCGCCACCGAGCGACGTGTACTCCTCGCACCACGGTCGGTGCGTCGCGCCCGCCGGCGCGGCGGTCAGCAGCGACGGCGTCGCCGCCGCGGTACCGACGGCCGCCGCCAGCCCGAGCATCGTCCTTCTGCGCATCGTGCATCCCCTCCCGAACGTCTCCGTCGCTCGACAAGAGGCGGTCGGGCGGGGATGCACTCCCGTCGGTGACCGGTCGCACACCAACCCAGTCGCGGCCGGCCAGACGACGACCGGTCAGCCGCGGACGAGGTCCAGCTCGGCGACCGAGGCGTACCGGTCGTTCGGCCCGTGCTCGGACTCGACGTCGAGGGCGACCCAGCGGGCGGTGGTCGGCGCGAACCGCACCACGGTCTCGGTCTGCGTGTCCGGCAACGTACCGCTTGCCGCTACCGTCCAGCGGGTGCCGTCGGTCGAGGTCAACAGCCGGTAGCCGGCGACCCGACCGTTGACCCCGCCGTCCTGCCGGGGCAGGTAGCGGAATCCCGAGATCGGTTGCGCCGCACCGGTGTCGATGGTCAACCGCTGCGGCAGCGTCGGTGCCCCGTCGCTGTAGTCGGAGTGCCAGATCGTGTACGGGTCGTTGTCCACGGCGTTGGCCGCGGCACCGTCCTCGGCGGTGGTCTCCGCGCTCGTCGCGCTCGCCTGCCAGCCCGCCGACGACAGCATGCCCGGGTTCGCGGCCAGGTCGGTGCGGGTCACGTCGGCGTCCCCGACCCGGTCGTACCGGTCGAGGAAGGCGCGCACGTCGCCGCCGGTCGGTGCGGCCCAGGTGCGGTCCGCGACGACCGCGAGCGGCCGCCGGGCCCAGAAGTCGAACCAGGACACCGGCTGGCTCTCCGCGTGGTCCGACCAGCGCGAGATCTGGTAGCCGAGGATGTCGTCCGCCGCGGTGAACGGGTAGTCGCGGTAGACGCTGCGCGGATCGACGTAGCCGTACTGGCCGGGACGGGTGCCGAACCCGGGACTGACGTAGAGCGTCGACTCGCGGGTGCCGATGGTGCGGTAGCCGGCCGCGGCCCGACCGGTCGGCTCGCTCAGCCACTCGTCCACGATCACGTCGTGGTTCGGCACGATGCTCACCGTTTGCTGGTAGTCCCACCACTGCCAGACGACCGTCGACTTGTGCATCGCCCGTACCGTCTCGTCGAGCTGGTCGATGAAGTGCACGAAGACGTCGCCGGGGTACGCGAAGCCCATCCGGTGCTGGTAGTCGACCAGCTCCGGGCAGGCGTTCTGGTTCGCCGTGCCGGGCAGCTCGTCGCCGCCGATGCTCAGGTACGGCCCGGGGAACAGCGCGCCGACCGCCCGCACCAGCCCGCGCAGGAACGTCACCGTGTCCGGGTTGGTGACGTCCAGCGTCCAACCGTCGGTGTCCGAGCCGGTCCACCTGTTCGGCCGCGACATCGACGAGCAGGAGAACGCGAGGTCGGGCCGGTACGCGCTGATCGCGGTGGCGTGCCCGGGCAGGTCGATCTCCGGGATGATCGTCACGTGGTAGCGCCGCGCGTAGTCGGTCAGCTCCCGGATGTCGGCCACGCTGTAGGCCTCGTCGGCGGCCAGGCCCGGGTACTGCGGCAGCCGCAGCCGGAACCCGCGCCAGTCCGACAGGTGCAGGTGCAGCGTGTTCTCCTTGTACCAGGCCAGCTGGCGGATCTGCTGCTTCAGGTAGTCGACCGGGTAGTACTTGCGGCCGACGTCGATCATCTCGCCGCGGGTGCCCACGTTCGGCGAGTCGACCGCGGTACCGCGGGGCACGCTGCGCCGGTCCGCGCTGGTGCGCATCGCCTGCAGCAGGGTACGGGTGCCGTAGAAGTCGCCGGTGACGCTCGGCGCCGCGATCCGCAGCGCCGAACCGACCGTCATCCGGTACCCCTGGTCGCCCACCGTGGCGTCCGCGCCGGTGAGGTCGAGTGCCACGTCGCCGGTGCGGGCCGGGCCGCCGACCACGTCCGGACGGTGCCCGGTCGCCTCGGCGAGCTCTGCGGCGAGCGTGGTTGCGGTGTCCCGCAGCCGCGGTGCGGTGCCCGGCGCCAGCACGATCCGGCTGCGGTCGGTCCAGCGCCACTGCCCGCTGCCGCCGTGCCAGGACCGCAGCGCCGGCACGGTGACCGGAGCGGCGTTCCGGGTGGCGGTACTGCCGGCTCCGGCCGGTCCTGCGGTGGCGGGGTGGGCGGGGCTGCCGGCGGCCGGCGCGGCGAGGGCCGGCAGGAGCGGGGTGAGCAGCGCGGTCGCCGTAGCGACGGCACCGAGAACGGACCAGCGGGACATGCGGCCTCCCGTCGCCATACGCATCCACTGCGCAGAGCTGCGCCGTGGTGCGGATTTTGCAGCATGTTCGCGCAGTCCGTGGTTCCTTGTCAACCGGTGTGCCTGGTTGGTCCGTTCGGCCCTGCCGGTCCGCGGTGGACGACACGAGCACGGTCGGGCGATACGCCGTTCCGCCGTCCGCGACCGGGTCACGGTGGTACGAAAGGCAGATGGGACTTCCGGTCAAGCTCGCGCACCTGCCGGCCCGGATGGCCGCCGGCGGCTTCCTGCTCAACTCCGGCCTGAGCAAACGAAACGCCGACGAGGAGACCGCCGCGTCGCTGCACGGCATGGCGTCCGGCGCCTACCCGTTCCTGAAGCGGATCCAGCCGCAGCGGTTCGTCAAGCTGCTGTCCACAGCGGAGATCGCGCTGGGCATCGCGCTGCTCAACCCGGTGGTGCCGACCGCGGTGGCCGGCCTCGGCCTCGCCGGGTTCTCCGGCGGCCTGGTCGGCATGTACCTGCGTACGCCCGGGGTGCACAAGCCGGGCAGCCCGGTGCCCACCGAGCAGGGCGTACCGCTGGCGAAGGACTTCTGGCTGCTCGGGATGGCGCTCGGGTTCCTGGTCGAGGCCATCGCCGAGCGCCGGCACCGCAACCGCTGACCCGCGACCCGTACTCCGGCGGCGGTGCGGCGCGCGACGGCGCAACGTCGGGTCGCGCCGCGCGGTCCGGATGACCGCGGTCCCGGCGCCCGGCCACGCGGTCGGACGACGGCGGTCCCGGCGCCGGCGTGCCGCAGCGGACAGCGGGCTCCCGGGTGACAGAGACGGCGGCGGGCGCCGATCCGCGGTGGATCGGCGCCCGCCGGCTGGTGTCGCGGGTCAGGCGACCGCCCGCGCGGCGACCGGCTCCGACAGCGCCAGCTGCAACACCTCGTCGACCGTGTCGACCAGGTGGATCCGCAGCGCGTCGCGCACCGCCGCCGGTACCTCGTCCAGGTCGGGCTCGTTGCGCCGGGGCAGGATCACCTCGGTCAGCCCGGCCCGGTGCGCCGCGAGCAGCTTCTGCTTGGCTCCGCCGATCGGCAGCACCCGGCCGGTCAGCGACACCTCGCCGGTCATCCCGACCTCGGACCGGACCGGCCGCCCGGACAGCAGCGACGCGAGCGCGGTGGTCATCGTGACCCCGGCGGACGGGCCGTCCTTCGGCACCGCACCGGCCGGTACGTGCACGTGCACCCGGTGGTCGGCCAGCGGCCCGGTCGGCAAGCCCAGCGTGTCGGCGTTGGCCCGCAGGTACGACAGGGCGATCTGGGTCGACTCCTTCATCACGTCGCCGAGCTGGCCGGTCAGGGTCAGGCCCGGCTCGCCGGACAGCAACGCGGCCTCGATGAACAGCACCTCGCCGCCCGCGCCGGTGACCGCGAGGCCGGTGGCCACGCCGGGCGTGGCGGTCCGGTCCGCGACCTCCGGGGTGAACCGGGGCCGGCCGAGGAACTCCCGCAGGTCGTCCACGTCGATCGTCAGCGGCGGCTTCGCGCTGTCGGTGGCGAGCTTGGTCGCCACCTTGCGCAGCGCGCGCGCCAGCAGCTGGTCCAGCTGCCGCACCCCGGGCTCCCGGGTGTACTCGCCGGCGATGCGGCGCAGCGCGTCGTCGGTCAGCGTCACCTCGTCGGCGTCCAGCGCGGCCCGTTCGAGCTGCCGGGGCAGCAGGTGGTCGCGCGCGATCGTGACCTTCTCGTCCTCGGTGTAGCCGTCCAGCCGGATCAGCTCCATCCGGTCCAGCAGCGCCGGTGGGATGGTGTCGGCGACGTTGGCGGTGGCCAGGAACAGCACGTCGGACAGGTCGAGTTCGACCTCCAGGTAGTGGTCGGTGAACGTGTGGTTCTGCGCCGGGTCGAGCACCTCCAGCAGCGCGGCGGCCGGGTCGCCGCGGTAGTCGGCGCCGACCTTGTCCACCTCGTCCAGCAGCACCACCGGGTTCATCGAGCCGGCCTCGGAGATCGCCCGGACGATGCGGCCCGGCAGCGCGCCGACGTAGGTACGCCGGTGGCCGCGGATCTCCGCCTCGTCCCGGACGCCGCCGAGCGCCACCCGGACGAACTTGCGACCCAGCGCGCGGGCGACCGACTCGCCCAGCGAGGTCTTGCCCACACCGGGCGGCCCGACCAGCGCCAGTACCGCGCCGGAACCGCGGCCGCCGACCACCGACAGGCCGCGCTGCGCCCGCCGGGACCGGACCGCGAGGTACTCCACGATGCGGTCCTTGACGTCGTCCAGGCCGGCGTGGTCGGTGTCGAGCACCTCGCGCGCCGCCGGTACGTCGGTCGAGTCGGTGGTCCGCGTGGTCCACGGCAGCTCCAGCACCGTGTCCAGCCAGGTACGGATCCAGCCGGCCTCGGGGGACTGGTCGGAGGCGCGCTCCAGCTTGCCCACCTCGCGCAGCGCGGCGGTGCGCACCTTCCCCGGCAGTTCGGCCGCCTCGACCCGGGAGCGGTAGTCGTCCGCGCCGTCCGGCTCGTTCTCGCCCAGCTCCTTGCGGATCGCCGACAGTTGCTGGCGCAGCAGGAACTCCCGCTGCGTCTTGTCCATGTTCTGCTGCACGTCGTCGCGGATCTTCTCCGCCACCTCGGACTCGGCCAGGTGCGTCTTCGCCCACTCCAGCAGCTTCTCCAGCCGGTCGGCCGGGTCCACGGTGGACAGCAGGTCGAGCTTCTGCTCGGTGTCCAGCCAGCTGGTGTAGCCGGCGGTGTCGGCCAGCTCGCCGGCGTCGCTCATCGCGCCGATCCGGTCGATGACCTCCCACGCGCCGCGCTGCTGCAGGATCGAGGTCAGCACCGACTTGTACTCGGTGGCGAGCTCGGTGGTGCGGGCGGTCGGCGCGGGGTCGGCGATCTTGTCGGCCTGCACCCAGAGCGCGGCGCCGGGCCCGTTCACGCCGGTACCGATGCGGGCCCGGGTCATCGCCCGCACGACCACGGCGGGCTCGCCGCCGGGCAGCCGCCCGACCTTGACGATCTGGGCGACCACACCGACGGCGGCGTAGTGCCCGTCGATGCGGGGGACGAGCAACAGTCCCGGGGTGGCCGGGGACTTCGTCGCGGTACGGGCGGCGTCGACCGCGGCCTGGCGTTCCGAGTCGAGCGTGACCGGAACGACCATGCCGGGCAGGACGACGGTGTCGGACAGCGGCAGAACGGGCAGCTCGTAGTCGGCCTTGCGGTCGGAGGTCTGGTCGGCAGTCTTGTCAGGCATGTGTTGGGGCTCCGTTCCTCGTACTCGCCCCGGTCAACCTTGAGCCGACCCGACTCATTCCCCAGCTGGTTTCACCGTCAGCGAACAAGTGCACCGAGCGTCATTCCGGGCACGCGCACCTGCCATGGTGTGGGCGGTTCGCCCCGGTTCGGTGAGACCTGCGGTGGCGGCCGACCGCCCGGGCAACGACGACGGCGCGGACCCGACCGTGGTCGGATCCGCGCCGTCGAGTGACCGCGGTGGCCGGTCAGGCCTGCGCGTCGCCGCTCTGCTGGTCGGCGACGCTGGCCCGCACCTCGTCCATGTCCAGCTTGCGGGCCTGGTCGATGACGTCGGTCAGCGCCGACTCGGGCAACGCGCCCGGCTGCGAGAACACCACGATCTTGTCCCGGACGATCATCAGCGTCGGGATCGACCGGATGTCGAACGCGGCCGCGAGCTCCTGCTGCGCCTCGGTGTCGACCTTGCCGAACACCAGGTCGGGATTGCTCTCCGCGGCCTTCTCGTACACCGGTGCGAACATCTTGCACGGGCCGCACCAACTGGCCCAGAAGTCGATCAGCACGGTGTCGTTGCTCTCCAGCGTGCTGTTGAAGTTGTCCTTGGTCAACTCGACGGTCGGCACGGCGTCCCCTTCCGGATCGATACCCCTCGGGGGTAACAACGGTGGCCGGCCCCCGTGCATTCCCGACGCGGGCGGCCGTCGGTCCACCGTAGCGCGGACCGGGCCGCCGGCCGTCGCGGACCGTGACCTCGGCCGGGCCGGATCACGGCCCTGCACCGCCGCGCGGTCCGGCTGCCGGGCGCCCGGTGGCGCCCGGCACCCGGCAGCTCAGCCCTCGCGGACCACGTTGCGCAGCGGTGCACCGGTGACGAACCGGTGCAGCTGGTCGCCGATCAACCGGCGCGCCCGCGGATAGAAGGTGGCCGAGCCGCCGGCCACGTGCGGCGTGATCAGCACGCCCGGATGCGACCAGAGCGGATGGTCGGCCGGCAGCGGCTCCGGATCGGTGACGTCCAGCGCGGCCCGCAGCCGGCCCCGCCCGGTTTCGGCCGCGAGCGCGTCGGTGTCCAGGGTGCGGCCCCGGCCCACGTTGACCACCAGCGCGCCGTCCGGCAACGCGGCCATCGCGGTGGCGTCGAACAGTCGCTCGGTCGACTCGTTGTCCGGCAGGATCGACACCACGATGTCGGCGTCCGGCAGCAGCGTCGGCAGCTCGCCGACCCCGTGTACCCGAGCCTCCGGCCGGGCCGTCCGGGCCACCCGCACCACGCTGGCCTCGCAGGCCAGCAGGCGGCGCTCCAGCGCGGCGCCGATCGAACCGTAGCCGAGGATCAGTACCCGGCTGTCGGCCAACGACCGGGTGTAGTGCGGCTCCCAGCGGTGCTCGCGCTGGTCGTCCACCCACCTCGGCAGGTCACGCTGGGCGGCGAGGATCAGCCCCAGCGCGTGCTCGGCGGTACTGGCGTCGTGCAGTCCCCGCCCGTTGCACAGCGTCACGCCGGGCCGCAGCAGCGGGATGAGCTGCTCGTACCCGGCGGTCAACGCCTGCACCACCCGGAGCCGGGGCATCGCCGTGATCAGCCCGCGGGCGCTGGGCACCGCGTACGGCAGGACGTAGAAGGAGACGTCCGAGACGTCCGGCGGCGCGCCCTGGCCGTCCCACACGGTGACGCGCAGGGTGCTCGGCCAGCCCCCGTCACCGCCGGTGAGCTCCCACGGGACCAGTACATGCTCCGCCATGTCTGCCGATCCTAGAAGATCCGCGGGTCGGCGCGTTCGCGACTGTCGCGGCTACTGTGGAGAGATCACTGGCTTCGAGGAACGGGGCGGCGACGTGGCCGAGCAGAATGCCAGCAACACCTCCGCCGACGACGCGGCGCAGACACGACACCAGCGGTACGGGCGGCTGCCGGGGCGGGTCCGCCCGGCCGGTGAGTCGGTCGACACCCGACCGGGCGACCGGGCCGGGGCGCCGGCCGGTGATCCGGAGGCCCAGGCGGTGATCCGCACCGCCGGCTTCTGACGGCTCGCCCCCTACCGCCCGGACGGGGCCGGCGACCGGCCGGCGGCGGGTCAGCCGTGCGGTGCCACCGTGCGGCCGGCGGCGAGCAGGTCGTCGATGTGCGCCGCGACGGCGGGCCGCCCGTACCGGAAGCCCTGGCCCCACTCGCAGCCCAGCGCGCGCAGCCGGGACTCCTGCCGGGCGGTCTCGACCCCGCCGGCGGTCACGGTCAGGTTCAGCGTGTGCGCGAGCGACACCAGCGCCCGCACGATCGCCACGTCGGCCCGGTCGGGATGGCTGGGCGAGTTGAAGCTCTCGGTGAACGAGCGGGCCAGCTTGATCCCGTGCACCGGCGCCTGCCGCAGGTACACCAGGTTGGAGTAGCCGGTGCCGAAGTCGTCGATGACGATCCGCACCCCCGACTCGTACAGGCTGCGCAGTGCCGCGACCGGCTCCGCGCCGATCAGCGCGCGTTCGGTCACCTCCAGTTGCAGCGCCTGCGCGGGCAGGTCGGCCGCGGCCAGCGCCTGCTGGACGTCGTCGACCAGGTCGACCGCGCAGACCTGGCGGACGGTGAGGTTGACCGACACCACCGGCGCCCAGCCGTACCGGTCCAGCCAGCGGCGGGCCTGCGCGCAGGCGGCGTGCAGCACCCACCGGCCGAGCGGCACGACCAGCCCGGTCTCCTCGGCGATGCCCAGGAACGCCTCCGGGCCGAGCTCGCCGAGCCGCGGGTGCCGCCAGCGCACCAGCGCCTCCAGCTCGGTCACCCGGCGGTCGGCGAGGTCCACGACCGGCTGGTAGGCCAGGGTGAACTGCTCCTCGCGCAGCGCGCCGGGCAGCGCCTCGGCGAGCAGCTGCCGGGCCGCCTGCTGCGCGTCGCGCTCCGGGTCGAACGTCGCCCAGCAGCCCTTCCCGGCGGCCTTCGCCCAGTACAGCGTGATGTCGGCGGCGCGCATCAGCTCGGCGGCGTCGGTACCGAGGGTGGCGCGCTCGATCACGCCGATGCTGGCCGACACCGACAGCTCGTGGCCGGCCACGGTGATCGGCTCGTCGAGCGCGGCGAGGATCCGGTCGGCCAGCGCCACCAGCTCCGCCTCGCCGGCCGAGTCGGCCCGCAGCACCATGAACTCGTCCCCGCCGAGCCGCGCCACCAGGCTGTCCGACCCCGCCGCGGCGGTGATCCGGTCGGCGACGTGGCGCAGCAGGTCGTCCCCGACGTGGTGGCCGAGGCTGTCGTTGATGATCTTGAAGCCGTCGAGGTCGAGGAAGCACAGCCCGAGCCGGCCGGTGCCCCGGGCGAACAGTCGCTGCAGCCGCTCGGTGAACAGGGTGCGGTTGGCCAGGCCGGTCAGCGTGTCGTGGGTGGCCTGCCAGGACAGCGTGTCGGCCAGGTGGTGCCGGCGGGTGTTGTCCTCACCCATCACCACCAGATAGGTGGGCCGACCGGCCGGGTCGCGCACCACCGAGACCGCGAGCAGCGCCCACAGCAGCTCCCCGTCGTCGGCCACCAGCCGGCGCTCGGTGCGGATCCGGCCGACGGTACCGGTGGCCAGCCGGTCGGAGACCATGTCCCGCAGGCTGTCCCGGTCGTCCGGGTGGACCAGCCCGAGCAGGTCGCGGTCGGACAGGCCGCCCGGCGCGGTACGCAGCATCGCGTGCAGCGCGCCGTTGGCCGCGACCACCCGGCCGTCCAGGTCGGTCAGCGCGATGCCCATCGCGGAGTCCGCGTACACCGCGTGGAACCGGGCCTCCGCCGCACTCAACGCGCGCTCCGCGCGGGCCTGCGCCTGCATCGCGGCCAGCCGGATCGTCTCCTGCTCGGCCAGGGTGCGGCCGCGCAGCGCCGCGGTGTACCCGGCGGCGAGGCCGGCGGTCAGCGCGCCGCGCTGCCCGGCCGGCAGCGCCGGGTCCAGCGCGATCAGGGTGCGGGCCAGCGCCTCGGGGTCGGTGAAGTGCTCGGCCACCAGCCGCCCGCCGACCGCGGTACCGGTGGCGTAACCGCCGTCGGGGTCGCCGGCGGCCGCGAACAGCTGCTCGACCAGCGGCCGGAGCCGGTCGGCGAGCGCGCCGCGGGCCACCGGCACCACGCTGGTCTGCCAGATCGCCGCAGCCCAGTTCGCCGCGGCCCGCTCGACCCGGTCGTCCGTGCTGGCTTCGGCCGGCGCACGGCGGCCGGCCTGCCCGCTCAACGCGCGGATCCGATCCGCCCGGACGGCTCGCTGGGTGCGTCGACCGCACACCCGACCGGTTGCCGGCCCGGTGCTTCGCCCGGCCCTGTCACGCCTCTGCCCCCCGGCTGCCGGCGTCCGCCGGATCGGCGCCGCCGTGTGTTGTCCCAACTGCCTGATCGATCATAATGCGCCTCGGTTGTGCCGGGCCCGCCGAGATGATCACGGTCGGGCGACACCGCGGTACCGGCGCAGGTCAGCGCGACGGCCGCTGCTGGGCGGCGTGGTAGAGCACCAGGCTGCCGGCGACCGCGGCGTTGAGCGAGCTGGCCGAGCCGCCCATCGGGACGCGCACCATCGCGTCGCACGCCTCCCGCCAGGCGCTGGACAGGCCGGTCGTCTCGTTGCCCACGACCAGCACGGTCGGCCCGGACAGGTCGGTGACCGGCAGATCGGTGGCGCCGGCCTCGTCGGTACCGACCAGCCGCACCGGCAGGCCGCCGGCGCGCAGCCGCTCGACCCAGTCGAGCACGCCCCGGCGTTCCGCCCGGACCACCGGCACCGCGAACAGCGAGCCGGTCGAGGCCCGTACCGCCCGGGGCTCGTACGGGTCGGCGGCGTGCCCGGTGACGATCACCCCGGCGGCGCCGAACGCGTCCGCCGAGCGGGTCAGGGTGCCGATGTTGCCGGGGCTCGACGCCCGGTCGAACACCACCGCGAGCAGGTCCGGCCCGACCCGCAGCCGGTCCAGCCGGTCGGGTTGCTGGTGGGCGATCGCGACCAGCTCCGGCGGTTCGTCCTTGCCGCCCAGTTCGGCCAGCAGCTCACCGGCGACCTCGACCAGCTCGGTGGTCGGGCAGCCCGCCACCAGGTCGGCGGCCCAGCCGGACAGCCGCCCGCCGTACGGGCGCAGCAGCGCGGCGAAGCGCCAGCCGTGCTGGACCGCTAGGGTGATCGGCCGTACCCCCTGCACGACGAACAGGCCGGAACGGGTGCGTTTGGTGCGGTTGTGCAGCAGCGCCTGCCACTGCTGGAAACGGGCGTCGCGGCTGGTGACCGCACGGCGGGTCATACCGCTCCTTCGGGTGGGTCCGGGTCCGGTCCTGCAACCTACCGGCACCGGTGCGTCGCCCCGGCGGTACCCGTCCGGAACCGGTGGCGATACTGGCCGGGTGGCGGGCAGACGGCGGGGCGGCGCGGTGGTGCGGGCCGAGGTGGACACCGGGACGGCGGAGCTGACGGCCGATCCGGACCGGGCGGACGCCTACACCCTGCTGCTGGACGCGGCGCCGCAGTCGCACGTGGACCTGGCCGACCCGACCCGGCTGGAGTTCGAGTACGTGCGGTGGCTGGGTGACCTGCTCGACCTGGCCGCCGAGCCGGGCACGCCGATCAGCGTGCTGCACCTGGGCGGTGGCGGGCTGACGCTGCCGCGCTACGTCGCGGCGACCCGACCGGGTTCCGCGCAGCGCGTGGTGGAGCGCGACGCCGCCCTGGTCGAGCTGGTACGCCGGGAGCTGCCGCTGGCGCGCGAGTGCCGGCCGCGGATCCGGATCGGCGACGCCCGCGAGGCGGTCGACACGATGCGGGCCGACAGCTTCGACGTGGTGATCGGGGACGTCTTCGCCGGTGCCGCGATCCCGGTCGGGCTGACCACGGTGGAGTTCCTGACCGCGGTGGCGCGGGTGCTGCGCCCGGGTGGCTGCTACCTGCAGAACGTGGCCGACGGTGCCGGCTGCGCCTTCACCCGCGGCCAGGTCGCGACCCAGCGCGCGGTGTTCGGGCAGACGCTGCTGATCTCCGACGCTTCGGTGCTGCGCGGTCGCCGGTTCGGCAACCTGGTGCTCGCGGCCGCCCACCGGCCGCTGCCGGTGGCCGAGCTGACCCGGCGCGCCGCCGGCGCGGCCTTCCCGGCCCGGGTGATGGACGGCGAGCAGCTGGACCGGTTCGTCGGCCGGTCCCGGCCGGTCACCGACGCCACCGCCACCCGCAGCCCGGCTCCGCCGGCCGCTCCGTTCGCCGGTCGCTGAGCGCATCCGGGTGCTCCACAGTGGAGCGTCGGGGCCGGCCCTCACCCGGCGGGCCGCGCCGCGGTCCGGGAGTACGCGACGGACCAGCGGTCGATGTCGCGGCGCAGCGTCGCGCGCAGCGGCTCCGGGGCGAAGGAGGCGTCGACGCCGGCCCGGGCCAGGTCGGCCAGCCGTGCCGGCCCCAACCCGAACGCATCCGCGATCCGCCGGTACTCGGTGCTCAGCGTGGTGCCGACCACCGCCGGGATGTCGGTGTTGACGGTGACCGCGAGCCCCGCCGCGCACAGCACCGGCAGCGGGTGCGCGGCGAACGAGTCGACCACGCCCAGCGCGACGTTCGACGACGGGCAGACCTCCAGCGCGATGCCCCGCTCACGTACCTCGGCGAGCAGGTCGGCGTGCTCGGGGTCGTCGTCCAGGATCCGGACGCCGTGTCCGAGCCGGGCCGCGTGCCCGCGCCGGACCGCCTCGGCGATGCTCGCGATCCCGGCGGTCTCCCCGGCGTGGTGCACCAGCGCCACGCCGGCGTCGGCCGCCTCGTCGAGGACCTCGGCGAACGGCGCCAGCGGGTACGACTCGTCGCCGGCCAGGCCGACCGCCGCCACCGCCGGCGCGTGGGTACGGGCCAGCGCGACGGTGCGGCGCAGCCGGTCCACGCCGCGCCGCCGGGAGTGGTCCAGGATCACCCGGGTGACCACGCCGTACCGGTCGCGGCCCTCGGCGAGCCCGTCCAGTACCGCGGCGAGCGGCATGCCGGGTGCCTGCAGCCGCTCCTCGTGCGCGGCGGCGGTGAACGTGACCTCGGCGTACCGGATGGACTGCGCGACGGCGTCGGCGCAGAACTCGACCGCCACCCGGCGGAAGTCGGCCGCGGTGACCAGGCAGGCCCGTACCGCGGTGCCGTGGTCGCCGAAGCCGCGGAAGCCGGCGAACCGGTGCCCGGTGGTGTCGGCCGGTACCGGGACCCCGTTGCGCCCGGCGAGCTCCAGCACCGTCTCCCGGCGCAGCGTGCTCTCCAGGTGGACGTGCAGTTCGGCCTTGGGCAGTCGGGTCAGCGCGCTCACCCGCCGGACGGTACGGCCGCCCCGGCCGGGGCGCGACCGGATTGCGGGCGGCGCTCGCCGATATCGCCGCTTCCCTGGCGGATGACCGGATTTCGCATTCGTCGCGGCTCTTGCGGCCGGCTAACCGCACCCTTGCCTTCGGGCCCCTAGCGTTGAGGACACACGAGCACGACGCCAGGGGGTGCTGGGCCGGTGACCGGAGCGGTGATGGGCGGCGAGGGTTCGCCGGCTGGTTCGACCGCGACCAGCGAGGCGGGGCCGGCCGGTAGGGTGGCCAGCATGGCGCGGTTGCTCGTGGTGGAGGACGACGCCACGATCGGTGGGTTGTTGGAGCCGGGGCTGCGGGCGCACGGCCACGACGTGCGCTGGGTGCGCTCCGGCCGGGACGCGCTGGGCGCCGCGGCGAGCACCGAGTTCGACCTGGTGCTGCTGGATCTCGGGTTGCCGGACCTGGACGGGGTCGAGGTGTGCCGGCGGCTGCGGGCCGCGCAGCCCGGCTGCGTGCTGGTGATCCTGACCGCGCGGCGCGAGGAGATGGACGTCGTGGTCGGCTTGGAGGCCGGCGCCGACGACTACCTGACCAAGCCGTTCCGGTTCGCCGAGCTGCTCGCCCGGATCCGGGCCCACCTGCGCCGTGGTGCGCCGGCGCCGCCGCACCAGCAGGCGCTTCGGGTCGGCGAGCTGGTGGTGGACTCCTCGGCCCGGCGCTGCACCCTCGGCGGGAGGGAGGTGTCGCTGCGGGCCAAGGAGTTCGACCTGCTGGCCCGGCTGGCCGCCGAGCCCGGCGTGGCGATCAGCCGGGAGCGGCTGATGTCCGACGTCTGGGACGAGAACTGGTTCGGCTCGACGAAGACGCTGGACGTGCACATGGCCGCGGTACGACGCCGCCTCGCCGACACCGAGAACGAGCTCGGCAACGGGGTGGCCGCGCCGCGCATCACCACCCTGCGCGGCCGCGGTTACCGGATGGAGGCGGACTGACCGGCGAGCGGCCGGCCGGGGTGCCGCCGGCCGGGTGCGGGAGGTAGGACGTGCGCCAGCGCATCCTGTCGGTCGGCCTGCTCGCCGCGATCCTCGCCGCGGGTCTGTTCGGCATCCCGTTCGCGGTGGTGCTGGGTCAGTTGCAGGTCGCCGACGCCCGGGCGGAGATGGAACGGGTCGCCGACCGGACCGCGGTGGACATCACCGCCGACTACGCCACCCGGCGCACCCCGGAGTCGATCCCGCATTCCAAACACGGCATCGTGCTCGGCCTGTACGACGCGAACGGCCGGCTCACCGACGGCGCCGGGCCGGCCCGTGCGGACAGCGCGGTGCGCTCGGCGATGACCGGCGGCCAGGTCACCACCGGCGAGGACACCAACGAGCTGGTGGTGGCGGTACCGGTGGAGAAGGGTGAGCGGGTCACCGGCGCGGTGCGCGCCTCCACCTCGCGCAGCCAGGTGTACTGGCGCACCGTGCCGACCTGGCTGACCATGGCCGGGTTGGCTCTCGTGGGCATCGTCGCGGCGACCGTGTTCGCCCGCTGGCAGGCCGGCCGGCTGGCCGAACCGTTGCAGCGGCTGGCCGGCGCGGCCGGGCGGCTGGGCGACGGCGACTTCAGCGTCCGGGCCCGCACCATCGGCATCGCCGAGATCGACTCGGTGGCGCAGTCGCTGAACTCCACCGCGGACCGGCTCGGCGGGCTGGTCACCCGGGAGCGGGCGTTCTCCGCGGACGCCTCGCACCAGCTGCGTACCCCGCTGACCGGGCTGCGGCTCGGCCTGGAGATGGCGCTGGAGAAGCCGAACGGCGATCTGCGGCCGGACGTGCTCGCCGCGATCGAGCACGCCGACCGGTTGGAGCGCATCGTCGACGACCTGCTGGATCTGGCCCGGGACGTACCGCCGCCGAACGAGCCGCTGGACGTCGCGGGCCTGCTCGCCGAGCTGCGCGCGGACCGGCTGCCCACGCTGACCGCCACCGGCCGGTCGCTGCTGGTGGTGGTCGAGGGCGACATCCCGCGCTGCGCCGCCTCGGCGAGCGCGGTGCGGCAGATCCTGTCGGTGCTGCTGGACAACGCGACCGTGCACGGAGCCGGGCAGATCACCGTGACCGCCCGCAACGCCGGCGGCGCGCTCGCGATCGACGTGGCCGACGAGGGTCCCGGTACCGCGGTGTCGGAGCAGTTGCTGTTCGCCCGCCGCAGCGGCGCGGCGGCCGGGCACGGGATCGGGCTGCCGCTGGCCCGCAGCCTGGCCGAGGCGGAGGGCGGCCGGCTGCGGCTGACCCGGCCGGCGCCGCCGGTGTTCACCCTGTTGCTGCCGGCCCGCCGGGCCGAGTGGGCGACCGACGAGTAACCGGCGGCCGTCCCGGCCGGTGCCCGGCGGTGGACGAGCTGCCCGCGGCGGTCCGGGCCGGTGCCTGGCGGTGGACGAGCTGCCCGCGGCCGTCCGGGCCGGTGCCTGGCGGTGGACGAGCTGCCGGCGGCGGTCCGGGCCGGTGTCCGGTCGGACCGGGCGGCGACGGCAACCGGCGCTCCTCGCGGCCTCGCACCGGCGGAGTTCGTCACCCCGGCGGTCGCCGCCTTGACCATGCCGTTCGGCCGGCCCTAACGTCATCACGAATGACGATCCGAATACTGGATGTCGTCCACATATGTGGACGCGGGAGGTTCGATGCGACTCGACGGGCTGCTCTCGTTCCCGCTCACCCCGTTCACCGCCGACCGCGCCGACGTCGCCTGGCCGAGCCTGGCCGACCACCTGGAACGCCAGCTCGCGGCCCGGCCGGCCGCGCTGTTCGTGGCCTGCGGCACCGGTGAGCTGACCGCGCTGTCGCCGGCCGAGTACGAGCGGGTGGTGGCGACCGCGGTCACGGTGACGGCGGGGCGGGTACCGGTGTTCGCCGGGGTCGGCGGCGGGCCGCAGGTGGCCCGGGAGAACCTCGCCGCCGCCCGCCGCGCCGGCGCGGACGGCGCGTTGCTGCTCCCGCCGTACCTGGTCGAGTCGACGCCGGCCGGGCTGGTCGAGCACGTGCGCTGGGTCGCCGCCGGCGGTGGCCTGCCGGTCGTGGTGTACCAGCGGGCCAACGCGGTGCTCGACCCCGGGGCGGCGGTGGCGCTGCTGGACGTCGACGAGGTGGCCGGGATCAAGGACGGCCGCGGCGACGTGGACGCGATGCTGCGCATCGTCACCGCGATCCGGCACAGCGGGCACCGCCGGGCGGCGGAGTTCCAGTTCCTCAACGGGCTGCCCACCGCCGAGCTGTCCGCCGCCGCGTACGCCGCGATCGGGGTCGCCGCCTACTCGTCGGCGGTGCTGACGTTCGTCCCGGAGATCGCGACCGCGTTCCACACCGCGGTCACCACCGGCGACGAGGCGACCACCGGGGCCCTGCTCGCCGCGTTCTACCTGCCGTTCGCGCAGCTGCGCGCGCAGGCCCCGGGGTACGCGGTGGCGCTGGTCAAGGCCGGTGCCCGGCTGTCCGGACAGGACGTCGGCGGGGTCCGGCCGCCGCTGACCGACCCGCCGCCGGAGCACGAGCAGCGGCTCGCCGCGATCGTCGCGGCCGGCCGGGACGCCCTGGCCGAGGTGCGCCGTGGCTGACGTCGAGGGCGCGGCGGCGACACCCGGCGCTGCCTCGGGGCGGGCGGCCCGGGGTGATCGGATCGACGAGGTGGTGGTCACGCCGGTCGCGTTCGCCGACCCGCCACTGTTCAACGCCGCCGGCGTGCACCAGCCGTACGCGCTGCGCTCGATCGTGCAGGTGCGCACGGGGTCGGGCCTGATCGGGCTGGGGGAGACCTACGGCGACGCGGCGCACCTGGACCTGCTGCGCCGGGCCGCACCGGCGCTGCGCGGGCTGGACCTGTTCGACGCCAACGGGATGGCGGTGCGGGTCGCGGCCGAGCTGCGCGGCGCCGAGGCGCCGGACGCACACGGCCTGACCGGCGCGTCCAGCCCGAGCAAGTCGCTGGCCCGGGTGGTGTCGCCGTTCGAGGTGGCGATGCTGGACCTCGCCGGTCAGCGCACCGACCGGCCGGTACACGCGCTGCTCGGCGGTCGGGTGCGCGACGCGATCCCGTTCGCCGCGTACCTGTTCTACAAGTGGGACCGGCACCCCGGCGGCGAACCGGACGGCTGGGGCGCCGCGCTGGATCCCGACGGCATCGTGGCGCAGGCCCGCACCATGGTCGACCGGTACGGGTTTCGCTCGCTCAAGCTCAAGGGCGGGGTGTTCGAGCCGGACGCCGAGATCGCCGCGGTCCGGGCGCTGCGGGCGGCGCTGCCCGACCTGCCGGTACGGCTGGACCCGAACGCGGCGTGGACCCTCGCCACCTCGCACCGGGTGGCCCGCGAGCTCGCCGACGACCTGCAGTACCTGGAGGACCCGACCCCCGGCCGGTACGGGATGGCCGCGGTCGCCGCCCGCGCGCCGATGCCGCTGGCCACCAACATGTGCGTGGTCGCCTTCGAGCACCTGCCCGAGGCGGTACGGCTGGGCTCGGTGCAGGTGATCCTCGCCGACCACCACTACTGGGGCGGGTTGCGCGCCTCGATCCGGCTGGCGGCGATGTGTGACGTGTTCGGCATCGGCCTGTCCATGCACTCCAACTCGCACCTGGGCATTAGTCTGGCCGCCATGGTGCATCTGGCGGCCGCCGCGCCGGCACTGTCGTACCCGTGCGACACGCACGCCCCGTGGGCGGTCGACGACGTGGTGACCACCCCACTGTCCATTGTGGACGGTTCGGTCGCGGTGCCGGACGCGCCGGGGCTGGGCGTGACCCTCGACGAGGCGGCGCTGGCCCGGCTGCACCAGCAGTATCTCGACTGCGGCATCACCCGCCGCGACGACGCCGGCTACCTGCGCACCGTCCAGCCCGACTTCCGCAAACGGGTCGCCGCATGGTGACCGCGCGGGTGGTGGGGTACGCGTACCCCTGGGACGTGCTGGGCGATCCCGCCTTCGTCTCCCGGGTCCGCGCCCTCGGCGTCACCGAGGTCGCGCTCGCCGCGAGCTACCACGCCACCCGCGCCGCCACCCCGCTGCACCCGCAACACCTGGTCGTCGAGGCGCGCGAGGCCGCGCTGTACCGGCCGGTCCGGCAGCGCGCGTGGGCCGGGCACCGGCTCGTCCCGCTCGCCGCCGACTGGGTGCCCGGCGACGACCCGTTCGGTGCCGCCACCGTGCGGCTGCGGGCCGCGGGCATCGCGGTCACCGCCTGGATCGTGCTCGCGCACGCCACCCACCTCGGTACCGCGCACCCCGACGTCGCCGTCCGCAACTACCGCGGCGACTGCTACCCGTACGCGCTGTGCCCGGCCAACCCCGAGGTCCGGCAGTACGCGGCGACGCTCGCCGCCGAGGCGGTCCGCGGCGTGCCGGTCGACGGCGTCTCGCTGGAGGCGTGCGGGCAGCTCGGCGTCGCCCACCACGGCCGGCACGAGAAGACCGCCGGGGTGTTCCCGCCGGCCGCCCAGCGCGCGCTGTCGGTCTGCTGCTGCGGGTACTGCACCGCCGACTGGATCCGGCGCGGCCAGGACCCGGACCAGGTCGCCGAACGGCTGTCCGCCGCGGTCGCCGGGGTGCTGGCCGGTACCCACGGGGCCGACGCGCCGATGTCGGAGCTGGTCGGGGACCGGATCGCGGAGCTCGTCCTCGCCACCCGGCGCGACTTTGCCGCCGCGCTGCGCGCCGACGTGCTCGCGGCGGTGCACCGGCACGCCCCGTCCGCCCGGATCACCCTGCACGGCCGGGCCGAACCGTGGGCGACCAGCCCCGACGTCGCCGTCGACGCCGACACCGTCCGGCCTGTCGCCGACCCCGCGGCCGGCGCCGATCCCGCGGTGCCGGTGGTCGACGCGGTGCTCACGGCCTGCTGGCCGACCACCTCGGCGAGCGTCGAGGCGCTGGCGCACACCAGGTCGGTGCTGCCCGACGAGGTCGCCCTCGGCGCGTACCTGACGGTGCTGCCGCCGGCCGACCCGGCCCGGGTGGTGGACCATGCCGGCGCGTTGCTCGGGGCGGGCGCCACCGAACTGCACCTGTACCACCTGGGGTTGGCGCCGCCGGGCGGGCAGCAGCAGCTGGCCGAGATCGTCCGCCGCTGCCGCACCGACGAGTCGCCCGACGACGGCGAACCCGACCCCACCGACGCCGACCCCACCGAGCTGGGGCCGTCGCTCTGACCCGGCGGCCGTCCCACGCTGCGAGCGATGTCTGTTGTCGGGCGGTTCGTGACCGTAGGGTGCGGCCATGCCTACTTTCGCGGCGTACCCGCCCGGTGCCCGGCGCACGTTCCCGGCGCGAGCGGCGGTGACCGGGCCCGGTCGCGTACCGGGTGGTGCGCGGTGAGCGGCGGGCTGCGTCGCCGGGACCTGCTGGCGGCCGGCGGCGCGCTCGGTGCCGGCGTGCTGGGCGCCGAACTGCTCGCCCCCGGCTCCGCGTCCGCGACCGGCCCGGATCCCGCGGAGCCGACCGGCCCGTACTACTACCGGCGCGCGGCGCCGGGCCGGCCGCGGCGGGTGAGCGCCGACGTGTGCGTGTACGGGGCCACCTCGGCCGGGGTGATCGCCGCCGTCACCGCCGCCGGGCTGGGCCGGTCGGTGGTACTGCTGGCGTTCGGTCGGCACGTCGGTGGCATCACCGCGAGCGGTCTGGGCGCCACCGACGTGGGCGTCTCCGCCGCGATCGGCGGCCTGGCCCGGCAGTTCTACGAGCGCGTCGGCGCGCACTACGGCGCGGGCGGCGCGCAGTTCACCGTCGAACCGCACGTCGCCGAGCAGATCTTCGAGGACTGGCTGGTCGAGCGGCACGTCACCGTGTACCGCGACCAGCATCTCGTCCGGGTCCGCCGGCGCGGCGGGCGCCTCGGCGCGATCGAGCTGGAGGGCGGCCTCGCGGTGACCGCCGCGCAGTACGTCGACGCCACGTACGAGGGTGACCTGATGGCCGCCGCGGGCGTGCGGTGGACGGTCGGCCGGGAGGCCAACGCGGTCTACGGCGAGACGTGGGACGGCTACCACCTGGCGGTCAACCACCAGTTCAAGGTCCCGGTCGACCCCTACCGCACGCCGGGCGACCCGGCCAGCGGGCTGCTGCCGCTGGTGTCGTCGGCCGCGCCGGGCGTGACCGGCGGCGGCGACCGGCGCGTCCAGGCGTACAACTTCCGGCTCTGCCTGACCCGGGCGGCCGACCGGCTGCCGTGGCCGAAGCCGGCCGGCTACCGGCCCGACCGGTACGAGTTGCTGCGGCGCTACCTGGACGCCGGGGTGTTCGACGTGTTCGGCAACAACCGGACGATGCCGCACGGCAAGACCGACCTGAACAACAACGGCGCGGTGGCCACCGACTTCGTCGGCGGTTCGGACGGCTGGCCGACCGGCTCCTACCGGCAGCGGGAGCGCATCTTCCAGCGGCACCTGCGCTACCAGCAGGGCCTGCTGTACTTCCTGGCCAACGATCCCGGGGTGAGCGCCGAGGTGCGGACCGCGGTCGCCGCCTGGGGGCTGCCGGCCGACGAGTTCACCGGCACCGGCGGCTGGCCGCACGAGCTGTACGTGCGGGAGGGCCGGCGGATGATCTCCGACTACGTGGTCACCGAGCACGACTGCCTGGGCCGGGTGGTCGCCGACGATCCGGTCGGGCTCGCGTCGTACACGATGGACACGCACAACGCGCAGCGCATCGTCGTCGACGGGCGTCCCCGCAACGAGGGCGACGTGGAGACGCGCGTTCCGGGGCCGTGGCCGGTCTCGTACCGGTCGATCGTGCCGCGGGCGGGCGACTGCACGAACCTCACGGTCCCGGTGGCGATGTCGGCCTCGCACATCGGGTACGGCTCGGTGCGGATGGAACCGGTGTTCATGATCCTCGGCCAGGCGGCCGGTACCGCCGCCGCGCAGGCGATCGCCGCCGGCACGACGGTGCAGGAGCTGGACTACCCGACGCTGCGGGCGCAACTGCTCGCCGACGGCGCCCTGCTGACCTGGCCGGTACCGGCGGGGCCGCTGTCGTTGGTCGCCGACCGCGCAGTCGAGCACGGCGACACCGCGACGGCCACCGCGGCGCTGCGCAACACCACCGCCGAGCCGCTGACCGGCGTGACGCTCGCGCTGACCGCGCCCGGCTGGACGATCGCCGCCACCACGCCCACCACGTTCGACACCGTGCCGCCGGGGGAGGGGGTCGCGGCGAGCTGGCACGCCAGCCCGCCCGGCAGCGACGACGCGCTGCGCCGCGCCACCCTGACCGCCACCGGCGCCGGCCACTCGGCGACCGCGACGGTGTACGTCGAGTCCCCGGTCGCGCCGCCGTACCGCACGTTCGCCGGCACCCAGGCGTACTTCGGCCAGCATGGCGACACGCTCGCCGTGGCCGCCGCCGGCAGCGACCTGTGGACGCACGCCGACGAGTACGGGGCGATCTACCGCCCGGCCGCCGCCGGCCCCGGCGCGACGCTGACCGTACGGGTGGCGAGCCAGGAGGCGACCAGCCCGGACGCGCGGGCCGGGCTGATGCTGCGCGACGACGTGACCGGCGCCGGTGCGTCCGGCGGCTACGTGGTACTCGCGGTGAAGCCGTCCGGCAACCTGCTGCTGCTGTGGGACGCCGACGGCGACGGGTACGTCGAGTCGGTGGCCCGCGCCGACGCGGGGACGTCGGGGCCGGTGTGGCTGCGGCTGACCCGTACCGGCACCGGCGCCACCGGCGCCTACTCCACCGACGGCACGAGCTGGCGGCCCGTCGGCACCGCCACGGTGCCGCGGGCGGCGGACGAGCAGGACGCGGCGGTGTTCGTCACCGCGCACGACCCGTCGGTCGGCCTGGTCGGGTTCGACGGCTTCGCCGTCACCGGATGATCGGCGGGTGGCCGGGCCGTGAACATCCCGGCGGCGGGGGTGCCGTCCCGCGGCCCGCGGCCCTAGGCTGTGGCACCGACGGGGCACGACGGCGAAGGACGGTGGCGGTGCGGCGCGCGCGACGAACGGCGGTGATCGCCGCGACGGCGCTGCTGGCCCTAGCGGGATGCACCGGGCACGACGGCGGCGAGGTGGCGCTGACCGTGTCCCGGTCCGGCTGCGCCACCGAATGGCACGACCCGCACGGCGGCGAGCAGACGTTCCGGGTGCACAACGTCGGCATCAACACCACCGAGGTGGAGCTGGTCGACCCGGCCAACGGCGCCGTCTACGCCGAGCTGGAGAACCTCGGCCCCGGCGCGACCCGGCCGATGCAGGTCACCCTCGGCCGCGGCCGGTACGCCTTCCGCTGCCTGCCGGAGGACACCGACGCCGTCACCGGCCCCACCGTCACCGTGACCGACGGGCCGAAGCGCGGCGCGCCGGCGATCGTCCCGGTCGACGAGCAGGTGCTGCGCGGCCCGGTCGACACCTACCGGTCGTCCGTGCAGCACGCGTTCCCCACGCTGCGGCGTGACGTGCGCCGGCTGGCGGCCGCGGTCCGCTCCGGCGACCGGGCCGCGGCCCGGCGGGCCTGGCTGCCGGCCCACCTGGACTACGAGCGGCTCGGCGCCGCGTACGGCACGTTCGGTGACCTGGCCGACGCGATCGACCGGCTGCCGGCCGGCCTGCCGAAGGGCGTGCACGACCCGGGCTTCACCGGCTTCCACCGGATCGAGTACGGCCTGTGGCACGGCGAGTCGCTGCCCGCGCTGCGCAAGCCGGCCGACGCGCTGTCGGCCGACGTGGCGAAGCTCGTCACGCAGTTCCGCACCGAACGGGTCGATCCCAACGATCTGCCGCTGCGCGCGCACGAGATCCTGGAGATGACCCTGCAGTTCGAGCTGACCGGCGAGGCCGACCAGGGGTCGGGCACCACCCTCGCCACCGCCCGGGCCAACGTCGACGGCACCGTCGCGGTCCTCGACGCGTTGCGCCCGGTGCTGCGGTCACGGTTCCGTGGGCTGTCGGCGGCGGACGCCGCGCTGCACAAGCTGCGCACGCTGCTGGACGCGCAGTACCGGCACGGCACCTGGACGCCGGTCGACGACCTGTCCGCGCCGCAGCGCCGGGCGATCGACGGCGCCGCCGGCGAGGCGCTGGAGCGGCTCGCCCCGATCGCCGCCCTGGCCCAGGTACGGCGGGCGCAGTGAACCAGCGGCGGCGAGCGGACCACGGGCAGCGCGCGTGCCGTGCCGCACCGGGGTCGCGACGAGGAAGGAACGCCGATGAGTGAGTCCCGCTGGCCCCGCCGGCAGCTGCTGACCGGGGCGATCGGGGTCGGTGCCGGCGCGGTCGCCGGCGTCGGTGCCACCCTCGGCAGCCAGCGGTACGCGCACGCCGACGAACCGGCGCAGCCCGACCACGTCGAGTTTCACGGCGCGCACCAGGCCGGCATCGTGGACGCCGCGCCGGCGCGCAGCACGTTCGTCTCGTTCGACGTGCTGGCGGCCGACCGCGCGCAGCTGACCGAGCTGCTGACCACGATCACCCGGCGGGCCAGGTTCCTGACCGCCGGCGGTACCCCGCCCAACCCCGGCATCACCGCGCCGCCGGACGACTCCGGCATCCTCGGCCCGCAGGTACCGGCGGACCGGCTCACCGTCACGGTCGGGGTCGGCGCCTCGCTGTTCGACCACCGGTACGGGCTGGGCGACCGGCGGCCGACGCACCTGCGGCCGATGCGCACCTTTCCCAACGACGACCTGGATCCGGCCTGGTGCCACGGTGACCTGAGCGTGCAGTTCTGCGCACCGAACCCCGACACCGTGATCCACGCGCTGCGCGACGTCACCCGGGCCACCCGCGGCGCGATGCAGATCCGCTGGAAGCTGGACGGGTTCGTGCCGCCGCCGCGCCCGTCCGGCACGCCGCGCAACCTGATGGGGTTCAAGGACGGTACGGCCAACCCGGACGCCGCCGACGCGCACCGGATGGACCAGGTCGTCTGGCTGGGCCGGGAAGCCGGCGAGCCGGCCTGGACCCGGGGCGGCAGCTACCAGGTGGTGCGGCTGATCCGGATGCGGCTGGAGTTCTGGGACCGGATCTCCACCGCCGAGCAGGAACTGCTGTTCGGCCGCCGCCGGGACAACGGCGCGCCGCTGGACGGCACCCACGAGCACGACGCCCCGCAGTACGCGAAGGACCCGGTCGGTTCGGCGATCCCGCTGACCTCGCACATCCGGCGGGCGAACCCGCGGACGGCGAAGACGGCGTCGTCGATCCTGCTGCGCCGGCCGTACAACTACGACCGGGGCGTGGACGCGGTGGGCGACCTGGACATGGGGCAGCTGTTCGTCTGCTACCAGCGCGACCTGGCCGCGCAGTTCGAGGCGGTGCAGACCCGGCTGATCGACGAGCCGCTGGTCGACTACATCACGCCGTTCGGCGGCGGGTACTTCTTCGCCCTGCCCGGCGTGCGCGACGACCACGACCACTACGGCAGCGCCCTGCTGGCCTGATCGTCCACAGTGGACTGACCGGCTCTTCACCCGCCGGCCAACCGGCGTTGGGCCGGCGGCCACCGGCGACCGTCAGAGTGCGGTCGGTACCCGGACCGCCGGGTCGCCGCCGGCCGCACGGCCGGCCTTCCGCTCCGCGCAAGGAGGCGAGTGGGCGTGAAAGCCCGCATCCGTACCCGCAGTGCCAAGCTGGCGGTGGTGACCGCGGCGGCGCTCGCCGCGGTGACCGTGGTCGCCGGTACGTCGGTCAGCTGGGCCGGCCACGGCAACGGCCATGGCCACGGACACCGTCCGGTGCACACCGCGACGCCGATCAAGCACGTGGTGGTGATCTTCGGCGAGAACATCTCGTTCGACCACTACTTCGGCACCTACCCGCACGCGGCGAACACCGACGGCACCCCGTTCCACGCCGCGGCGCACACCCCGTCGGTGGACGGCCTGTCGCACGAGCTGCTGACGAACAACCCGAACCAGTACGACCCGAAGCGGCTGTCCGGATCGCAGGCGCTGACCTGCGACCAGAACCACGGCTACGGCGCCGAGCAGAAGGCGTACGACGGCGGGAAGGCCGACAGGTTCGTCGAGTACACCGAGACCGACACGTGCACCGGGCAGCCGCTGCTGTTCGGGGAGCCGGGCCTGGTGATGGACTACTACGACGGCAACACGGTCACCGCGATGTGGAACTACGCCCAGCGGTACTCGCTGAGCGACAACTCGTTCAACACCACCTACGGGCCGTCCACGCCGGGCGCGCTGAACCTCATCTCCGGCCAGACGCACGGGGGCTACGCGGTCGACCCGGTGACGCACGAGAAGACGTCCGACTCCTACGTGGTGGCCTCGCCGGACGCCGACGGCGTCGGCACGGTCATCAACGACCCGGACCCGGCGTTCGACGACTGCTCGGACCACAACCACACCGCCGACGAGAACCTCGCGGTGATGACCGGCGACAACATCGGCGACCGGCTCAACGCCAAGGGGGTCACCTGGGGCTGGTTCCAGGGTGGGTTCCGGCCGACCGGCACGGCCAACGGGTACGCGGTGTGCGGCGCCACGCACGCCAACATCGGCGGTACCCAGGTCGTCGACTACAGCCCGCACCACGAGCCGTTCCAGTACTACGAGTCGACGTCGAACCCCAAGCACCTGCCGCCGTCGTCGGTGCGCGCGATCGGGCACACCGACCAGGCCAACCACCAGTACGACCTGACCGACTTCGATCGGAGCCTCGCGGCGGACAACCTGCCCGCGGTCAGTTTCCTGAAGGCGTCCGAGTACCAGGACGGGCACGCCGGCTACTCCGATCCGCTGGACGAGCAGCAGTTCGTGGTCCGGACCCTGAACGAACTGCAGCGCTCGAAGGAGTGGAAGTCGACCGCGGTGGTGCTCGCCTACGACGACTCCGACGGCTGGTACGACCACGTCACGCCGACGGTGCTCAACGGTTCGGCCGACTCGGCGCAGGACCAGGCGGCGTGTACCGCCAGGCCGTCGAGCGGCGGGTACGCCGACCGGTGCGGCTACGGGCCGCGGCTGCCGCTGCTGGTGCTCTCGCCGTACGCGAAGCGCAACCACGTCGACCACACCCGCACCGACCAGACCTCGGTACTGCGGTTCATCGAGGACAACTGGTACACCGGCCGGATCGGCGACCACTCGTTCGACAGCCGGGCGGGCAGCCTGACCGGGATGCTCGACTTCCGGCACCGGCCGGACACCCGGCCACTGATCCTCGACCCGAGGACCGGCGCGGCCACCCGGCACTGAGCCGGTCCGGCCGATCGGGCCGTACGGTCGCCGCAGTCGGCGCCGGTCCCGCACCCGTGCGGGGCCGGCGCCCGCCGGCTCAGCGGTGCGCGGACACGGCCCTCGGCGCGGCGGTGGCGTGCGCGGCCCGGCGGCGTTCGACCACCAGCGCGGCGGCCACCAGCGCGGCGCCGGCGCAGGCGACCACGGCGAGCCCACCCGGGGTCCGGACGCTCGCGGCGGCCACCGCGGCGACCAGCAGCAGGCCCAGATGCAGCGACTGGTCGACCAGGTACGGTCCCTCCGACCAGTCGTCGGCGCGTTTCGCCGCGAGGAACCACTGCACCACCCAGCGCCGGTCGATCACCGCGTGGCTGCTCGCCGAGACGATCAGCGCGGCCAGCACACCGATCAGCCCGACCGGCGCGACCATCGCCACCAGCGCGAGGCAGATCGCCTGGACGGCGGTGTAGACCAGCACGTGCCGCAGGCACCAGCTCCAGCCCCGCCACGGGCTCGCACCCCGGGACAGCTCGGTCGGGCTCGGGGCACCCTTGCCGGCCGCGGCGGCGGGACTCTGCAGCGGGTGGTCACCGAGGTGGTGGCCGGCGAACAGCGCCACGTACGTGGCAGCCGCAACGGCTGCGGTTTCGACGGTCGGCATGGCGCGTGCGCTCCTTCCACAGGTCCCCGGTGACCCGCTGGGCTGATCGGCGGCAACTTTGTCGCCTGGCGCAATCGTGCTTGCTGATGCCGTGCTGCGGTGTCCTGCGCAGGACACCCCGACCGTCGCCTCGATCACCCACCGTGGCGAGCGAACCGGCACGGCGACACGTTGCGCTGCCTACGGGGTGATCGGCGGACACGAAGCGTCAGCACGGACCCGATCCGGTGTCGTATGTCCGACGCTCACGGCGTACCCCGGACGGGTCAGCGCGCCGGCCCGCCGGCCGCGCGGCCTGCCGTTCCGCCGGCCGGCGCGGGTACGGCTGGAGCCCCTGCCGGGCTCGTGGTGCGGTCAGTGGTTGCCGGCGGCGAGGGCCGCGCCGACGATGCCCGCCTCGTTGAGCAGCTCGGCCGGCCGCAGCTCGGTGGGCACGTCGGCCAGTTCCGGCAGGAACTTGTCGGCCTTCTTGCTCACCCCGCCACCGATGATCACCAGCTCCGGGGACAGCAGCGCCACCACGTGGTCCAGGTACCGGCGGACGTGGTGGTGCGCCCAGTGCGACCAGCTCGCCTCGTCGCGTTCCCGGGCCGCGGCGGACGCGTGCTTCTCCGCGTCGTGCCCGTTGATCTCCAGGTGGCCGAACTCGGTGTTGGGCACCAGGGTGCCGTCGACGAACAGCGCGCTGCCGATGCCGGTACCGAAGGTGAGCAGCAGGACGGTGCCCGGCCGGCCACGCCCGGCCCCGAACCGCATCTCGGCCACCCCGGCCGCGTCCGCGTCGTTGAGTACCGTCGCCGGCCGGCCGGTCGCCCTGGCGAACAGGGCGTGCGCGTCGACCCCGACGAACGACGGCGCGAGGTTGGCCGCGGTACCGATGACGCCGTGGCTGACCACCCCGGGGAACGTGACGCCGACCCGGCCGTCCCACTCGAAGTGCCGGACCAGCTGCGCGACCACGTCGGCGACGTTGTCCGGGTTCGGTGGGTGCGGCGTCTCGATCCGGTACCGCTCGCCGGCCAGCTCGCCGGTGCCGACGTCGACCGGCGCGCCCTTGATGCCGCTGCCACCGATGTCGATGCCCAGTACGCGCACGCTCGCCTCCCGAGGTCGGTGCGCTCAGTACAGCACCCCGGCGGCGCCCGCGCCGGCATCTCGCGCACGCCGCGGGGCCGCCGGCGCGACGTCGGCGGCCCCGCGGGCGGGTCGATGGGTCAGGCGGCGGGCGCCTTCTCGGTGCTCCCGAACTGCTCGGCCTCGGTCGAGCCGGCGAGTGCCGTGGTGGAGGAGTTCGGCGCGATCGCGGTCGAGACCAGGTCGAAGTAGCCGGTGCCCACCTCGCGCTGGTGCCGGGTCGCCGTGTACCCCTCCGCCTCGGCGGCGAACTCCGCCTCCTGCAGCGTCACGTACGCGCTCATCCCGGTCTGCGCGTACCCGCGGGCCAGGTCGAACATCGAGTGGTTGAGCGCGTGGAACCCGGCCAGCGTGATGAACTGGAACGAGTACCCCATCGCGGCGAGCTCGCGCTGGAAGCGGGCGATCGTGTCGTCGTCCAGGTGCCGCTTCCAGTTGAACGAGGGCGAGCAGTTGTAGGCGAGCATCTGGTCCGGGTACTGCCGCTTGATCGCCTCGGCGAACTTCCGCGCCACGCCCAGGTCGGGCTTGCCGGTCTCCATCCACAGCAGGTCCGCGTACGGCGCGTACGCCAGGCCCCGCGCCACGCACGCGTCCAGCCCGTTGGTGACGGTGAAGAACCCCTCCGCGGTGCGCTCGCCGGTGACGAACCGCTGGTCGCGCTCGTCCACGTCGGAGGTGAGCAGCGTGGCGGCCTGCGCGTCGGTACGGGCGATCACCACGCTCGGCACGCCGGCCACGTCGGCGGCCAGCCGCGCCGCGTTGAGGGTACGGATGTGCTGCCCGGTCGGCACCAGCACCTTGCCGCCCAGGTGCCCGCACTTCTTCTCGCTGGCCAGCTGGTCCTCGAAGTGCACGCCCGCCGCGCCGGCCGCGATCATCGCCTTCATCAGCTCGTACGCGTTGAGCGGCCCGCCGAAGCCCGCCTCGGCGTCGGCCACGATCGGCGCCAGCCAGTGCACGTCGGCCTCGTCGCCGGGCTCGCCACCGTCGGACTGCCGTTCGGCCCAGGCGATCTGGTCGGCGCGCAGCAGCGCGTTGTTGATCCGGCGCACCGCCTGTGGCACCGAGTTCACCGGGTACAGGCTCTGGTCCGGGTAGGTCTGGCCGGCCTGGTTGGCGTCCGCGGCGACCTGCCAGCCGGACAGGTAGATCGCCTGCAGCCCGGCGCGGACCATCTGCACCGCCTGACCGCCGGTCAGCGCGCCGAGCGCCGGCACGTACCGCTCCGAGCGCAGCAGCCGCCACAACCGCCGGGCGCCGAGCCGGGCCAGGGTGTGCTCCTCCTGCACCGAACCGCACAGCCGCACCACGTCGGCGGCGGTGTAGTCGCGGGACACGCCGTACCACCGGGGGTCGGTGCGCCACAGCCGCTCCAGCTGGGCCGCCTTGCTCTGCGCGGTCGCGACGGTACGGGTCTGCCCGGTCTCCGGGGTGTGCGTGCTGGTGGTCGACATGTCGCTGCCTCCTGCAAGGTGCGCTGATGGTCGCCGACGCGGTGCTGGCACATCGCTGGGCTCGCCGCGTGGCCGCCGGCCGCGGGGCGAGCGGCGGACCTGGCCGGGCGTCGCCTCGCGATACCGACGAGTCTGTGGTGCGCGCGGCCGTCGCCCCAGCCGAATGTGAGCTGAAGATCTACAGAATTTCAGCTAGACTGAAGCGATGCCGAAGTTGCAGTCGAAAGAAAATCAGAGTTTCACCGCAGAGCTCGATCTTGCGACCTTCGGCCAGCGGTTGAAGCACCTGCGCGGCCGGGCCGGGCTGACCCTCGCCGAGCTCGGCGCGCGGGTCGGCCGCTCGCCGTCCGCGCTGTCGATGCTGGAGAACGGGAAGGTCGAGCCGAAGCTGTCGCTGCTCACCGCGCTGGCCGGCGAGCTCGGCTGTGGCCTCGACGACCTGCTCTCCGGCGAGCCGCCGACCCGGCGCGCCCAGCTCGAACTCGCGCTCGACGCCGCCCAGCGCGACCCGCTGTACGGCGCGCTCGGCCTGCCCCGGCTGCACGTCTCCCGCCGGGTGCCCACCGACGTGCTGGAACACCTCGTCGCCCTGTACGGCGAGCTCAAGCGCCGCGACGCGCGCCCGACCGGTACCCCGGAGGAGGCGCGGATCGCGAACGCGGCGCTGCGCACCGAGATGCGCGAGCGGGACAACTACTTCGCCGGCATCGAACGGCTCGCCGCCCAGTCGCTGGAGGCGGTCGGGTACGGCGGGGGAGCGGTCTCCGAGGGCCTGCTGCTGGCGCTGGTGTCGCACGCCGGCTTCACCCTGCGCTACGTCGCGGACCTGCCGCACTCGGTGCGGTCGGTGACCGATCTGCGGCACCGGCGCATCTACCTGGCCCGGGCCAGTTTCGGCATGCACACCCCGCGCACGGTGCTGCTGCAGACCCTCGGCCACTTCCTGCTCGGCCACGACCAGCCCCGCGACTTCGCCGACTTCCTGCGGCAGCGGGTGGAGGCGAACTACTTCGCCGCCGCGGTGCTGATCCCCGAGTCGGCCGCGGTGCCCTACCTGCAGCAGGCGAAGCGGGCGCGCGAGCTGTCGGTGGAGGACCTGCGGGACGTGTTCGCCACCTCGTACGAGATGGCCGCGCACCGGTTCACCAACCTCGCCACCCGGCACCTGGACCTGCGCTGCCACTTCACCAAGAACGACGAGTCCGGGATCATCTACAAGGCCTACGCGAACGACGGGCTGGTCTTCCCGACCGACGCCACCGGCGCGATCGAGGGCCAGCGGATGTGCCGGTACTGGTCGGGCCGGCAGGTGTTCGCCGCGCCGGACCGGTTCTCGATCTACTACCAGTACACCGACAAGCCGAACGGCACGCACTGGTGCGCCGCGTACGTGGACCCCAGCCGGGACCGCAACTTCGCCATCACGCTCGGCGTGCGGTACGCCGACTCGCGCTGGTTCCGCGGCCGGGAGACGACCACCACGGCGAAGTCGGCGTGCCCGGACGGGGAGTGCTGCCGGCGGCCCCCGGCGGAGCTGTCCCGCCGCTGGGACCAGCTCGCCTGGCCGTCGGCGCGGGCGCACTCGCACATCCTCGCGGCGCTGCCGCCGGGCACGTTCCCCGGCGTGGACGAGACCGACGTGTACACGTTCCTGGACCGGCACGCGGAGTAGGCAAGCCGTCCGCCGGAGGAAGCGGACGATGTTCAACGATCCGGGCGAGCGCCGATTATCACTACAATTGGTGTGAGACTTGTTACCGAGTGGGCACCTGGTCGTACTGCCTGGTAACCCGCCCGGACGGGTGTAAGTTCCCCATCGGATCTACGGAACCGTAGGTTACGTGCCCGTAGGCGAGTCCGCAGCACCGATTCCTCTGGCGCGAGGGTTCCCGACCGCTCGGCTGTGTTCGAGTGCAGCACAAGTCGATACGACCGCCGACACCGCGCCAACCTGCGACTCCGCTGGCAGGCCGTTGGTTGGGAGGTCACGTGCATCTGTCGGTCGCCGGGACGAGCGAGCCACTGACCGGTGAGGTCGTCGTTCCGAACTCCAAGTACCACGCGCACCGGGCGCTCATCCTCGCCTCGCTCGCACCCGGTACCAGCACCGTGCGCGGCCTGTCCGACGCGCACCACGTGCACTACACCGTCGAGCTGCTGCGCGCGCTCGGCGTCCGGGTCGAGATCAGCGGCGACACGTTCGTGGTGCACGGCGGCGGCTACCACCCGGTGCGCGAGACGGTCACCGCCGGCAGCTCCGGTACCACCCTGTACTTCATGATCGGGCTCGCCTCGCTCGCCGACGCCCCCGTCACCGTCACCGGCCAGAAGTACTTCCAGCGTCGCCCGGTCGCCCCGCTGCTGCGCGCGCTGACCCAGATGGGGGTACGGCTGTCGTCCGCCGACGGCTGCCCGCCGATCCAGGTGCAGCCGCACCGGCCCACCGGCGGGCGGGTGCAGATCCCCGGCACGCTGTCGCAGTGGATCTCCGGGTTGGTGCTGCTCGCACCGTTCGCCACCGGCCGCACCGTGATCGAGGTGGAGGGCGAGCTCAACGAGCGCACCTACCTGCGGCTGACCGTCGACATGATGCGCCGGTTCGGTCTGGCGGTCGACGTCGCCGACGACTGGCGCACCTTCACCGTCGAGCCGGACCAGCAGCCGGTGCCGGCCACCGTGACGCTGCCGCCGGACATCGGCTCGGCCGCGTTCGGTCTGGCCGCGGCCGCGATCCACCCCTCCGACGTGCTGTTCCGCGGGCTGACCAGTACCGCCGCGGCCGACACCGACCATCCCGAGGCGGAACTGCTGTCCATCGTGGCCGGGATGGGCCTGGACCTGGACTACGACGCCGCCGCCGGCGCGGTCCGGGTCCGGCACGACGGTTCGCCGCTGGCCGCGACCGAGGTCGACTGCCGGGACCTGCCGGACATGCTGCCGGTGCTGTCCACGATGGCCACCTTCGCCCGCGGTACCACCGTGCTGCGCAACGTCGGGCACGCCCGGCTCAAGGAGTCCGACCGCGCCTCGGCGATGCTGCAGCTCAACCGGATGGGCGGCCGGCTGGAGTTGGCCGACTCGACGCTGCGGGTGCACGGGGTGCCGGCGCTGACCGGGGCGAGCATGTCGTCGTTCAACGACCACCGGGTCCTGATGTCGCTCGCGGTCGCCGCCTCCCGCGCGGCCGGGCGGTCCAGCCTCACCTACCCCAACGCGTACCGGATCTCCTATCCGGAGTTCCTGACCGCGATGAACGGCATCGGCATCCCGATGTCGGTCGCCGACGGCACCGGCACCGGCCGGCCACGCCGGTCCCGCGGCCGGAAGGCGCAGGCCTCCGCGCAGGTACCGATCAGCGAGTGGGTGCAGCGCTGGGCCACCGAACGGCCGCACGCCACCGCGGTCGTCGACGTGCGCCCCGGTGCGATGCACACGCACACCTGGCAGGAGCTGATGGAGCAGGCCGACCGGGTCGCCACGCTGCTGCTCGACCTGGGGGTCGAGGCCGGCGACCGGGTCGCGTTCCAGCTGCCGAACTGGTTCGAGTTCGTGGTGATCTCGCTCGCCACCCTGCGCATCGGCGCGGTGTGCTGCCCGCTGATGCCGATCTTCCGGGAACGCGAGATGGCGTTCGCGCTGCGTCGCTCCCGCGCCAAGGTGCTGTTCGTCCCGGACACCTTCCGCGGCCGGGACCACCGGCAGGAGGTGGCCGCGCTGCTCGGTGCCGGGATGTCCGGCAGCGCCGGCGATGCCGCCCTCGACGCCGCGACCGCCGGCGGTACCCCCGACGGGAGCGGGCTCGACGCGCTGACCGACGTGATCGTGGTACCGGCGAGCGACGCCGGAGCCGACCGGCTGCGGCTGCCGGATGGCGGCAGCGCCACCTGGCACAGCTACCCCGAGCTGCTGCGGGACGTGACCATCGACGTCACCAGGCTCGGTGCGCACCGGCCCAGCCCCGACGCGACGGCACAGCTGCTGTTCACCTCCGGTACCTCCGGGGAGCCGAAGGCCGCGCTGATGCAGGGCCGGTCGCTGACCACCGCCGCACTGATGGAGGTGCGGCACCTGGGGCTCGGCCCCGACGACACCGTCTACATCCCGTCGCCGCTGGCGCACCAGACCGGCTTCCTGTACGGGATGTGGCTGGCGTTCGTGCTCGGCGCGCCGCAGGTGATCCAGGGGCAGTGGTCGTCGTCGCGCGCGCTGCGGGCGATGCGCGACCACCGGGTCAGCTTCGTCCAGGCCGCCACGCCGTTCCTGGCCGACCTGGTCAAGGGCGTCGAGGACGGAGACCGGGCGCCGGAGTCGCTGCGCATCTTCGTGGCCACCGGCGCCGCCGTGCCGCGCGGTCTCGCCGAGCGCGCCACCCGCATCCTCGGTACCACCGTGTGCGGCGCCTGGGGTACCACCGAGACGTGCCTGGGCACGCTCGCCGCACCGGGCGACGAGCCGGCGAAGACCTGGGGTACCGACGGGCGGGCCCTGTCCGGCATCACCATCCGCATCGTGGACGGCGACGGCCGCGAGCTGCCCGCCGGGGTCGAGGGCAACTTCGAGCTGAAGAGCCCGACGTTCTTCCAGGGGTACCTGGACCATCCGGAGTGGACCGCGGCCGCGTTCACCGCGGACGGGTTCTTCCGCACCGGGGATCTGGGCATCATCGACGAGTCCGGGTACATCCGCATCACCGGCCGGGTCAAGGACGTGATCAACCGGGGCGGGGAGAAGGTACCGGTGTCGGAGATCGAGCAGCTCTTGTACGAGCATCCGTCGGTGGCCGAGGTCGCGATCGTCGCGATGCCCGACCCCCGGCTGGGCGAGCGCGCCTGCGCGTTCGTGGTGCCGGCGCCGCACGCCGACCTGGACTTCGGCGCGATGCAGAAGTACCTCAACACCCATCAGGTGGCGAAGACGTACTGGCCGGAGCGGCTGGAACTGGTCGACGAGCTGCCCCGCAACCCCACCGGAAAGATCCAGAAGTACCTGCTGCGCGAGCGGGCCCGCACGCTGCGCCCGGAGCGGGACGGTGCCCGGTGACCCGGCACCGCGACCCGCTGCCCGGCCCGGCGCCGGCCGCGCGCCACACCCCTGCGACGAGGAGTACGACGTGACCCAGACCAAGCCCCCGGGACCCGACACCGGCGCGGACGAGGAACGGTTCCTGGCGCTCAAGGCCGAGGTGGCCGAGTACGTGGCCGGGCCGGCCGAGCGGTGGGCGCAGCGCATCGAGGCCGACGGCGAGGTACCCGACGAGATGTTCGCGCAGCTGCGTGACCGCGGCTACCTGTCGCTCGCGGCACCGGTGGAGTACGGCGGGCGTGGGGTGCCGTTCTCCCGGTACCTGGAGCTGATGGAGCTGTTCTCCATGTCGCACGCGTCGATCCGGATGATCGTGCACGTGGTCAACGGCATCTGGCGGGCGATCGACCAGTTCGCCACCGACGAGCAGCGCAAGCGGTTCGTGCTGCCGGTGATCGCGGGGGAGCGGAAGGCGGCGTTCACGCTGACCGAGCCGACCGCCGGCACCGGCGCGGACCTGCGGTGCAGCGTGACGCGGGAGGGCGACACGTACGTCCTGTCGGGGGAGAAGCACCTGATCACGTTCGGGGTGACGTGCGACTGGTGGTTGCTGTTCGCCCGGCTGGCCGGCACCACCGGCAGGGACGGCACCGTCGCGCTGATGGTCGACCGGGACGCGGCGGGCGTCACCGTCGAGGAGATGGCCGAGACGATGGGCGTGCACGGCACCGACCACGCGCACCTGACGTTCGACCGTACCCCGGTGCCGGTGGGCAACCGGCTCGGCGAGGAGGGTCGCGGGCTGGAGGTCGCGCTCGGCGGGTTCCTGCAGCCGAGCCGGATCTCGGTGGCGATGAGCTGCGTGGGGCTGGCCCGGCGGGCGCACGAGCTGGCCATGGCGCACGCGCTGCGGCGGGAGACGTTCGGCAAGAAGCTCGCCCAGCGGCAGGCGATCAGCTTCGCGATCGCGGAGAACGCCGCAGACATCGAGGCGGCCCGGGCGCTGACCCTGCACGCCGCCCGGGAGTGGGAGGCGGGCAGCCCGCAGGCGGCCGTGCTGTCCTCGGCGTCGAAGCTGACCGCGGTCGACATGCTGACCCGGGTCACCGACCGGGCACTGCAGATCCACGGCGGCATCGGCTACTGGTCGACCAGCCCGATCGAACGGGTGTACCGGGACGCCCGGGCGCAGCGGTTCGAGGAGGGCACCAACGAGATCCAGAAGACCGTGATCGCCCGCGAGGTACTGCGCGAGTTCGCGGAGAAGGAGGAACGGCCGTGAGTGAGTTCGCTGACACGGTCACCGTGATCACCGGGGCCTCGCGGGGCATCGGGCGGTCGCTGGCGCTGTCGCTGGCCGCGGCCGGCGGCACCGTGGTGATCAACTACAAGCGCAACACCGAGGCGGCGCAGAAGACGCTGGCCGAGGTGGAGGCGTTGGGCGGCAAGGGGATCACGGTCGCCGCGGACGTGGAGGAGCCGGACGACATCGACCGGCTCTTCGACGTCGTGGAGAGCACCTACGGCACGATCCACCACTTCGTGTCGAACGCGGCGGCCAGCTCGTTCAAGCCGATCATGGAGCTCAAGGCGCACAACCTCGACCGGTCGTACGCGATGAACGTCCGGGCACTGGTGCTCGGCGCGCAGCGCGCGGTACCGCTGATGACCGGCGGCGGGCGGATCGTCACGCTGTCCAGCTACGGGTCGATCCGCGCCTACCCGAGCTACGCGAACCTCGGCTCGGCGAAGGCCGCGATCGAGGCGTGGGTGCGCTACATGGCGGTCGAGTTCGCGCAGTACGGGATCAACGTCAACGCGGTCAACGGGGGCATCATCGAGTCCGACTCGTCGGCGTACTTCTACGACGTGCCCGGGATGCCGGCGCTCGACGACGTGCTGCGGCTGGTACCCCAGCGGCGGATGGGGTCGGTCAAGGAGATGTCCGACGTGGTGCTGTTCCTGCTGTCGGCGGCGTCCGGCTACATCACCGGCCAGTCGATCGTGGTGGACGGCGGGCTGTCCACCATCGCGCCGCCGTTCCACGCCGACACCGCGCCGCCGCTGCGGCTGCCGGAGGTACCACCCGCCGCGCCGACCCGACGCGAGACCGATGGCTGATCGACCAGCCGCCGATCCGGTCGGGTTGCGGCGGGTGCTGAGCCCGGTGACGCTCGGCGGCCTGGCCCTGCCGCACCGGGTCGTGATGGGCTCGATGCACCTGGGCATCGAGGACCGCGACGACGGCGGCGCCGCGCTGGCCGCGTTCTACGCGGCGCGGGCGGCCGGCGGCGCCGGGCTGATCGTCACCGGCGGATCGGCGGTCAACCGGGTCGGCACCGGCGGCGTGCACTACAGCGTCGTCGGCGAGCGCGAGCACGCGCCGCGGCTGGCACGCGTGGCCGAGGCGGTGCACGAGACCGGCGGGCTGATCGCCCTGCAGCTGTTCCACGCCGGGCGGTACGCCTTCGCCGCCTCGTTCGGGCTGCGGCCGGTGGCGCCGTCGGCGGTACCGAGCCGGTTCTCGCCGGACCCGCCGCGGGCGCTGACCGGTGCCGAGATCGCCGCGACGATCGACGACTTCGCCCGCGGCGCGGCGACCGCGCGGCGGCTCGGGTTCGACGCGGTCGAGCTGATGGGTTCGGAGGGCTACCTGCTCAACCAGTTCACCTCGGCCGTCACCAACCGGCGCGACGACGGGTGGGGTGGCGACGCGGCGCGGCGCCGCGCCTTCCCGCTGGCCGTACTGGCCGCGGTCCGGGACGCCGCCGGCGCCGACTTCCCGGTGCTCTACCGGATGTCCGGCGCCGACCTGATGGACGGCGCGCCGGACACCGACGAGGTGCTCGCGCTGGCGAGGGAGCTGGCGCGGGCCGGCGCCGCGGCGCTCAACGTGGGCATCGGCTGGCACGAGTCCCGGGTACCGACGGTGCAGGCGGTCGTGCCGCCCGGCACCTGGGCGCCGTACCCGGCGCGGATCCGGGCCGCGGTCGCCGGCGCGGTACCGGTCATCGCCTCGAACCGGATCAACCGGCTCGCGCAGGCCGAACAGCTGCTTGCCGCCGGCGACGCGGACCTGGTCAGCCTGGCCCGGCCGTTCCTCGCCGACCCCGAGCTGATCGCGCGCTCGCGCGCGGCGCGGCCGGTGAACGTGTGCATCGGCTGCAACCAGGCCTGCATCGACCGGTCGCTGGCCGACGAGCCGGTCTCCTGCATGGTCAACCCGGCCGCCGGCCGCGAGCTGAGCCTGCTTCCCGCCGCCGGGTTCGCCGACCCGGGAGCGGCCGTGGCGGACGCGACGCGCGCGGGCGGCGGCGAGCGTGGCCGGGATCGCCGGCGGTACGCGGTGGTCGGCGCCGGGCCGGCCGGGCTCGCCGCCGCGCACGCCCTGGCGACCGCCGGCGAGCGGGTCGTGCTGTACGAGGCGGCCGACGAGCCGGGCGGGCAGTTCCGGCTGGCCCGGCTGGTACCCGGCAAGGCCGACTACGGCGCCACCATCGAGTACTACGCGGCCGAGCTCGCCGCGCTCGGTGTCGAGCTGCGGCTCGCCCACCCGGTCGGGCCGGACGACCGGGCCGAGCTCGCCGGCTGCGCCGGCATCGTCCTCGCGACCGGAGTGCTGCCCCGGCCGGTCGACCTGCCGGGCGCCGACGGCCCGAACGTGCTGACCTACCCGCAGGCGTTCGCCGCCGCCGACCGGCTCGGCGAGCGCGTCGTGGTCGTCGGCGGCGGCGGCATCGCCGTCGACCTGGCGCACCTGCTCAGCCACGGCCGCACCGACGGCGACGAGCGGAACCGGTTCCGGGCCGAACACGGGCTGGCCGCGCCGCTCGGCGTCACCGGCGGCCGCCAGGTCACGCTGCTGCGCCGCGGCCCCCGCATCGGCACCGGTATCGGCCGGACCACCCGCTGGGCGCTGCTGGCGGCGCTGCGCCGACGCGGCGTGCTGCTGCGGACCGGCGTGCGCTACGACCGGATCACGCCCGCCGGTGTGCTGCTGGCGGGCGCCGACGGACCCGAACTGGTCCCGGCCGACACCGTGGTCGTCGCCGCCGGGCAGCTGCCCGCCGATGCGCTGCGTCCGATGATCGCCGAGCTGGCCGTGCCGTACCGGGTGGTCGGCGGTGCGGCGGACGGCGCGGTGGACGCCGTCACCGCCTTCGCCGCCGGCGCCGAGGCCGGCCGCGCACTGCGCCACGAGTCCGCGCCGGCCCCCACCCCCTGAGCACCCGGTCGGCGAACCCGGCCGCGCCGTGGTCGGCGGGGTCGCGACCGGCACCGCGACCTGAGTTCAGCGGTCCAGCTTGGCGGCGAGCGTCCTGGGGGCGATCACCCGGTAGGCCTCGGTGACGAGCTCGCGGACCTGGTCCCAGTCGGCCGGCACGTCGAGGTAGACGCCGAGCCAGCCGCGGTGCCCGACGTACGGCGGGCGGAAGAACCGGCCGGGATCGGCGCCGACGAGCGCCTCCTGCTCGCCGGGCGGCGCCGCGCACCAGAAGCCGAGCCGGTCGTCGTGATGGTGGTCGGCGTACATCACGAACAGCCGGCGGTCCCGGACGAACCAGCACGGCTCGCCGTGACTGACGCGCTCGGTGACCTCCGGCAGGGCGAGGCACGCCTCGCGCAGCCGGGGCAGCGGATCACTCATCCGCTCAGTGTGCCGCCGCCGGCACCGGCCCGCGCCCCGATCCACCGGCGCGCCGGCCGACCGGGAGCCGGACGCCGCGCTCTGGAGCGCGGCACCGGGCCGGCGGTGGACTACAGGAACCGGCGGGCTCCGACGTACTCGTCGACGTACCGGTGCTCGGCGACCTTGACGATCTCGACCGTGCTGATCTCGGTACTGGTGTTGTTCGGCGCGTCGATCTCGTACCCGTCGCCGATGTACATCCCGACATGGTGCACGAAGCCGTTGTCGTGGGCGTAGAACAGCAGGTCGCCGGGCTGCAGGTCGCTGTCGGCGACGGGCGTGCCGGCGGCGTACTGGGCGTCGGCGTCCCGGGGGATCGTGACGCCGTGCACGTCGTACACGGTGTGGGTGAAGCCGGAGCAGTCGAAGCCCCAGGACGAGGTGCCGGCCCACACGTACGGCAGGCCGACGTACCGCTTGGCGGTGGCGACCAGGTCGGCGCCGGTGGGCGCCGGGATGTCGGCAGGCGAGTTGTACACCGTGGCGGCGGACTCGTCGAGGTACGCCGGGCCGCGGTCGGGGGTGGCGACCTCGATCGAGGAGCCGTCATGGCCGAGCACCGGCAGTCGGGTGTCCAGCGCGACGTCCATGCTGCGGCGGCTGCGGGCGGCGTCGCTGTACAGCCCGGTGGTGGTCGCGGTGACCAGCGCGAACGGCTGCCCGGCGTACTCGCCGAACGCGGGGTCGGTGCTCAGCTGCACGTCCGGGACCCAGCCGGGGTAGCCGAGCGGGTTGCGCGGCGTCGGCTGCCCGTCGACCGCCACGTACGACCAGCCGTTCTTGTGGTCGAGGATGGTCACCTTGGTCCCGTACAGCGCCTGCGTCTCCAGCTCGCCGACGAGCCACAGCCGCTGGTCGATGGTGAGCCCGTCGGTCCAGGCGCGCAGGTCGACCGGGTTGCCGGTGGCGTCGGCGTCGACCTTGCGGTCCTTGTTCGGGTCGACCCACAGGGTGGCCGCGGCGACGTCGACGTACCCGACGGTCGCATCGGAGTGCGACGCGGTGGTGGCGGCCGGCGCCGCGCGGTCGACGGGCGCCGGCGCGGCGGCGGACGGCCCGGCGAGGGCGACCGCGGCGAGCGTCGGTGCCACGGCGAGTGCGGACAGCAGGCGGCGAAGCGGCAATGCGCGCACGGCGACTCCTCCAGGGCGTGACCCGGGGACAGGCAGACTGGACTCATCTTTCAACCGACTCCGGGCAGAAGCAAGATTTCTTCGCCGACTGTTCCATCTGGTGATACCCGGAGGATGACATAGCGGACATGACCGGGCGCACCGATCGACGGCCCTGCGGCCGGGCGCGGCCGATCATGGGTTTCAATGCACTCATGGCATCGCGTCAGCCGACGGCCCGCCGGTACCGCAACCGGCCGCCGTCGAGGTTCCTGCGCCGGCTCACCATCGGCATTGACATCGGCGGTACGAAGGTCGCCGGCGGCGTGGTCGACTCCGCCGGCCGGGTCCTGGACCGTACCCGCCGGGACACGCCGGGGCTGTCCAAGAGCCCGCGCGAGGTCGAGGAGACCATCGCCGACGTGGTGGACGAGCTGACCGGCCGGCACGACGTGGCCGCGGTCGGCATCGGCGCGGCCGGCTTCGTCGACGCGACCGGCTCGTCGGTGCTGTTCGCGCCGCACCTGTCCTGGCGGCACGAGCCGCTGCGGGAGGCGCTGTCGTCCCGGCTGCGGCTGCCGGTGGTGGTGGAGAACGACGCGAACGCGGCTGCCTGGGCGGAGTGGCGGTTCGGCGCCGGCCAGGGCGAGGACCACCTGATCTGCATCACCCTCGGTACCGGCATCGGCGGCGGCATCGTGGTCGACGGGCTGGTGCAGCGCGGCCGGTACGGGGTGGCCGGCGAGTTCGGGCACATGCAGGTGGTGCCGGGCGGGCACCGGTGCGAGTGCGGCAACCGCGGCTGCTGGGAGCAGTACGCGTCGGGCAACGCACTGGTCCGCGAGGCGCGCGAGCTGGCCGCGGCGGAGTCGCCGGTGGCGCAGGCGCTGCTGGACCGGGCCGGCCGGGACGTCGCGGCGATCACCGGCCCGCTGGTCACCGAGGCGGCGATGGCCGGTGACCCGACCGCGATCGAGCTGTTCGACGAGATCGGGCACTGGCTCGGCGTCGGCATGGCGGGCCTGGCGTGCGCGCTGGATCCGGGCTGCTTCGTCATCGGCGGCGGCGTCTCGGACGCCGGCGACCTGCTGCTCAACCCGGCCCGGGAGGCGTACCGGCGCACCCTGTCCGGGCGCGGCTTCCGCCCGGAGGCCCGGATCGTGCGCGCCACCCTGGGCAACGAGGCGGGGTTGATCGGCGCCGCGGACCTGGCCCGGGAGGAGATCCGGCTGTTCGCCCGCGACCCGCGCCGGTCGACCTACCGGCGCCGGCTGTTCTTCGCCGACGAGCGCGAACGCGGCTGACGCACCCGGTCGCCCGTGTCGCGGCCGATCGCGACCGCCGCTGACGCCGGGACTGTCGCGGCCGTCGGGAATCTGCCATGATCGCCTGGATCGTGGTCGTTGTCACCGAGAGGGGCAACCGATGGGCGTTCGACGAGGCATCGGCGGCATTGTCGGGATCGTGGCGGCGGCAGCGGTGCTCGCGCTGCCGACCACGGCGCAGGCGATCGGCTGGGACGGCGTCAAGCCGTACGTGAACGGCGGACAGTCCACGGCCGACCTGCAGAAGCTGGTCTACACCCCCACCGACACCAGCGGCATCGACCCCGCGTACGCCGCGGGTCAGCTGTCCGCCGACGGGTCGCCGGGGCTCGCCCAGGTGTACGCGCACACCAACCACCAGCTGTACTACAAGAGCAACGCGAAGTGCGCCGGCGCGCGGTCGGCGATCGACGCCGCGGACGCGCAGTACACCCTGGCCGCCTGGTGCTTCGACGGCTCGGAGGAGACCTCGAACCGGTGGCTGCCGCAGGCGGTGACCACCTCGCAGGACGCCGAGCGCTCCACCGGGTACGACGCCGGCGGCGACGAGGTGGTCACGGTGTGGCGGCAGGAGGCGCTGTCCGACGACCGGGCCCGCTGCCCCGGCGTACCCGAGGACACCGCGCGCTCGGTGGGCCTGCGCGCGACGTTCATCCAGCGCCCGTACACCGACGGCACGCACAGCGCGTTCCGGCACGTGCTGCTGGTGGTGCCGGGCGCGCCGAACGCCGCCGGGCTGACGTTCAGCCCGATCTGCGACGTGCACGGCGGCGGCGCGAGCTGGTTCGGCCCGTACCTGTTCGTGGCCCGGCACGGTTCCGGCGTGATGGTGTTCGACACCCGGCGCACGTACCTGGTCCCGAACGACACGACCTGCGGCCCGGACGGCGCGGCGTCGACCCCCGACGACGTCGGTCAGGTGACGAACCCGTCCGGCGGCGCGCAGCTGTGCGCCGCCGGCTACCGGTACGTGATGTTCGAGGTGGGCAGCTTCCACACCAGCCCGGCCGGCTGCTCGACCACGCCGGACGACGTCGACGCCGGGCTGTGCTTCTCGTCGCTGTCGCTGCAGTGGTCGGGCAACCAGCTGGTCACCGCCGAGTACCGCGGCACCGCCGACATGACCGCGTCCGGTGCGCCGGTGCGCATCGTCAACTGGCGGATGAGCGATCTGGTCGACCGGGTCCAGCACGGCTCCTCGACGCCGGTGACCGCCGCGTCGCTCGCGACCACGAACTTCGAGGGCCTCCAGGGCGTCGTGTCGCGGCCCAACACTGCCACCGGCCACCAGGAGTACTTCGTCGCCCGCACGCTGCCCGGCGGCCACGGCAGCGAACTGTGGTACGAGCAGGACAGCGACGGCGTGTGCCCGACGCCGGGCACGTTCGTCGACGACACCGAGTCGATGGCGTACTGGCACGACTCGGCCGGCAACGCGCACCTGTGGACGCTCACCGAGTACGCGAACACCAGGATGCTCGTTCGCGTCTACACCAAGGAGTACAACGGCGCCCCGTCCGGCTGCCCGACCCAGTGACCGCGCCCGGTCGCACCGGTCCCCGTGGCTGCCGGCCGATGCCCGGCCCGCGCACCGGTTGCCTGCCCGCTCGCCGGCTCACGGTGCCCGGCCCTGCGGTGCCCGGCCCTGCAGTGCCCGGCCCTGCGGTGCCCGGCCCGGGCGGTGCACGGGCCGCGGAGTGCGGGCGGGTTCACGGGTGCGTCGGGCGGCGGGAGTAGCGGGCCAGCAACAGGCCGCCGGCGAGGCCGAGCACCGCGCCGGCGGCGGCGACCACGGTCGGCAGCGCGGCGGGGACGCCCAGGTAGACGGTGAGGCCGAGGATCCGGGACAGCCCCCACGGCAGCAGGGTCAGCTGGTCGTTCCACCAGGTCGCCACGGTCTCCAGGCCGATCGCCGCGACCAGCGCGCCGAACATCGCGAGCGGCGTACCGGCGGCGAGCAGCACGGCGCCGACCGCGCGGCGCCGGCGCAGGCGGTACCCGGCGCGCAGCACCCCGAAGCTCGCCACGAACAGCCAGCAGAACGCGACGACGGCGAGGACCACGTAGCCGCTGCGCCGGACGGGCAGGTTCCAGAAGTCGAACCAGTACCGGCCGGGGCCGCGCACCGACAGCACCGCCAGCAGCAGCGCCGAACGCAGCAACGCGACGCCGCCGAGCGCGGCCCACAGCCGGAAGCCGCCGCGCCGGCCGAGCAGGGCGCGCAGCACCGCCGCGTACAGCAGCCAGGCGCCGAGGGTGCCGGCCAGGTGCACCGGCGAGGCGAACCAGCAGTACGCGGCCCGGCTGAGTACCAGGACGACGGCCGGCAGCGCCCACACCACGATCCGGTCGGTCCTCGACCGCGGTGGGTCGAGGTCGGCGAGGCGCCAGGGTCGGGTCGCCCCGAGCCACAGTGCCCGCAGCGCGGTACCGTCGCGGGCCGGGCGGACCGCGGCATCCGTGCGCCGGCGCCGGCCGGCCCAGGCACCGACGCCGAGCGCGAGCAGGGTCACGAGCAGCAGTACCCGGGACAGCCAGGCCATCGCGACGTCCCGGTCGGCGCGGGCCAGGCCGAGGTCGGCGGCGGTGAAGTTGTACGCCGGCAGCGCCAGCGAGTCGCCGTACCGGGCTCGGTGCTGCGCCCGGTGCCGGGTGAAGTCGCGTTGCGCCGCGTGCCACGCGTCGTACGCCGAGCGGGAGCCGGTGTCCAGCCACTGCGCGTGGCGCAGCACCAGCGCCCGGTAGTCGGCCAGGGTGCGCAGCAGGCTGCGCTCGTAGTCCAGCGCGGCGAGGAAACGGCCGCGCAGCGCCGGGTCGGCCCAGTCCGCCGGCGCGGTGCCGGCGATCAGCGCGCGCATCCGCTGCACCGCCCGTACCGCGGTCCACCCCTGCGCGATCGCGGCGTCCAGGTGGTTCCGGGAGATCTGGTAGATCGTGTCGAAGGTGGCGGAGTCGCCCGAGACGATGTCCCACTCGAAGATCCACATCATCGGCGGCGGGTGCAGTCCGAGCGCGGTGACCGACTGGTCGGCGTACGGGCCGAGGTAGAGGCCGTCGGTGATCGCGGTGCGCGACAGCGCGAACGCCGCCGAGATCGCCCGTACCGCCGCCGGATCGGTGGCGAGCGTCTGCCGTACCCAGTCCGCCCGGGCCTGCGCCAGGTCGTCCTCGGGCCGCCAGGCGAGCCGCGCGGCGAGGTAGACGTTGAGATCCCACAGCTGCCAGAACCCGTGCCGCAGGTACATGTCCCGCGGGCCGGCGTAGAGCGGGCCGCCCTCCTGCGACCAGTCCCAGATCCCCTCGATGTGCGGGTTGGCGGCGAGCAGCCGGCGCAGCGCCGTCTGGTCCAGCGCGCCGAGGTCGTCGGGCAACGCACCCAGCCCCTCGAACTCGCGCCGGGACTGGATCTCGACGATGCGCCGCTGGTCGCCGACCGCGAGCGTGCGGTTCAGCGCGAGGTGGCTGTAGAAGTCGCCGGCGCTGTACTTGGTCGACACGATCAGGTGCCGGTCGTGGAGGCCGCCGAGCACCTGCCGGTACGACGCCGGATTGGTGTGCAGGTCGCCGACCGGCCCGACACCGACGGTCCAGGACCGGAAGATGACGTCCTTGCCGGCCGCGGCGGCCGGGGCGAGCACCGCGCGCAGCATGCTGCGTACCGCAGTGGCGGTGGTGACCACCAGCGCCGACGAGTAGTCCGAGCCCGGCACGTCGTAGTCGCTGCCGCCCTCACCGACCCGGATCATCATGCCGGCCAGGTAGGGCAGGTTGTCGAACAGCTCGGCGACGCCGGCCCGGTACACCGACCACAGCGCCGGCGAGCCGACGTCGAGCCCGCCGACCCGGCGCTGCAGGTACCGCACCAGCGGCGGGTCGGTGGCGAGCATGTCGGTGGACAGGTAGACCTTCATCCCCATGTCGTGCGCGTACCGCCAGACCGGACCGAAGGTGCGCACCATCGCCCGGGCCCGCGCCGGGTGCGGATCGCCGGCCGGGTAGACGCCGAGCCGGTCGAACGTCACGTACTCCAGGAAGCCGTCCACGACCACGGCGTTGTAGCCCTGCGCCAGCGACCGGTCCACGAACGCCCGGAACTGGCCGGCGATGCGCGCCGCGGCCGTCCGGTCCACCCAGGGCGCGGTCGGCAGCATCGCCGTCGCGGTGCGTCCGGTACCCAGCGAGTAGTCGTCGCCGGCGGCGAACCGTGCCGCGTCGTCGTCCAGGCCGACCGCGCCCGCGTCGGTGAGCCGCAGCCCCAGCCGCGGTCGCTGCACGCGGCCCTGCTCGGCCGCGGGTACCAGCGTCCGGGCCGACCGGACCCGGTCGGCCAGCGTGTACAGCCCGGCGCGCGCCCCGGCCGTGGTCCCCGCGGTGACGCCGATCCGGCTGCCGGAGCGCCGCAACCGGAACGCCTCGCCGGTCAGCCCGGCCCGGCGGTCGACCCGGGCCACGATCGCCGCCGTCTCCGGCGCACCGGTGCCGATGGTCGGGCGGGGCAGCCCGCGACCCGCGTACGCGTCGGCCAGCGCGCTCGCCGCGAGCCGCAGCGATCGGTCGGCGGGTACCGCGATCGTCGAGACGGGCGGCGCCGGTACGTCGGGGCGTGCGGCGGCGACACCGGGGTGCTCGGCCGGTACCCGCACCGGGTGGTGGCTCTGGCCGAGGAAGGCGCTCAGCGATCCGGCGACCAGACCACCCAGCGCGACGAGGACGACGAGCACCGCAACCAGCGTCACGGTCCGTGGCCGCGCCGGCGGGGGAGGGCTGGGCACGGGCACATTCTGGCACGAACGGCGCAGCGTGTGGTTCCGGCGTGACGTGGTGATCGGACCCTGGCGCCACCGGCCGCGGGTGACATAGCGTGGCGCGGAATGCCCGATGACAACGATGACCTCTGAGAGCGTGTGGGGGATCTGAGCAGTGCATGACGATCGTGTCCTGGTCGAGGCGCGCCTCGATCGGGCGATGAACCAGTGGATCCGGCCGGCGATCTACACCGCGACCGCGCCCCTCACCGTCGAGGTCTGGCACGTACCGGACGTGCCCGGCCCGGACGGCGCGCCGATCGCCGCGGACCCGGTGAACGTCACCGAGGCGCTCGCCGCGGACTACGTGCCGATGCCGATCGGTACCGCCTGGGGCCGACCGTGGTCGACCAGCTGGCTGCGGGTACGCGGCGAGGTGCCCGCGGCGTTCGCCGGCGAGCGGGTGGAGGCGGTGTTCGACCTGGGCTTCAGTGGCGGCCCGGGCTTCTCCGCCGAGGCGATGGCCTACGACCGGGCCGGGGCGCCGATCAAGGCGCTGCACCCGCTCAACCGGTACGTGCCGGTCGCCCGGCCGGCCGCCGGCGGCGAGCGGGTCGACCTGCTGCTGGAGGCGGCGGCGAACCCGCAGGTCTCGATGGGCATCAAGCCGACCCTGCTCGGCGACAAGTACACCGCCGGTGACGCGCCGCTCTACCAGCTGCGCTCGGCCGACGTGGCGGTGCTCGACGAGACGGTGTTCGCGCTGGTCGCCGACGTGGACGTGCTGGCCGAGCTGATGCACGAGCTGAGCGTCGAGGACCCGCGCCGGCACGAGATCCTGCGCGCGCTGGAGCGGATGCTCGACACGCTCGACCTGCACGACGTGCCGGGTACCGCGGCCGCCGGCCGGGCCGAGCTGGCCGAGGTGCTGTCCCGGCCGGCGAACGCCTCGGCGCACCGGATCGCGGCGGCCGGGCACGCGCACATCGACTCGGCGTGGCTGTGGCCGCTGCGCGAGACGGTACGCAAGTCGTCCCGCACGTTCGCGAACGTCACCGCGCTCGCCGCCGAGTACCCGGAGCTGGTGTTCGCCGCGTCGCAGGCGCAGCAGTACGCGTGGGTGAAGGAGGCGCAGCCGGCGGTCTGGGAGCGGATCAAGAAGGCGGTCGCGGCCGGCAACTGGGCGCCGGTCGGCTCGATGTGGGTGGAGTCGGATGCGAACCTGCCCGGGGGTGAGGCGCTGGTCCGCCAGATCACCCAGGGCAAGCGGTTCTTCGCGCAGGAGCTGGGGGTGGACACCCGCGGCATCTGGCTGCCCGACTCGTTCGGCTACACCGCGGCGTTCCCGCAGATCGCCCGGTTGGCCGGGCTGGACTGGTTCCTGACCCAGAAGATCTCCTGGAACCAGGTCAACAAGATGCCGCACCACACGTTCTGGTGGGAGGGCATCGACGGGACCCGGATCTTCACCCACTTCCCGCCGGCGGACACGTACAACGGGACGTTCGCCGGCGAGGAGCTGGCCCGCGCGGTGCGCAACTACGCGGAGAAGGGTGCCGGGACGATCTCGCTGCTGCCGTTCGGGCACGGCGACGGCGGTGGCGGCCCCACCCGCGAGATGCTGGAGCGCGCCCGGCGGCTGCGCGACCTGGAGGGCTCGCCGAAGGTCACCATCGAGCACCCGGACGAGTTCTTCGCCGCCGCGCGCGCGGAGTACCCGGACGCACCGGTGTGGTCCGGCGAGATGTACCTGGAGCTGCACCGCGGCACGTTCACCTCGCAGGCGAAGACCAAGCAGGGCAACCGGTTCAGCGAGCACCTGCTGCGCACCGCGGAGCTGTGGGCGGCCACCGCGGCGGTGCACGCCGGCGCCGACTACCCGTACCAGGCGCTCGACGAGCTGTGGCGCACCGTGCTGCTGCACCAGTTCCACGACATCCTGCCGGGCTCCTCGATCGCCTGGGTGCACCGCGAGGCGCGGGAGACGTACGGGCGGATCCGCGAGCAGCTGACCGGGATCATCGACGCCGCGACGCACGCGGTGGGTGGCGACGGCGACGGCGGGCTGCGGGTGTTCAACGCCGCGCCGAACGACCGGGCCGAGGTCACCGCGGTACCGGCGGATCTGGCCGCGACGGCGGGCCTGTCCGCGGACGCGGCGCAGAAGCTGTCCGACGGCAGCGTCGCCGCGTTCGCCACCGTACCGGCGCTGGGGGTGGGCACGCTGGCCCCGGACCTGCCGGCCGACGGAGCGGTCACGCCGTCCACTGTGGACGGTCTGGTGCTGGACAACGGGCTGCTGCGGGTCACCGTGGACGAGCGCGGCCTGGTCACCTCGGTGTACGACCACGCGCACGGCCGCGAGGTGCTGGCCCCCGGCAGCTACGGCAACCTGCTGCAGCTGCACCCCGACCACCCCAACAAGTGGGACGCCTGGGACCTGGACAAGCACTACCTGCACCGACACACCGACCTGACCGACGCCGAGTCGGTCGAGGTGGTGGAGCGCGGCCCGCTGGTGTCCGCGATCCGGGTCGTACGCCGGTTCGGCGAGTCCACCGCGACCCAGACGCTGGTGCTCGCCGCGGGCAGCCGCCGCCTGGACGTGCGTACCGAGATCGACTGGCGCGAGTCGGAGAAGGTGCTGAAGGCGGCGTTCCCGATCGACGTGCACGCCGAGCGGGAGTCGGCCGAGATCCAGTTCGGCCACGTGCACCGGCCCACCCACACCAACACGTCGTGGGACGCCGCCCGGTTCGAGGTGTACGCGCACCGCTGGATCCACGTGGGCGAGCCCGGCTACGGCGTCGCGCTGGTGACCGACTCGACCTACGGTCACGACGTGCACCGCGCCACCCGGGACACCGGCGGCACCACCACGACGGTACGGCTGTCGCTGCTGCGCGCGCCGCACAGCCCCGACCCGCACACCGACATCGACACGCACACGTTCACCTACGCGCTGGTGCCCGGTGCCGAGATCGGCGACGCGGTGGCGCAGGGGTACGCGCTGAACCTGCCGCTGCGCGTCGCGGCGGCGAACACGACGCCGGAGCCGCTGGTACGGCTGGACAACCCGGCGGTGGCGGTGGAGGCGGTCAAGCTCGCCGACGACGGCTCCGGCGACGTGGTCGTCCGGGCGTACGAGTCGCGCGGTGGCCGCGCGCAGACCACGCTGCGCCCCGGCTTCGCCGCGGCCGGCGTGACCGAGGTGGACCTGCTGGAGCGTCCGCTCGCCGACGCCGGCGCGGACCTGCTGGACGCGGACGGCACGGTGCGGCTGGCGTTCCGGCCGTTCCAGATCCGTACCCTGCGGCTGCGCCGCGGCTGACCGCGACGGCCGGGACGCGCCACCCGCGGCGCGTCCCGGCCGTCGCCGGTCCGGCGCGCCCGCGTCGCCGGGGCGCG
>NZ_BOPO01000038.1 GCF_017312725.1 Actinocatenispora comari | reverse complement strand
GGGGCCGGGGGGCCGCAGCACACCTCGGTGCTGCCGGCCGGCGCGCCGACCAGCGGCCCCGGTGGGTACGCGCCGACCAGCGGCGCCGGCGGCTACTCGCGCGGCGCGGCGGCGGTGCCGTCCGGGCCACCGATGAACACCGGCTACGAACGCAACGACGAGTACGCCGGCGCCGCGCCGCAGCGCGGCGGCAACGGCCGGGGGCTGAAGATCGCCGCGATCGTGCTCGCGGTGGTCGTCGTGCTCGGCGGCGTCGGGGCCATCGCGTACGCGCTGACCAGCGGAAGCGGCGACGACAACCGGGCCAGCGGCAACACCACCCACTCGCCCAGCGCCAAGGCGTCGCAGAACGACACGGTCGACTTCGATGTCGACTCCTGCCAGAACAAGTCGTGGGACGACGTCCAGCAGGAGCTGACCGACAAGGGGCTCAACCCGATCAAGAAGTACAAGAACGTCTTCCAGCCGTCGGCCGGGCAGGTGGTCAACTGCGTGCCGGCGCGCAACGACGGCTCGGCACTGCACAAGGGCGACAACGTCCTCGTCTACGTGTCCACCGGCGGCTTCGGCAACGGAAACGGGAACGGCAACGGGAACGGCGACGACAACGGGAACGGGAACGGCGGCAAGGACCACATGCCGTCGCTCGACCCGTCGTCGCCGGGTGGCGGCAACTCGCCGTCGACCGCGCCGACCACGCCGGGCGGCAACCCGTCCCCCACCACCAGCGACGGCGGCGGGACCGGCAACAACGACGCGCTGTCCGGCCGCGACACGGGACCGTTCGGCCTCGGGGAGGACTCCCCGTGACCGACGAGGACCGGGTGCTCGGTCACCGGTACGAGGTCGGCGAGCTGATCGGCTACGGCGGCATGGCCGAGGTGCACAAGGGCCTCGACCAGCGGCTCGGCCGGGACGTGGCGATCAAGATGCTGCGCACCGACCTGGCCCGGGACGCCACCTTCCAGGCCCGGTTCCGGCGCGAGGCGCAGAACGCCGCCTCGCTGAACCACCCGGCCATCGTCGCGGTGTACGACACCGGCGAGGAGAAGGGCGCCGACGGCGAGGCGCTGCCGTACATCGTGATGGAGTTCGTCAGCGGACGGACCCTCAAGGAGGTGCTGACCGCCGAGGGGCCGCTGCCGCCGAAGTCCGCGCTGGAGATCACCGCGGACGTCTGCTCGGCGCTGGAGTTCAGCCACCGGCACGGCATCATCCACCGCGACATCAAGCCCGGCAACATCATGTTGACCGACGCCGGTCAGGTCAAGGTGATGGACTTCGGCATCGCCCGCGCGGTCGCCAGCACCACCACCACGATGACCCAGACCAGCGCCGTCATCGGCACCGCGCAGTACCTGTCGCCGGAGCAGGCGCGCGGCGAGACCGTCGACGCCCGCTCCGACGTGTACGCCACCGGCTGCGTGCTGTTCGAGCTGCTCACCGGCCAGCCGCCGTTCACCGGCGACAGCCCGGTCAGCGTCGCCTACCAGCACGTCCGGGAGGAGCCGAAGCCGCCGAGCCAGCGCAACCCGGACGTGCCGCCGGACGTCGACTCGGTGGTGTTGAAGGCGCTCGCCAAGAACCCCGCCAACCGGTACCAGAGCGCCGCGGAGATGCGCGCCGACATGCTGCGGGCGGCGAACGGTCGGCCGGTGCTGGCCACCCCGCCGCCACCGCAGGAGGGGCGTACCCAGGTGTTGGGGGCGGCGGGCGGTGCCGGCGGCGACACCGGTACCCAGCCGGCCGCCCGGGTGACCGACCCGCAGCGCCGCCGCCGCGCCGTGTGGGTGCTCGTCTCGCTGGCGCTGCTGGTGGTGCTCGGCGTCGCCGCGGTCGGTATCGGCCTCTACCTGCAGTCGGACCACAGCGCGAAGGCGGTGCTGCCGAACGTCAAGGGCAAGCCGACCGCCACCGCGATCACGACCCTGCACACCGCCGGCTTCCGGCACGTCGAGCAGCGCACCGCGAAGTCGACGAAGGCGCAGCAGGGCAAGGTGATCGAGGAGGTGCCGACGCCGCAGGCGAACAAGAAGATCGCGACCAGCACCCAGGTGACGTTGACGATCGGCAGCGGCCCGCAGACGGTCAAGGTGCCGGACGTGACCGGGTTCAGCCGGGACGCGGCCAAGAGCACGCTGGAGCTGCACCACCTGAAGGCCCGGTTCACCGAGGTGGACAGCGAGAACGCGAAGGGCACGGTGGTCGACACCGATCCCGAGAAGGGCAGCGAGCTGGCCATCGATTCCACGGTCACGGTGCACATCTCGAAGGGCAACGAGACCAAGGTGCCGTCGGTGGTCGGCAAGATGCAGTCCGAGGCGGAGCAGCAGCTGCGCAACGCCGGCTTCACCGACATCACCGTGCAGCCCGACACCGAGTCGAGCGAGAAGCAGGGCACGGTGACCAGCCAGACGCCGAACGGCGGCGAGTTCGCGGTGCGCGGCTCGCAGGTCACCATCACGGTGGCGGTCGGCCAGTCGAAGTCGCCCAGCCCGACCGGTTCGGCGTCCCCGAGCCCGAGCGAAACGCCGAGCAGCACTCCCTCGTCGCCCGGATTCCCGTTCCCGACCGATGGGGGCGGCGGCGACTGAGTGTCGCCGCCGGTCAGCCGGCGGCGACGAGGCGGCGGCGCTCGACCTGCTCGGCCAGGGCCGGGGCGAGCGCCAGCGCCTCCGGGTGGCCGCAGCCGGCCAGCCAGTTCGCCAGCATCAGGTGACCGCCCTGGGTGAGCACCGACTCGGGGTGGAACTGCACGCCCTCGATCGCGAGGTCGCGGTGTCGCATCGCCATCACCACGCCGGACTCGGTGCGCCCGGTGACGACCAGCTCGGGCGGCAGGGTCGACTCGGTGACCGCGAGCGAGTGGTACCGGGTGGCGGTGAACGGCTCGGGCAGGCCGGCGAGCACCCCGACGCCGGTGTGATGCACCTCGCTGGTCTTGCCGTGCAGCAGCTCCGGCGCCCGCGTCACGGTCGCCCCGTACGCCTCGGCGATGGCCTGGTGGCCGAGGCAGACGCCGAAGATCGGCAGCCGGCCGGCGGCGGCGGTGACCAGCGGGACGCAGATGCCGGCGCGGTCCGGCGTGCCGGGGCCGGGTGAGAGCAGCACGCCGGCCACGTCCAGCCCGAGCGCCTCGTCGACGGTCAGCTCGTCGTTCCGGCGGACCAGGCAGTCCACCCCGAGCTGGCCGAGGTATTGCACGAGGTTGAACACGAACGAGTCGTAGTTGTCCACCACCAGCACCCGGGTACCCATGGCAGGAAGTCTAGGACGTGCCCGGTGCGGCGCCGCAGCTCAGTTGCCGGGGAGGTCGGAGCCGCCGGTGCGGTGCGGCGTCGGGCTCGGCGCACCGCTGCCGTGGCCGGCGCCGTTGCCCTGGCCGGAACCGTCGCCCGGGCCGGTGACCTGGACGTCGTTGAACGGCAGGATCGGGTCGATGGCCGGGAACACCAGGTACCACAACAGCGCGGCGGCGCCGACGACCAGCACCAGCGTGCCGATCAGCTTCCCGGGCAGGCCGAACGGGAGCTTGCGCCAGATCCACCCGTACATGCGTCAGCCCTTCAGTTCCTTCGGCATGCCGTCCGCGGTGGGCATCTGACGGACCAGCTTGCCGTGGTAGATCAGCCGCTGGTAGTTGTCCCACCACGGATTGCAGGTGGTGAGCGTGACCAGCGCCTTCGTCGGCTTGGCGTCCGCGGGCTCGCCCGGCACCGGGTTGACCACGTCCACCTGGTGCGGGTCGACGATCTGCTGCTGGTAGGTGCGGTAGACGAACCAGGTGGTACGGGTCTGCACGATGATGTCGTCGCCCATCCGCAGCTTGTCGAAGTTGCGGGGGAAGATCGCGTCCTCGCGGTGGCCGGCGACGGCGAAGTTGCCGATCTGGCCGGGCATCGCCGAGTCGGGGTAGTGGCCGGGTGCGTTGCGGATGTCCTCCGGCGTCACGCCCTGCACCACGATCAGCTCGATGCCGAACCGCGGAATGTACAGCCGGGCCAGCGCCTGGCCGGGCAGCGGCGGCGCGTCGTCCGCCTTCTTCGGCGGGTCCTGCCAGGCCCGTTGCAGCTGCTGCTCGTACTTGTCCTGCTGCTTGTGGATGACGATCTGCTTGCCCCAGATCTCGTACCCGGCGAACAGCATCACGATCAGCCCGCAGGTGATGAGCACCTCACCGATGCCGCGGACGGCACGGCGCGCCGGCCCGTCGACGTGCGGCGGCACCGCGGCGGCCGGCTCGGGCCGCCCGGCGCCCCGGCCGCGGCCCCGTCCCCGGGCCCGGTGGGACCGGATCTCGGCGGGCACGGCCGGCATGACGACCGTCTCGTCGTCGTCCGGGCGCCAGCCCCGGCCTTCCTCCGGCCCCCAGTAGCTCACGTGCCCTCCGCGGGATGATCGGCTCGCATCCGTTCCTACCGCGGCACTCGGGCGTCGGACAGGGACGAGGACCCGTCGTACGCCGGCAGCCGCACGTCGTCGTCCTCCTTGACCTCGTAGCCGAGACCCCAGTCCTTGGCCGCGGCGCGGAAGGCACGCACGCCCGGTGCGGCGTCGAGCGCCGCGTTCATCCGGCCCCGGTCACCGATCGCCACGATCACGAACGGCGGCGAGAACACCTGGCCGGACAGCAGGAGCGTGTTGCCGACGCAGCGTACCGCGCTGGTCGAAACGACCCGGACGTTCATGATGGACATCGCCTCGGCGCCACCGGCCCACAGCGCGTTGACGACCGCCTGCACGTCCTGCTGGTGTACCACCACGTCGTCGGCGGTCGCGCCGCTGGGCAGCTGCCGGTCCGGCTGGCGGGGCGCGTCGTTCAGAGTGACCGTGAGCGCCGGGCCGTGCACCGCGGTCAGGCCGGCGTCGGCCTTGCTCCCGTCGGCGCGTTTCTGCTGGTCACGCACGCGCGCGTCGTTGCGGCCCTGCCGGCTAGTGTCGTCCTCGACCTCGGCGCGCAGCGCGGCGGCCCGCTTCTCGCTGCGGGCCACGTCCGCCTGGCGCTGCCGGATCGCGTCGCTGAGCTGCACCCGGCGGTCCTCCCGCAGCTGCGTGCCACGGGCGGTACTGGCGGTGGTGGCGAACAGGAACCCCGCGGCAACGACCACAAGTGGCACGATGGCAGACCAACCGGGCTTTCGGCCGGGGCGCCGGCGCGGCAGCAGGAATTGGGCGAGCAACCCGGGGTTCCGGTCCGCGGGACTGGAATCCGCCACGCCTCCTCCTTGCGGTCTGCCCAACCTTGATTACGCTAGCGTCCGGAACCCCTGTCAGGAGAGACCGTGCCTAAGTCGCGAGTACGTACGAAGAAGGTTTACACGCCGCCCGCGGATCTGCGACCGCAGGAGCGCACCGCCGCGGCGAAGAAGAAGCCCAGCCCGACCTGGGTGCCGATCACCGCGCTGGTGTTGATCGTGGTCGGGATCGGCTGGCTGGTGACCTACTACCTCTCCGGCGGGCTCTTCCCGGTCGGGACCTGGGGATACTGGAACCTCGCGATCGGTTTCGCCGCGCTGGTGGCGAGCCTCGTCGTGCTGTCTCGGTGGCGCTGACCCGGCACCGTCGCACCTCTCCTGGCGCTACCCGGGATCGCCTCGTCAACAGAGTTATCCACACTGTGGATAACTCTGTTGGCACGTGTCGTGACGCGGTGGCCGTGGTCACTCGAGCTCCGCTTCGCCCCCGTCGCGCCGGCTGTCCGATTTCCGACGCCGGGTTCGCCCTGTGTCCTTGATCACGCCCGTATGCGCGCACGCCGGTCCATCGCGTCGCGTTGACCCGGTCGGAGACCGACCAACCGCCCGACTACCGTCGAATCCGGCGCCGGTCGGCGCCGGTACCGCCCGCTGAGGAGAGACGATGACCGCGCCCGAGTCGCAGAAGAAGGAATGCCCCGACCTCACCAACGCGGTGTGGCGAGGCTCCGACGAGGAGACGCCGGCCGGCGGCGGCCGCATCGAGGTGGCGTTCGTCGAGGACAAGATCTGCATGCGCAACGGCGAGGACCCGGACAGCCCGGTGCTGGTCTTCACCCAGGCCGAGTGGGACGCGTTCGTCGGCGGCGCCAAGGACGGCGAGTTCGACCTGCCGATGGAGTGACGCCGCCCGGTTCTCGCGGTCCGGTCCGGCCGGTGGGAGCCTCCGAGCCACCGCCCAGCCGGGCGGATCCGAGCCGAGCGGCCGCCCGCCGCTCAGGAGCCGGGAACCGCCCGCGCTCAGGAGCCGAGCAGCTCCAGCACGGTGGCGTTGGCCATCCCGCCGCCCTCACACATCGTCTGCAGCCCGTACCGGTGGCCGCCGGCCCGCATCGCGCCCAGCAGCGTGGTCATCAGCCGGGCGCCGGAGCCGCCCAGCGGGTGCCCGAGCGCGATCGCACCGCCGCGCGGGTTGACCCGCTCCGGGTCGGCGCCGGTGTCCTTCAGCCAGGCCAGCGGCACCGGCGCGAACGCCTCGTTCACCTCGAACACGCCGATGTCGTCGATGCCGAGACCGGCCTTCGCCAGTACCTTCTCGGTGGCCGGCATCGGCGCGGTCAGCATCAGCACCGGGTCGGCGGCGGCCAGCGCCGTCGCATACACCCGGGCGATCGGGGTCAGGCCCAGCTCGCGCGCCTTCTCGCTGGTCGTGACCAGCATCGCCGCCGAGCCGTCGGAGATCTGCGAGGCGGACCCGGCGGTCACCACCCCGTCCGGCCGGAACGGGGTGGGCAGCTCACCGAGCTTGGCCAGCGAGGTGTCCCGCCGGATGCCCTCGTCGGCGTCGAACGTGCCGCCCTCCACCGGTACCGGGACGATCTCGTCCACGAACAGCCCGGCGTCCTGCGCGGCCGCCGCCTTCGCGTGGCTGGCCAGCGCGTACTCGTCGAGCTGGGTACGGCCGAACCCGTACCGCTGCGCGATGAGCTCGGCGCCGACGCCCTGGTTGAACGGCAGCGGCCCCGGCGTGACGCCCTCGACCCCGTCGTACCGGGCGAGCACCTGCGGGCCGAACGGCGTGCCGACGTCGTGGCCGACCGAGGATCCCATCGGTACCCGGGTCATCGCCTCGACGCCGCCGGCGACCACCACGTCGCACTGGCCGCTGACCACGGCGGCGGCGGCGAAGTGCAGCGCCTGCTGGCTGGAGCCGCACTGCCGGTCGATGCTGGTGCCGGGCACCGACTCGGGCCAGCCCGCGGCGAGCACCGCGTTGCGGGCGATGTTCCAGGACTGCTCGCCGACCTGGCTGACGCAGCCCCACACCACGTCGTCCACCAGCGCCGGGTCGATGCCGGACCGCTCCGCCAGCGCGGTCAGCACCCGCGCAGACAGATCGACCGGGTGCACCCCGGCCAGCGTGCCCTTGCGCCGCCCGACCGGCGTGCGTACCGCTTCGACGATGACCGCGTCGCGCATCTGTTACTCCCCGGTAGCCTTTGCCCGAAGCGTACCGCGGGCCGCGCCGCGCCGCGGGTGTGGCCGGCGTACCGGCGGGCGGGCAGACTGGGCGGATGGACAGCGGAGCGGAGTCGTTCGGGGTGCGGCGCGCGGCGCCGGGCGACCCGGACGGGGACGAGACGACGCCGGCCGACCGAGCGGGTTCGCTCCGGCCGGCGGCACCGCCGCCTCCGGACACCGGCGCACCGCACCGTCCGGACGATCCCGGCACGCCAGCCTGGTCCGGCGACCCCGATGCGCCCGGCTGGTCAGGCGACGCCGACGGGCCGGGCTGGTCGGACGGCGCCGACGCGCCGAGCTGGGCGGACGAGACCGGTCGGTCGGACCGGTCGACGGTTCCGCACGACGCCACCCCGACGCCGGACCGGGTCGAGTGGCGGGTGCGCCCCGCGGCCACGGTGCTGAAGGGCGTCGGGGCGGTGGCGTTCGTCGGCGCCGGGCTCTGGGCTGGGCGTACCGACCGGGTCGGGCTGGCGATCGGGCTGGCCGGTGCCGTGGTGCTCGCCGCGCTGGCCCTGCGCGACCTGGTGCTGTCCGTCTCGCTGGCCGCCGACCGGGAGGGCGTGACCGTGCGGGGCGTCCTGGGCCACCACCGGGTGCCGTGGTCGGAGGTGGAACGCATCCGGGTCGACCGCCGGTCCCGCCGCGGCATCCGGTCCGAGCTGGTGGAGATCGACTGCGACACCGAACTGCACCTGTTCGGTCGCACCCAGCTCGGCGGCGCCGACTGCGCCGACGTGGTCCGACAGCTCGCCGCGCTGCGCCCGACCGCCTGAGCTCCGGCGCGCCGGCCGGCGCCGGCGGCAGGGTGCTTGCTACGCGGTCAGCAGTTGGGCGGTTCTGCCCACGGTGAGCAGGATCAACACCAGCAGGACGCCGCCGAGTACCGCGATCTGCACCGGGGTGCGGGCCGACCTCGGTGCGTACGCGAGGCCGAGGCCGAGGACGCCGCCGGTGATCAGGCCGCCGATGTGCCCGATGATCGAGATGCCCGGCACCAGGAAGCTGAAGACCAGGTTGATCACGATCAGCACGACCACGCTGGAGCTGGACAGGTTCAGCTTGCGGTTGACGAAGAACATCGCCGCGAACAGCCCGAACACCGCGGTCGAGGCGCCGCCGGACAGGGTGCGGTCGGTGAACAGGTAGCAGGCGACGTTGCCGCCGATGCCGGCGATGAAGTAGAGCGCGACGAACCGGGCCGGGCCGAGCGCGCGTTCCAGGTAGCGGCCGAGCACCCACAGCACGTACATGTTCATCGCGATGTGCAGGATGCTGAAGTGCACGAACATCGCCGTGATCAGCCGGTAGTACTGGCCGTCGGCGATGGCCGGGGAGAAGACTCCGAGCTTGAGCTCCAGCCCGGTGGTGGCGCCGGCGAGGAAGCTGCTGCCGCTGCCGATCGCCGCGCCGAGGCCACCGCCGACCAGGATCAGCACGTACACCAGGACGTTGACGGCGATCAGGGTGATCGTGGCGTACCCGCGGTCGCCGGCGCGGTGGCTGCCGCCGAACGCACCCTGCGGCTGCCGAACGGTACGTTTGCCCTGGGCGACGCATTCCGGGCACTGGAAGCCGACCGAGGCGGCGTTCATGCAGTCCGGGCAGATCGGGCGGTTGCAGCGCACGCACCGGACGTACGTCTCCCGGCCCGGGTGCCGGTAGCAGACCGGGACGGTCGGACTGCCGGTGGTCTGCGGTTCGGTCATCGAGCGCCCTTCCGTGCCTGCTGGACCCGCGCCGCGCCCACGCAGCTGCTGCCGGGGGGCCGGTGCCGGGCCTCAAGCATGCCGCACCGGGCGGCCGAACCGCTCGGCCGCCCGGTCTGCGGTGTTGCGTACCGGTTATTCCTGGGTGATGTCGATGCGCTCGATCACGATGTCCTCGACCGGCTTGTCCTGCGCGCCGGTCTTGGTGGTCGCGATCTGGTCCACGACCTGCTGCGACGCCGGGTCGTCGACGGCACCGAAGATGGTGTGCTTGTTGTTCAGCCAGCTCGTCGGCGCGACGGTGATGAAGAACTGCGAACCGTTCGTGTTCGGCCCCGAGTTCGCCATCGCCAGCAGGTACTTCCGGTCGAACTGCAGCTCCGGGTGGAACTCGTCGCCGAACTTGTAGCCCGGGCCGCCGAACCCCTTACCCAGCGGGTCGCCGCCCTGGATCATGAACCCGTCGATCACCCGGTGGAAGATCGTCCCGTTGTACAGCGGCCCCTGGCCCGGCTGCCCGGTCGCCGGGTCGGTCCACTCCTGGGAGCCGTCGGCGAGCCCGACGAAGTTCTTCACCGTCTTGGGCGCGTGGTTCGGGAACAGCTCGACCTTGATCGGGCCGGCATTGGTCTGCAACGTCGCGTACAGCTTCTCAGCCATCTGAGTCTCCTTGTGGTGCTGTCCGGGTGGCCCTGTCGCCCCCGCGGCGGGCCACGGCGGGTGGCCAATCACGCAATCGTCGCATGCTGTCGTTTGGCCGGTACGGGGGTAGGGGAACAGGGAGGATGGGCGGGTAGTACTCACGGGAGGTGGGACACAGTGTCGCTGGGTCGTGCGGAGAAGACACGTGCACAGCAGTTCGGAAACGAAGTGACGGACGGGCTCGGGCACCTGCGGTCGGCGGCCGTGATCGCCGCCGAGCGCGCGGCGGAAGCGGTGGCTCCGCGGGTCGACACGGCACGGGTGGCGCTCAGCCCCCGGGTCGACGCCGCCCGCGAGGCACTCGCGCCGCGGCTCGACGCGGCCCGGGGCGCCATGTCGCCGCGGGTCGAGGCGGCCCGTAGCGCGGTGGGCAAGTCCTGGGACACCACCGTTCAGGCGGTGGCACCGGTGGTGACGGCCGCGGCCGACAGTGCCCGGCGCTCGACCGAGGAGGCGCGCAAGGCGGCCGGCAAGAAGGCCGGCAAGGCGCGCAAGAAGGCCGGCAAGAAGCTCGACAAGGCTCGTGCCGCGGCCACCGGCAACCAGCGGCGTCGTCGCTGGCCGTGGGTGGTGGGCGCGGTGGCGCTCGGCCTCGCGGTCGGTACGGTCGCGGCCGTCGTGTCCCGGCGGTCCACCGCCAACTGGGACGAGTACGAGCCGGAGCACGAGTTCGCCGAGCCGAGCAGCGTGTTCGCCGAGGCGCGGGAACGCGCCACGGAGAACGCCGAGTCCGGCAAGACCGACGCCGACAAGGAGAAGCCGGCGGACGCGGCCGACAGTGCCAAGTCCGCGGTGGCGGACGCGGCGAAGAACGGCGCGAAGGCCAGCCGGGCCACCGAGGCACGCAGCAACGGCCACAAGGCCTGACGGGTCACCGCACCGCTCCGCTCTCGTACCGGGAGCGGAGCGGTGCCGTCCGCGGGGCCAGAGCCGGCCCGCGGGGTCAGCGCCAACCCGGGCGGGCCAGAGCCGGCCCGCCCGGAGTCTGAGAGCGGCGGAAGAGCCGGCCCGCGCGGGGTCAGAGCCAGCCGGAGCGGCGGAAGATGCGGTACAGCCCGACGCAGATGCCGAGCATCAACGCGACCACGACCGGATAGCTGAACATCCAGTGCAGCTCCGGCATGTGAGTGAAGTTCATGCCGTAGATGCCGGCGATCGCGGTCGGCACCGCCAGGATGGCGGCCCAGGCGGCGATCTTGCGCATGTCGTTGTTCATGTCGACCGACAGCTGCGCCAGCCGGGCCTGCAGGATCGAGTTGATCAGATCGTCGAACGTGACCACCTGCTCGACCGTGCGGGAGAGGTGGTCGGCCACGTCCCGGATGTATCGCCGGATCTCGCTCGGCACCCCCGGGATCCGGCCGCTGACCAGCGCGTTCAGCGGGCGGGCCAGCGGCACGACGGACCGCTTGAACTCCACCAGCTCGCGCTTGAGCTGGTAGATGCGCTGGACCCGGTCGTCGCCGGCGCGGCTGAACACGCTCGCCTCGACCTCGTCGATGTCCTGTTCCATCTCGGACGCGACGTCGAGGTAGAGGTCGACGATCCGGTCGACGACGGCGTGGAACACCGCCCACGGCCCCTGCGCGAGCAGCTCCTCCTTCGTCTCCAGCTCCTGCCGGACCGGGCTGAGCCGGCACGCGTCGCCGTGCCGCACGGTGATGACGAAGTGCGGGGAGATGAACAGCATCACGGCTCCGGTCTCGACCACCTCGCTGGTCTCGGTCAGCTCGGCGTGCTCGACGTACCGCGCGGTGCGGACGGCGACGAAGGTGATCTCGCCGTACCGCTCGACCTTGGGGCGCTGGTAGGACTTGACCGCGTCCTCGACCGCGAGTTCGTGCAGGTCGAAGGTCTGCGCGATGTCGGCGAACTCGTCCACGTCCGGCTCGTGCAGGCCGAGCCACACGAACGCGTCGTCGCGCTCCAGAGCCGCCGCCAGCGCGTCCCGGTAGTCCCACTCACCGGGCTGGCGCACCCCCTGGACGTACAGCCCGCAGTCGACGATGGAGCTGCGCTCGGGCCGGGACGGCGGCCGCGGTGGGGTGACGCTCGACGTCGTGCGGGGCAGGACCTTCGACACGGCGCGGACGGGAGCGCTGAACGCCCGACTCAGCCCACGACCGTTTCCTCGGTGCTGATATGCCATCGTCCGCCCCCTTTCCGCCTGCACGGCAGCGGCCGATGTCCGGGCACAGTGCTGCCGCGGGTCCTCCCAGTCTGGTCGCCGAAAACGTCCGGCTCACGAACTCACAAGAAATGCCCAGGAGAGCGCGCACACTCTCGGCGGGTCCGCAGGAAACTGTACTACCAGGGGCAGATCGCCGACCGACGCGGCGCCGTGTGGCCGGTCACCGGTCGCGCTGCTGGGCGGCAGGATACCTCGCGAGCGGCGAACCGAGCGGCCGGCGCGGTGGGCCGCAGCGCCGCCGCGGTGGCTCGGCGTGGCGTGGCCCGGACATTAAGCGAGGCGCCGGGTGGGCCACCGGCTACGGGGGGTTCAGCCGGTGACTCCACCCGGCGCCTCCGGGGGCGGGGGTAAAGCCTTTATGCGCCACTCCGCAAGTTGATGCTCACGGACGGCGGCCGTCGCCAATCTAGGACGGCCCCGCCGGCCAGGGAACGCTTTGCAGTTGGCGGGTTTGCGCCATGTCGCAAAAGCGACGCCGTTCCCAGCGTCACTCTCCCACGATCTGGACGTTTGACAGTGGCTGTACCGACGGCGACAGGGCGCGCCCCGGAGGCTGCCGGCCGCGAACGACCGGCCGACCTCGGGACACGCCCTGCCTTCGTCCAGGCCGGTCGTCAGCCCGCGTGGACCGCCTCGGCGAGCCGGCGCACGCCCTCGTCGATCTGGTCCGTAGTGACCGCCGAGTAGGCCAGCCGCAGCGCGTGCTGGCCGCCCTCCAGCAGGAAGTCGCTGCCCTTGACCACGGCGACCCCGCGCTCGGCGGCGGCCGGTGCCACCTTGGCCACGTCCACGCTGTCCGGGAACTCGACCCAGAGGAAGTAGCCGCCGTCCGGCACCGTGAACCGCGCCTCCGGCAGGTACTTGTGCAGCGCGTCGGCCAGCAGGTTCACCCGCTCGGACAGCGCCGCGCGGACCGTCTTGATCGACGCGTCGATGGCACCGGAGGTGGCGAACTGGTAGACGATGCCCTGCGCGACCATGCTCGGCGAGATGTAGGTGTTGGTGGCCACCTTGGCGATCTTCGCGATCGTCGCCGCCGGCCCCACCAGGTACCCGACCCGCAGCCCCGGGCACACCGTCTTGGTGAACGACGACGCGTACACGACGCGGTCGTCCCGGTCGAGTTCCCGCATCGTGGGCAGTGGATCACCGGCGAACCGGATGTCCAGGTACGGGTCGTCCTCGAAGATCGTGAAGTCGTACTCCCGGGCCAGCTCCAGCAGCCGCTCCCGGCGCGGCGCGGACAGCGTGACCCCGGCCGGGTTCTGGAAGTTCGGGATGATGTGCGCGAGCACCGGTCGCACCCCGCCGGCGAGCAGCCGGGCCAGCTCGTCGACGTCGATGCCCTCGTCGTCGACGGTCACCGGGTGCAGGTTCCCGCGCCGGTTGCGCAGCCCGAGCAGGGTCCGGTCGTACGTCGGCCGCTCCACCACCACGTCGCTGTCCGGCTGGACCAGCAGGTCGAACAGGAACGCGTCGGCCTGCAGCGAGCCGTTGGTGACGAGCACCTGCTCCGGGGCGACACCGTGCTTGTCGGCGATCCACTTGCGCAGCGGCAGGTAGCCGACGGAGGTCCCGTACGCCGTGAGGCCGCCGGGATCGCTGTCGAAGGCTCGGACCGCTGCCTGCTTCAGGCCCTCGACATCCACGATGTCCAGGGACGGGGCTCCACGTGCGAACGAAATGGTGTCGGCCATGCCGACAAGGTTAGGCGCCCGGTCACCGGCTGCAACGCACGCCCTGTCTGCCGCTCACCATGCGGATCACGCGGGCGCCCACCACCCGGGTCCGGACCGAGCGGCGTGCCCCGCCCACGTAGTGTCGGCTGGCGTGAGCGAGCTGCGGGCGGTACTGGAATCGGGTCTGCCGGACGAGTCCGGGCCGGGGGTGTACCCGTCGGCGGTGGCGCTGGTGCTGCGCGACGGCGAGGTGGCCGGCCGGGCCGCGGTCGGCGAGGCGGTGCGGTACGCGAGCCGCGACTTCTCCCTGCTGCCCCCGGGGCGCCGGATCCCGGCGACGGTCGACACCATCTACGACATCGCCTCGATCACCAAGATGTTCACCGCGGTGATCGTGCTGGGGCTGGTCGAGGAGGGGCTGCTCGACCTGGACGAGCCGGTCGCCCGGTGGTTCGCCGAGTACCGCGGCGGGGTCAAGCAGCGCACCACGCTGCGGATGCTGCTCACCCACGTCGGCGGATACCGGCCCGGGCGGCCGGTCTGGCGGGAGGCCGACTTCGTCGGTGCCCGGCGGCAGCTGCTGCTCGACGCCGAGCCGGTGCGCGAGCCGGGCACCGCGTTCGAGTACTCCGACATCGGTTACCAGACCGCCGGGTTCCTGGCCGAGCTGGTCACCGGGCGGCGGCTGGAGGGGCTGATCGAGGATCGGATCCTCCGGCCACTCGGGCTCACCCAGACCGGGTTCAACCCCTCGGTGGCGCTGCTGCCGCGGATCGCCGCCGCCGAGGAACGCGACGACCTCGCCACCGGGATCATCCACGGCCGGGTGCACGACGAGAACGCGTACGGGCTGGGCGGGGTCGCCGGGCACGCCGGGCTGTTCGCCACCGCGGCCGACCTGGCCCGGTTCGGCGAGCTGCTGCGGCACGACGGCACCCTCGACGGGGTCACCGTGCTCAAGCCGGAGAGCGTCGAGCAGTTGCGCACCGACCAGCTGCCGGCGAGCGTGCCCAACCGGTACCGGCAGGGCATCGGGGCGCGGATCGGCGACGGCAACTTCATGGCGCCGCTGCCCGGCTCGTTCGGGCACACCGGTTTCACCGGGACGTCGCTGGTGGTCGACCAGGCCCGGAAGCTGACCGTGGTGCTGCTGACCAACCGGGTGCACCCGACCCGGGAGACCGACGTCAACCCGACCCGGCACGCGGTGTCGGAGTGGGCGGCCAACCTCTGACCCGTGCCGCGGTGCCGTCGGAATCCGGTACGAAGCGACGCAGCGCAGGCGTGCCCCCGCGCCCTGTGACCGGAAACTCGTAGCGGCGGCCGAGCGCGCTCTGTTAGTACCTGTAGCGTGCTCGCCCCTTACCGTCGCATCCTCGCCACCCCGCACCTGCCGCTGTTGCTGGTGATGTCGCTGCTGGCCAGGCTGTACGCGACGGGCATGGCGCTGGCGATCACGTTCCTCGTCGCCGGCTGGACCGGCTCCTACACCCTGGCCGGCGTCGTGACGTCGGCGCTGATCGTCGGCAGCGGCATCGGCGGCCCGCTGCGCGGCCGCTCGGTCGACCGCAAGCCGGCGCCGCGGCTGCTCGTGCTGACCAGCTTCGGGTACGCCGCGGGCATCGGGCTGATGGCGCTGCTGCCGGCGGCGTGGTGGCCGCTCGCACCGGTACTCGCGTTCCTCGCCGGGCTGTCGCAGCCGCCGGCCGGGCAGGTGGCGCGGTCGGTGTGGTCCCGGCTGCCGGACGCGTCCGCGCGGGAGGCCAGCTACGCGGCCGAGGCGACGCTGCAGGAGCTGCTGTTCGTCGTCGGGCCGATGCTCGCGGCACTGCTGGTGGCGCTGGTCAGCGCACGCGCGGCGGTCAGCGCCTGCGCGGTACTGGCGCTGCTCGGTTCGGCCGGCTTCGCGCTGGTGGTGCACCGGTCCGGGCTGCAGACCCGGCCGGCGGCGGAGCGGCCGGAGCAGCACCGGCGCGAGTCGCCGTTCGCGGTGCTGCGCTCCCCCGGCCTGGTGTCGGTACTGGTGGTGATGGCGCTGCTGGTCGGCGCGCTGACGGCGGGCGACATGGTGGTGGTGGCGTGGGCCCGGGATCGCGGCACGCCGTCGCTGGCCGGGGTGCTCGGCGCCGTCTGGGCGATCGGTTCCGGGGTCGGCGGGCTGTTCCTCGCCGGCCGTGGCGGGCAGCGGCTGCCGCTGCGGGTCGGCCTGGTCACCGCCGGGCTGGTGCTGCTGGCGCTGGTACTGCCGCCGGTGCTGGCGCACCCGTCGCCGCTGCTGGTGGCCGCGGTGCTGCTGATCGGCGGTACCGCCATCGCGCCGGCGATCGCGGCGGCCAACTCGGCGCTCGGCGCGCTCGCCCCGGACGACCGGCGGGGCGAGGCGTTCGGCTGGATGACCACCGCCACCACGGCCGGCGGCGCGGTGCTGTCGCCGGTGATCGGCGCGCTGCTGGACCACCTCGGCCCGGCCGCCGCGGCCGGTTTCGGTGGGGTGGTCGTGCTGCTCGGTACGGTGCTGGCCCGCCGGGTCCCGCCGGCGCCGGCGCCGGTGCTGGCCACGACCGGCAGCACCTCCCCGGTCTCCCCCAGCTGACCGCGCTCGGACGAGCGCCTTTGGCGCTGGTGGCGCGGGTCGGCGTCGACCCCGGCGGCACGATCCGCCGTCGACGCCTTCGGCGCCCATCGCGGCATGATCCGGGTCAGCGGAGCCCGAGGGCGGCGAGCAGGTGCGGCAGGGCGCGGGCGCCGAGTTCGGCGTCCGCGGCGGCGTTCCCGCCGTACCGGTAGTTCGCCGACGGCGCCGGCTCCGGCTCGCCCGGCAGGTACGGGCGGTGCCCGGCGGTGTCCGAGTCGAGCACCGTGAGCCGCCCGCCGGCAGCCCGGCGCCGGGCCGCGATCGCGCGGGCGAAGTCGGTGGACTGCCACATCTCGTCGTCCGCGCCGGCGACCAGCACGATCTCACCCCGGATCCGCTCGACCGGGATCGCCGCGGCCGCCGCCTCGGCCGGGTAGGCGGCGATGCTCCGCTCGTACATCGGGCGGCAGGCCGCCGGTGCCTCGCCCAGTGGCTCGTCGTCGTACGGCACGAACGGCAGCGGCTCGCCGTGCCAGGTCCAGGACGACCGGTACGGCTCCGTCACGCCGTCGCGGCCCGGCCCGACGTTGGCCCACACCACCGAGGTCGGCGAGAACGCACCGACCAGGTCGAGCCGGTCGTCCCGGATCCCGGTCAGCAGCGCCGCCTCGGCGCCCTTCGACACCCCGATCATGCCGAGCCTCGGCGGGTCGTACCGGCACAGTGCGTCGAGGGCGGCGGTGAACGTCTCCAGCGGTACCTCGCAGACGCCGGGCGGCTGGCCGGGTCCACCGAACCAGCGGATCGAGGCGGCGAGCGCGCCGTGCTCGGCGAACACCCGGGCCCGGTCGGAGTCGATCCGGCCGCTGGAACCGGCCACGACCAGCACCGCCGCCCGTGGCGGCTCGTCCGGCAGCCACAGCACGCCGGTGGGTTCGCCGGGCAGCGCCTGTTCGGTCGGCATCGCAGCCACCTCCCCCGCCGATCATCCCAGGGGGCGCGGCGCGAAATGCCGGTACCCCGCTGGCGTGAGCGGCGTAGGTTCGCCTGATGGCGGCCGACATTCGTACCGGCCGCGCCAGCCAGACCCGACGATCCCGAGAGGAGGCGGCATGACGACGAGCCGACCGCGGCCGCCGGTGCCGTACGACTTCCTGCCACCGGTGCCGTCGTTCCCGGTGTCCAGTACGGACATCGCGGACGGCCAGGTGCTGCCGCAGGCGCATGTCGAGGACGACGACGGCAGCGTGTCGCCGCAGCTGTCCTGGAGCGGCGCCCCGGCCGGTACCCGCAGCTACGCGGTGACCTGCTTCGACCCGGACGCGCCGACCGGCTCCGGCTTCTGGCACTGGGTGCTGTTCGACATCCCGGCCGACGTGACGGAACTGCCCACCGGTGCCGGCTCGGGCGACTTTCTCGGACTGCCGGTGGGCGCCAAGCACGGCCGGAACGACTACGACGAGCAGGGGTTCGGCGGCGCCGCGCCACCGCCCGGGCACGGCCCGCACCGGTACATCTTCGCGGTGCACGCGCTGGACGTGCCGACGCTCGGGCCGGACGCGGGCGACCCGCCGGCGTACGTCGGGTTCAACATGTACAGCCACACGCTCGGCCGCGGCCTGCTGATCGCCACGTACGAGAACAAGGGCTGACACGTCCGGGGTTTCACCGGATGCGACGGCTCCGCGGCGCCGGGACGATGACGGGGTGACCGTCTCGTCCCCGACCGCGGTACCGACCCGGGTCCGCGGCCGCGCCGCCACCCTGCTGGTGGCGGTGCTGGCCGGGCTGGCCCTCGGCGCCGTCGACCTCGCCGGCCAGTTGCTGCTGCCGTACCCGTGGGCGAACCTGGCCAACTCGCCGGCGGTGTGGGCCGCCGCCGCGTTCGCCCTGGGCGCCGGGCTGCGGGCCGGCCGGGCCCGGGCGATCGCGGCCGGCATCGTGCTGCTGCTGGTCGCGGTCGAGAGCTACTACCTCGCGGCGACCCTGGTGCTCGGCGACGACCTGGCCAACCTGTGGTCGCCGACCACGCTGATCTGGCTGTTCGCGGGCGTACTGGCGGGCCTGGTGTTCGGTCCGGCCGGGGCGGCGTGGCGGGCCGGCCGGTGGTGGCCGGCGACCGTCGCGGTCGCGCTGCTGGGCGCGGTGTTCGTCGCCGAGGGCGCTCGCGCGTTCCGGACCGTCAACCTGCCGACCGGGGCGATCCTGGCCGCGCTCGGCCTGGCGCTGGTGCTGCTGCTGGCCCGGTCGGCCCGGCAACGGTTGGTCGCCCTGGCCGTCCTGGTGCCGCTCGCCGCGCTCGGCGCCGTCGGCTATCTCGGCGCCGGCCTGGCCACCGGCTGACCGAGTCGCGCCGGGACACCGGCTGACCGAGTCGCCGCCGGATCACCACCCGAGTCGCCGCCGGATCACCGGCTGACCGGACCGGTCGGGCCGCCGCCGGTCACGGCTGACCGGGCCGTTCGGGGGTCGAGCGGCCCGGCTCCGGAAGCGGTCAGACGGTGCCGGACTCCCACCACCAGCCACGGCCGAACTCGGCCTGGCTGTCCACGTGCTGGTGGTCGGTCGTGTAGCGCTCCAGCCCGGAGAAGCCGCACGTCTCGGCGTGCTGGTAGATCGTCTTGTAGGTGATGCCGGAGACGTACATGTCGGCCGCCGCACCGTAGGTGTGCATGCTGCCGACGATGCCGCCGACATCGGCGTTGTGCTGCTTGTTGCGGAAGCCGGAGTTGATGTGGATCGGCAGGTTGCCGAGCTTGACCCGCAGCGCCTCCAGCTTGTACATCAGCCGGCGGACGTTCTCCTGCGCGCTCGCCGCGCTGACCGCGCCGCCGGCGAAGCTGCCGGTGCGGCTGTCCCACAGCTCGCTCCAGGCGAAGTGCGCGGTCGAGCCGTCGCTCTTGGCCAGCGCGTTCAGCTTCGACTGGGTGTTCGCGCCGACGATGCCGTCGACGGCCAACCCGTACGCGCGCTGGAACCGTTCGACCGCCGCGAAGGTCGCCGGGCCGAACTGGGCGTCGATGGCGAGGTAGACCTTCGCGGCGCTCGAGGTCGGCCAGCCGGCGACCCGGATCTGCAGTTCCCGCACCGCGGTACCGGACGCGCCCTGCCGCAGGGTGCCGCCCCACGGGTACGCCTGGGCCGGCGCGGCGAGCAGCGGGCCGGCCACGGCGCCGGCGCCGACGGCGAGCGCGCCGACGGCCGCGTTGCGCAGCAGTCGCCGGCGGCTCGGGGAGAACGAGAAGCTGTCCGTCACGATCGCTCCTTGAGGGGAAGAGCGGATAATGACGGAATAGTGCAGGATTACGAAGAACGGCGCCAGCAGCCGGTCGACCGTCGGTCGATCGACCGATAGGCAGTCGATCGACGCCGAACCGGCCGCCGGCGCACGGGTGTCACAGGCCGAGGTCGCGGGCGATCAGCAGCCGCTGCACCTCACTCGTCCCCTCGCCGATCTCCAGGATCTTGGCGTCCCGCCACATCCGGGCGACCGGGAACTCGTTCATGAACCCGTACCCGCCGTGGATCTGGGTCGCCTCGCGGGCGTTGGTGACCGCGGACTCGGACGCGTACAGCTTGGCGATGGCCGCCTCGGTCTTGAAGTCCTCGCCGGCCAGCATCCGCGCCGCGGCGTCGTAGTACGCCAGCCGGGCGGTGTGCGCGCGCACCTTCATGTCCGCGATCTTGAACTGGATCGCCTGGTAGTCACCGATCTCGTGGCCGAACGCCGAGCGCTGCTTGGCGTACTTGACGGACTCGTCGACGCAGCCCTGCGCCAGCCCGACCGACAGTGCCGCGATCGCGATCCGCCCCTCGTCGAGGATCCGCAGGAACTGCGCGTACCCCCGGCCGCGCTCGCCGACCAGGTTCGCCGCCGGTACCCGGCAGTCCACGAAGGACAGTTCGTGCGTGTCGGAGGCGCACCAGCCGACCTTGGAGTACTTCGGGCCCACGGTGAAACCGTTGGTACCGCTGGGAACCAGGATCGACGAGATCTCGGGTCGGCCGTCGGCCTTCCGGCCGGTGACCGCGGTGACCGTGACGAAGTCGGTGATGTCGGTGCCGGAGTTGGTGATGAACGACTTGCTGCCGTTGATGACCCAGCTGTCGCCGTCGAGCTCGGCCCTGGTCTTCGTGGCACCGGCGTCCGAGCCGCCGCCCGGCTCGGTGAGCCCGAACCCGGCCAGCGCCTCCCCCCGGCACAGCCGCGGCAGCCACCGCCGCTTCTGCTCCTCGGTACCGAAGCGGTGGATCGGCATCGCGCCGAGGGAAACGCCGGCCTCCAGGGTGATCGCCACCGACGAGTCGACCCGGGCCAGCTCCTCCAGCGCCAGGCACAGCGCGAAGTAGTCGCCGCCCATCCCGCCGTACTCCTCCGGGAACGGCAGGCCGAACAGCCCCATCTCGCCCATCCGCTTCACCACCGGATAGGGGAACTCCTCGCGCTCGTAGCAGTCGCCGATCACCGGCGCGACGACCTCGGTGGCGAAGTCGCGGACCGACTCGCGGAGCGCCTCCTGCTCCTCGCTGAGCCTGAACTCCATGGTGGACGCTCCTTTGTGGATGGTCGGTCAGACCGGGGTGACGCCGTGCCGGCGATCGGCGAAGTCGCGGCCCTTGCCGGCGGCCGCCGCGTACCGGGCGATCAGCTCGCCGCGCAGCTCGGCCGGCTCGACCACGGTGTCCACCACCAGCTCGCCGGCCAGCCGCAGCACGTCGATGTCCGCCTCGTACTCGGCGCGCTTGGCGGTGACGAAGTCCGCCCGCTCGGCCTCCGGGAGGGCGGCGATCTTCTTCGCGTACACGGCGTTGACGGCCGCGTCCGCACCCATCACCGCGATCTTCGCGGTGGGCAGCGCGATCGTCGCGTCCGGGTCGAACCCGGGACCGGCCATCGCGTACAGCCCCGCCCCGTACGCCTTGCGCACCACCACGCACATCTTCGGCACGGTGGCCCGGGCGACGGCGCTGATCATCTTCGCGCCGTGCCGGATGATGCCGGCCTTCTCCACCGCGGTACCGACCATGAAGCCGGGCACGTCGGACAGGAACAGCAGCGGCACGTTGAAGGCGTCGCACAGTTCGATGAACCGGGCCGCCTTGTCGGCGGAGTCGATGAACAGCACCCCGCCCTTGAACATCGAGTTGTTCGCGACGACGCCGACGACCTCGCCGTTCAGCCGGCCGAAGCCGATCGTCACCTCGCGCGCCCACAGCGCCTGGATCTCGAAGAACGAGCCGGCGTCCAGCAGCCCCTTGACGTAGCGGCGCATGTCGAACGCCTGCCGCTCGGACGCCGGTACCAGCTTGGCCAGGTCGACGTCCGGCGCGGCGACGGGCTCGGCGCTCGGCGGCTGCTGCCGCCAGTTCGACGGCAGGTAGCTCAGGTAGCCGCGGACCACCTGCAGCGCGGCCGGTTCGTCCTTGACCAGGAAGTGCCCGACGCCGGACTCCTTGCAGTGCACGGCGGCGCCGCCCATCGCCTCCAGCGTGGTCTTCTCACCGGTGACCATCTCGACCATCCGGTCGGACCCGAGGTACATCGAGGCGTTGCCCTCGACCATCACGACCACGTCGCAGAACGCCGGGATGTACGCGCCGCCGGCGGCGCTGGGCCCGAACAGCGCGCAGATCTGCGGGATCGACCCGGACGCGCGCACCTGCTCGTGGAAGATCCGTCCGGCGCCACGCCGGCCCGGGAACAGCTGCACCTGGTCGGTGATCCGGGCCCCGGCCGAGTCGACCAGGTAGATCATCGGCACCCGTTCGGCGTACGCCCGCTCGATGACCCGGATGATCTTCTCGACGGTACGGGCGCCCCAGGACCCGGCCTTGACCGTCGAGTCGTTCGCCATCAGCCGCACCGGGCGGCCGTCGATCGTGGCCCGGCCGGTGACCACGCCGTCCGCCGGCAGCCCGTCGGCCTGGGCGTTGGCGAGCATCCCGTCCTCGACGAAGCTGCCCGCGTCGACCAGCAGCGCCACCCGCTCCCGGGCGAACAGTTTGCCGCGGCCCCGGTTCGCCTCGTGGTACTTCTCGGCGCCGCCCGCGGCGATCCGCTTGCGCAGTCGTGCCAGTTCGGCGGCTGCATCCTCCGGCAGCTCCGCCGCCCGGTCCTCCGGCATCGACACCGGCGCCTCCAATCGATCGCACCTACGTGTACGTAGCTGAACGATCGTTAGGGTAGCTCAGCCGGCGGCGTGGCACCATCCGTACCCACGACGACGGGCCCCCGCCGCGTGGCGAGGGCCCGTCGAGGCAGTGCCGTGAGTGACATCAGCGGCAGGTGCAGTTATGTGAGACGGGGTCGATTGGGGGCTACCCCGGTTCGTTCGGTACCCGGCCCCGAACCTCGCGGTCGGGGCCGGGCTTCAGCGAATCAGTGCTGGGCAGCGACCGCGGTCGAGCTGCCGTTGACGCCCACGCCGACGCCGAGCACGCCGACGCCGTTGCCGGCCACGTTCACCGGAACCTGGATCGGCGCGTGCACCTGGGTGCCGTTGGCGATCCCGGAGTTACCGGCGGAGACCATGTCGGTGCCGTGCGACGAGGCCATCGCGGGCAGCGTGTTCGCGGTCTTGGCCGGCTTCGCGGCCTCCGCGCCCTCGGTCGAGGTCGCCATCGAGTGGTAGCCGCCACCCTGGTGGCCGCCCTCGTTCGACACCGCGGCCGCGCCGCAGTTGCCGGAGATGCCGATCCCGGCACCCAGCACGCCGACACCGTTGCCGCACACGTTCACCGGGACCTGGATCGGCAGGTTCGCCTGGGTGCCGTTCAGGATGCCCTTGTTGGCGGCGGACACCATGTTGGTGCTCTCCTGCGCCGACTCGCTGCGGTCCGCGACCGAGGTGCAGTCGCCGGACACGCCCGCGCCCAGGCCGAGCACGCCCACGCCGTTGCCGCAGACGTTGATCGGGACCTGGATCGGGGCGTAGACCTGGGTGCCGTTCAGGATCCCGGCGTTGCCCACCGAGCCCATGTTGGTGCTCTCCGGCGCGTACGCCGACTCCTGCGCGGCGGCGACGCTGGTGCAGTCGCCGGAGACGCCGATCCCGGCGCCCAGCACGCCCACGCCGTTGCCGCAGACGTTCAGCGGCACCTGGATCGGCACGTTGACCTGGGTGCCGTTGCCGATGCCCATGTTGCCGGCCGACACCATGTCGGTGCTCTCCTGCGCCGACTCGGCCCGGTGCGCCACCGCGGTGCTGGAGCCGTTCACGCCGATGCCGACGCCGGCCACGCCGACCCCGTTGCCGGCCACGTTCGCCGGCACCTGGACCGGGATGTCGGCCTGCGTGCCGTTCCCGATGCCCTTGTTGTCGGCGGAAACCAGGTTGGTGCTCTCGGCGCGGTCCGCGACCGAGGTGCTGCTGCCGTTCACGCCCAGCCCGACGCCGGCGACCCCGACGCCGTTGCCGGCCACGTTCGCGGGAACCTGCACGGGGGCGACCACCTGGGTGCCGTTGGCGATCCCGTCGTTGCCGGCGGAGACCGCGTTGCTGGCGTGCGCCATGCTGGCGCCGGCCAGCAGGAACCCTGCGGAGAGGATCCCGACCCGAGCGGTACGACGAACCCATGTCTTCATGAGGAAATGCCTTTCCGAATTTCGTGAATGAATGCAACAGGAATTGCTGTCGGGCAGCGTGCACCCAACATCGATCAGTCAATTACTGAATTGAGCGGGACGGTCGTTTTCGCCAGCAGGAACTGCGTCGACGAGCGGACCTTTCGGTGCCTTGCCAGAAACGCTCGGCGGGTGGATCCCGCTCAGTCCGGTGAGACGACCGGGTCGGCCTCGGAAAGGCGAGGCAGCCCGATCTTGGCCGCGGCCGGCCGGACCCGCAGGGCCCGGTCTGCGATCGCGGCGTAGGCACCGGTCGGTGCGAAGGCACCGCCGTGCGCGTAGGAGGCCGCCGAGACGGCGGATCCTCCGCTGGTCATCCCCGCACCCAGTGGTGCCGGTGCGGGGGTTCCCGGTGCCGGGTCGCCGGCGCCGAGAGACCGGATGCCAGCGCTGTCGGCCTCGGTACCCGTCCAGGTCGCGAACGGGTGCGACGCGCAGCGTGACGCCGGTACGGCCGGTCGGGCGAGCCCGCCGGCGGGCAAGTGTCGACCCAGCCACGACGCCTGGTGCGGCGCCGTGAGAGTCGGCACGCCGAATCCGGACAGCGGATCGGTACCACCCGTCAGCACGCCTGTCACCGGGGTCGCAACGCCGTCGGCCATCCCTGGGAGCGGATGCACGACGGCGCCCAACAAGCCGGTCACCGGGCGCGTGGCAGAGACGAGCGGGCCGGTCAGGGTGTCCGTGACGGGCCGGGTGGTGGCCGCGACGGTCGAGGTGACGGGTCGGGTGACGTCCGCCAGTGCGCCGATCACCGGGCTCTGGTTGAGCCCACCGGCGATCGGTCCCACCACGGTCGTCACCGGCCCGGTCACCGGACGCGTCGCGTCCGCCACCGGTCCGAGCACGGGACGGGTCGCGTCGGCCAGCTGGCCGAGCGGCGCCGGTCCGGATGCCCCGGCGGCTGGTTCGCCGGCCGGGGTGGTGGCCGAGTCCGTCGACGGACGGTTCGGCCGGGTGCAGGCCTGGTCGGCCTGCGGGTTCGTCGGCGCAGCCGCACCGTGCTCGGCGGTGTCCGCCGAGCACGTGGAGTTGGCGACCGGTGCGGTGCGCGGGGCGTTCCCGTGGTGCGAGCCGGCGGCAGGCCGGTCGCACGTCTTCGCTCCGGCGGCGGTACCGCCGGAAGTCTGGTTGCCTGCGGTGAGGCTGTGCAGCGTCGAACCGACGGCGTGCGTGGTGGCCGGGAGCAGACCGGCCTGGCAGCTCGGCGCCGGGGCGCTGTCGTCGTGCGCGGGCGAGGCGCTGGCGACCTGGCTGCCCAGGAACCAGGCGGCACCCGCGGCGCCGGCGAGGACGAGGGCCCGCAGGCCGTACCGAAGGGCGCGGGAGCGGCGCGCGGTCGCGGGTGCGCAGCAGCGCGGGTCGCGCTCTCCGCCTCGCGTCCGGTCGCCCATCTACGCAACACCTTTCGTGGCCTTCATGGCTTTCGTCCCGGTTGGGATCATGCCGGAAAAGCAGCTCGTTCGCAACCGATTGTGCAAGTCGCGGCACGATCTGTAGAACTCAACGAGAACCGTCGATCGGGGTCACGCCGAGATCGAGAAAAAATCGGACCCTCCGCAATTACCGGATGGCAGTGCGGTACCGCACTCCACGTTGCGGCGCCGACACCGATCGAGGATGGTGCTGAGGTCGGCCCACCGCGCCGACCGGTCCGGCGTCACGTCGGCCCGGGCGGTCGATCCGGCGGGTGGTGGGCACGGCCGATCATGAGGTGCGGCGACGGTGCGAACGGGCAGGAGGTGCGCATGGGCGTCTCGTACGCGGTCGGGCTGCCGAACGTCGGCGAGTTCGGCGACCCGCGCACGCTGCTGGAGCTCGCCGTCGCCGCCGAGGAGAGCGGCTGGGACGGCGTGTTCGTCTGGGACCACGTGCTCTACCACGAGCCGGACTGGCCGGTCGCCAACTCGGTCGTGGTGCTCTCCGCGATCGCCGCACGTACCCAGCGGATCCGGCTCGCGCCGCTGATGACCGCGCTGCCCCGGCGCCGGGTCCAGGTGGTCGCCCGGGAGATCGCCACCCTGGACGTGCTGTCCGGCGGTCGGATGATCTTCGGCGCCGGCCTCGGCTCGATGGACCGGGAGTACGCGGCGTTCGGCGAGAACGCGTCGCTGCGGGCCCGGGCCCGCCGGCTCGATGCCTCCCTCTCGGTACTGGCGGACCTCTGGGCCGGCGAGGCCGTCACCCGCGGCGAACCGGTACCGGTGGAGCAGGTCAGCATGCGCCCCACCCCGGTGCAGCGACCCCGCCCGCCGATCTGGTGCGCCGGCCGCTGGCCGGCCACCGCGGGCTTCCGCCGCGCCGCCGGCTGGGACGGCGTGATGCCCACCCACACCGACTACGGCCGCGGCACGATCATGCCGGCGAGCACGCTCGGCGAGATCCGCGACCTGATCGCCACCCGCCGCAGCGGCATGCAGGGCTTCGACATCGCGCTGGAGGGCCGCACCGAGCCGGCGACCGCCACCGAGACGATCACGCCGTACGTGCGGGGCGGGCTGACCTGGTGGGTGGAGGCGATGGGCTGGTGGCGCGGCGGCGTCCGGGAGGCCTGGACCCGCATCCTCGCCGGCCCACCCGACTCGCCCTGACTCCCTTGCGCCACAACACTTTCCCCGAGCGTCGGACAGCCTGGTCGAGCGGGAGTGCCGAGGTCAGGACAGCTCGCGCAGCCGGATCTCGCTGTCGAACGGCGCCGGCAGGCTCAGCACCCCGGCCGGCGGCGCGTCGGCCACCAGTTCGTACTTGTCGGCGTCCAGCCGGTACAGCTCGCCGAGGAAGCCGGCCGGCGTCTCCTCGACGATCAGGTACCACTCGATGCCGGCCTCGCGGTAGGCGGTCATCTTGCCGCTGCGCTCCTCGCCGCCACCGGGTGAGACAACCTCGCCGACCAGCACCACGTTCGCCGGGTCCATCGGCCGCCCGCGGCGGAACTCCTTCAGCACCAACACATCCGGTGCCCGGTACCGGCGCCCGTCGGCCATCCGCACGTCGACTTCCATGAGCACGCGCTTGCGGTCGCCGAGCACTTCCTGAAACAGCCCGGCCAGCGTCATGCTGGCGAACATGTGCTGAGCGGTGGGACTCGGGGTCAAGATCAATCTCCCGTCGTGGAGCTCGGCGCGCACGCCCGGGGGCAGTGCCTCGTAGTCCGCCTCGGTCCACTCACCACCGTGGAAGAGCACCAACTCGCCGAGCTCGCGCGCCTCGTCCCCGGCGTGGCTCGGCGAATCGACGTGGGCTGCTTCGGTCATGGTCGGCACCTCCTCGGCCCGAATCTACCCGGCGCACAGACCTCGCCGACGGTAACGGAATTACGCAAAGAGAACGCCGAGCGTGACACCGGTCGATGTCGGGCGCGTGCCGCCGGCTCAGGCCGGGATGGTGCGGTAGCGGGGACCGGCGCGCAGGACGCCGGACGGCAGCTCCTTGCCGACGATGTCCTGGGCCAGCGCGGCCACCTCCACCAGCGCGTCCAGATCGATGCCGGTCTCGATCCCCATGTCGTGCAGCATGTGTACGACCTCCTCGGTCGCCACGTTGCCGGTGGCGCCGGGCGCGTACGGGCAGCCGCCCAGGCCGCCGATGCTCGCGTCGAACTCGGTGACGCCCAGCTGCAGCGCGGTCAGGATGTTCGCCAGCCCCGTCCCGCGGGTGTTGTGGAAGTGCAGCAGCATCGGGATCTCCGGCTGCCGGTCCCGTACCGCGGTGACGAGTTCGGTGACCCGGCGCGGCGTGGCCATCCCGGTGGTGTCGCCGAACGCGACCCGGTCGGCGCCGTCGGCGACCACCCGGTCCACGATGGACGCGACCCGCGCGGGCGCGACGTCCCCCTCGTACGGGCAGCCGAAGCTGGTCGCCACGATCACCTCGACGCGGGCGTTCTCGTTGTGCAGCAAGGTGATCAGCTCGGCGATGTCGGCGAGCGACTCGTCGGTCGAGCGGTTCACGTTCTTCCGGTTGTGCGTGTCGCTGGCGGACACGACGACCTCGATGTCGGTGAACCCGGCGTCGAGCGCGCGCCGGGCGCCGCGCGAGTTGGGTACCAGCGCCGAGTAGCGCACCGCGGGGTCGTGGCTGCTGCCCGACCAGACCTGGTCCGCGTCGGCCATCTGCGGGATCGCCTTCGGGTGCACGAAGCTGACCGCCTCGATCCGGCGGATCCCGGTGCGCGGCAACGCGTCCAGCAGCCTGATCTTGGCCTCGGTCGGTACCGGGTCCTCGTTCTGCAGTCCGTCTCGCGGGCCGACCTCGCGGATCGACACCCGCGCCGGCAGCTCGGTCATCGCTGTCCTTCCTTCGTGGCCGGTGCGCGCATCCGGCCGATGATGCCGGTGTCGTACGCACCGGCGACGAACTCGGCGTTGTCCAGCAGCTCGGCGAAGAACGGCAGGTTGTTCTTCGGCCCCTCGATCCGGAACTCGGCGACGGCCGCGCGGGCCCGCGCGAGCACCGTGTCGCGGTCCGGGCCGGCCACGATCAGCTTCGCCAGCAACGAGTCGTACGCCGGGGTCACCGTGGTGCCGGCCGCGTAGCCGGCGTCGACGCGTACCCCGTCGCCGGCCGGCTCGACCCAGGTGCGCACCGGTCCGGGGCCGGGCAGGAACCGCTTCGGATCCTCGGCGTTGACGCGTAGTTCCAGCGCGTGCCCGGTGATCTCCAGTGCCGCCGGATCGAAGCCGGGGTCCTCCCCGGAGGCGATCCGCAGCTGCGCCTCGACCAGGTCGATGCCGAGCGTGGCCTCGGTGATCGGGTGCTCGACCTGCAGCCGGGTGTTCATCTCCAGGAAGAAGAAGTCGCCGGAGTCCGGGTCGAGCAGGCACTCGACCGTGCCGGCGTTGCGGTAGTCGACGGTTTCGCCGGCGAGCTGCGCGGCGCCGAGCAGCCGGGCCCGCAGCTCCGGCGTGACGGCCGGCGACGGCGCCTCCTCGGCGACCTTCTGGTTGCGCCGCTGCACCGAGCACTCCCGCTCGCCGAGCGCCACGACCCGGCCGTCGGCCAGGCCGAGGATCTGCACCTCGATGTGCCGCACCCGCGGGAAGTACCGCTCGATCAGCACGCTGCCGTCGCCGAACATCCGCTCCGCGAACGCGGTGACCTTCTCGTACTGCGTGCGCAGCTCGGCCTCGTCGGCGGCCGCGGCCATGCCCATCCCGCCGCCGCCCGCGGCCGCCTTCACCATCACCGGGTAGCCGATCGTGGCCGCCGCGTCCACCGCCGCGGCCACACCGGCCAGCGGCGTGGTCGTACCGGGCGAGACCGGCACGCCGGCCGCGGACATCAGGTTCCGCGCGTTGATCTTGTCGCCCATCTGCTGGATCGCGTCGGCGGGCGGGCCCACCCAGATCAGCCCGGCGGCGGCGACCGCGCGGGCGAAGTCCGCGTTCTCGGACAGGAAGCCGTACCCGGGGTGGATCGCCGCGGCGTTGGTCTTCCGGGCCGCGTCGAGGATGGCCTCGGCGTTCCGGTACGCCTGAGGCGCGCCGATGTCGACCGCCTCGTCCGCCTCGGCCACGAACGGCAGGTCGGCGTCCAGCTCCGAGTGCACCGCGATGGTGCGCACCCCGAGCCGGCGCGCGGTACGGATGACCCGCCGCGCGATCTCCCCGCGGTTGGCGATCAGCAGCGACTCGATCACGTGCCCTCCTGCCGTTCCGGTGTCGGCTTGAACGATCGTTAGGGTACCCCGGCCGCCCGCCGATCGGGCGACACGAGTTCCCGGCGCTCGGGCGGCGCCCGGCTCGGACGGGGCGTGGCAGCGGCCGGCGCGCCCCGCTCGCCGAAATGGACAACAGCACCGAAGCCGCTATCCGGGTCAAAACGGGCTTGTTACCAGCGGGAAACTACGGACGGCAACGAAACTGCATGTCGTACTTCCTGGCCCGGGGCGTTACCGGCCCGCACGATCGTTGTGCGGTTGCTGCCGGTGCCGGGTGCAGGATCCGGGCCGAACGGGGGGCGGCCTGATTCCTTTCCCCGGCACCGCAGCAGTCCGTCCACGAGCCGTCTCGGGCGGGTCGTCGGCTCAGCGCAGCAGGGCGCGCACCCGGGCCGCCGCCGCCGGCTCGGCCAGCTCGTCCAGCCGGGCCGCGGCCCGGCGAAGCACCTCGCGCGCGGTCGCCACCGAACCGGTCGCGGCCAGTGCCCGGCCCAGCGCGGTCAGCGCGGCCACCTCGTCCTCGACCCGACGCGCCCCGGCCGGCAACTCCTCGTACAGCGCGAGCGCGCGCCGGGCGTGCTCGGCGGCCACCCGCGGGCGCCCCAGCACCAGACAGGTCGCCGCGAACTCGCCCAGCACGCTCACCTCGGCCCGCCGGTCGGCCAGCTCCTCGGTGATCCGTACCGCCCGGGTGTGCTCGGCGAGCGCGGCGTCCGGGCGACCCAACCCCGCCAGCACCATGCCCAGCCGGCTCGCCACCGCCGCCTCGTACTGGCCGCCGCCCAGCTCGCGGGCGATCAGCAGCGCCTCGCTGAGATGGTCGTACGCGGCCTCGTCCTCGCCGGCCTCGTGCTCCAGCTGACCGAGGTTGCCCAGCGCGGTGACCTGGGCGGACCGCGCGTCGGCGGCGCGCGCGGCGGCCAGGCTGTCCAGCAGCGAGCGGCGGGCCGCGGCGATCCGGTCCGGCCGGCCCGCGGACGACCGGCCCGCCTCGTACATCAGCCGGCGGCCGATGCTGTTGAGGATGCCGGCCTCGGCGTCCTTGGCGCCGGCGGCGCGGAACGCGGCCAGCGCCAGCTCCTGGTGCCGGGCCGCCTCGTCCGGCCGGCGCTGCTCCAGCAGCGCGAACCCGAGCCGCTTCTGCTCGGTACCCACCAGCAGCGGGTCGCCGGCCCGCTCGGCCAGCGTCACCGCCCGCCGGGCGCCGCGCTCCAGCGCCACCAGGTCGCCGCGCAGGAACGGGTACAGGTTGATCAGGCTGGCCAGCCGGGCCACCGTCAGCGCCGGGGTCGGGGTGCCGGGTTCGGTGGCGATCCGGCGCAGCAGCACGTCCAGCGCGGCCCACTCGGTGCGGTACCAGCTGGCCGCCTGCTCCCGGGAGTCGAACGTCGCACCGGGCGCGTTCGGTGGCGGGAAGGGCGGCCGGCTCGCCGGCCACATCGCCAGGTCCGCCTGGTACGCGGTCGCCGCCAGGTGATCGACCAGCCGCTCCAGCGCGGCCCGGGACTGCGCCGGATCGAGCTCGTCGGCGAGCAGCTCGCGAGCGAAGGCGTGCAGCAGGTCGTGCTGCCGGTACCGGCCGAGTTCCGGACTTTCCAGCAGGTAGGCGTCGACGAGCTGTTCCAGCAGCAGCTCGGTGTCGGCCTCGGACTCGCCGGCCAGGACGGCCGCGGCGGCGGTGGCGAGGTCGTGCCCGGGCCAGTGCCCGAGCAGCGCGAACAGCCGGGCCGCCGGCGCCGACAGCCGGTCGTAGCTGACCCGGAACGACGCCCGGACGGCCAGGTCACCGACCCGCAGCTCGTCCAGCCTGCGGCGGGACGCGGCGAGCCGGTCGGCGAGCGACGAGACGGTCCAGGCCGGGCGGACGGCCAGCCGGGCGCCGACGATGCGCACCGCGAGCGGCAACCGGTCGCAGGCCGCGACCACCCGTGCCGCCGCGTCCGGCTCGTACGCCACGCGTTCGGCGCCGGCGATCCGGCCCAGCAGTACGGTCGCCTCCTCGTCGTCGAGCCGACCGATCGGCACGTGCCGGGCACCGACCAGGTCGGGCAGCCGGTACCGGCTGGTGACCAGCACCGCGGAGCCGGCGCCGGCCGGCAGCAGCGGCCGAACCTGGGCGGCGTCCCGCGCGTCGTCGAGCAGGACCAGGACGCGGCGGCCGGCGAGCGCGGTGCGGTACCGGCCGATCCGGGCGGACAGGTTCTCGCCCCGCTCGCCGGGCTCGGCGCCGAGCGCGGTCAGGAACCCGGACAGCGCGGACGCCGGGTCGACGCCGCCCGAGCGGCTGCCGGCCAGATCCAGGTAGAACTGCCCGTCCGGGTACCGGTGGCGGAGCAGGTGCGCGGCGTGCACGGCGAGCGCGGTCTTGCCGGCGCCACCGCCGCCGCCGAGCACCACGATGTGCACGCCGGACTCGTCGCCGGTCGCGAGCGCCTCGGTCAGCCGGGACAGCTCGGTGATCCGGCCGGTGAAGTCGGGCAGGTCGGTGGGCAGCTGGGCCGGGCCGGTGGCGTCGCCGGCCACCCGCCGGCCGCGGGCGACCGCGGCGAACCGTTCGGCGTCCAGGCCGGTCAGGCCGAGCGCGACGGCGAGCCGGTCGACGGTGCCTCGGCGCGGCCGGGACGCCTCGCCGCGCTCCAGGTTGCTGAGCGCCCGGACGCTGAGCTGGGCGCGTTCGGCCAGCTCCTCCTGGGTGAGGCCGGCCGCGTTCCGGGCGCTGGCGAGCACCTCGGCGAAGGACGCCTCGGCCGGCGAGTCGGGCTCCACGGAGTGAGATTATTTGCCCCGGCACCGACAGGCGCGGTAGCTCTGTCGGACTTCCGGCAAGAATTCACGCAGGTCACTGACGGTAACGAACTCTCAGTGACCGCTCGTTGCCATACGGTCAGGAAAGTAGGGCAGCCTTGGTGGCCGCCCGCAGCATCGTCGCGCGGCGGTCCCGATCGAGCTCGGCGCCGATGAACGGGGTGGAGTTCATCAGGCCGAACGCGGCGTGCGCGAGCACCCGGGCGGCCGGCCGCGGCAGCTCCGAGCGCAGCTCGGTGAGCACCTGCACCCACTCTTCCACGTACTGCCGCTGCAGCCGGCGGATCTCCCGCCGCGGCTCGTCCGGCAGCCGGTCCAGTTCGTGCAGGTGCAGGGTGATGACGGCCGGATTTTCCAGGGCGAACTCGACATGGAAGTCGAGCAACGCGTCCAGCGCCGTCTCCGGATCGGCCGCGCCCTTGATCCGCTCCTGGCTGGCCGAGAGCAGGTGCTCGCTGACCGGGATCAGCGCCGCCGCCACCATCGACTCCTTGCCGGAGAAGTGGTGGTACAGCGCGGGGCCGGTGACGCCCGCCGCCTTGCCGATCTCGTCCATCGAGACGCCGTGGTAGCCGCGCCGCGCGAACAGGTCGACCGCGACGTCAAGAATCTCCTCGCGCCGCGACCGGCGCCCGTTCGATTGCCCGGCGGTCATCGCGCCAGCCTAGCCGCACCGACGACCGCCGCCGGGTCGCACCGGCCGGTACCACGATGTGGTCGGTCAGCGGGCCAGGTGCTCCATCAGCGACTGGAACCCCGGGGACAGCACGATCGACACCTCGTCGCCGCTGGTCCGCAGGTCCGCGGCAAGGAAGATCTCGCCGTCGTGCCAGTGGTACAGCGCCGCCGCGATCGGCTTCTCCGCCTGGGCGTACCGGTCCAGCGTGGCGCCCGCGAGCACCTCGCCCGCCGAGTACACGGTGCCGTCGGTGATCGGGTGCACGAAGAGCACGCCCTCCGCCGGCACCGCCACCAGCGCGCCGTACGGCCCGACCACCGGGTACCGGTCGAGCCAGAGCAGGTGCGTGCTGGCGTAGTCCTCGTCGCCGGCCAGCACCGCGATGTCGGCGCCGTCCATCACCTCGCGCTGCACCACCTCCAGCGGCTGACCGGCCCGGAGGTTGGCCCGGCCCAGGTCGAGCAGCCCGTCGGAGTCGAGCGGCCAGTCGGCGACCCGGTCGGCGGACGGCGTCATCACCGTGGTCGGCCGGTCGATCACCAGGCACTCCTCGATGCCCGGCGCCACCGGCCGGCGCACCGGCACCAGCCCGTCGGGGATCTCCCGGTCGACCGGGAGATCCGGGTGCGCAGCTGTGACCGGACGTCGTCCAGGCTCTCGGTGGGTGCGGTGTCCTGATCGGCGTCGCCCAGCTGGTCCAGGAACTCGTCGATCAGGTTCCGCCACTGGTCCCGCGGTGCCTGCTCGGCCCGCCGGCGCAGGTTGTCGAGCTGGATCGTCCACGGTGTGCCGGACGAGGCGCCGACGATCTCCAGCTCGTCCGCCGACACCACCGTCACCGCCAGCCCGCGGTTCTTCGCGCGCAGCCGGAACAGCCACAGCAACGGATCGTCGTTCACGCTCACCTACCAGCTCGACGGACGTATCAGCACAGCCTGCCAAGCCCGTACAACCACGGCAGGTCAGCGCCGCCGGTACGCTCGGTGAGCCGAACCGTAAGTGTCCATAATGGACAGACGGCGCGGCACTCCCGCGCTGGTGAGCCACGACCGGCCGCGGTACGCGGGGTCGGCCGGCAGAGCGCTGGATAGGGTGGACCGATGGGTGTGGAGATCGGGGAAGATCCGCTGGCGGGCCGGCTGGTGCGGCTGCGGGCGGTGGCCGAGGACGACCTGCCGACGCTGGCGCGGTGGTGGGCCGACCCGGCGGTCGCCACGTACCAGGACGGCGGGCCGCTGCATCCGAAGCCGGTCGCGAAGATCATGGACATGCTGCGGTCGTGGAGCACGAACGAGTCGCTCGACGTCGGCCTCGCGGTGACCACGCTCGACGGCGAGCTGGCCGGGCACGCCGCGCTGCACCAGATCCGGCCGAAGGACCGGGTCGCCACGTACGGGATCATGATCGGCCCGGAGTTCCAGAACCGCGGCCTCGGTACCGACACCACCCGGGTGATGCTGCGGTACGGGTTCACCGAGCTCAACCTGCGCCGCATCCAGCTGCTCGCGTTCGGCTACAACGAGCGCGCGATCGCCGCGTACCGCAAGGCGGGGTTCCGGGAGGAGGGGCGGCGCCGGGAGGCGACCTTCCGCGGTGGCCGCTACCACGACGAGGTGATCATGGGCGTGTTGCGCCGGGAGTGGGCCGAGCCGGCCTGAACCGTCCACTGTGGACCACCTGCGGTCCGCGGAACGGAACCAGCGAGGGAGGCGGCTCCCTCGCTGGTGGGAGTCGCCGGCCGGGTCGGCCGGACAGGCTTGCGACATGACCACCATCGAGCACCGACACTCGTCCGGGACCCCGTACGGCCGGGTCGACACCGTTCGCCGCTGGGCCAGCCGGGTCGGAGCCGTCGCGCTGGTCGGCATCGGCATCGCGCACACCGCCGTCAACGGCTACGCGTACCTGAAGCACGGCGACGGTTCGCTGCCGCTGTTCCTGGTGTTCGGGCTCGGGGTGAGCGTGCTCGCCTTCGCGCTGGCGGCCGTCGCCTGGCGCTACGGCCGCCGGGACCGGCACGCGGGTACCGGCGCGCGGATCGTCGTGGCGGTCGCCGCCGCCCTGCTCTGCCTCACCGCGGTCAGCGTACTGCGCAGCCACCCGTCGCTGGTCTGGGTGCCGCTCGGGCCGGGGCCATGGTCGGTACTCGGCGGCCCGGCGCTCGTCCTCGCCGCCTGCTTGCCGCGCGGGCGCGCCCGGGACTGATCGGTGCCACCGAGCCGCCTCGACAGCACGTGCACGGCCGGTGAGCCCCTCGACAGCGGGTGCCCGGCCGCCGAGCCCTCGCCACAGCGGGTGCCCGGCCACGCCAGCGCTTCGGGGCGGGCGGCTAGGCCACGGCGGCGCTTCGGGGCGGGCGGCCAGGCCACGGCAGCGCTTCGGGGCGGGCGACTGGGCCATGGCGGCGCTTCGGGAGCGGACGGCGGAGCCCGCCGCCGCGCGCCGGCGGATCGATCAGCGGCGAGCCGGTGCGCGACCGGGCTGGTCCGCATCATCCACTGTGGACCGACGGGCCCAGAGCGGCCGGGACGCCAGCGCGAACAGGCCGGCGCCGACCGCGTTGACCAGCACGTCGTCCACCGAGGACACCCGGCCCAGCTCCGCCACGTACTGCACGGTCTCGATCAGCGCCGAACCGAGCGCGGCGAGCAGCACCACGCGCGGCAGCGACCGCAACCAGGCGAACCGCAGCGGCAGGAAGAACCCGGCCGCCGCGAACACCAGCACGTTCCCGATCAGCTGTACCGCAACGGTTTGCGCCGGCGCCCCGGCCAGCGCGGCGAGGTCGTGCAGCGGTACCGGCTGGATCCGGCGCGGCGCACCGGGGTCCGGCGTGAGCGTCATCGCCAGCCACGGCAGGGTGCCGTAGACCGCGGCGACCTCGCACACCGCGTACCAGAGCGAATGCCGGGTCACCGGAGCCGCGGCCGCCGCACCGGCCGGCTGCACCGGCGTCGCGGGCGCCGGGCTGGTTGACTGCGCCGGGGTCGCGAGGCCGGCCGGCCTCGCGGGCGTCGGGTCGGCCGGTTGCGCCGGAGGCGCGGGGCCGGTCGGATGCGCCGGGGTCGTCAGCGCGCGGGCTCGGAGCAGGACGGCGAGGACCGCGACCGGGAGCGCGACGGCGAAACCGATCAGGATCAGGTGGTAGCGCGACCAGACCTCGGTCACCGGCGGTCGACCAGCCGGCCGGCGATGCCGTCGAGCAGGCAGTCCAACCCGAGGGCGAACTGCTGGTCGGGGTCGACCTCGTGCGCCTCGCCGATCCAGCGGGCCAGGGTGGGGTAGCGCGGGTCGGCGGTGATGCGGTCGACGTGGGCGGTCGCGGTGGCGCGCAGTTCGGCGTCGGTGGTCACGCCGATCCGGCTGCGCATCCGGGCCTCCTCGGCCTCGTGCTGCGCGTACGACTGGGCGTGCCCGACGACCATCCCGACGATGCTCATCATGGTGGTCACGTCGAGGCCCAGTCCGTCCACCGCGCGCAGGGCCCATTCGTTGTGCCACAGGGCATTCGGCCCGAACATCGGCCGGTGGTGGGACAGCCCGACGAACCACGGGTGGCGGCGCAGCGTGTCGCGTTCGCGGTGCGCGAGCAGGGTCAGGTCGGCGCGCCAGTCGCCGGACGGCTCGGCCGGCAGCTCGATCTCGCCGTACACCGCGTCGAGCATCAGGTCGACGATGCCGTACTTCCCGCCGACGTAGCGGTACAGCGACATCGGGGTGGACGAGCCGAGCGCGGTGGCGACCCGGCGCATGGTGACCGCCTCGGCGCCGTGCTCGTCCGCGATGGTCAGCGCGGCGCGCACGATCGCCTCCCGGCTCAGCGCCGGCCCGGCGGCACGGCCGGTCGGCTCCGGCAGGTCCCACACCAACCGCCCGTCGCGACTGCTCATGGCGTGACTCTAGCCTGTCGTGTACGTTGTACGCGTGATGTACAACGTACACGATCCTGAGCCCGTCCTGATCGTCGGCGCCGGCCTGGTCGGCCTGACCACCGCGCTCGCCCTGCACCACCACGGCGTGCCGGCCGTCGTGGTGGAGAAGCATCCCGGTACCTCCATCCAGCCCAAGGCGCGCCGGTTCAACTTCCGCACCATGGAGGTGTTCCGCGCGATCGGCGTCGCCGACGCCGTGTACGCGGCGGCCGAAGGGCTGGCCGCGCACCAGGGCATGCGCGCCGGACGCACCCTCGTCGAGTCCGAGCCGCTGCCGCCGCCCCCGCACGTCGACTACACCGACCTGCTCGCCGCGAGCCCCGAACGGTCCTGCCTGGTCGCCCAGGACCTGCTGGAACCGGTCCTGCTGCGCGAGGCGCGCGACCGCGGCATCCCGGTGCACTTCCAGACCACGCTCGCCGACCTGGCCGACGACGGCACCGGCGTCACCGCCACCCTCACCGGCGCCGCGACCACCGGCGGCGCCCTCGCCGCATCGTTCGGCGGCAGGTCAGCGGTCACGCCCACCGGCACCGGGGTGCGCGCCCCCGGGGCCGGGGCGGCAGCCGGCAGCGCGCTCACGGTGCGAGCGTCGTACCTGGTCGGGGCGGACGGGGCACACAGCACGGTGCGAGCGCTGCTCGGCATCGAACGCAGCGGGCTGGGGGTGCTCGGCGACGCGGTCAACGTGTACTTCCGTGCCGACCTCGGCGCGCTCACCGCCGGCCGCGAGTTCAACATCTGCCAGACCGAACATCCCGCCGCACCCGGCGCGTTCGCCTCCGTCGACGGGCGGTACCGGTGGATGTTCATGACCGGCCCGCTGCTGCCGGCGGCCGACGATCCCACGGCACCGCCCGACCCGCGCTGGGCCGACCTGGTGCGTACCGCCCTCGGCGCACCGGACGTGGCCGTCGAGGTGCTGTCCGCGCTGGCGTGGCAGCCGACGATGCGGGTGGCGGACCGGTTCGCCACCGGCCGGGTGCTGCTCGCCGGCGACGCCGCGCACGTGATGACCCCGTACGCGGCGGCCGGCGCCAACACCGGCATCCAGGACGCCGACAACCTCGCCTGGAAGCTCGCCGCGATCCGCTCCGGCACCGGCGGACCGGAACTGCTCGGCACGTACCACGACGAGCGGCACCCGGTGGCCCACCACGTCGCCGAGCAGTCCGCGCTGCGCACCGGCGGTCTGCGCGAACTCGCCCCACCGACCCTGGACCACCCGTTCGCGCTGGTCGCGGGCGCGCAGTACACCGCGGGTGCGGTCGTCGACGACGGCAGCGGGCCGCAGCCGACCGACCGGCTGGAACTGTCCGGCCGACCCGGCACCCGGCTGCCGCACCTGCCGCTCGCCGACGGCCGGTCCACCCTCGACCTGGCCGGCACCGAGCCGGTACTGCTGCCCGCGCCGGACGCCGCCGGCTGGCGCGCCGCGGCCGAGAAGCTGTCGGTACCGGTGGCGGACGCCGGCCCGGGCTGGCCCGCGGCGGCCGGGCTGACCGGCGACGGTGCCCTGCTGGTACGGCCGGACCGGATCGTCGGATGGCGCTCCCGCACCGCAGCGGACCACCCGATCCGGGTCCTGACCAGCGCGATCGATGCCATCCTGGCCAGGTAAGCCGGTTCCGGGTCGTCTCGGGGGTTCACCCCATGGCGGCGGCGCCACGCGCGCAGCACCATGGATGGTGAGGCGGTCGGGGTGGCCGCCGAGGATGAGAGGTCAGACAGTGAAGGCGCTTCTGATGGCCGCACTCGTGGTGATCGGGCTGTTCGTCGCCGGATCGATCGTCGTGTGGGCCGTGAAGGCATTCATCGGCGTCCTGTTCTACGTGCTCATCGGCGCGCTGATCGTGGGCGGCGTGGTGTTCATCGCCGGCAAGGTGCGCAAGTCGGTCGGCGGCACGAGCCGGCGCCAGCTGCGCTGAGCCCCGCGAGCTCGGCGGCAGCCGGGCGAGCCGAAACGCGACGGCGGTTCGACCGAGCCGCCGTCGCCTGCCTGCCGCTCACCCGGCTCGCGCCGAGCAGCGGCGGCTACCTGGAGGCGCCGTCGTCCAGCGGTGCGGCGGACGCCTCGACCATCCGGTCCAGCGTCGGGCGCTTGGCGGTGATGCCGTCGCCGGACGACCGGCCGGTCAGCCGACGACGGATCCACGGGGCGAAGTAGCGGCCGGCCCAGCGCACGTCCCCGCCGCGCGCCCGCAGCCACGGACGGGCCGTGGCCGGCGGCAGGTCGGCGAACCACGCCTCGTCCACCGGGACCTCCAGCGCCTCGAGTACCCGCCCGGCCGCCCGGCGGTGGCCCACCGGCGACAGGTGCAGCCGGTCGGAGCCCCACATCCGCCGGTCCACGAAACCGCGGTCCCGCCACAGATCCGCCAGTACAGCGCCGTGCCGGGCCGCGGTCTGCCGGATCACGTCGTTGTACGCCTCGGCGCGCTCCTCGATCACCCGCCGTGCCGGCAGCAGGAACGTCACGTCCGCCGCGGTGAGCAGCAGCACGGTGGCGCCGGTGTCGGACAGCCGGCCGACCACCCAGTCGAGCCGGCGGCTGATCTTCGGCAGGTCGAAGCCCGGCCGCAGCGCGTCGTTGCCGCCGGCGACGAAGCTGACCAGGTCCGGCCGCATCGTGATCGCCGCCGGCACCTGCTCGTTCACGATGCCCTTGAACAGCCGACCGCGTACCGCGAGGTTCGCGTACCGGAAGTCGGGGTTCCGCGCGGCCAGCACCTCGGCGACCCGGTCCGCCCAGCCGCGGAAGGTACCGTCCGGGCGCGGGTCGACCATGCCCTCGGTGAAGCTGTCCCCCACTGCGACGAAGCTGTTGAACTGCCGCGGCACGGCGGTCCGCCCCCTTACCTCAGGCCGGCGGACGCGCTGTCGAGTCCCCGCCGGGCCCCGTTCCCGAACGGTGTCAGGTTACCCGCAGGTACGGCGGTGGTCCGGCGCCAGGTTCACCCGCGCCGGCGCCGGGCTGGCGCGGGTTCCACGGCGTGCACGGCCGGGTGGGCAGCGGCGGTTCCGAGGTCGGGCGGACGGCTCGATCGCCGCCTCCGCCGCCTCGGCCCGGGGCGATGGTGCCGGCGAAGGAATCCCGGGAGGGTTGTTGCTGTTGCAACTACCGTGGACATCGACATCTACTCCGACGTGGCCTGCCCGTGGTGCTACCTGGGCAAACGTCGACTCGAACTGGCCCTGGAGCGTTTCGACGGCGACGTCACCGTGCGGTGGCGGCCGTTCCAGCTGGATCCGTCCGCGCCGACCGAACCGACCCCGCTGCAGCCGGCGCTCGCCGCGAAGTTCGGCGGGCTCGACCGGGTGCGGCAGCTGAACGACCAGCTGGCCGAGCTGGGCCGCGCGGTCGGGCTGGACTACCGGTTCGGCGACGCGCAGCACGTCAACACCTTCCCGGCGCACCGGCTCGCCTGGTACGCGGAGCGGGAGGGGTACGGCATCGCGGTTACCGACGGGCTGTTCCGGGCGTACTTCACTGAAGGCCGCAACGTGGCCGATCCGGCCGTACTGCTGGAAGTGGGCGTTGCGGCAGGACTGGAGCGGGAAGCGCTTTCCGCGTTCCTCGACTCGGACGAGGGCAACGCCGAGGTGGCCGCCGAGCTCGCGGAGGCGCAACAGCTTGGCATCACCGGGGTGCCGACGTACGTGCTGGCCGGCAAGTACGCGGTGTCCGGGGCCCAGGAGCCGGACACCCTGCTGGAGGTGCTCAAGGAGGTCCAGCAGCGCGAGTCCAGGACGACCCCGTTGACCACTCTCGGTGACACAACGGACACGCAGGCAGGTACCTGCACCGACGACTCCTGCGCCATCTGACCCAGCTACCGACGGCCCGGCTCGACCACGAGCCGGGCCGTCGAGTTATCCACCGCGTTATCCACAACCGGGTCACGGTACCGATCGATGTTTCACGTGCAACATCGCCGCGATCGATGGCTGCAAGATCAGGAATGGATCGTTTTCCGAGGTCAGCAGGGCCGCTTCAAGTTATCCACAGGTTTGTACACAAGCGATGGCGGTCGGCTGTTGATAACCGGGCAACCTGTGGACAACTTGGCTCAGTCCGCGGAAACCGGTCGGCCCAAACCCTCGCTGACCTCGGCGTTCGGCAGCATCCCGAGCACTTCACCGGGAACCGACAACTTGCTCCGGCGCAGCCCCGATCCGATCACGACGCGTCCCGCCGTCAGCACCGCCGGGTCGACCAGTACCGGCCAGTCCGCCGGCAGGCCGACCGGGGTGATCCCGCCGTACTCCATCCGGGTCGACTCCACCGCCGCGTCCATCGGCGCGAAGCTCGCCTTCCGGGCGGACAGCCGCCGGCGCACCAGCCCGTTCACGTCGGCGCGGGTGGTCGCCAGCACGACGCAGGCCGCGTAGCTCGTCTCGGCGCCGCGGCGACCGGCCACCACGACGCAGTTCGCCGAGGTGTCCAGGGTGGTGCCGTACGCGGCACAGAACTCGGCGGTGTCGGCCAGCTCCGGGTCGATCTCCGCGACCAGCACCTCGGTCACCGGCACGCTCGGCACCGACCAGGACCGCAACGCGGCCAGTACCGGCTCGGCCAGCAGGTCCGGCCGCTCCAGCGCCGGTGAAGTCTGCAACGTCGATGTCATCCGGCCATCCTCACACCGGCGGCCGGTACGCCCGGCACACCGGCACCGCGGCGGCCACGTACCGGGACGGCGGGTACCGGGGAAAGCGCATACCGGAAGACGTGAGCGGGGACCGGCTCAGGACGGTGGGCGCAGCACGCAGAACTCGTTGCCCTCCGGGTCGGTCAACACGTGCCAGCTCCAGCCGGCCTCCTCGACCGGCTCGGCGGTCTGCCGGCGCGCGCCGAGCGCGACCAGCCGGTCGACCTCGGCGTCCACGTCGGCCACCCGCAGGTCCAGGTGCATCCGGTTCTTACCGGCCTTGGGCTCCGGTACCCGCTGCAGCAGCAGGTCGGGGCCGTCACCGGTGTGTGGCACCAGGCTCAGGTAGCGGCCGACCGGCTCCCCCTCGATCCGGTAGCCGAGCGCCGCCGCCCAGAACTCCGCCACCCGCCCCAGGTCGTGACAGTCCAGCACCGTCACCACGTGCATCGCTCACCCCAGCGCATCGCCCCGCTCCGCCTCCGCGTCGCTGCCCGCGGTCACCCGAGCGGCAGGCGCCACTTCTCCTCGCCGACGTTCGGATTCGACGGTAGCGGCTGCCGCTGGCCCGTCGGGCCGAAGCCGTACCGGCGGTAGAACGCCTGGGCCCGGTCGTTGCCGTCGGCGACCCACAGCACCACCCCCGCCGGCTGCCGGCCCTTCGCCCAGGTCAGGAACCCGTCGACCAGCCCGGCGGCGACGCCCCGGCCACGGACCGCACCGCGTACCCACATGCCGATCAGGTGCAGGTCGGCCGAGTCCTCCTCGGCGAACCCGCCGACCAGGCCGAGCGGCGGCTCGGCCGGATCGGCCAACGCGACGAACCAGGTCGCGCGACCGAGCTGGGCCCGCCACTGCCACTCGTCGAACGCCGCTTCCCGCTCCACCGTCGACGCGAACGCGTACGGCGCGTCGGTGAGCGCGGCGAGCCGCACGTCCCGGTAGATCGCCCAGTCGTCGCCGGTCAGCTGCCGAATCTCGATCACCCGCCGAGTATGCCCACCCGGCCGCCGCGCCGACCGGCGTGCGGTGCACCGCGACGGCACACCCGGGCGAACGCCGCGGCGCCGGGCTCGATATCGGTACGGCCGGCGCCGGGCGGCAGGTGAAGATGGCCCGAGCCGATCGAAGGAGTCGTACGCGGATGATCGAGGAACCGTTGACCGGGGGCAACGTGAGCGCCGGGGTGGTACGCGTCGGCGACACGGTACGGCGGCCGGCCGGGCCGTGGACCCCGGCGGTGCAGGCGCTGCTCGGCCACCTCGCCGACGTCGGCTTCCGCGGCGCGCCCCGGCCGTACGGGCTGGACGAGCGCGGCCGGCAGGTGCTGGAGTACCTGCCCGGCACCGTGGCCTGGCCGGACCACTTCGACGCGCTGGAGGACAGTGCCGCGCTTGCGGCGGTCGGCCGGCTGATCCGGGAGTACCACGATGCGGTCGCCGGGTTCCGGCCGCCGGCCGACGCCCGCTGGCAGGCGCTGTGGCCACCGCACGGCGACGAGATCATCGCGCACCACGACCTCGCGCCGTGGAACCTGGTGCTCGGCGACCGGCCGGCGTTCATCGACTGGGACGGCGCCGGGCCGGGCAGCCGGCTGTGGGACCTCGCGTACGCGGCGCACGGGTTCGTCCCGCTCGCGCCGCGCACCGGGGCGGACGGTGCCGCGGCCCGGCTGCGTACCCTCGCCGACGGCTACCGGCTGGCGGAGGCCGACCGGTACGAACTGGCCGAGCTGCTCGCGGTGCCGGCGCGGGCGATGTACGAGCTGCTCGCGCGCGGCGCCGACAGCGGCGAGCAGCCGTGGGCGCGGTTGTGGTCCGAGGGGCACGGCACGGTCTGGCACGACGACGCCGAGTTCATCGAGCAACGCCGGGACCGGTGGCGCACCGCCCTGCTCGCGTGAACCCGCGTCGAGCAACGCCGGCCGCACCGCCCGGTCCGCCGGACGCGCCCGCCCGGTGGCACGCACGCCGGGGCGCTGGCGCCCCGCACCGCTCGGCTGGGGCCCGGCGCGACCGGCTCGGGTCGGTTGATCGACGTCCCCCGGCCGCGGACCGGCAGTCAGGCCGGGCGGTAGCTCGCCGTCGCGTAGCTGGCGCGCACCGGGGTGTCGTCCGGGCGAAGCCAGGTCGCGACCACGCCCGGTACCGTCTCGTCGGCCGGCGCGGCGCTCAGCACCCGGTGCAGCCGTACGGTCAGGGTGCCGGCCCCGGTGGCCACCCGCAGTTCGGTGCCGGCGGCGGTGTCGGCGGTGTCGATGCCGGTCACGGTGAGCCGTTCGGTGCTCGCCGGCCGGGCCACCACCGTCGGGTCCGGCGTGTGGCTCTGCCGCTGCGCCTGCGGCTCGGCGGTGCCCTGGATCAGCGCAACCAGCTGCGTCACCAACACCGGGTCGTGGCCGCCGTCGTAGATCCAGCGCGGCCCCAGCACCCCGTGCTCCGCGGTACCGATCAGCGCCGCGTCGGCGCCGGCCAGCGGCGCGGCGCGGTACGCCATCGGGACGAGGTAGGTGGTCGCTCCGTCGGCGACCGCCATGAACTCCAGCCCCACCTCGCCGGCCGGGTCGTCCAGCCGGAACCCGCCGGCCCGGGCGAGTTCCGGCCGGCCCGATCCCGCCACGTACCAGGGCTGCTTCGGCAGCCAGCCGGTCAACAAGTCGAGCTTGGTCGGTACCAGCGTGGTCTGGTGGATGACGGCCATCGGCGCTCCTCGGTGTCCTGTCTACGTCGCTCGTCCAGCCTCGCACCGCAACGGCGGCCGGCGGTACCGCGGCGCCACGGATCACAGCACCGGCCACTCGGCGTATGGTCGTCGTACCAGGACACCGACATCTCCTGCCGGGTGTAGCCGACGTCCGGGGCCGCGTCCCGCCCCGCGTCACCATGGACGGCTACTGGTCTTCGGAGCACGGACCGAGTCACGCGGACGCCCGCGGTCCGGTGCCTCGCCGGTTTCGCGCGGGACGACTCCCGCGGAGCTGGACCCGTCGGCAGCGGAAAGGGAACCACCGTGCCGACGCGTCTCGGCCGGCGATCCGCGCCCGCCTCCACCCTGCCCACCTCACCCCGACGGCGCCGCCTGCCTACCGGCATTGGCCGGTGCGCGACGGCTCTGCACACCGGCTTCGGCCGGTGCGTGGCGGTCCTGCGCACCGGCGTCGGGCGGTACGCCGCGGCGATCCGCGTCACCGGCGCCGTCCGCTACTACGCCGCGTCGCTGCCGATCCGGCTCGGCGCCGCCATGCTCAGCCTCGGCGTACTCGTGCTGATCCGGCACGCGACCGGCGGGTACGCGACCGCCGGCGCGGTCGTCGGCACCCTCGCCGTCGCCGGTACCGTCGGCGGGCCGCTGGCCGCCCGCCTCACCGACCGGTACGGCCCGCGCCGGGTGCTGCCGCCGCTGGTCGCCGGCAACGCGCTCGGCGTGGTCTGTCTCGTCGTCGCGGTCGCGACCGCCGCACCACCACCGCTCTGGTACGCCACGGCGGCCGTCGCCGGCCTCTGCACGCCCGCCGCGGGTTCGCTGACCCGGGCCCGCTGGTCGTCGCTGACGCCGGACCGGGCCGTGCTCTCCACCGGGTTCGCGCTCGAATCGCTGACCGACGATCTCACCTTCGTGGTCGGGCCGGTGCTCGCCACCGTCCTCGGCAGCACCGTCCAACCGGTCCTCGCCCCGCTGCTCACCGCGCTGCTGGTACTGACCGGTGGCGTCGCGATGGCGGTCCAACGACCTCCGCGACCGACCGCCGGACGGTCCGGCTCGCCCGCCCGCGCACCGTCGTCGCGAACCGCCGCACCCGAAGCTCCGACGTCGGCCACGTCCGCGCCCGCCACGCCGTCCGCGACGAGCGGGGTATCGGCTCCGACCACGCCGACCGGGGTACCGGCTCCGACCGCAGTGAGCGGCCCACCCGCGCCGCCAGCGATGGGCGGGAGGCCGACGCCGACCGCGGTGGGCGGGGCGCTGGCGTGCGGTACCCGCGGCAGGTCGGTGTCGTCGGATCCGGGGAGGCGGCGGCGATTCCGGCGCGGCGCGGCCGGCGCGCTGGCCGTACCGGCGCTGCGCGTGATGGCCGGCGCGTTCGTCGCCACCGGCGTCGTGTTCAGCGGCGTCCAGGTGAGCATCGCCGCGGTCACCGGCGGGTACGGGCACGCTGCCGCGGCCGGCCCGGTGTACGGCTGCTTCGGCGTCGCCAGCATGTGCGCGGGTCTCGGCTACGGCGCGATCGGCTGGCGGTCCGCGCCGTACCGGCGGGTCGCCGTCGGGTTCGGGTGCCTCGCCGCCGGCTGCGCGCTGCTGCCGTTCGTCCCCGGCCTCGGCCTGCTCGCGGCGGCCGTGGCGGTTCCCGGGCTCGCGGTCGCGCCGACGGTGATCGCCGGCAACACCGTGGTGGAGCAGCGGGTCGGGGCGGGGCAGCTGGCCGAGGCGTTCGCCTGGCTGGGCGGCGCGTGCTCGCTCGGGGTCGCGGTCGGTGCGGCGGCGGCCGGCCGGCTCGTCGACGCGTACGGCCCGCGCGCCGGGTTCCTGCTCCCGGTCCTCGCCGCCGCGGCGGCCGCGCTCCTCGTCGCCCGCTCCCGCCGCACCCTCGACCCGCACCGACCGGACCCTTCCGCCGGTCGGGGCGGCCGGGGAATCAGGCCGGGGCGCCGGTGAGTTCCGCGACGATCTGCCGGTACTCGGCGCCGACGGCCTCACCGTCCACCCGGGTCGGCGCGCCGTCCCGGAGCACCCACTCGCCGCCGACCAGCACGTGCCGGACCAGCGCGGCACTCCCGTCGGTCAGGACCGACCAGGCCAGCGTGTCCGGGTCACGGTGCGCCGGGCCGAGCCGGTCGGCGTCCAGCAGCACCAGGTCGGCGGACCGGCCGGAAGCGATCTCCCCCAGGTCGTCCCGCGAGTAGCCGAGCGCGCCGCCGCGGCTGGCCATCCGGAGCACGTCGGCCGGGCTGGCCCGGCGCGGCCGGTCCGGCTCGCGCTGCTGCAGCAGCCAGGCGGCGCGCATGGTGCCCCACATGTCCGTGTCACCCCAGTCGGTACCCAGGCCGAGGGTGACGCCCGCCCGCCGCCACTCGACCGCCGGCGGGATCCGCCCGTGCAGCGCCAGGTTCGACACCGGGCAGTGCATCACCGCGGCGCCCGCCTCGGCCACCAGTGCGACGTCCGCCCGGTCCATCTCGCAGCCGTGGAACAGCACCGTACGGGGGCCGAGCAGGCCGTGCCGCCGAAGCACCTCGATCGTCGACGCACCCCACCGCTCCACCACGAGTTCCCGCCGGCGGACCGTCTCCAGGCAGTGCAGCGCGAAGATCGGCTGGTACTCGTCCCGGTAGCGTTCGGCGAGCGCCACCGCCTCGGCGGTCAGGTCCTCCTCCGACTCGATGTTGACCGTGACCCCGGCCGGATCCGGCACCTTCTCCACCCAGTCGTCGTACGCCTGCGGCAGCGACCGGATGCCCACCGCGGCACCGGCATCGGCCAGCAGCCGCGGCGAATGCTCGCCGAAACCGCAGTCGGCCACCATCGTCACGCCCTGCCGCAGCAGGGTGAGGTACTCGTACCGGATCACGGCGGCGATCCGGTCGAGGTTCGCCGGGTCGTCCATCCAGGCGCCGACGCGCTGCTGGGCCCGCCCGGCCGGGGAGTCACCGAACCAGTCGAAGATCTCGTACCCGAACTCCAGTCCGCGGACCGCCGTCGACTGGCTGTGGAAGTGACCGTTCACCAGTCCCGGCAACACCACCAGGCCGGAACAGTCCACATCGGACGGTTGGCTGCCGGCCGGTTCGATCCGGCCGATCACCCCGTCGGCGACCTCGAGGTCGGCCTCGCCGAACGTCCCGTCGGGGGCCAGGTACCGCGCACGCGTCAACCACACGCCGGCCACCGTAACCGGCCCTGCCGCCCGCCCGCGCACCATTTCCCCGGCGCCGGCGCCCGGACCCGGAGACCCGGCTGCCCGGCCGGAGAGCCCGGCGGATCGGCCCGGACACTCGCCGGACCGGCCCGGACACTCGGCGGTCCGGACACTCGGCGGCCCGGCCGGGAAAGTCCAGCGGCTCGGCCCGGAAGCCCGGCGGCTCGGCGGAGGCCTGGGCGGGGCGGTCCGGCAGGTTCGTCGGCAGCGGCGCGGCGTCGCGGTCATCCAGGTCGCCGGCGGCGCCAGTAGTCGACCGTGACCACGGCGAGCAGCGGTGACCAGGCCGCCAGCGGCTGATAGAGCAACCCGACCAGCAACCGGCCCATCTCGGTCATGCCCGGATGGGGCAGCATCCACCAGAACAGCATCGGCGTCCACAGCGCCGCGAGCACCGCCACGCCGACGCCCGCGACGGCGATCACCGCTCGATACGGCACCGTCCGGCCACCGAGCACCGGCACCCACCGCGGCACCCGCTCGCCCCACGGGCGTACCAGCCCGAGCGTCGCCACCGCCGCCAGTTCGGTCAGCACGCTCAAGGTGAGCAGGTAGGCCGGCCCGGCGAGACCGGGCGGGCAGATCTCCAGCAGCCCGGCCGGCGTGTACCCGGACGGCCCGCCCAGGGCGACGACGATGCGCCACAGTCCGGACGGCAGGGCGGTCAGCGCGGCGGCGTGCGCCGCCCACCCGACCCAGCGGCGCGGTCGACGACCTGCCGAAATCGACACCGGGTGGGCGGGCACGAGCGAAGCGGCTGTCATGGCTCGATACTGGCTTCGCGCGCGTCGCCGTCCCTTCCCGCGGCGAGGGAGACCGCTCCCCCGCCCGGGGGAGATCCGGAGGTCGTTCGCCGCCACGGGCGATCCTGCCAGCGCTCCGCGTCGGCCACCGGCGTCACGCGGGGCTCAGGGGGTGTCCTCGCCCGCCGGTCCGCCTGTCGGTTCTCCGGATCCCGGCGCACGGTCCCCGTCTGCCGACGCCGGCCCACCGTCCGCACCGGACTCTTCCTGGCGTGGCGGCCAACCGTGGGGCATCACCCGGCTGCCGGCGAGCAGTGCCACCCCCGCGGCGCCGAACCCGACCGCGCACAGCGACAGGCACACGTAGCCGCCGGCCGAGCCGGCCAGCACCCCGACCGCCGCCAGCACGACCACGACCGCCGACGCCACGCCGAGCACCAGCCCGACCACGCCCGCCACGACCACGCGCCCATCCTCGCACGCCGGCCGGAACCGCCGGGCCAGTCAAGCAGCGAACCCCTCCCGCCCTGACCGCACCGCAGCCCCCCGAGGTCGCCGCATCACCTCGACTCCGACCCACTGGCCGCTGCACGCGAGGTCGGCCCCAGCCAACCGGGCCACCTGCCGGGCCACGGCGTTCGACCGGCCTCGGCCAACCGCACCGCGTGCGGGTCGCGGCGCCGAACCGGGACCGGCCGGGCCGCCGCACCTCGGGTCCCCGCCTCGAACCGCCTCGCCGGCGTTCGCGGGGCGGCACCGCGAACGTGGCCGTCGGGCGAGCCACGGTGTCGCATCCGCGATCCAGCCGGTAGGTCCTAACCTGCTGGCATGACCCCATCGACCAGCCCGGTCGTGCTCGTCACCGGCGCCGGGCACGGCATCGGCCGCGCGACCGTACGGAAGTTCCGCGCCACCGACGCCCGGGTGCTCGCCGCCGACGTCGACCTCGCCGCGGCGCAGGACCTCGCCACCGACCCCGGCGTACGCGCGGCGCACCTGGACGTGACCGACCCGGCATCCGTCGATGCCTGCGTCGCCGAGTGCGTCGACCGGTTCGGCCGGCTGGACCATCTGGTCTGCACCGCCGGCGGCGACAAAGGCACGCCGCCGGACTTCCTGGACCAGACCGACGACGACTGGCGCCGCCTGACCGAGCTCAACCTGTACGGCGTGGTCCGGTGCATCCGGGCCGCGGTACCGCGGATGTCCGCCGGCGGCGCGATCGCCCTCGTCGGCTCGGTGAACGGGCTCGCCGCCTGGGGCGGGGCACCGTACTCGGCGGCGAAGGCCGGGCTGGTCAACCTCACCCAGCAGCTCGGGGCGGAGCTCGGGCCGCGCGGCATCCGGGTGAACCTGGTCGCGCCGGGCACGGTGCGTACCCGGGTCTGGGACGACCAGCCGGGCCGGCCGGACCAGATGGCCGTGCTGTACCCGCTCGGCCGGATCGGCGAGCCGGAGGACATCGCCAACGCGCTCGCGTTCCTCTGCTCGCCCGACGCGTCCTGGATCACCGGGGTGACGCTGCCGGTCGACGGCGGCGCCTCGGCCGGCCCGCGGCACCTGTTCACTCGGCTGTCGGGCCGCACCCCCTGATCACGGCGCCCATCCCGGCCGGTGACGCGGTTCACGTCACAGCTCCCGGCACCCTCTCGTCTACCTGGTGAGACGCATTCCGACGAGGGGAGCAGGAACGATGAGCAAGCAACGACTCGGCATGGCCAGCGTGCAGGCAGGGATCCAGCAGGTGATGGGGCTGCAGAACTTCGTCGACGAGCGGGTCGACGGCACCCTGCTGCACCTGATCCAGCTGCGCGCCTCCGTCCTGAACGGCTGCGCCTACTGCGTCGACATGCACAGCCGCGAGGCGACCGCCGCGGGCGAGGACAGCCGCCGGCTGTTCGCGGTGGCGGCCTGGCAGGACGGCCCGTTCTTCGACGACCGGGAGCGCGCGGTCCTGGCGCTGACCGACGCGGTGACCAAGCTGGGCCCGGACGGTGTGCCGGACGAGGTGTGGGAGCCGGCCACCCAGCACTTCGACGACCAGGAACTCGCCGACCTGGTCCTCGCGATCGCCGTGATCAACGTGTGGAACCGGATCAGCATCACCAACCGGACGCAGCCGCCGAAGCACGTCTGACCGGCCCGCCCGCGTACCGTGAGGATCCTCGCCGAGGGTGCTCCCACGGGGATCTTCGGGTACGGCGGAGGGAGAGCCGATGGTGCTACGGGTACGCGGGCACGGTCTGCCCGACGGTCGCTGGCTCGACCTGTACGCGGACGGCGACCGGTGGGCGACCGACCCGGTGCCGGGCGCGGAGCTCGTCGCCGAGGGCTGGCTGCTGCCCGGCCTCGTCGACGCGCACACCCATCCCGGCGCCGAGCACCCCGGTCAGCCGCTCGACCTCGAGTTGCTCCGGGCCGATCTGCACGACCATGTCGCCGCCGGGGTGACGATGATCCGGGCGCCGGGCATCGCCGCCGACCCGCCGGCCTGGTTCGGCGCCGATCCCGACGTCCCTCGTGCCGTGCACGCCGGGCCGTGGATCGCCCAGCACGACACCTTCTTCGACAACTGGGGCCGGCGTGCCGACCTCGCCGACCTGCCCGGCGTCGCGGCCGAACAGGCCAGCCGTACCGGCTGGGCGAAGATCATCACCGACTGGCACCCCGGCGACGAGCCGGTGCCGGCCGAGGTGCTGCGCGAGACGGTGCGCCGGGTGCACGCGGTCGGCGGCCGGCTCGCGGTGCACTCCCAGCACGCCGCCGGCGGCGCCGCCGCAGTCGCCGCCGGGGTCGACTCGCTGGAACACGGCATGTGCCTGGATCCCGCACTGTTGAGCCAGATGGCGGCGCAAGGCACGGCGCTGACCCCGACCCTCGCGACCATCACCGACTCGCTGCACCGGGTGGAGCGGCAGCCGGACAGCCCCCGACGCCGCTGGTACCTGTCCGGCGCCGGCGTGCATGCCGCACTGGCCGCCGCCGCGGCCGAGGCGGGCGTCACGCTGCTCGCCGGTACCGACTCGCGACCGCACGGCCGGATCGCCGACGAGGTGCGCGCCCTGGTCGCCGCGGGCGTCCCGGCCGATGCCGCGCTGGGCGCCGCGTCCTGGACGGCCCGCTCCTACCTCGGTCTGGACGGCCTGGTCGACGGCGCGCCGGCCGACGTCGTCGTCTACGACGCCGACCCGCGCACCGATCTGTCCACACTGGACAGGCCGCTCGCCGTCGTGCTCCGCGGCACCCTCCGCCACCACCGCTGACGGTTCAGCCCGGCTACTCGGCCGGCACCTCGCACGAGACCCCCGGCACGCCCAGCGCGGACAGCAGACCGTCCACCCCTTCCCCGAACGGGCCGGGCCGGATCGGGATGGCTGCGGCGATCGCGGCCGGCACGGCGGACAACCCGCACTCGGCGGACCAGCGCATCAGCTCGGCCACCGTGTCTTCCACTGCGGGCGGCTCCGCCGGCGGCGGATCCCACGGCATGAACGAATCCAGCGCCGCATCCGGATCCAGCAGGAAGGTGTGCCGCACCCCCGCCGGGCTGTCGCACGACACCTCGGCGAAATCGTTGTCCACGACGTAGCCGGCAAGCGCGGGCGCCGAGGTCTCCGCCACCATGCCGGCGGCGAAATCCGCGGGGCTGAAGATCTCGTGCGTGTGTACCTGACAGAACCACCACTCGGCGCCCAGCGGTCGCCCGTCGCACTCCGCGCCGTCGGCGTTCGCGCTCGCCCAGGCCGCGAGTTCGGGGCCACCGCGAGCCACCAGGAACATCCCTGTGGATCCCATGGCCGGATCGTTCCTCGCCGGTACGACAACTCCCAGCACGCCAATGGCGGAGCGACCGTCAGGCCGGGCGCAGCCTTGCGCTCGGCGCGGCGTTCGGTACCGCGTCGGGTCAACTGGTCGGTGGGCCGTAGGTGAGCAGGTCGCGGTCGGTGAGAAGTTCGCGCAGTTGCTCGTCCTGATCGTCGGTCAGATCGGCCCGGGGCAGGTCGACGTACTGCCGGGAACCGGCGAACAGCAGGTACGCGAACGGCTTCCGGCGGGCGTGGGTGAAGACTCCCCAGCCGTACCGGCAGTTCACGAGGTCCGACTCCACCGTCACGCCGTCCGCGTCGCAGACGATCCGGCGCGGGTTCGACGCGTACGACGGGAGCCGCTTCATGGCCCGCCGCACCGGAAACAGGTACGCCTGACCGAACAGGACCAGGACGCACAGCACGATCAGGCCGGCGACGATGGCGACCCCGCCGCCGGTCGCGAAGCACAGACCGATCGCCAGTACCAGCAGCCAGAAGAAGTAGACGCCCCAACCGGAGTTCGTCGAGGACCGGTCCCGCAACAGCTGCCGCCAGTACTGCTCGTCCCGACGTGTCGTGAACTCGACGCGCATCGCACTCCCCTCCGCTCCAGGGCACCGACAGCGTTCCAAGCCGGCGCGTTCCTGTCGACCCCGGCGCCCGAACGCACGCGGGCCGTCCGCACGGATCGCTCGCCCTGGCCGCTGCCGGCGAGAGCGACAAACCCGTTGGCGACGAAAGGGACCGGCCGCGATGATGGTCGGCGTGCAGGAGATCGAGATCGTCGTCGCCCACCAGGAACGGACGACGTTGCGGGTCGGCGACATGTTCCTGAAGGTCGACTCCGACCCGGGCCGGCTCGACGTCGAGGTCGAGGCGATGGCCAGGGCGCCGATCCCGACCGCGGAAGTGCTGTGGCACAAGCCGGCGGTACTCGCGCTCGCCGCCCTGCCCGGCACGGCGCTCGGCACCCTCGGCGCGCCGTCGCCCGCCTCACCGGCGGCCTGGGCCGCGGCCGGCGCCGCCGTACGGAGGCTGCACGAGGCGCCGCTTCCACCGTGGCCCGGCAAGGACCAGGACGAGATCGTGGCGCGCCTCGACCAGGAATGCGCCTGGCTGGTGGCGAACGACGTCCTGCCCGCCGACCTGGTCACCCGCAACCGGCAGATCGCCGAAGCCGCGCTGCGGCCGTTCACGCCGGTGTTCATCCACGGCGACCTGCAGCTCACCCACGTGTTCGTGGACGGTGACGAACTCACCGGGGTACTCGACTGGTCCGAGGCCAGCCAGGGCGACGCGATGTTCGACCTCGCCATCCTGACGCTGGGGCACGAGGAGCACCTTGCCGATGTCGTGGCCGGCTACGGTACCGGCGTCGACGTCGACGTGATCCGCGCGTGGTGGTCGTTGCGCAGCCTCAGCGCGGCCCGCTGGCTGATCGAGCACGGCTTCGACCCGGACTCACCCGGCTGCGAGTTCGAGGTACTGCGCTCCCAGTAGCGCGCCTGCCGACCGCGCCGCCAGCCCCCGACGTGCGCTCGCCGAGCGCACCGCAAGCGCCCGCCGTGCCAAGCTACGCGCATGGCGAGCGCACCGAAGAACGTACTGAAGAGTTACCTGCAGAGCGCACGAGACGTGCTGCTGTGGAAGCTGGACGGCCTTTCCGAGCGCGACCTGCGGCTGCCCCGTACGCCGACCGGTACCAATCTGCTGGGCCTCGTCAAGCACGCGTTGAACACCGAGGTCAGCTACTTCGGCCCGACCTTCGGCCGCGAGTGGCCCACACCGGACGAGCTCGTACCCGCCGACGACCCCGACCCGCTCGCCGGCTGGTACGCCACCGAAGACGAGACTGCCGCCGGGATCGTCGACCTCTACCGCCGCGTACAGGCCTTCGCCGACGAGACGATCGACGCGCTGCCGTTGGACGCGATCGGACACGTCGCGCACTGGGGCGGCGCGGAAGTCACGCTGCACGAAGTGATGGTGCACAAGACCGCCGACCTGCAGCGGCACGCCGGCCACGCCGACATCCTGCGCGAACAGCTCGACGGCTCGGTCGGGCTGCTGCCAGCGAACGACAACATGCCCAGCAACACCGACTGGCCGGCCCACACGTACCGACTGACCACGATCGCCAACCGCTTCCACTGATCAGCACGATCGGACGTCGCCGCAACCCCGAACAGTCAGTCGACCACGACCGACGCGCTGCTGGCTTCTGCCGCCACGGTCCGTTGAAACGCCGACCACCGCTTCGAACTACGGGTTCCTGGCCTGGGGAGACCTGGGTGGAGCTGAGGGGACTTGAACCCCCGACCCGCCTTGCAAAGTCCACGCTGATCGTGGCTGGGCGTCTGCCGACATCGGTCTACCGCATGCGGTTACCGGCCCGCCTGTTGTCGGCCGACGTCTGCCATGTCGGCTGTCTTGGCTACACCTTTGGCTACAGATCATCCGTCGCTGTCGGCGTCGCTCTCGCTTTGTGCAGCGCCGCGCGCGCACGGAAGCGAATGCGGCCGCACTGGTCGCGTTCCTCGTTCGGCGTCGTGTCGGTGCAGGCGCAGCGAGACGCCAACCACTCCAGGTCTTCGCGGGTCAGCCACAGCGCGATACGGCCAAGGTGCGCCTCGCGTTCTGGGTCGGTGGGTTCGGGGGCCTCGGCATGTCCACGACCATAAGCCAGCCCACGGCCAGGCGGTGAAGGTCGGAACGCTGCGCTGCGGCTCGTCTCGTCCGGCGGGTCGTGACCGGCAGATCTCGGGGGGCAAGATGGCCCCGGTCTTGGGCCATCGCGGCGGCGCTCGCCCGGAACCACTACGAACGGTGGCCACACAGAGGCGAGCGTAAGACCGTGCCCGACAGCTCGTCCTGGTCCTGGCGGTGCTCGTCGACGGCGGCGCCAGCGGCGCCTTGATCGGGACGCCGTTGGAGCCGCGGAACGTGAACCGGGTCTTCGAAGCAGTACGGGCCGAGGCTGACCTGCCGTGGCTGCATCTGCATGACCGGGACTGCCCCAAGTTTTGTTGACACTCGGGGTTGTGTGGTGTCAGGCCGCGTGTGTGGTGTAGATGGTCTCAAACTCGATCGGGGTCAGGCGTCCGAGGCGGGCTTGGCGGCGTCGGCGGTGGTAGGTCTTCTCGATCCAGGTGACGATGGCCAGTCGCAGCCCTTGGCGGGTGGCCCAGCGGCGGCGGTTGAGGACGTTCTTCTGCAGCAGGGCGAAGAACGACTCCATTGCCGCGTTGTCGCCGCAGGCACCGACCCGTCCCATCGACCCGGTCAGCCCAGCCTGGCGCAGTGTGGTGACGTATTTCCGGGACCGGAACTGGCTGCCCCGGTCGGAATGCACGATCGTGGCGGCGGGGCAACGCAGCCCGATGGCGTGCTGCAACGCGGCGACCGCCAGATCAGAGGTCATCCGGGAGCCGATCGAGTAGCCGACGATCCGGTTGGACCACAGGTCCTTGAT
>NZ_BOPO01000037.1 GCF_017312725.1 Actinocatenispora comari | reverse complement strand
ACACCAGCTGGCCGACCAGGCCGGCGAACGAGCACGCCGCGTACACCGCCGCGGCGCGCGGCCGCGGCCGCCACGACGGCAGCAGCGGCGGGCTGGCGGCGAGCCGGTCGACCTCGGTGCCGGCGGCGGTCGCGGCGGCCAGGCGCCGTTCGGCCAGCGCGAGCCGATCGGCCACCGGTACCGGTTCGAGCAGGTCCGGCAGCTCACCCGGGCCGGCGGCGGTGAAGTCCGGGGCCGGCAACCGCAACCGGCCGGCCCGTTCGGTCAGCTCGTCTCGCTGGGTCAGCGCCCGGTCGGACAGCGCGACGATCCGCTCCTGGTGCGCCGCGGCGGCCTCGGCCGAGATCGGCGCGGCGACGCCGAGGCGCCGGGTCGCCGCCAGGTAGTCGTCCCAGTCCGCCACGGCTCACTCCCCTGCCAGGCTGGTCGGCTCGGTCGCGTGCGGCACCTCCGGCGGCGCGCTGCCCGGGGTACGTGCCTGCCACAGCGCCTCGCGCAACCGGGCCCGGGCCGCCGGTTCGGCGTACGGGTCGATCAGCCGCACCGTCCGCCCGCCGAGCACCGCGGTACCGTCCACATCGGACACCGTGAGCCGCCCGGGCAACCGTGCGAGCACCGGCACCGCCGGCCGCTGCGCGCACGACAGCAGGTGCACGCCCACCGCTCCCCCGATCGTGGCCAGCTCCGCCAGCATCGCCTCGACCGGCGGCGGGTCCGGTTCCCCGTCAGCGCGGCCGCGCGAGGCCGGCACGGGCTCGCCGTGGCCCGGCCGCACGCCGTCCTCGCCCCGCATCCGCGGCACCGTCCCGGCATCGGGGGCCGGCCCGGGCCCACCGTCCGGGTGCGCCCGCGGTACCGGTGCGGGTGGCGTCGCGGCCCACAGCAGGTCGGCGCCGGCGAGGACGACCAGGATCCGCGGCATCGCCCTGTCTACTGTGGACAGTGCCGCGGCCAGCTCGGTGTGCCCGGCGCGCGCCAGCAGCCGGCGCCGCTCCGCGACCTCGCCGGCGAGCGCCGCCAGTACCGGTCGCAGGTCCTCGGCGGTGTCCACCGCGCCGACGTGCCGGGCGTGCGGCAGCCAGCTGGGATCGGCCCGGCTCGGCGCGAACTCGGCGAACAGCGCGGCCCCGGTCGCGTCGAGCAGGTAGACCGCGAGCTCGTCCGGCGAGTACCGGGCGGCGAGCCCGTACACGGCGGTCAGCGCGACCGCGCCGGCCGCCCGCGGTGGCCCGGCCAGCAGCCAGTGCGGGGTCCGTTCGGCGCAGGCCAACTCGACGGCACCGCCCGCGCCGACGCCGATCGGCGTGCGCAGCCCGGTCGCGGAGCTCTCGGCCCATCGCTGTGCCGGCAGCAACTGCGCGAACCCCGGCCGCAGCGAATCGGCCAACCGCCGGCACACCGCCGCGATCAGCTCGTCCGGCGGCGCCGGATCCAGCCGCACCGCGGGCGCCGTCACCTCGCCGTACGAGACCGTCACCTGCTCACCGCGCCCGGCCCCGGTGCCGCCGGCTCCTGCCGCCGTGGCCCCCGGCGACCGGCCACCCGCCGAGCCCGAGCCGGCGTACGAGTCCCGGTCGGGGTGCGCATCGGGGCCGGTGTGCGGCTCCCGCCCGGCATGCGGGTCCCGGACGGCGCCGGATCGCACCGAGACGGTGTGTGGCAGCGGGGCGGCCTGACCGGCCAGCAACAGGTGCAGCCGGCCGGCCGGGCCCTGCTCGGCCAGCGGGCGCAGCCGCGCCGGCGGCAGCGGCTGCGCGGCGACCAGCACCAGGTACGGCAGGCCGGCCGGATCCTGCCCCGCCCGTACCGCGTCGGCGACGTGCCGCAGCTGACGGTCGGCGGCGGCGAGCGCGGTGTCCGGGTCGGCCTCGACCAGCAGCCCGGCCGCGCGCAACGGCCGGAACGGTGCCGGCAGTCCGGGACCGAGCCAGCACACCCGCAGCAGCCCGGCCGGTGCCGCCGCCAGCAACCGCAGCAGCACACCGGCGAACGGCTGCGGTGACGCGGCCTCGACGGCCAGGTGACCGGCTCCGAGCAACGGCACCACCGCGGGGTAGTCGAGGTCGTCTCCCGGCACGGCGGTACCGATGCGCACCGGTACCGGTGCGGCGGCGGACGCGTCCCGGCCGACCGCAAGGTCCGCGGTGGCGGCCCAGTCCGCGCCGAGCCAGCCGGGCGCCAGTCGGCCGGCGGCGTCCCGGGCCTGGTCGGCGAGCCCGGCCCGGTCGGTGGCGGAGTCACCGGAACGATCGACGTCCAGCGCGGCGCGCGCCGCGCGCAGCTGCGCCACCGCCTCCCGGTGCGCCGTCACCGCCTGCCCGAAAACCGCCCGTACCCTGGCCATGCACCACCTCCCGGCCCCCGCCGTGGCCCGCAGACAGTACCGCATCAGCTGGTCACGATGGGCAGTCCAACACTCACGAACCGGTGCGGGGCGGCCGGTTCGGGCACGACGGGTACGTCGCACGCCGCGACGGCGACGCGCACCCGACGATGCCGATCACGCGCCGGGTTCGACGGCATCGAGACCGCGCGAGCCGGCGAGCCGACCGGGCCGCGGCCGGCCGAGGCGGTTCGGGGCACCGGCCGGTGACGAGGCGGACAGGGCCGTCCGGGGCCGGGGTGCGCTAGGGTGGTGGCATGCGGACGAGCTTCGATTGTCTCGGTTGGTGGCGCCCCTGACGGGCGGCACCACACTCCGCGCATTGTGCTCAGCACACACGCGGCCGCCCGGTTCGGGCGGCCGTTTCGCGTGTACGCGCTTCGGCGGCGCGGGCCGGTCGGCCCCACCGACAAGGAGCCACCACCATGACCCGCCGCATCAGCGGATTCACCCCGTCCGGCGTGCTGCACCTGGGCAACTACCTGGGCGCGATCCGGCCGATCGTCGACGGCACCGGGCACACCGACACCGTCGTGTTCATCTCCGACCTGCACGCGTTGACCCTCGACCACGACCCCGCCCTGGTACGGGAGCGAACGCTCGAGTTCGCCACCCTGCTGCTCGCCGCGGGCGCCGACCCGGACCGGCACCTGCTCCTGGTGCAGTCGCACGTGCCCGAGCACGCCGAGCTGCACTACCTGCTGGAGTGCACGACCGGGTACGGCGAGGCGCAGCGCATGATCCAGTTCAAGGAGAAATCGCGCCGGCAGCAGCAGATCCGGATGTCGCTGCTGACCTACCCGATCCTGATGGCCGCCGACATCCTGCTCTACGACGCCGACGAGGTACCGGTCGGCGACGACCAGAGCCAGCACGTGGAGCTGGCCCGGGACGTCGCGTACCGGTTCAACACCCGGTACGGCCAGACGTTCACGGTGCCGCGGGCGGTACATCCGCCGGTGGGCGCGCGGATCATGGACCTGGCCGCGCCGACCACGAAGATGAGCAAGTCGGCCTCCTCGGTGGCCGGTTCGCTCCGGCTCGCCGACGACCCGGACACCTTGCGGCGCAAGGTGATGCGCGCGGTCACCGACGACGGCCGGGATGTGGTGTACGACCCGGACCGGCGGCCCGGGGTGGCGAACCTGCTCGACATCCTCGCCTCCTGCACCGGCACCGATCCGGCCGGGCTCGCCCCCGGCTTCGACTCGTACGGGCAGCTCAAGCGCGCGGTGGCGGACGCGGTGGTGGAGACGCTCGGGCCGCTGCGCAAGCGGTACCAGGAGCTGTCGGACGATCCGGAGCACGTCCGCGGCGTGCTGCGTACCGGGGCAGCCCGGGCACGAGAGATCGCGCAGCGCAAGGTTCGTCGCGCCAAGCAGGCGATCGGCCTGCTGCCCGCGTAGCCGTCGACCGCGCCGAGGGCGACATCACGGTGACTACGTTGCGTGTTCGTATGTTAACACCGGAGAGTGATTGTTGATCATGGGTCGTGACGTGGACCACCGAATCGGCGTTCACTGAGCGAGTCCGTTACCGCCGCACGGAAACGGGCAACTCCGCGCCGGGACGCTCGGTGCGGGCGGCGGTGGCGTCGCGCGGCAACTGGGGGGTGTGCCGCGCGGCGCCACAGTGCCGATCATCGCCGGTCGGTTCTTGCCGGGGCGCGACAGTCGCGGCAGCGTGGCGCTCCGCCGCTACGGTGTCCGGCATGACCGTCCCGCTCGCCGCTCCCCCGCCCAGCGCGAGCGCCGCGTGGATCCCGGCGCTGTGCACGATCGCGGTCGCGTTCGGACTCGTCGTACTCTCCGCGGTTCTGCAGCGGCGGCAGCGCAAGCGGCGGCCGACGCTCGGGGCACCGCCGGCGCCGAGACGACGGCCGAGACCGAGGCGGTGAGCTCAGCCGGCTCCGATCGGCCGCCAACCCGCCGTGGCGGCGGCGCCGGGACGGAAGTCGTAGCGCAGTTCGCCGGTGGCGGACAACCCGAGCAGGGTGACCGAGCTGGTGCCCCAGACGGAGCCGTCGTCCTGGACGGAGCGGGCGATCAACGCGCGCGGATCGGTCGGCGCCGGTACGTCCGGGCCGTCGAGCAACGCCAGCCACGGTGCCCAGGCGTCCGGGACCGGCTTCCCCAGCGCGGGTTCGGGACGGGCCACCGCCGCGAACCGGGGCCCGAAGTGCGCCGCGCGCGGCGACCGCCGGTCCGCCGGCCCGAGCCAGCGGCCCTGGTTGACGAACAGGTGGTCGCCGTCCGTCAACCGGTACCGGTGCGGCTGCCGACCGTTCCAGGTCGTCACGCACAGCCCGCCACCGTCGAGCACCAGCAGGTGACACGGGTCGTACCCGTTGAAACCGGCCGGCGCGGCCTCGCCGGCGGCGGCCGCCAGCGGCAGCTCACCGCGGGACCGGCGCCCGGCCGGTTCGGCGGGCCGGCCGGCGGCGTTGAGCACGCACGCGATCCGGCCCGCGGCCGGGTCGACCGCGAGCCAGGTGCCGCCGGCCTGCTCGTCCAGGCCACCGAGCAGCCCGGGGCGGTCCGGCCAGTGTCGCGCCGGCGGCCGCCACGGCCGGCCGAGCATCTCGTCCCGGACGGCGAGCACCAGCACCGGCCAGTCCGCGGCCGGGCGCAGGCTGACCAGCACCGTGCACATCAGCACACCACCCGACGGCTAGCGCAACCAGCGATAACACAGTGTCCGTGATCTGTCACTAGACGGCACCAATCGTCGGCGATTCGTCCGATTTCCCGGATCATGATGTGGGGGTCCGCGACCACCGTCACCGGGAGGCTCCGATGTCCGAACACCCGATTGCGCACCCCACCAGCGTGCACCCCGACACCGCCCCGGTCCGACCCGCCCACCCGCGGGTCGGGCTGGCCGAACCGCTCGCCGCGGCGCGGTGCGGCTGCGGCTCCGGCTGCGGTTGCGGCTGCCAGTCGGGCGGCCCGTGCCAGTGCGGCGGGCACTGTCGGTGACCGACGCCGGCGTGCCGGCCTGGTCGACCGGGTCGGCCGCCGCGGCGCTGGTCGCCGTCGGGGTGCTCCGGCTGCTGCGCGGCGATCGCGCCGGCCGCGACGTCGAGGTGGCCCGGATCGGAATGGCCGCGGCGATGGCGGCGATGGCGGCGGGCACCGCGGTACCGCGGTGGTGCGCACCGGCCCTGCTCGCCGCCGGCTCCACCTGGTCGACGCTGGTGCTGGTCCGGCACGGCTGGCCGCACCACCCCGGGTCCCGGCCGGCTCGTGCTCCCACCGGTACCGCCGGGGGCCACGCCGCGCACCGGCTGCACCACGTCGGCGCGACCCTCGCGATGGCCTACCTGCTGGCGTTACCGCAGGTCGATGCCGGTACGGCGATGCCAGGAATGTCGATGTCCGGGACCGGCACCGTGCCCGCCCCGCTGCTGGTGGGCGCCGATCTGGTGCTGATCGGCTTCGTCGCCGGCTCCGCGGTCCTCACCGCGCTCGGCGCCACCCGGCTGGCCGCCCCGATGCTGCCCGGTACCGCACCGGCGCCGCGCGCCACCGCCGCCTGCCACGTACTGATGAGCCTGCTGATGCTGGCCATGCTCTACCCCATGCTGCGGGCCTGAGCATCCGAGCCGGTACTGCCGGCGGGGCCGCCCGGCCGCGCGGCCACCGGTACGGGTCCACGCACTGCGGCGGGCACAACATCTTCACCGCGCGCATCGCGGACCACCACGCGGGCGGCATAGATTGCCCAATCATGAAGCAGCGACGGGTCCTGGTCGTCGAGGACGAGCCGACGATCGCCGAGTCCGTCGGCGCCAGGCTGCGCGCCGAGGGGTACGAGGTGGAGCTCGCCGGCGACGGGCCCGGCGCGGTGGACGCGGCCCGGCGGCGCCCGCCCGACGCGATCGTGCTCGACGTGATGCTGCCCGGTTTCGACGGGCTGGAGGTGTGCCGGCGGGTCCAGGCCGACCGGCCGGTACCGGTGCTGATGCTCACCGCGCGCGACTCGGAGACCGACCACCTGGTCGGGCTCGGCGTCGGCGCGGACGACTACCTGACCAAGCCGTTCAGTATGCGGGTGCTGTGCGCACGGGTGCAGGCGCTGCTGCGCCGGGTGGACCGGGCGGCGCAGACCAGCGACGAGATCCTCACCGTGGGCGAGCTGGCGATCAACAAGGCGCAGCGGCGGGTGACCCGGTCGGGCGCGGAGGTGCACCTGACGCCGACCGAGTTCGACCTGCTCACCCGGCTGGCCGAGCGGCCCCGCGCGGTGTTGCGCCGCGAGCAGTTGCTGGAAGAGGTCTGGGGTTGGGCCAACGGCTCCGGCACCCGCACGGTGGACAGCCACGTCAAGGCGCTGCGTCGCAAGCTCGGGCCGGGCCTGATCCGTACCGTGCACGGGGTCGGCTACGCGCTGGAGCCGGCGCCGTGATCCGCCCGCTGGACCGGATCGGCTCGATCAAGCTGAAGATCGGGGTCCTGGTCACCGCCGCGATCTGCGCCGCCTCCGGGGTGTTCTGGCTCGGCATCGGTACCAACGGGCTCGGCATGCTGCTCGCCGTGCTCGCGGTCGCCGTGGCCCTGACGGTGACGCAGATCCTGGCGCATGGGATGACCTCGCCGCTGCGCGACATGACCGCGGCCGCCGAGGCGATGGCGCGCGGCGACTACACCCGGCGGGTACGGGCGACCTCGTCGGACGAGGTGGGCCAGCTGGGCCGGGCGTTCAACCAGATGGCCGAGGATCTCGCGGTGGCCGACCGGCAGCGGCGCGAGCTGATCGCGAACGTCTCGCACGAGCTGCGTACCCCGATCTCGGCGTTGCAGGCGGTGCTGGAGAACGTGGTGGACGGGGTGAGCGAACCGTCCGAGCTGAAGACCGCGCTGGCGCAGACCGAGCGGCTCGGCCGGCTGGTCTCCGAGCTGCTGGACATGTCCCGGCTGGACGCCGGGGTGGTACCGCTGCGCCGCGAGCAGGTGACGGCCGAGGACCTCCTCGCCGAGGTGGTGGCGCAGACCTCGGTGGCCGGCCAGGCGGTGCGGTTCGCCGTCGACGTGACGCCGCCCGAACTGACGATGCACGCCGATCCGCAGCGGCTGCACCAGGTGCTCGCCAACCTGGTCGAGAACGCCTGCCGGCACAGCCCGCCGAACGGACTGGTCAGCCTGCGGGCCCGCCGGCACGACCACGAGGTGGTGCTGGAGGTGCAGGACGAGGGGCCGGGCATCCGCTCGGAGGACCGGGAGCGGGTGTTCGAGCGGTTCACCCGCGGCGAGCCGTTCCGCGACCGGGTCGGCGGTACCGGGCTGGGGCTGGCGATCGCACGGTGGGCCGTCGACCTGCACGGGGGCACGATCCGGGTGGTCGGCGGCGGCGTCGGCTGCCTCATCCGGGTCACCCTGCCGGCCGCCTGACCACCCTGGCCCGCCGATCGGGAGGCGGCGTGCGGCGGCAACGATCGTCGGGCAAACACCGCACCGTGATCAACGGAGCGCGGCGGGGTGCCGTAGCCTGGGCCGGTGCGTACCGTGCGGGTTCTGCTGACCGGATTGCTTGCCGTGGCGGCGATCGCGCTGCCCGCCGGCTGCGACCGGACCGCCAACTCGGCCACCGGTGACCACTCGCGGCGCCCGTCGCGGCCGGCGACGAGCCCGGCCACGCATTCCCCCACCCCGTCGCCGAGCCCGTCGCCCAGTCCGGTCAGCTACCCGCTGCGCGGCACCGGTTCGTACGCGATCGCGCCGGGGCACAGCGCGACGCTGGGGCGCAGCGGGACCCTGCTGCGCTTCCAGGTCGCGGTGGAGCACGGCATCGACCACCTGTCCGTGTCCGGGTTCGCCGATCAGGTGGTCGACATCCTGGGTGATCCGCAGGGCTGGACCGCCGGCGGCGACTGGCGGCTGCGTCGGGTCGGCCCGGGCCAGCCGCACGACTTCGTGATCTACCTGGCGACACCGGCGACCCGGGACGTGCTGTGCGGCGCGGTCAACGACCGGTACACGTCGTGCCGCAACGGCGACGCGGTGGTGATCAACGTGTCCCGCTGGCTGCACGGCGTGCCCTACTACCACGACCTGACCGCGTACCGGGACTACGCGCTCAGCCACGAGGTGGGGCACCGGCTCGGCCACGGGCACGAGCTGTGTCCGGGCAAGGGGAAGCCGGCGCCGACGATGGAGCAGCAGACGCTGGGGCTGCACGGCTGCACCCCGAACCCGTGGCCGTACCCGCACGGGCACCGCTACGCCGGCCCGGCCGGCGAGTACCCGTTGATCGTCCCGACCGATCCGACGACCTGGTACCGGCCGAGCTGACGAACCGCTCGAACCGGTCCGATCTGGCGGGTTCCCGCCGCGAACCGTAATTACGCCATGCAGGTCGGGTGAACCGACGAAATTACCCCTATCGCGCGGGGTTGTTTTCGTGTACATCCTTAATGGCGCCTTATGGGTGTCAAGCTCGATCCTTCCCGACCATCTGGGATTGAGGAGGTTTCACCCCTATCAACCGGTGCGTCCCTCCGCACCGGTCGCCGGGGCCTCGTCCGAGGCGCCGGCACTCCCCACGCCGGCGCCGTCGACGGCACCGGCAACCTCGCCGATGCCGTTCGGCATCGGCCTGCCCCAGCGAGAGGAAGCACCATGGGTGTTCCCCTGCGCCGAGCCATGGTCGTCTCGGTCGCCGCGATGTCGGCTGCCGCCCTGACCTCACTCGGCCTCGCCCAGTCCGCCTGGGCCGCACCGGCAAGCAGTACGACCTCCGGTGTCCAGCGGGTCTGCGACGCGCCGGCCGCGCCGCACACCATGCACTGCATGGCGTTGAAGCGCACCGGCATCCACCCGGACCTGCCGTCCGGCTACGGGCCGTCCGACCTCCAGAGCGCGTACAGCCTGCCGGCCAACGGCGGCGCCGGCGCGACGATCGCCATCGTGGACGCGTACGACGACCCGAACGCGGCCAGCGACCTCGCCGCCTACCGGTCGGCGTTCGGTCTGCCGGCGCTGACCTCCGGCCAGTTCCGGAAGGTCAACCAGAACGGCCAGACCAGCCCGCTGCCGACCGCGGACTCCGGCTGGGCCGGCGAGATCTCGCTCGACCTGGACATGGTGTCCGCGGTCGCGCCGAAGGCCAACATCATCCTGGTGGAGGCGGACGCGCCGAGCGACGCCGACCTGTACCAGGCCGAGGACGAGGCGGTGGCGCTGGGCGCCAAGTACGTCTCGAACTCGTGGGGTGGCGGCGAGTCGTCCGGTCAGACCACCGACGACTCGCACTTCAACCACCCGGGTGTGGCCATCACGGTCAGCTCCGGTGACGACGGCAACGGCGCCGAGTACCCGGCCACGTCGAAGTACGTGACCGCGGTGGGCGGCACCTCGCTGTCCCGGTCCGGTAGCGGCTGGACCGAGTCCGCGTGGAGCGGTGCCGGTTCGGGCTGCTCGTCCTACGACGCGAAAGCCAGCTGGCAGAACGTCAGCACCGGCTGCTCGAAGCGGGCCGAGGCGGACGTGTCCGCGGTCGCCGACCCGAACACCGGCGTCGCGGTCTACCAGACCTACGGCGGCAGCGGTTGGGCCGTGTACGGCGGCACGTCGGCATCCGCGCCGATCATCGCCTCGGTGTACGCGCTCGCCGGCACGCCCGGCGCGAGCGACTACCCGGCGAGCTACCCGTACGCGCACCAGTCGAACCTGAACGACGTGACCAGCGGCAGCAACGGCAGCTGCGGGTCGCCGATGTGCTCGGCCGGCTCCGGTTGGGACGGCCCGACCGGCCTCGGTACGCCGAACGGCACCGCCGCGTTCGCGGCGGGTGGCACCACGCCGCCCGGTGACGTGACGGTGTCCAACCCGGGCAACCAGAGCAACAAGGTCGGCGACTCGGTCAGCCTGCAGCTGTCCGCGTCGGGCGGCACCGCGCCGTACACCTGGTCGGTGACCGGGCTGCCGGCGGGGCTGTCCGCCTCGTCCTCCGGCAAGATCACCGGTAGCCCCACCACGGCCGGTACCTCGACCGTGAAGGCCACCGCGACCGACGCCGCCGGCAAGACCGGCACCGCGTCGTTCTCCTGGGCGATCACCACCGGCGGTGGCGGCGGCACCTGCGGCAGCCAGCTGCTGGGCAACCCGGGCTTCGAGACGGGATCGGCAGCTCCGTGGTCGGCCTCGTCCGGGGTCGTGTCGTCGAACGCCGACGGCGGGGTCGCGCACACCGGCAGCTACTACGCCTGGCTGGACGGCTACGGCTCGTCGCACACCGACACGGTGAGCCAGACGGTCCAGGTACCGGCCGGTTGTGACACGGTGTCGTTCTCCTTCTACGTCTACATCGACACGCAGGAGTCCGGCTCGACCCCGTACGACACGTTGACCGTCAAGGCCAACTCCACCACGGTCGCGACGTACTCGAACGCCAACGCCACCGGCGGTTACGTGAAGAAGTCGTTCACGCTGACCGGTGCGTCCGGCCTGTCGGTGAAGGTCTCCTTCACCGGCACCGAGGACTCGTACCTGGCGACCTCGTTCCTGATCGACGACGTGGCGTTCACCACCGCGTCCTGATCCGCTCCCCCGGCGACGGGGCGTCCGCTTCCCGCGGGCGCCCCGTCGTTCCGTGTCCGACCGAGCCGCGGCGTCACACCGTTGCGGTCAGCGGCGGGCGACGAGGAAGCGGCCGAGCGCCGGCAGGCTGCCGTCGGCGAGCCGGCGCGCCTCGGTGTCGCGCACCCGCCGGGCGACGTCGTTGGCCACCGGGGTGTCGGCGAGGCGCTGCGCGACCATCCGCCACAGCCCGATCGTCGGCTCGTCGGTGACGGTCAGCCCGGCGGCGCGCAGCGCGGCGACGATGTCGGTACCGGTGTGCAGCGGCCGGTGGGCGGCCTCCTCCGGCGACTCGTGCCCGCTCGGTACGAAGTTGTGCTGCCAGCGCTGCCAGGGGTCGGTGGGCTGCGGCCGTCCCTCGTCGTCCTCCTGGCTGGTCGAGGCGACGCCGGCCGCGGCGAGCAGATCGATCGCGTCGTACAGGAACCGTGCCGCGGCCTCGTTCGCGCGCTCCCGGGCGAACTCCTCCAGTACCAGCACGCCGGAGGGCGTGAGCAGGCCGAGCGCGTGCTCGATCGCACCGGGCAGGTCCTCGATGTGGTGCAGCGAGCGGGTGAACAGCACCGCCTCGTACCGGCCGGGCGCCTGGTGGTCGCGCAGTTCGGCGTTGACCACGTCCAGCCCGCGGTCGGCCGCGGCCGCCGCCGAGTCCGGATCCGGTTCGACCGCGGTGACCCGGTATCCGGCGCCGGCCAGCGCGGCGGCGAGCGCGCCGAGTCCGGCACCGACCTCGCAGATCGCCGCGGGCGGCTCGGGCAGTACCGGTCGCAGCAGCGCCATGGTGTCGGGCACCGCGAGCGCGGTCAGGTCGATGTGCGCCGGCAGGTACGGATGGTGCCCGTGCCCGTGGCCCACGCCGTGCTCGTGACCGCCGTGCTTATGACCGCCGTGCTCGTGACCGCCGTGCTCGTGACCGCCGTGCTCGTGACCACTGTGGGCGTGGCCGCCGTCGGGCCGCTGCCTGTCGCCGGCCGGGGTGTCGCTGCCGCCGTGCTGGTGCTGGTGCGCGTCCATGGCCGCATTCTGCCCGCCGTGGCCGGGCCCGTGGGCAGGGGCGGGCCGGGGCGTTCCCGACATCGGTACGACCGGGGGCGGAGCCTTGACATCCGACCTTTGATTGCGCAATTGTGCTCAATCATTGCCTGATGCAACCAGCTTTGGGCAGTCTGCGTGGCAAGGAGCAACCCATGCGTTCTCTCACCCGCGTTCGGAGACCCCGCCTGTTGGCCACCCTCGGCGCGCTGGTGCTCGCCGCCGGCGCGCTGGTGGCCGCGGCCGCACCGGCGTCCGCCGCACCCCCGCCCGCCGCGGTACCGCACGCCACCAACGGCGACGACCTCGCACCGACCCCGCCGATGGGCTTCAACGACTGGGCCGGCTTCGAGTGCAACGAGGCGATGAACGAGCAGCTGTTCGTCGACACCGCCGACGAGATCGTCCGGCTCGGCCTGGACAAGCTCGGCTACCACTACGTCAACATCGACGACTGCTGGATGCAGCACGACCGGGACGCGAACGGCCACCTGCAGATCGACCGGACCCGGTTCCCGCACGGGCTCAAGTGGCTCGGCGACTACATCCACTCCAAGGGCCTGAAGTTCGGCATCTACGAGGACGCCGGGTACAAGACGTGCCAGGGCGCGGCGGGCAGCTACGGCCACTTCCAGACCGACGCCGACGACTACGCCTCCTGGGGCGTCGACTACCTCAAGCTCGACTACTGCTACCAGCCGACCGACCAGTTCCCCGGCAAGTCGCCCGCGGAGGTCGCGCACCTCGTCTACCACGAGGCGAGCCAGGCGCTCGCGAACACCGGCCGCAGGATCGTGTTCAGCGAGTCGGCCCCGGCGTACGTGTGCTGCTCCGGCCCGGACTTCACCAACGAGCTGGGCTGGCTCGCCGACGAGGGCCAGCTGTGGCGGTACGGCTCCGACATCGCCGACAACTGGGACTCGGTGCTGGAGAACTACGCCGAGGGCAACACCCCGGGTCTCGCCGCGTACGCCGGGCCGAACCACTGGAACGACGCCGACATGCTGGAGGTCGGCAACGGTGGCATGACCACCGACGAGTACCAGGCACAGCTGTCGGTGTGGTCGGTGATGGCCTCGCCGCTGCTGTTCTCCACCGCGCTGAAGGGCGCCTCCGCCGACACGGTCCGGATCCTGTCCAACGCCGACGTGATCGCGGTCGACCAGGACCGGCTCGGCGTGCAGGGCACCATCGTCAAGTCCACCGGTGACGTGGATGTCCTGTCCCGGCCGCTCTCCAACGGGGACCGGGCCGTGGTGCTGTTCAACAAGGGCGCGAGCGAGCAGACCGCGTCGGTGACCGCGGCGCAGGCCGGCTTCACCGGCTCCGCGCACAGCTACCGGCTCACCGACCTGTGGTCCAAGCAGGTGGCCTCGACCGCCGGCACGATCGCCGCCTCGGTCCCGGGCCACTCCGCCGTGCTGTACCGGGTGCACCGCAACGCATCCCCGAGCACCCCACCGTCCACTGTGGTCGGTGTCGACGGGCACGGGTACACCGCGGGTACGACCACGCCGACCACGGTGACGCTGACCAACAACGGCACCAGCGCGATCAGCGACGCCACGGTGCGGCTGACGGTACCGGACGGGTGGACCGCGACCCGCACCGATGCCGCGCCGGCCCGGGCCGTACCGCCGGGTGGGTCGCTGACCGCGCACTTCGACGTCACGCCGAACACCCCGCCACCGGGCGCGATGCTGCACCTGACCGGAACCGCCGCGTACCGCTGGCACGGGTCGTCGCAGCACGCGGCCGGCGGGCTCGACTTCGCCTCGCCGACCCCCTACCCGAGCATCGACGCGGCGGCGAACAACGTCGGCATCACCGACGAGTCGAACCCGGCGCCGGGCAACTTCGACGGCGGTGGCAACAGCTACTCGGCGCAGGCGCTGGCGGCGGCCGGGCTCACGCCCGGGGCCAGCCTGACGCACGACGGGCTGACGTTCCACTGGCCGGCCGCGGCGGCCGGTACACCGGACAACGTGGCCGGCGGCGCTCGCAAGGTGGCCGTCGACGGTACCGGCACGCTGGGCTTCCTCGGGTCCGAGGCGGGCTTCAGCACCGGCACCGTGACCATCACGTTCACCGACGGGACCACCCAGCAGGCCGACCTGTCGTTCCCGAACTGGTGCTGCAGCGACACGACCGGCTACGACATCGTGGCCACCGCCGATCACCGCAACACCCAGTCCGGCCCGGCGAACTTCGGCGTGCAGTACCGGATCTTCTACGTCGGGGTCTCGTTGCCGCCGGACAAGACGGTGGCGAGCGTGACACTGCCGGCGCAGTCCGCGATCCACGTGTTCGCGGTGGCGGCCGGCTGACCGGACCTCGGCCGCCGCGATCGACCGGCCGACGGGGTGCCGCGGGCTGCCACCCACGGCACCCCGGATCGTCTACTGTGGACGGTCGGTGGTGAAGGACACCGGGTCGCCGAAGCCGAGCGCGTCGATGCCGTACTCGTGCAGCGCACCGACGGCGAGGGTCCGGCGGTAGGCGGAGAAGTTCAGCACGTGCGCGATCATCTCGCCGTAGCTGAAGGTACGGGGCGGATCGCAGGTCACGTCGATGAACGTGGTGTCCTCCTCGCCGCGGGCGCGGATCCCGTTGGCCAGGTCCAGGAACGCCGGCCCGGCCACCGCGTACCGACGGCGCAACGCCGGCAGCGTGCGCTCGGACTCCGGCAGTGCGGAGCCGAGCGGGTCGCCGCCCGGTGGCCGCTGGCCCTGCACCGCCGCGGTCCACCGCTCCTTGGTCGACACCAGGGTGTGCAGCAGGCCGCGCAGGCCGTCGCCGGCGTCCAGCGCGTCGACGCTCATCGTGATCGGCCGGTCGAGTACCTCGTCCGGCAGCGTCTCGGCGTGCCGCAGGATCTCGCCGACCAGCCAGTTGTCGTGGGCCAGGATCGTGGTGGTGACGTCCATGCTGGACCTCCTCGGATCGCCGGGCACCCGCAGGTTGCCCGGGGGATGGAAGTGGATGCCGTTCGGCGCGGGCAGGTGCACCCGGCTGCCGGGGTCGCCGTGCAGCGCCGACGGTGGCCGCCCGTACGCCCGGCCGAACGCCCGGGTGAACGCCTCCGGCGAGCCGTAGCCGGCGCGGTAGGCGACCTCGGTGACCGGTGCGCCGTCGCGCAGCTCGCACGCCGCGCGCTCCAGCAGCAGTCGCCGCCGGAACCCGCCGGGCGGTTCACCGATCGCGGCCGACACCAGCCGATCGAAGTGGTACCGCGACAGGTACGCACGGGCCGCGAGCGCCGCGCCGTCCGTCTCGTCGCCGGCACTCTCCCCACCGGTCTGGTCCGCGACGCTGTCGACGATCACGTCGAGCAGTTCGCGGAGCCGGTCTCGTCCCGCATCGGCCATGGGTTCATCATCGGCGCCGTGTCGGCCGGCCGCCTGATCCTGCTTGCGGTACCGGCCGCCCGGTTCGTACCGGGATCCACCCCGCGCGGGCCCGCTGTCGGGCCCGGCGCCGGAATCGACCGCCGGTGTCCGAACTGGGTGTGCACCCCACCCGCGCGGACGGCAGCCAACCGCAGCCGCTGCCCGAGGTCACGCTGATGTGCGACGACATCGAGCAGACGGTGGCCGACCTGGCCGCCCGCGGGGCCCGGATCACCCAGCAGGTCGAGACGGAGAGCTTCGGGCGGACCGCCCGGGTCGTGGTGCCCGGCGCCGGCGACATGCCGCTCTACCAGCCGACCCACCGCACCGCGGACCAGCCACGACCTGTCCGTCCACTGTGGATGGTCAGGTGAATCGCCAGCGGCCGGCGTCGGCCACCGGGCGGTAGCCGATCCGCTGGTAGATCGCGTTCGAGGTCGGGTTGGCCAGGTCGGTGAACAGCGTGCAGGCCGTCGCGCCGTCGGCCAGCGCCGCCTGGCTGGTCGCCGCGACCAGAGCGCTGGCGTACCCGTGGCCGCGCCGTTCCGGCGGCGTGTACACGGCGCTGACCCGTACCACGCCCGCCGCCGGCGGCGACGTCCAGTTCATCGCAACGGGCTGGGCTCCCGGGCCGCCAGCCGCGGAGCCGGCCGGCGCCGGATCGCCGTCCACCGCCGGCGATCCGGCCGGACCCGAACCGGACCGGTCGTCGGTGTCGGTCCAGACCCACAACCGGCCTGCGGCCACCCTTTCCGCCAAGCGCGGATCCGGCACCTCCGTACCGGTCTCCGCCGCGAACGCGGACACCCAGCCGGACAGCAGCGGGATCTCCGCCGGTACCGCCGGCCGGGCGGCACCGGGCACGCCGGTCGGCGGCGTGACCGCGTCGAGCCGGTAGATCCGTTGCGCCATCCAGAGTTCCGCCCGCAGCCCGGTCGCCGCCGAGTACCGGGCGACGAACGGGTCACCGGACACGCACGGGCCGACCGCGCCGCCGAGCGGAACCTTCTGGGCGACGCACCAGTCGACCACCGCCGCGACCGCCTCGGCCGGCATCGCGGCGAGCAGCAACTCGTGCGGCGGCGTGCGCAGCGCCACCCCGAGCACCGCACCGTCGTCCGCGCAGACCCGCAGCCACCAGGCGTCCGGCTCGACCGGTACGGTGCCGGCGACGCGCTGGCCGACCAGCGACGCCGGTACCGCGTGCAGCAGCGGGTCGGCGGCGAGCCAGGCGCCGGCCCGCTGCTGGAACACCGTCACGTTCTCGTCCCGGTACACCCGCGTCATGGCCCCAGCCTGCCCGCCGGGGACGCGCCCTGGCCAGTGGATTCGCGTCGCCGCCGCGGTCGGAGCGCCGGAACGATCCGGTCGCGGGCGGGGCTGGCGGGCACTCCGACGTAGGCTCGGGGGATGCGGATTGCGGTGGCGGCCGACTCGACCGACGGGGTGGCGGCGGTGCTGGTCGACGAGCTAGGCCGGCGGGGGCACGAGGTGCTCGTGCACGGCGCGCTCGCCGCCGGCGACCGGGCCGACTGGGCGTGGTCGGCGGAGGCGGCGGCCCGCGACGTGGCCGCCGGCCGGGCCGACCAGGCGGTGGTCTGCTGCTGGACCGGTACCGGCGCGTCGATCGCCGCCAACAAGGTGGCCGGGGTGCGCGCCGCGCTGTGCGCCGACGCGTACACGGCGACCGGCGCCCGCCGCTGGAACGACGCGAACGTGCTCGCGCTGAGCCTGCGCACGGTGTCCGAGCCGACCCTGGCGGAGATCCTGGACGCCTGGTTCGCCGGTACGCCGAGCAGCGATCCGGACGACGCCGCGAACGTGGCGCACACCGCCGACATCTGACCGGTCGAGCCCGAGCCGGCCAGCGAGAACGCCTCGTCGCGCCCGCAACCTGACCCGGGCGGGTCGATCAACCGGCCTGGGTACCGGCGGCGAGGTCGGCGACGATGCGCTCGTGCGCGACGGCGAGCGCATCGGCGGCCGGGGTCGCGACGTGCGGGACCACCCCGGTGCCCTCCCAGTCGGTCCCGGTGATCGGGTTGATCGCGCGGCAGGTGGGGATGCTCGCCTCCAGGTGCGGGCCGAGCCGTACCCCGATGCGCGGGTGGGCGCCGCCGGCGGTGGTCTCGCCGACCAGGGTGGCGCGGCCGGTGTGCCGCAGGTCGTACGCGAGCTCCTCGCCGCCGGAGAACGTCTGGTGGCTGGTCAGCACGGAGACCGGCCGCGTCGTGCCGTAGTGCGGGCCGGGCACGTGCGGCAGCGTCCAGAACTGGATCGTCGAGTCGGTGCCGCGGTCGTACACGTCGTTGAGGTGCGTCTCGGGCGGCAACAGGTAGGTGAGGAAGTACGCGACGGAGCCCGGGTCGCTGCCGGTGCATCCCCGCAGGTCGAGGATGAGCGCATCGGTGTACCGCAGGATCTGCATCGCCGCGGTGATCTCGTCGCCGACCAGGTGCACGCCGAACAGCGCGGGCGAGATCTCCAGCAGCCCGACGTTGCCGTCCAGCCGCTCGATCCGGCCGATGCCGCTCATGGTGCGCTGGACCCGACGCTCGTAGAGCGCCTCGGCGACCGCGTGGTCGTCGCCGTCCTCGGGGATCGGTTCGTCGTGGTGGATCAACCGCAGGTGCCCGTCGTCGTTGCCGCGCTGCAGGTCGACGGTGACCAGTTCGGCGAGGGCCGCCTCGTCCGCGACCGCGGCGTACCGGCCGGCCTCGGCCGCGGCGGCCAGCCGCGCCGCGATCTGCTCGCCCAGCTCGGCGAAGACGTACTTGGTGGCGACGAGCTCGCCGACCTCGGCGACGATCCGGTCGATGTCCGCGCGGTGCATGGGTCTCCCGTTGGTCCGGCCGGGGCGGGCTGCCCCGGCTGCGGTCAGTAGAGCAGGCGCCTTGACAAAGCGTCAAGAGTTCTAGACGCTTGATTCGTGCTCGAACCGGAGGAGTCACTGCGCATCGAGACCGCCGCCCAGCACCGGGCGCTGGGCCACCCGCTGCGGCAACGGCTGCTGTTCCGGCTCGGTCAGCAGCCGGCCACGACCAGCCAGCTCGCCGCCGCGCTCGGCGCCGCCAAGGGCAGCGTCGGCCACCACCTCAAGACGCTGCGCGAGGCCGGCCTGGTCCGTGTCGTCGAGACCCGGCAGGTGCGCGGCGGCACGGAGCAGTACTACCAGCGCACGGCCCGGCGGATGGACCTCGACGACCCCGGCCACGCCGCGACGGCGGCGATGCTGTCCGGCCTCGCCGACGAGCTGTCCGTCGCCGACGACGATCCGCTGCTGGTGCTCCGGCACGTACGGCTGAGCGACGCGCAGGCCGACCGGCTGCGGGCGGCGCTGGAGGAGATCGCCGAGAGCGCCACCGACGACGGCGCCGGAGCGCCCCGGCACGGCCTGCTCGTCACCATGTACCGGCAACGAGCCACCGACACCGACCCGGCCTGAGCCCGCCGCCGTCAGGCGACGGCCGGCTGCGTCGGCACGGAATCGGTCGCGGCCAGCCGGGCCCGGGTGGGCAGCAGCAGCGGGGTGGCGAGCAGCAGCATCCCCGACACGGTGATCGCGGCCAGCGGGCTGGTCGCCGTCGCGAGCAGGCCCCACAGCGCCGTCAGGCCGGCCTGCACCAGCTTGCTCGCGACGCTCCAGGTAGCGAGCAGTTGCGCGGCCCGGCCGGCGGGGGCCCGCTGCAGCCGCTCGGTGGCGTGGATCGGGTTGTACACGCCCATGCAGGTGATCAGCAGCGCCTCGACCGCGATCACGACCAGCAGCCCGACCACCCCGGGCCGCACGAACGCGAGCCCGAGCGGGAACAGCGAGCGCAGCCAGCCCGCGACGCGCAGCACCCGGTACCGGCCGAACCGGGCGGCGAGGCCCGCGGACAGCCGGGCGCCCAGGAACCCGCCCAGCGCCGGCACCCCGAACGCGAGGCCGTACTGCCAGACCGGCATCCGGTACCGGCCGAGCAGCAGCACCGACAGCAGCGGCACGGTGGCCATGATCAGCCCGCCGACCAGTACCGAGTTGGCGAACAGCCGGCGCAGCACCGGATCACCGGCGATCGACCGCACGCCGGCGAGCAGGTCTGCCGCGCGTACCCCGCGCGTCGTGGCACGGGGCGTCACGACGTCGCCGCCGCGGATCCGCAGCACGCCCAGCGCCGACAGCAGGTAGCTGACCGCGTCGGCGGCCACCGTGGCGACCGGGCCGAGCACCCCGACCAGCGCCCCGCCGAGCGGTGGGCCCACCGCGGTCGCCACCCAGCTCGTACCCTCGAACCGCCCGTTCGCGACGAGCAGGTCCGGGCTGGCGGCGAGATGCTTGAGGTACGCGCCGGACGCGGCGGTGAAGGCGATCCCGGCGGCGCCGGAGACGACCGCGACCACCAGCAGCTGCCCGTACGACAGCAGGCCGAGCAGGTAGCCGAGCGGGACGCTCGCCATCGCAGCGAACCGGACCAGGTCCATCGCCACCAGTACCGGCCGCTTGGCGTGGTGCGCCACCCAGGGCCCGAGCGGGAACGCGACGAGCGCGGCGACGGCGAGACCCGCCGCCTCCAGCAACGACACCGCGAACGCCGACGAGTGCAGCACCCGCACCGCGATCAGCGGGAACGCGCCGAACGCGAGCCACGTCCCGTACGTGCTGACCGCGTACGCCGCCCACAACCGGCCGACGTCGTTCCCCACCCGTGCCCGCATCCCGCTCCCCTGCCACAACCGACGTTCGTGCGTCCGGATCACACCAGCAGCGCCACCACGGGAGCAAACAACCCGTCTTCCGGCGAGCCACAACCATCGGTTGGGTCTCCCTCAGCCGGAGGCCGTAGGCTGCCGCGATGGACACCGAGGCGATGCGATCGTTCGTCCGGGCGGCCGAGCTGGGGCAGCTGCAACGCGCCGCCGACGAGCTCGGGGTCAGCCAGCAGGCGGTGTCGAAGCGGATCGCCACGCTGGAACGCGAACTCGGCGTGCGGCTGTTCACCCGCAACGCCCGGGGCGTCGAACCGACGCTGGACGGCCAGGCGTTCCTGCCGCACGCCCGGACCATCGTCGCCGGCGCCGACCGCGCGGTCGCCGCGGTACGGCCGGGCTCGCGGGCGCTGCGGATCGACGTGCTCGGGCTGCGGTCCGCGCAGGCGGTGGTGCTGCACGACTACTGGCGGGCGCATCCCGGCCTCGACCTGGACGTGGTGACGCTGCGGGTCGAGGACCCGCGGGCGGCGGTCGACGCGGTCCGGACCGGCGATGTCGACGCCTCCTTCCGTACCGTGACCGACCGCGCCGCGCTGCCCCCGGAGGTACGGCAGGTGCGCGCGTTCGACTCGCCGCTGGAACTGCTCGTGGGGCCGCGCCACCCGCTCGCCGGTGCGCGCACGCTGACCCCGGCGCGGCTGCGCGGGTACCGGATCTGGGTCCCGGGCATCACGCCGCGCAGCGAGTGGGCGCGGTTCTACGACGAGCTGGTCGCAGCCTTCGACCTGCGCATCGACCCGGCCGGGCCGAACTTCGGCACCGAGGTGTTGCTGGACACGATCGCCGACTCCGCCGACGTCGCGACGCTCGTCGGCGCGCGCGACCGGTACGTCTGGCCGGCGAGCCACGACCTGCGCCGCATCCCGGTCGCCGGCCGGACCCTGGCGTACCCGCTGTCGCTGCTGGTGCCCAGCGCGAACCCGCATCCGGGGCTGCGGCCGATCATCGACCACCTGGCCGGCGTGGCGGCGCCGGCCGAGCCCGCCTGGCGCCCTTCCTGGGCGCCGCACGCTCGGTGACTTCTGTCTGAATCGTCGAAAGTTATTGACCTCGGCAGCAAAAGACTTCTAGCGTGAGCGAGACCGTCACGACGCCGTCCTACGGAGGCACCATGCTCGGTGTCCAGCTGTACTCAGTCCGCGACCGCCTCGCCGCCGACCGCGACGCGACCCTGCGCCGCGTCGCCGAGCTCGGCTACCAGGCGGTCGAATGGTTCAACCCGACCGACGACCCGGCCGGCCTGCGCACCCTCGTCGACCGGTACGGCCTGACCGTGTGGAGCACGCACGCGCCGCTGCTCGACGACACCGACGCGATCCTCGACGCCGCGACCGCGGTCGGTACGGACACCGTCGTCGTCCCGTGGCTCGACCCGGACCGGTTCGCCGACCGCGCCGCCGTCGAGCAGACCGCGCGGCGGCTCAACGACGCGGCGAAGCGCGCGGGCGAGCGCGGCATCGCGGTCGGCTACCACAACCACTGGTTCGAGCCGGAGCAGCAGGTCGACGGGCGGCCGGCGCTGGAGGTGCTCACCGACGCGCTGGACGACGAGGTGTTCCTGGAGGTCGACGTCTACTGGGCCACGGTCGGCGGCCTCGACGTACCGGCGCTGCTGCGCCGGCTCGGGGACCGGGTCCGCTACCTGCACGTCAAGGACGGCCCGGCCACCACCCCCGAGGCGGCGATGACCGCGGTCGGCGCCGGCACGCTCGACATCCCGGCGATCCTCGCCGCCGCACCGCAGGCGCGCCGCATCGTCGAGCTCGACCGGTGCGACACCGACATGTTCACCGCGCTGGCCGACAGCATCGGGTACCTGCGCGAGGTGGCCTCGTGACCGCGGGGCCGGTCGGCGTCGCGGTCGTCGGCTGCGGCACGATCTCCACCCAGTACCTCGACAACCTGACCGCGTTCCCGGACGTGCGGGTGGTCGCCTGCAGCGACCTGGAGCTCTCCCGGGCCCGGGACGCCGCGCAGCGGTACGGCATCCCGGTGGTGGGCGACACCGCCGCGGTGATCGGCCATCCGGACGTGGAGATCGTGGTCAACCTGACCATCCCCGCGGTGCACACCGAGGTCGCGCACGCCGCGGTCACCGCCGGCAAGCACGTGTACTCGGAGAAGCCGCTCGCGCTCGCCCCCGACGCCGGTGCCGCGCTGCTCGCCGCCGCCGACGCCGCCGGGGTACGGGTGGCGAACGCGCCGGACACGTTCCTCGGCGCCGGCCTGCAGACCGCGTACCGGATGATCGCCGAGGGTGCGATCGGCACTCCGCTGACCGCGCTGACGCTGATGCAGAGCCCCGGACCCGAGTCGTGGCACCCGAACCCGGCGTTCCTGTTCCAGCGCGGCGCCGGCCCTCTGTTCGACATCGGCCCGTACTACCTGACCACGCTGGTCGGCGCGTTCGGGCCGGCGCGCTCGGTGGCCGCCGTCGGCCGGCGCTCCCGGGACAGCCGGGTGGTCGGTTCCGGGCCGCTGGCCGGTACCGCGTTCGAGGTGGAGGTGCCGACGCACGTGGCGGCGCTGCTCGACTTCACCGGCGGCCAGGCCGCGACCAGCGTGCTCAGCTTCGACTCCCCGCTGGCCCGGGCCGGCTTCGTGGAGATCACCGGGTCCGAGGCGACGATGGCGCTGCCCGACCCGAACACGTTCACCGGCACCATCCGGCTGCGCCGGGCCGGCGACGACGACTGGTCCGCGGTACCGGCGAAGGGACCGGACACCGGCCGGGGGCTCGGCGTGCTCGACCTCGCCCGCGCGCTGCGGGCCGGCACGCCGCACCGGGCGTCCGGTGAGCTGGCGCAGCACGTACTGGAGCTGATGACGGCGATCGCCGGGTCGGCCGAGACCGGCGCGTTCGTTCCGATCGACTCCACCTGCACGGCACCGGCGCTGCTGCCGGACGAGTTCGACCCGTACGCGGCGACGCTGTGAGGCACCGCCCCGACCCGTCGAGACCGGATCGGGGCGAGCCCACCATCCACAGTGGACCGTTCGGTCAGTCGAGCAGGTCGCGGTCGAGGCGGCGGGACATCGACCGCAGCGCCGCCGCGGCCCGGGTGGACACCTGCGACTCGTCGTCCGCGGTCGCCTCGCGCAGCGCCGGCGCGTGCTCCGCCTCGCCCACCACACCGAGGGCACGCGCCGCCGCGGCCCGCACCCGCGGTACCGGATCGGACAGCAGCGGCACCAGCCGATCGCCGGCCTCGCCCAGCTCGTGCGCGATGACCACCTTCGCCGCCATCTCCCGTACCCGCCAGGCATCGTCACCGAGCGCGTCGAGCACCGCCGGGATCGCCGCGTCGTCCCACACGTAGACCAGCGCGCGGGCCGCCCAGACCCGCGGCCAGTAGAGCAGGGACGGGTCGTCCTCCGGGGTGCGCAGCCGCATCTCGCTCGCGGCGGACGCACCGGCCAGCCAGACGATGAACTCGACCTCGGCGAACGGGTCACCGTGCCGCAGCAGCGCCACGCAGCGCGCCACCATCTCGTCGACCCCGAGCCGCCGCTCGGTGGCCCGCGCCAGCTCCACCGGTGTCTCGCCCATCCGTTCAGGTTGCCACAGCGACGCCCAACCCGCGTCGAGGGCCGCCGGGCACGCGTGGACCGACACCGACACGCTGACACCGGACACGCTGACACCGGACACGCTGGCACCGGGCACACATCGAAGGCGCGGAAACGCGCGAGGATCGCCGGACGGCGTCGAAGGCGCCGGACAGGCATCGACAGAAGCCGCGTGGCGGCGAAGGCGCGTGGCGGCGAAGGCGTCGGAAACGCGTTGAAGACGGCCGCCGGCGACGATAGCGTCGGCGGCCATGCGTGACATCAGTACCGCGGCGGCACTGCTCGCCGCGCTCGGCTCCGCCGAACGCCTCTCCCTGCTCGCCGCGGTCGGCTCCGGCCGCGCCGGCACCGTCGCCGAGGCGGCCACCGAGACCGGCCTGCCGGTACGGCAGGTGGTCAAGGAGGCGGCCCGGCTCGCCGACTGCGGGCTGCTGGACCTGGCCGGGCAGCGGCTGTCCGCCGACCTCACCGTCCTGGCCGGCGCCGCCGACGCGCTGGACGCGGCACAGCCCACGGCGCCGATGCTGGCCGACGATCCGGTACTGGCGCGGCACTTCCGGCACGGCCGGCTCCGCGCGGTGCCGGACGATCTCGCGCTGCGGCACCGGCTCGCCGACCTCGCGGCCACGCTGCTCCCGGCCGACACCACGCTGACCGAGGCCGAGGTCAACGCGGCGCTGCACGAGCTGTACGACGACCATGCCGCACTGCGCCGGCTGCTCGCCGACTTCGGCCGCGTCACCCGCGACGGCTCCGCCCGCTACCGGGTCGTACCGGCCGCCGACCGGCCACCCCAGCCGAGCTGACCGGGGCACCGACGCGGGGCGAGACGGTCAGTCGTTCGAGCCGAAGGCGGCGTCGAACGAGGCGGCCGGCGGCTCGATCGCGGCGAGCCGGCGGACGAACGCCAGCGCCTCGGGTGCGCCGATGAGCCGGTCCATCCCGGCGTCCTCCCACTCGATCGAGATCGGCCCGTCGTACGAGATCGCGTTGAGGGTACGGAAACACGCCTCCCACGGCACGTCGCCGTGCCCGGTGGACACGAAGTCCCAGCCGCGTCGCGGGTCGCCCCACGGCAGGTGCGAGCCGAGCCGGGTGTTGCGCCCGTTGAACTGCTTCTTCGACTCCTTGCAGTCCACGTGGTAGATACGGTCCTGGTAGTCCCACAGGAAACCGACCGGGTCGAGGTCCTGCCAGATGAAGTGCGACGGGTCGAAGTTGAGCCCGAACGCCGGCCGGTGCCCGATCGCCTCCAGCGCCTTGGCCGTCGTCCAGTAGTCGTAGGCGATCTCGGTCGGGTGCACCTCGTGCGCGAACCGCACGCCCTCGGCGTCGAACACGTCCAGGATCGGGTTCCACCGATCGGCGAAGTCCTGGTAGCCGCGCTCGATCATCTCCTCCGGGGTGGGCGGGAACATCGCCAGCGTGTACCAGATGGACGAGCCGGTGAAGCCGACCACCGTGGACACGCCGAGTGCGGCGGCGGCTCGGGCGGTGTCCTTCATCCGCTCCGCGGCCCGCTGCCGCACCCCCTCGGCGTCGCCGTCGCCCCACACCGCGGCCGGCACGATCGCCTGGTGCCGCTCGTCGATCGGGAAGTCGCACACCGCCTGGCCGACCAGGTGGTTGGAGATCGCGTACACCGACAGGCCGTGCTCGGCCAGGATCCGCTTACGTCCCTCCACATAGGACGGATCGGCGAGCGCCTTGTCGACCTCGAAATGGTCGCCCCAGCAGGCGATCTCCAGCCCGTCGTAGCCCCACTGCGAGGCCAACCGGCACACCTCGACGAACGGCAGGTCCGCCCACTGGCCGGTGAACAGCGTGATCGGTCGCGCCATGGCGCGTGCTCCCTTCGTACTCCTCGGCTCGGTGAGCCGCGGAGATCCTCAGTGGACGGTGGTGGTCCAGGTGCGGTCGCGGGCGCTGCGGCCCACCGCATCGAGTACCCGTTGGGCGGCGAGGCCGTCGTCGAAGGACGGGCGCGCGGGCGGCCCGCCGCCGATCGCGGCGAGCAGGTCACGGGCCTGGTGGGTGAACGCGTGCTCGTAGCCCAGCAGGTGCCCCGGCGGCCACCAGGCCGACAGGTACGGGTGGTCGGGTTCGGTGACGAGGATGCGGCGGAAGCCCGCCTCGGCCGCCGGCTGGGTACCGTCGAAGAACTCCAGCTCGTTCAGCCGCTCCAGGTCGAACGCCAGGGTGCCGAGGGTGCCGTTGAGTTCGATCCGCAGCGCGTTCTTGCGCCCGGTCGCGTACCGGGTCGCCTCGAACGTGCCGACGACACCGCCGGAGAGCCGGGCCAGGAACAGCGCGGCGTCGTCCACGGTGACCGGGGCGCTGCCGGTACCGTCGGGCAGCGGCCGCTCGGCCACGAACGTCTCGGTCAGCGCGCTCACCGCCTCGAACTCGGCCCCGGTGAGAAAGCGCACCGCGTCCACCACGTGCGCGCCCAGGTCGCCGAGCGCGCCGGAGCCGGCCCGGTCGGCCGACAGCCGCCAGGTCCACGGTGCGGCCGGATCGATCAGCCAGTCCTGCAGGTAGCAGGCGCGCACCTGGCGGATCCGGCCGATCCGGCCGGCCGCGACGAGATCGCGCATCAGCGTCACCGCCGGCACCCGCCGGTAGGTGAAGCCGCACATCGCCACGGTGCCCGCATCCCGGGCGGCGGCGGCCATCCCCTCGGCCTCGGCGACGGTGTTGGCGAGCGGCTTCTCGCACAGCACGTGCTTGCCGGCGGCCAGCGCGGCGAGCGCGATCTCGGCGTGCGTGTCGCCGGGCGTACAGATGTCGACCAGGTCGACGTCGTCCCGGGCGACCAGCGCGCGCCAGTCGGTTTCGGTTGCGGCCCAACCCAACCGGTTCGCCGCCGCCTCGGTGCGCGCCGGGTCGCGGCCGCAGATCGCCGCCATCCGCGCGGCCACCGGCAGCTCGAAGACCCGGTTGACGGTACGCCAGGCCTGGGAGTGCGCGGCGCCCATGAACGCGGTACCGACCATTCCCACGCCGATGGTGCGACCTCGACCGACCGCATCGCCGGCTCCGTCTACAGTGGACACACGGGGGGAGTCGGACACCCGGTCGCCTCCGTCGGCGCCGGACGCGCGGTTGGCTCCGTCAACGCTGGACACACGGCCCGCCTTTCCTCGGTGCGCTCGATCAGGACTGCCGGAAGACCAGGTCGCTGGCGAGCTTCGCGGCGCCGAGCGCGCCGGCCCGCTCGCCCAGCTCGGACACCACCAGCGGCAGGTTGCCGGTGGCCAGCGGCAACGACCGCCCGTACACCACCGCACGGACCTCGGCGAGCAGCCGGTGACCGAGCCCGGCCAGGCCGCCGCCGATCACGATCATCGACGGGTTGACGAAGCTGACCAGGCTCGCCAGCACGCCACCCAGCGCGGCGCCACCGGCCCGGATCAGCGCCACGCTCGTCGCGTCCCCGGCCGCCGCGGCCTGCCCCACGTCGTACGCGCTGAGCGTGCCCGCCGCCGCCAGCCGCGCGGCGAGCGGTTCGGACCGGCCGGCCCGCGCCGCCGCGACGGCGTCCCGGGCCAGCGCCGCGCCGCCGAACACCGCCTCCAGACAGCCGGTGTTGCCGCAGGCGCAGACCGGGCCGTGCGCGACGACCTGCATGTGGCCGATGTCGCCGGCGCACCCGTCCTTGCCCCGGAACACCTCACCGCCGAGATGGATGCCGCAGCCGATGCCGGTACCGAGCTTGACGAACAGGAAGTCGTCGACCGACCGGGCCACTCCCCCGTAGCCCTCGCCGATCGCCATGATGTTCACGTCGTTGTCGACCACGACCGGGCAGTTGTGCTCGTGCGCCAGCATCTCCCGCACGCCGAAGCCGTCCCAGCCGGGCATGATCGGCGGCGACACCGGCACCCCGTCCCGGAAGCTGACCGGGCCGGGCAGGCCGACGCCGAGCCCGTCGAGCTGCCGGTACGCACCCTCCGCGCGCAGCTTCTCCAGCAGTTCGGTGACCACCCGCAGGACCGGCCGCGGCCCGGACCTGATGTCCACCGGCTCCTCGACGGCGGCCACCGGGTCGAGGCGCCGGTCGGTGACCTCGATCCGTACCGAGGTGGCGCCCAGGTCGACCGCGCCGAACCGGTGCTTCGGCGACAGCTCGACCAGGGTGGAACGCCGGCCACCGCGGGACGCCGCCGGCCCGGCCTCCCGTACCCGATCGGCCTCGGTGAGCCGGGTCAACTCGGCCAGCAGCCGGGCGCGCGGCACCGCGAGCCGGTCGGCGAGCTCGACCCGGGACAGCGGCCCGTGTTCCCGCAACAGGCACAGCACCTGGTACGCCAGCCCCTCCGCCACTGCGGCCCCTTCGGTCGTACGCAACCCAACTTTTGCCATCTTGAACGAAAGTAGCCCCGAACACAACCTTCGAACCGGCGATCGATCACCCACGGCCGTGGACGCCGGCCGCGCTGGCACGATGGGTACATGGCGGCAGTGGTGGGGTTGCGCACGATCGTGGACGTGGACGAGGCGGCGTCGAGCGGGCGCCGCCTGTCGGCGAGCGTGCGGCACGAGGCGGTGCTGGCCGACGGGCGCCGGGTGCTGCTGCTCGACGACCGCGGCTGGGGTGCCTCCGGTCCGCCCGGGATCTGGGCCGCGACGAGCGTCGCGGACGTCGAGGCCACCGCGCGGACCGTGGTCGGCCCGGACGAGCCGTTCGACGGGCACACCGCGGCGGACATGGCCGCCGACCACTGGGCGCAGCTCGCCGACGTGCTGCGCCGGGCCGGCGTCACCGTCGACGCCGCGCGGCTGGCCCGGCTGCCGCACGAGGTCGTCCTGAGCGACCGGTTCCGCGCCCGCCTGGGCGCCCGCTGACCAGACCCGCCCTCGGCACCCACCGACCAGGCCCGCCTTCGGCAGCCATCGACCAGGCGCAGCCTCGGCACCCGCCGACCGGTCGCGCGCTGACTCACTCGTCGGCCAGGTGACCGGCCTGGACGGCGCGAGGTACGCTCCGCGCCGTGCTGGTGCTGATCATGTTTCTGGCCATCGCCGCCGCCGGCGCGGCGTTCCTGCTGTCGAACCTGGTGCCGATGGTGCGCAGTGCCAGGGTGCGGCGCACCGGCACCCTGGTGACGGGGACGGTCACCGGCAACGACCTCAAACGGGTCGGCAACGGCGGCAGCTGGCGGATCCCCACCGTCGGCTACACCCTCGACGGGCACCGGTACGACGCCCGGCTGGCCAACTACACGGCCAACGCCGGCCTGCGGGAAGGCACCGCGATCCGGCTCGCGGTGGCGCCGAAACGTCCGTACCGTCCGGTCGCGGTCGAGCTGAGCTCGTGGCCGACGGTGTACTGGAGTCTGATCCCGCTCGCCGTCGGCGTGCTCGGCGCGCTCTGCACCGGCCTGCGTTGATCCCGGTCGAATGGCCCGCCGGCCCCGGCGGGGACCGTCCTGGCGGCCGGCGCGGCGGTCAGATGCGGCCGAGGACGGTGCGGCGCACGTGCAGCACGTACAGCCAGATCGCGGCGAACAGGCAGCCGATCACCGCGATGGCCCAGTGCGCCAGGCCGGTCGCGATGACCAGCGCCTGCAACACGATCCCGGCGTACCAGGCCCAGCGCCGCCTGAGCAGCCCGATCAGCACGATCGCCAGCACGGCCAGGATCGCCACCGCCGCCATGCCCCAGCCGGGCGCCTTCAGCATCCGCAGCGGCAACACCGCGAGCAGCAGCACCAGCGCCTCGATCGACAGCACCCCGGCGCCGGCGCCGCGCAGCGCACCGGCCGGGTTCCGCAGCCCCGACACCGGTGCCCCGCCCGCACCGGTACCGACCTCCGTCGGCTCGGCGCCGTTCGCGGACTCGGCGGGGGCGTCGTTCGCGGGCTGGGCGGGGGCGTCGTTCGCGGCGCCGGTGCTGCCCGGCTCGCGAGGCTGGTCGGGGTGGTCGGGGTGGTCGGGGTGGTCGTCGGTCATCGCAGCAGCAGCTTCCGCGCGTCGGCCACGGTGACCACCGACCCGGTGATCAGCACGCCGAGGCCGCCCAGGGCCGGGTCCTCGCCCTGCTCGGACAGCCCGACCGCCTCCTGGATCGCGTCCGGCAGCTGCGGCTCGACGTGCACCCGGTCGGCGCCGAAGATCTCGGTGGCCAGGGCGGCGAGCTGCGCCACCGGCATCGCCCGCGACGAGGAGTTGCGGCTGACCACGATCTCGTCGGCGACCGGCTCCAGCAGCTCCAGCATCGAACCGACGTCCTTGTCGGTGAGCGCGGCGACCAGCACCACCAGCCGGCGGAACTCGAACTCCTCGGTCAGCGCGCCCACGGTCGCGGTCATCCCGGCCGGGTTGTGCGCCGCGTCCAGCAACACGGTCGGCGAGGTGCGCACCCGCTCCAGCCGTCCCGGCGAGCTGACCTGCGCGAACCCTTCCCGTACCAGGTCGGCGGACAGCGCGCGGCCAGCGGCACCGGCACCGAACAGCGCCTCCACGGCGGCGAGCGAGACCGCCGCGTTCTGCGCCTGGTGGGCGCCGTGCAGCGGCAGGAAGACGTCGGAGTACACCTCGCCGAGGCCCTGCAGGTTGAGCAGCTGGCCGCCGATCGCGACCTGCCGGCGCAGCACCCCGAACTCGCTGCCCTCCCGGGCCAGCGTGGCGTCCATCTCGGCGCAGCGCTCGACGATCGGCCGGACCGCCTCCTCGACCTGCGCGGCGGCGATCAGCGTGGCGCCCTCGTGCACGATGCCCATCTTCTGGGTGGTGATCTCGGCGATGGTGTCGCCCAGCCACTCCGAGTGGTCCAGGCCGACCGGCGTCAGCACGCACACCGGCGCGTGCAGCACGTTGGTGGCGTCGGTGGCCCCACCGAGCCCGACCTCCACCACCGCGACGTCCACCGGCGCGTCGGCGAACGCCGCGAACGCCATGGCCGTGGTCAGCTCGAAGTAGGTCACCGGCTCCGGGTACTCGGCGTCGACCATCGCCACCATCGGCGCGATCTCCTCGTACACCTCGACGAAGCGGCGCTCGCTGATCGGCTCGCCGTCGATGGAGATGCGCTCCCGCACCGTCTCCAGGTGCGGGCTGGTGTACCGGCCGGTGCGCACCCCGTGCGTGCGCAGCAGCGAGTCGATCATCCGGGCGCTGGACGTCTTGCCGTTGGTGCCGGTCAGGTGGATGGCCCGGAACGCTCGCTGCGGGTTGCCGAGCAGGTCGAGCAGGGTGCGGATGCGCTCCGGCTCGAACACCATCCGGGTGAAGCCGCGCTCCAGCAGCTCCGCGTCGACCGCCGCGAAGTCCGCCGAGTCGTCGCCGCGGTCAGCCACGCCCGGCCAGCCCGGCCAGCGCGGCGGTCAGCCGCTCGATGTCGGCGGTCGCGGCGGCCTGCCGGTCCCGGATCTTCGCCACCACCTGCTCCGGCGCCTTGGCCAGGAACGCCTCGTTGGCCAGCTTCTTCGTCGTTCCGTCGAGCTCCTTGCGGGCCCCGGCCAGGTCCTTCTCCAGCCTGGCCCGCTCGGCGGCGACGTCGATGCTGCCGCGGGTGTCCAGCTCGACCGTGACGCCGGTGACGGTGACGCTCGCGGTCGGTTCGAAGCCGTCGGCCGGGTCGTTCAGCCGGGCCAGCGACCCGATCAGCTGCTGGTGCCCGCCGATGCCGGCCGCCTCCAAGCCGGTCAGCCGGGCCGCGACCCGCTGCCCCGGCTTGAGCCCCTGGTCGGAGCGGAACCGGCGGATCTCGGTGACCACCCGCTGCAGGGTGGCGACCTCCGCCTCGGCTCCCGGGTCGGTCAACGCCTCGTCGGCGGTCGGCCAGCTCGCCACCATCACGCTGTCCGCGCCGGTCAGCGTCGACCACAGTTCGTCGGTGACGAACGGCATCACCGGGTGCAGCAGCCGCAGCAGCGTGTCGAGAACGTGCCCGAGCACCCGCCGGGTGACCCGCGCGGCGTCGCCGTCGGCGGACAGCACCGGCTTGGCCAGCTCCAGGTACCAGTCGCAGACGTCGTCCCAGGCGAAGTGGTAGAGCAGGTCGCAGACCTTGCCGAACTCGTACGCCTCGAACAGCCGGTCGACCTGCGACACCGTGTGCTGCAACCGGGACAGCACCCAGCGGTCCACAGTGGACATTTCCGTGACCGCGGGCAGGTCACCCTCGACGGTGGCGCCGGACAGCAGCGCGAACCGGGTCGCGTTCCACAGCTTGTTGCAGAAGTTGCGGGAGCCCTGCGCCCAGTCCTCGCTGACCGCCACGTCCGAACCGGGGTTCGCGCCGCGGGCGAGGGTGAACCGGGTGGCGTCCGCGCCGTACGCGTCCATCCACTCCAGCGGGTCGACCACGTTGCCGCGCGACTTCGACATCTTCTTGCCGAACTGGTCACGCACCAGACCGTGCAGCACCACGTGATCGAACGGCTGCCGACCGTCCATCGCGTACAGCCCGAACATCATCATCCGGACGACCCAGAAGAACAGGATGTCGTACCCGGTGACCAGCACGCTGGTCGGATAGAACTTCGCCAGCTCCGGGGTCTGCTCCGGCCAGCCGAGGGTCGAGAACGGCCACAGGGCCGAGGAGAACCAGGTGTCCAGCACGTCGGAGTCCTGCACCCAGCCGTCGCCGGTCGGCGGCTCGTCGTCGGGACCGACGCACACCATCTCGCCGCCCGGCCCGTACCAGATCGGGATGCGGTGGCCCCACCACAGCTGGCGCGAGATGCACCAGTCGTGCATGTTGTCGACCCAGTCGAAGTAGCGCTTGCGCTGCTCGACCGGATGGATGGTGACCCGGCCGTCGCGCACCGCGTCACCCGCCGCCGCAGCGAGCGGCCCGACCTTGACGAACCACTGCTTGCTCAACCGCGGCTCGACGGTGGTGTTGCAGCGCGAGCAGTGCCCGACGGCGTGCACGTACGGCCGCTTCTCGGCGACGATGCGGCCCTGCTCGCGCAGCGCCGCCACGATCGCCGGCCGCGCCTCGAACCGGTCCAGCCCCTCGAACGGGCCGTGCACGGTGATCACGCCGTGCTCGTCGAGCACCGTGATCGACGGCAGGTCGTGCCGCTGGCCGATCTCGAAGTCGTTCGGGTCGTGCGCCGGGGTCACCTTCACCGCGCCGGTACCGAACTCGGGATCGACGTGCGCGTCGGCCACCACCGGGATCCGGCGGCCGGTGAACGGCAGCTCGATCTCGCGGCCGACCAGGTGCGCGTACCGCTCGTCGTCGGGGTGCACCGCGATCGCGGTGTCACCGAGCATCGTCTCGGCCCGGGTGGTGGCCACCACGATCGCGTCGTCACCCTCGCCGTACCGGATGGAGACGAGCTCGCCGTCGTCGTCGGAGTGCTCCACCTCGATGTCGCTCAGCGCGGTCAGGCAGCGCGGGCACCAGTTGATGATGCGCTCGGCGCGGTAGATCAGGCCCTCGGAGTAGAGCCGCTTGAAGATCGTCAGCACCGCGCGGGACAGCCCGGCGTCCATGGTGAACCGCTCGCGGCTCCAGTCGACGGAGTCGCCGAGCCGGCGCATCTGGCCGAGGATCCGACCGCCGAACTCCTCCTTCCACTGCCACACCCGCTTGACGAACGCGTCCCGGCCGAGGTCGTGCCGAGACTTGCCGTCCTGCTCGGCGAGCTGGCGCTCGACCACGTTCTGGGTGGCGATGCCGGCATGGTCCATGCCCGGCATCCAGAGCGCCTCGTAGCCCTGCATCCGGCGACGGCGGATCAGCGAGTCCTGGATGGTGTGGTCCAGCGCGTGCCCCATGTGCAGCGAACCGGTCACGTTCGGCGGCGGGATCACGATCGAGAACGGCGGCTGCTGCGACGCCGCGTCCACCCCGAAATACCCCGCCGATACCCACTGCTCGTAGCGGCGGGCCTCTACCTCGCCGGGCTGGTACGCAGCGGACAGGTCGGGCTGGGTCTGCGGAGTCACGGTCACCCCAACGAGTCTACGGAGCCCACGTCACGCGGTGCCACGGGGCGCCGCCGCCCGGCAGCCCGACCGGCCGGGCGGTCACCCGCCGGCCCGGCGAACCGATCGCCAAGCCCCGGCCGCCGGGCGCGGCGCGGTCAACCGGACACCAACGGCACCGATCACGGGCCCGGTGCACGCTCAGCCCAGGCCGGTCAACAGGGCACGAACCTCGTCCGCCTCGACCGGCCGCAGCCCCGGTCGCGCCGCCAGCGCCTGCTCGAAGTGGCGCCGCGCGGCCGCCCGGTCACCGAGCGCCCGGTATGCCCGACCCAGCCCGTCCAGGGCGACCGCCCGGCCGTGCGCCTCGTCGATCCGCTCGCCCAGCCGCAACGCCCGGGTGTGCAGTTCGACCGCCTCGGCCGGGTCACCGGTGAGCTCGGCGAGCCGGCCCAACTGGTTGAGCACCGAGACCTCCAGCTCCCGCATCCCGGTCGACCGGGCGATCGCCAGCGCCTCCCGCTGGTACCGCTGCGCCGCGGCGTGCTCGCCGAGCAGCGCCGACACGATGCCCAGGTTGCAGGTGGCGAACCCCTCGCCCTCCCGGTGGCCGAGGTCACGGGCCTGCGCGAGCGCCTGCTCGAAATGGTCCCGGGCCTGCTCGTACCGGCCGAGCCCGCGCAGGATCAGCCCGATGTTGTTGGTACTGCCCGCCTCGGTCGCCGCGTCCCCGACCGCACGGGCCAGCTCCCGCGCCCGGGTGAAGTGACGCAGCGCCTCCTCCGACCGGTCCGACCGCCAGCAGACCAACCCCAGGTTGTTCACCGTCTGCGCCTCGCCGGCCCGGTGGCCGATCCGGCGGTACCGGTCGAGCGCCTGCTGGTGCGCCTCGACCGCGCCGGGCAGATCACCCACCGACGCCCGGACCAGGCCGAGATAGTCGAGGGCACGCGCACCGATCATCGGGTCGTCCAGCTCGGCGCCGAGCGCGAGCGCCCGCTCCAGCAGCGCCAGCGCCTGCTCGTTGTCGCCCAGCCGGTGCCGGGCGGTACCCAGCAGGGTCAGCGCGGTCGCCTCCCGGCCCCGGTCGCCCAGCCGCCGGGCCGCCGCCAGCGCCTCGCCGTGCAGCACGACCGCGTCCTCGTGCGCGGCGACCTGGTGCAGGTAGCGCCACAGCGTCTCGGACAGCCGGCAGACCCGGTCGTCCTCGCCGCGGGCCGCGGCGGAGCGGGCGACGGCGAGCAGGTTGGTGCGCTCCGCGGCCAGCCAGCGCATCGCGTCGGCCAGCTCGCCGAACCGGTCGGCGTCGGCCGGCACCGGGCTCCCGCCGTACGGATCCAGCCGGTGGTCGGCCGCCGCCGCGGTGCGCAGGTAGTGGTCGAGCAGCCGGCCCTGCGCGGCCCGTCGCGCCGGCTCCGGATCGTCCCGCCGGCACAGCTCGGCGGCGTAGCTGCGCAGCAGCTCGTGCAGGTCGTACCGGCCGCCGGCACGCTCCTCCAGCAGGTGCCCGCCGGTCAGCACGGTCAGCAGCGCGCCGATCCCGGCCGGAGACTCGTCGACGAGCGCGGCCGCCGCGGCGGCGTCGAAGTCCGGCCCCGGATGCAGTGCGAGCAGCCGGAACAACCGTGCCGCCGGGGCACCGAGCGCCAGGTACGACCAGGAGAACACCGCGCGCAGGCTCACCGGCCGGTCCGTCTCATCGGCCGACCGGTCCAGCAGCTGCAGCCGGGTCCGCTGGTCGGCGAGGCCGGCCGCGACCTCGGGCAACGACCGGCCACCGGAGGCAAGCTCGCCGACCAGGCTGATCGCGAGCGGCAACCCCGCGCACTCGTGCAGGATCCGTGCCACCGCCGCCTGCTCGCCGTCGAGCCGGTCGGGCTGGACGAACCGGCCGAGCAGCGCCCTGGCCTCGGCACCCGGCAACGGGCCCAGCGGCACCCGGTGCGCACCCTCGTGCACGCTCAGCCCGACCAGCCGGTTGCGGCTGGTGACCAGCACCAGGCAGCCGGGACTGCCCGGCAGCAGCGGCCGGACCTGGTCGGCGGTGCGCGCGTCGTCCAACACCACCAGCACCCGGCGGTCGGCCAGCCGGCTGCGCAGCAGCGCCGAGCGGGTCTCCAGGTCCGCGGGCAGCCGCGCGGCCGGGATCCCCAGCGCGGTGAGGAACCGGGCCAGCACCGCCGTCGGGTCGGCCGGCGGGGTCGGGCCGTAACCGCGCAGGTTCGCGTAGAGCTGGCCGTCGGGAAACAGGTGCCGGACCCGGTGCGCCCACTGCAGGGCCAGGGTGGACTTGCCCAGCCCACCCGCGCCGTCCACCGCGACGATCGTCATCGCGGCACCGAGGCCGGTCAGCAGCGCGTCCAGCCGGGCGGTCTCGGCCCGCCGGCCGACGAAGCTCGCGGTCGCCGCCGGCAGCTGCGCCGGCGGCCACCCGACCGGCGCCACGTCGGCCAGCCCCTCGATCGTCGGGGCGGGGCCCGCCGGTTCCGCCGCGGTCGCCGGCGCGGGATCGGCCGGACCGGCGGGACAGCGCCCGTAGTGGCCGAGCAGCCGGTCCCGGTCGGCGGCGGCGAGCCCGAGCGCGGCGGCGATCGCGAGCAGCGAGCGGCGGTGCGGTCGACGCACCTGGCCGCACTCGATCGCGCTGATGCCCCGGGCGCTCATCCCGCAGCGCTCGGCCAGCTCCTCCTGGGTCACGCCGGCGGCCCGACGCAGCTCGGCCAGCGCCCCTGTGGACCGCTCCGACACGCGCCGATGGTAGTTCTCGGCCGCCACAACCGGAAGGAACGCCGGAACGGACCGGAAAACCGCGAGCGAAACCTCCGGTCGCCTTTCCTGGTCGTACCGGACCGCGGGCGTTTCGATGGTGGCAGCCGCACCCGGCGTACGACCGGCCAGCCACGGCCCGGGGGCGGACGACCGTGACCGCGGAGGGAGGTGTGTCCCATGTTGGCGTCGGCGAAGCACCTGAAGTACGTGCTCAGCTCGTTCTCGGCTGTCGTGTTCATGTGTGAGCTCTGCTCCTAGGCACCGGGCCACTGCCGGCGGGCCCCTCGCCCGCCGGCAGTACCACCGAGTACCGCAGCTGCCGAGAACGGAGGACGCGCGATGTTCGACACCGCCTTGCGGCAGTTGCGACAGGGGCTCGCGATCGCCACCGGCCGCCGGATCCGCCCCGGCGACGTGGCCGCCCTGGTGCAGCACATCCGGCGTACCCACGCCGAGTTCGGTCGGCTCGACCATGACCGGGTGATGGAGGCGATGGGCCGGGTGACCGACCCGGACGTACGGGCCGCGGCCGACGCCCGGCACTGGCGCCGCAGCGTGACCACCGCGTACCGGCACACCGTCTACTACCGGCGGCTGTTCGACCGGCTCGGGATCCGGCCGGACGAGCTGAGCCTGGCCCGGCGCACCGAACTGCCGCTGACCACCAAGGCGAGCCTGCGCGCGCTGCCCGAGGCGTTCGTCAGCGACCGGTCCGAACCGGTCCTGCAGGCCTTCACCACCGGCAGTACCGGCACCCCCACCTCGTGCTGGTTCTCCGCCTACGAGCTGGATCTGGCCGCCGCCTACAGCGCGATGTACTGGCTGATGACCGCCGGGCTCGGGCCGGCCGACGTGCTGCAGGTGTGCGTCAGTTCGCGGGCGGCGCTCGCGGTGAGCACGACGCTGCGGGCGATCGGCATGGTGGGCGCCGGGTACGTGCAGACCGGGGTGATCGATCCGGCCGAGACGCTGGCCCGGCTGACCACGCCGGTGCACCTGCCGGGCAAGAAACCGCGGGTCAGCGCGCTGACGATCAACCCCAGCCAGCTCGCCGCGCTGGTCGGGCAGGCCGAGCGGGACGGCTACCGGCCGCACGACTTCGGCCTGGAACTGATCGGCTGCGGCGGCGAGGTGCTGAGCACGGCGCTCGCCGAGCGCGCCGAGCGCACCTTCGGCGCCCGGGTGCAGGACACGTACGGGATGACCGAGGCGTTCCCGATCTCCGGCCAGAACTGTTCGGCCGGCCACCTGCACTTCGGCGCCGAGCAGGGGCTGATCGAGGTGCTCGATCCGGTCACCGCCGAGCCCGCCGCACCGGGTGCGGTCGGCCAGCTCGTGGTCACGCCGTACCCGCCGTTCCGGGAGACGACGCTGCTGCTGCGCTACGCCACCGGCGACCTGGTGCGGGTGCTGACCGAGACGCCGAGCTGCGAGATGGCCGGCCAGCCGGCGACCTCGCCCCTGCTGGGCAAGGCCGAGTTCAGCCCCACCGTACGTGACCTGCGGCTCTACCAGCGCGACGTGCTGGAGCTGCTGGAACGCCAGCCGGCCGTGCCGCTGCCGGTGCGCTACCAGGTGGCGGCCGCCGCGGACGGCTTCGACCTGCACGTGCTCGGCCCGGAGGACGACCCCGCACTGGTCGCCCGGCTGGAGACGCACGCCGCCGAGCACGACCTGCCGATCCGCAAGATCGTGCTGCACGACGATCCGGCGGCGCTGGCCCGGCCGCAGTTCGTCCGGGCGCTGCTGCGCGAGACCGTCGCCACCCGCAACGAGGAGACCGGTACATGGATGCTCCGCTGAGCTCGCTCGCCGTCACGGTGGTGCTGGTCGTCGCCACCCTCGCCGCCGCCCGGGTCTACTTCCACCGGGTCCGGATCGAGCGGCCGCCGGTCGGCGTGTTCAACCTGCGCGACGTCGGGTTTAGCTTCCTGGTCCTGGTCGTCGTCCCGCCGCTGTACCTGCAGCTGCCGCGCGGGCTGATCGGCACCATCCTGGCCCTGTTCGGTACCGGGCTGCTCTACTTCACCCTCACCCCGCTGGTGCGCCGGCCGGCCGCGGTCGGGCTCGCGGTACTGCTCACCGGCACCGAGGTCGCGCTGGAGTTCACCGGGCTGGCCCGGTCCGCGTGGTTCACCGGCATCAACGACGTGGTGCTGCTGATCGTGGTCGTCGGGGTGTGCAACACCTGGGCGCAGAGCGGCATCCGGGCCCGCGACATGGCCGTGTTCGCCGCCGTCGTCACCGGCTACGACGCGATCGCCACCGGGCTGCTGCCCACCACCGCCGAGTTCGTCGGGCAGCTGCAGGCGCTGCCGTTCGCGCCGACCATGGGTTGGGGCAGCGGCGCCGCCGCGGTGTTCACCGGCCTCGGCGACCTGCTGTTCATCGTGCTGTGGCCGCTGGTGGCCGAGAAGGCGTACTCGGCGGCCGCCGGCCGGGCCGCGATCGCGGTGACGCTGGGCTGCGTCGCCGCGGTCACCGCGTCGTACCAGCTGGGGTTGCTGACCGTGGCGATCCCGGGGATGGTGCTGATGGGCCCGGCGATCCTCGCGCACTACCTGTGGCTGCGGCACCGGCACCCGCGCGAGCGCACCGCCGGCGAGCACGAGGTACGGCTGCATCCCGAGCTGCCGCCGCTGGTCCCGGCGCCCAGCCGGCCGCTGGACGACCTGCTCGTCGCGGTGGACCTGGCCGCACACGCCGGCGCCGGACCGGTCCGCTACCAGGCCGTGCACGACGGCGCGGTCCTCGCCACCGGCGCCAATCCCGCCGCGGTACTGCGTGACGCCGGCGCCGCCCGCCCCGACGCGACGCCGGTGCTGACGCTCGCGCCAGCCGGCTGAGCTACCGCCAGGGCCCGTACGGCCCCTGCCCGTACTGGCCGTACGGGTCGGGTGGTGGTGGCTGCTGCGACACCGCGCCGGAGCGGTACCAGGCCATGGTTTCCGGCCGGCGCAGCACGAACAGCGCGTAGATGCCGCACGGGATGCCGGCCAGCAGGCAGCATCCGGTGAGCGGCACGATCGCAAGCACCGCACCGACCGTGGTCAACCGGCGGTTGCGGCGGCGCAACAGCTGCACCCCGCCGATGATGGTCGCCGGCGACAGGAACACCGACAGCACCGGCGAGAACAGCACCACGTACGCGAAGATCTCGCTGCCGCCGATGCCCACCTGCTGCTGCACGTCGTCGTGCAGCACGGACAGGTCGGCGGCCATCCAGAGCGCCGCGCAGACGAAGCTCGCGCCGCCGGACAGGATCAGTGCGACCCCGGCGCCGGTGACACCGGGCGGCCGGGACCGAAGTGGAGCCGCCGTTGCGGGCTGGTACGGCTGGTACGCCATGATCGCAAGATAGCCGCCCGGCTCCACCCGAGCCGTCGGCCTTTCGTGCCGACCGTCCGAATCCGCCGAAAGGCCGAGGCCGTGACGCCGGAACGGACGATAACGTGTCTCGGCCCCACGCCGATCCCCAGCGACGCCCCGGCGGCACGCCCCTACGCGTACCGCCCTGCGCCCGTCCCGGGGCACTTCCGCATCCCCGGGGCCCGCGCATCTCGTAGGAGCACCATGACTTCGGCAGAGGACACCGTCCCCACCGGGTCGGCGCCGCCCGGCGGATCGCCGGCGACCCCACCGGCGGCGCCCGCCACCAGCCCACCGGAGCGGGGAGCCGCGCGGAGCGGGAGGGCGGCCGACGACGAGTGGGTGGCCGGCTTCCCCGACGCACCGCCCTCGGACCGGAAGTCGCGCAAGGGGCTGATCGCGGTCATCGCGCTCGGGGTCGTGGTGCTGGTCGTCGGCGCGATCACCGCCGGCTACCTGCACCACCGGGCCGACCTCGCGGCCGACGCGCACACCACCGTCCGGACCCCGGCGCGGGCCGGCGGGCTGACGAAGGTCGACGGCAACGCCACCGCCACCACGCTGGCCCAGCAGATGTCGAGCGCCGGCGTGTTCGCCCACAGCATCGGCGCCGCCTACCGCAAGCCCGGCGCGAAGACGCTGGTACTGGTGTGGGGCGGCGAGCTGGCGGAGGCACAACCGGGCAGCGTCCTCGACGACAGCGACTTCTTCGACTCCGCCGCGTTCGGCCGCTGGGGCGACCTGCACCGGGTCGATTCACCCGGCTCGATCGGCGGCGAGATGGAGTGCGCCGACCAGGCGAACGGTGGCGCGCGGGGCGGCGCCACCGCGTTCTGCCTGTGGGGCAACCACAAGGCGGCCGTCGGCTTCGTGGGCGCCGGCTCCGCCGACCAACTCGCCGGCACCGCTGCCGCGATGCTCACCGACCTGGTCCACCGTGACCGACCCGGCCGTACCCCGTCCGGCTGGGCGGGCGGACACCCGCGGCGAGCAGGGCGTGACCCGATGGGTGCGGACCGTACCCCTGGCGGCACCCGTACCCCGATCGGAGCACCGATGTTCCCCAGGCCACCGCGCACGGGGGTGTGTGCATGTGGGCCAACCGGGTGGCGCTGGTGAGCACGACGATGGTCGACCACGACCTCGACGACACGATCCGGTACGCCCGGCGGGCGCTGCCCGACCTCGTGCACCGCGACTGATCCCTGATCCCGGGTCGTACCCTGGCGGCACCCGCACCCCGATCGGAGCACCGATGTCCTCGCCGTACCCCCCAGGTTCCCCCGGGCCGGATCCGCAGTGGCAGCCACAGCAGTACGAGGTCTCGCCGTTCGGCGACCAGGGCCAGCCCCCCGGCGGGCAGTCGTACGGGCCGACGGCCCCGCAGTACGGCGGAGCGCCGGCGCCCCAGTACGGCGGGGGCCAGCCGGCCGGCCCGCAGTACGGCGGGGGCGGGTACCCGGGGCCGTACGGGGCCGAGCCGCCGGGTACCGCGTACGGCCCGCCGCCGGTCGCGCCCGGCTACCCCACGCCGGGGTACCCGCCGGCGCCGGTACCGGCGAAGAAGTCCCACACCGGGCTGATCATCACGCTGGTGTGCGCCGGCGCGGTGCTGCTGGTGCTGTGCGGCATCGGCGGGTACGCGCTGGTGCAGGGGTCGGTCGGCATCGGGCTCGGCGCCAAGAACTCCGCCACGAAGCTGTCCACCCCCGACTCGGCCGGCGGGCTGACCAAGAAGCCGAGCGACCGGGTCGCCGCCTCGATGAAACGCGAGCTCGACGGCGAGAAGGAGTTCGCCACCACCATCGGAGCCGCGTACACCGACGGCTCCGACACCACCGTCTACGTGTGGGGCGGCACCATGGACAGCTCGGCGGACAGCGTCGAGAACCACCTCGACGACTTCTTCTCCGGCCTGTCCGGCGACTCGGTGACGGTCAGCGGGCAGCACTCGGTGGACCCGCCGTCCGCGGTCGGCGGGTCGATGGAGTGCGCCAAGGTCGACTTCGGGTCGGCCGGTGCGAAGGGTGGGGTCTGCGCCTGGGCCGACCGGGTCGCCCTCGTCGGCGTGATGAGCCTGACCAGCGACGAACCGACCGTCGAGACGCTCGCGGGCACGCTGCTCCCCGACGTCGTGCACAAGGGCGGCAGCTGAGAACACGACGGACCCGGCCTGGCTCGGCCCGACACACCAGGACCTCGGCGCGGCGGGACCGGCACCCGGAGACGCGAAACGGCCCGGGCGATCGCCCGGGCCGTTCGTCGTCTTCCTCGGTCAGGCCGACTTCTCGCGGCGCTCCCGGCTCCGCGTCTCGCGCGCCTCGCGCGGCACGATCGTCGGGTTGACGTTCTCCAGCACCACGTCGCGGGTCACCACGACGCGGGCCACGTCCAGCCGGGACGGGATCTCGTACATCACGGGGAGCAGGACCTCCTCCATGATGGCGCGCAGGCCGCGGGCGCCGGTGCCGCGCAGGATCGCCTGGTCGGCGATCGCGGCCAGCGCCTCGGCGTCGAACACCAGCTCCACGCCGTCCAGCTCGAACAGCCGCACGTACTGCTTGACCAGCGCGTTCTTCGGCTCCTGCAGGATCCGGATGAGCGCGTCGCGGTCCAGGTTGCGCACGCTGGTGACGATCGGCAGGCGGCCGTTGAACTCCGGGATCATGCCGAACTTGAGCAGGTCCTCCGGCATCACGTCGGCGAACACGTCGTCGGTGGAGCGCTCTTCCTTGCTGTGCAGCTGGGCGCCGAAGCCGATGCCCTTACGGCCGACCCGCTGCTCGATGATCTTCTCCAGGCCGGCGAACGCGCCACCGCAGATGAACAGCACGTTGGTGGTGTCGATCTGGATGAACTCCTGGTGCGGGTGCTTGCGGCCGCCCTGCGGCGGGACGCTCGCAGTGGTGCCCTCCAGGATCTTCAGCAGCGCCTGCTGCACGCCCTCGCCGGACACGTCGCGGGTGATCGACGGGTTCTCGCTCTTGCGGGCCACCTTGTCGATCTCGTCGATGTAGATGATGCCCGTTTCGGCGCGTTTGACGTCGTAATCGGCTGCCTGGATGAGTTTGAGGAGAATGTTCTCCACGTCCTCACCGACGTAGCCGGCCTCGGTCAACGCGGTCGCGTCCGCCATCGCGAACGGCACGTTGAGCATCCGGGCCAGGGTCTGCGCCAGGTGCGTCTTGCCGCACCCGGTCGGCCCGATGAGCAGGATGTTCGACTTGGCCAGCTCGACCGGGTCGGCGCCCGAGGTGCGGTGCCCGGCGGCATCCGCCTGGATGCGCTTGTAGTGGTTGTAGACCGCCACCGACAGGGCGCGCTTGGCCCCGTCCTGGCCCACCACGTACTGGTCGAGGAACTCGCAGATCTCCTTGGGCTTGGGCAGCTCGTCCCACTTGACGTCGCCCGACTCGCTGAGCTCTTCCTCGATGATCTCGTTGCACAGGTCGATGCACTCGTCGCAGATGTAGACCCCAGGGCCCGCGATGAGCTTCTTGACCTGCTTCTGAGACTTCCCGCAGAAGGAACACTTGAGCAGGTCACCGCCGTCGCCGATCCGTGCCACCTACGACTCCCCTGCACCGGCGGCCGGGGCACCCGACCGCTCCTGACTGATTCGCGCTGCACCTGCTCCAGCGCCGTACCTGTCGAACAGACTCTTCGACCGTACCCGCTCGGAGGCCCGAAACGGACCCCCGAGCGGGGCTTTCAGCCCGCCACCGCCGCGGCCGCGTTCTTCTTGCGGCTCGGCAGCACCTGGTCGACCAGCCCGTACGCCATCGCCTCGTCGGCCGTGAGGATCTTGTCACGGTCGATGTCCCGCTTGACCTGCTCGACGTCGCGGTCCGAGTGCTTGGAGATCAGGTCTTCCAGCAGCGTGCGCATCCGCATGATCTCCCGCGCCTGGATCTCGATGTCGGACCCCTGACCGTACCCGCCTTCGGTCGCCGGCTGGTGGATGATGATGCGCGAGTTGGGCAGCGCCATCCGCTTGCCGGGCGCGCCGGCGGCCAGCAGCACCGCCGCGGCGGACGCGGCCTGGCCCAGGCAGGCGGTGGAGATGTCACACCGGATGTACTGCATGGTGTCGTAGATCGCGGTCATCGCGGTGAACGAGCCACCCGGCGAGTTGATGTACATGGTGATGTCGCGGTCGGGGTCCATCGACTCCAGCGCGAGCAGCTGCGCCATCACGTCGTTGGCCGACACGTCGTCGATCTGCGCGCCGAGGAAGATGATCCGCTCCTCGAACATCAGGTTGTACGGGTTGGACTCCTTCACCCCGTACGACGTGCGCTCGACGAACGACGGCAGGATGTAGCGGTTCTGCACCGGCGCGAAACCGGTCGGCATGGCGACCCCGCCGAGCGGGCTGCCGGGTGTGGAGAGACTCATGGTGAATTCCTTCGTTGAGGCCGGGCGTTGACTCGGGGACGATGCTGACTCAGGACAGCCCGGCGCCGCCGGGGACCTGCGAGGCGCCGGTCACCACGTGGTCGATGAAGCCGTAGTCCTTCGCCTCCTCGGCGGTGAACCACCGGTCCCGGTCGGAGTCGGTCTCGATCTGCTCCAGCGTCTGCCCGGTGTGGCGCGCGACGCACTCCTGGAACATCTTCTTCGTGTACACCATCTGCTCGGCCTGGATGGCCACGTCGGCCGCCGTGCCGCCGATGCCGCCGGACGGCTGGTGCATCATGATCCGCGCGTGCGGCAGCGCGTACCGCTTGCCGGTGGTGCCGGCGCACAGCAGCAGCTGCCCCATCGAGGCTGCCATGCCGAGCGCGTAGGTCGCCACGTCGTTCTTGACGAACTGCATGGTGTCGTAGATCGCCATACCGGCGTAGACCGAACCGCCGGGCGAGTTGATGTAGAGCGAGATGTCGCGCGCAGGGTCCTCGGCGGCGAGCAGCAGCAGCTGGGCGACGACCCGGTTCGCGGACTCGTCGCTGACCTCGCTGCCCAGGAAGATGATCCGCTCCCGCAGCAGCCGGTTGAAGACCAGGTCGTCGAATCCGCCACCGGCGCCGGAGTCCGCGGAGCGCGCGGAAGGCGTGTACAGGTCAGTCATGTTGCGATCCTCTCGGCCCACACGGCACCGGTGGCGATGTGCCGGCCCGGCGCTGGTTTCGTCATCGACCCTAGCCGGTACGTGCGCCCGGCTGCCGCCGACGGGCCGGGTGTTCGCTCTCAGCGCATCGCCGCGGGCACGCAACGACAACCGGACGACAAACACCGACCGGCCCGCCCCCGGGACACGGGTGACGGGCCGGTCGGTGCAGAAACGAACCAGCTCACTCGGCCTTCGCCGCGGCCTCCTGCTCGGTCGCCTCGGCGGGCGCCTCCGGCGCCTCGGCCTCGGCGGCGTCGCCCTCGGGCGTGTCGCCCTCGGCGCGCGGCTCACCGGCCGGGTTGAGCACCGCGGTCAGGTCGACCTCGTTACCGGCCGAGTCGGTCACCTTGGCGTGCTCCAGCACCATCGACAGCGCCTTGCCGCGGCGCACGTCGGCCACCACGCCGGCGAGCTGCCCGGACCGAACCAGCTGGTCGGCGAACTGCTGCGGCGGTGCGCCGGCCTGCTGCGCCCGGCGCACGACCTCCTCGGTCAGCTCCTGGTCGTTGACGCCGACCTCCTCGGCGTCGGCCAGCGCGTCCAGCACCAGCTGGGTCTTCACCGCTTCCTCGGCGTTGCCCTTCAGCTCGGCGTCGAAGTCCTCCGCCGACTTCTCCTCGGCCGCAAGGTACTGGTCGAGGTTGGAGCCCATCTGCTCCAGCTGCTCGGACATGTTCTGCTTGCGGTAGTCGACCTCCTCGGTCACCACGCCCTCGGGGATCGGGACATCGGTGGCCGCGAGCAGCGCCTCCAGCGCCTTGTCCCGCGCCTGGTACGCCTGGTCGAGCTTCTTCTGCCGCTCGACCCGGCCACGGCTGTCGGCGCGCAGCTCGTCCAGGGTGTCGAACTCGCTCGCCAGCTGGGCGAACTCGTCGTCCAGCTCGGGCAGCTCCTTCTCCCGGACGCTGCGCACGGTGACCTCGATCTGCGCGTCCTCGCCGGCGTTCGGGCCGCCCACCAGCTTGCTGGTGAACGTCGCCGTCTCGTCCTTGCTGAGGCCGACGATCGCGTCGTCGATGCCGTCGAGCAGCTGACCGGAGCCGATCTCGTACGACATGCCGCTGGCGGTGCCGCCCTCGACCTCCTTGCCGTCCACGGTCGCGGCCAGGTCGATCGAGACGAAGTCGCCGGTCTGCGCCGGCCGCTCGACGCCCTTGAGGGTGGCGAACCGGTCGCGCAGCTGCGCGATCTGGGCGTCCACGTCCTCGTCGGTCACCGAGAACTCGTCGACCGTGGCGGTGATGGTGGACAGGTCGGGCAGGCTGATCTCCGGCCGGACGTCGACCTCGGCGGTGAAGGTGACCTTGTCACCGTCGTTCAGCTCGGTCACCTCGACCTCGGGGCGGCCGATCGCCTTGACGTCGTGCTCCTTGATCGCCGCCATGTACTGCTCCGGCAGCGCCTCCTGCACCGCCTCCTGCAACACGGCGCCACGACCGACCCGCTGGTCGATCAGCCGGGTCGGCACCTTGCCGGGCCGGAAGCCCGGAATGCTCACCTGCTGGGCGATGGTCCGATACGCCTTCTTCACGCTCGGTTCGAGCTCGGAGAAGGGCACCTCGACCGACACCTTCACCCGGGTAGGGCTCAACGTCTCGACGGCGCTCTTCACAGGGGTACTCCTCGGCAGGTGATCGGGTGCTTAACCACGGCGGTCTGATGTTCTGGACGTGCGCCCACGCGGGCAGACCCGCCGCTGACCGACCGAGTCTAGGCGAGCGCCACGGAACGCAACGACTCGGGCGCCCGACCGGCCGGATGGCACGACGACAACCAGCGTACGCCGGACCCGCCGTCACCCCGGCGCCGCCTCACGCCTGCTCACGCGGCCGGGGTCGCGTGCAGGTCGACGAAGCTGAACGGCGGCTCCGCACCCGGCCGGTAGACCACCACCGTCACCGGCGACTCGGGCCGCACCGGGCCGACCCGGTCCAGGATCGACGACAGCGGCTCGTCGGCCAGCGCGAGCACCAGGTGACTGCCGGCGCGGAACGCGACCGACCGGGCAAAACACCGAAACATCGGGTCCCGCAGCCGGCTCGCGTACTCCCGCGCGGCCCGCCAGGCGACGACCTCGGACACTCCTGCACCGTTCATCGTGTACCCATCGTGGCGCGCCCACCGAGACCCGAACACCGGCCAGGAGTCCCACCTCGGCGCGCCGTTGGGCCACCCCCACCGGTCCGAACCACCGATCCGACGCCGCCCGGCCGGACCGCACCGCCGATCCGGGCGCGGACCGTACCCGCGGGTGCGGCAGTACCGGAATGCGGCGTGTGCCGATCCGCAGGCTTCCGGTCCGCGGCAGCCTGGCCGGACACGACGCGACCCCGGCCGCCACGGTCGCGGTCCGGGGTCACGGTCACACCGGGTCGGGGTGGCGGGATTTGAACCCACGGCCCCTCGCTCCCAAAGCGAGTGCGCTACCAAACTGCGCCACACCCCGGGTGCCTGCGACAGTGTAGGCCGTCCCTCCTGGTGCCGCGCACACCGTCCGGGCGCTCCGTATGTACCCTGATGCGGCAGGCTCGGCATCGTCGCGCCAGCGCCGCGGGTGTAGCTCAATGGCAGAGCCCCAGCCTTCCAAGCTGGTCATGCGGGTTCGATTCCCGTCACCCGCTCCACACCAAAACCCCAGGTCAGGGCCACTCCCCCGACCTGGGGTTGATCATCTCCGCACCGCTGATCGGCGCCGCGTGCCATTAGCGTGCCATTACGCCACGGGCACCCGGGCACCAGCCGGACCGTCCTCCGGGTCGTCCCCAGCCTGGTCATCGCCGTCCTGAACCTCCGCCAACCGAGCGTCCAGCGCCGAGGCGATCGCCTGGTCAGCCTCGGTACTCGCGTGCTGGTAGATCAGCGCCGCGTTCATGCTGTCGTGACCCATCCGCGCCATCAGGTCACGGGTACTGACCCCGGCCGCCGCCGCCCACGTGTTGCCGGAGTGCCGCAGATCGTGGAAGTGCAGATCGGGCTTCCCGATCCGAGCCACGGCCTCCTTCCATCCGGACAGCTCGTTGAAGTTCGTCCGCTTCAACGGCGCACCCTTCGGACCGGTGAACACCAGCGCCGTCGCCTCCGCGTCCACGAACTCGTCCAGGTGCCGCCGCAGCACAGGCACCAGACCGGACGGGATGGACACGGTGCGTAACCCAGCCTTCGACTTGGGCGGACCGTAGACCAGCTCGCCGGACGGACGACGAACGAACGCGTGCCGGACGCGCACCGTGCAGGCGACCAGGTCCAGGTCCATCCGCTGCAACGCGGTGACCTCCCCGTACCGGAGACTCGCGAACGCCGTCAGCAGCACGAACGCGAACAGCCGGTCCGGCATTTCCCCCGCCAGGTCGTACATCTGCCGCACGGTCAGGGTCGGCCGCTCCGCCGGGGACTCGGTACCCGCGCCCGGGATGCGGCACGGGTTGCGCGGCAGGATGTTGTCTTCGTTCACGGCGGTCATCAGCACCGCCCGCAGCAGCCGGTACGCCTTCGCCAGGGTGCTGACCGAGCGCCCTTTGCCGAGCAGTTCGGCGCGCCATTCCCGCACCATCGCCGTCGACAGCTTGCCGAGCGGAACGCCACCCAGGTACGGCGTGATGTGGTTGCGCAGCAGCATCCGGTACAGCTCGACCGTCCGGGGCCGCAGATTCGGCCGCTGCGTCACCCACCGGTCCGCGTAGTCCCGCAGCAGCACCTTCCCCCGCTCCGGATCCACCCACTCGCCGCGTGTGATCTGCCCTTCAATGATCGACAGAGCCCGTAGCGCGACGGGCCGCGTCGGATAGGTCTCGGCGCCGTTCCGCATCCGACCGTCCGGACCCGGGTAGCGGATCTGGAACCGCCCTGACGGCAGCTTGCGCACGTTGCCGAAATGCCGGTGGCCTTCCTTGTTGGGCATCAGGCGACCTCCCGCATCCCGCGCCACACGTCAGAGACCGTCATGGCTTCCACGCGCCCGGCCTGCACGTGCGCCCACACGTCCGATGCCAGTAACCGAACGCTCCGGCCGACCTTGTGGAACGGGATCCGCCGCTCAGCGACGAGTCGCCGCACGTAACGGGTACTCATCGCCATCATCGCCGCCGCTTCCTCCACGGTCAGCACTCGCTCATCGTCCTTCATGGACATTCGATCCTCCCCAGATCGCTTACGCTGCAACGGTTTGCGTTGCCGAAAGCTGTTGCTGGACTTGCTGTTTGGCCGCGTCGAGTTGTGCCCGCCAGGCTTGCCGTTCGGCGATCTTGCGGAGGAAGTGCACGTGCGGTGGTGGCACGTCCGGATCGTCCCGGGAGGCCAACTCGTACTCGAACGGCGGAGGGTCGCCGGGCGCCTGGTCGTGCTCGCCGGCTGTGGCCTCGCCGGTTGCCGAAAGCGCCAGTAGCGCCTTGACCCATGCCTTCCGGTCGGCCCGGTGGTCGGACAGGGTCTTGTTCGACCACTGCCGGGAGACCAGGACCCGCCGTCCGGTGAAGCCGAGGGTGCGCCGCTGGTGCACCTTGCCCTTGCACCGTCCCGGCCGGGCCGTGGCTTTGGCGTTTTTGGGCTGCACCCCGTAGAGCAGCCAGTTCGCGCAGGTGGGCGAGCAGGGCAGGGTTTGCAGCTCGGCCGCCAGGCGGGCGAGGTGGTCTTCCTGCGCCCGCGAGCCCGGCGCTACCGCGTCGGTGATGTCCTTGGTGATGTACTTCGTGATGTAGCGGATCGTCTTCTCGGCGCTCTCGGAGCCACCCCGGACGCCCTTGACGTCGAGGGTGCCGAGCCGCACCACGTGCGCAGGCTCCGCGTCGGGGTCCTCGTCGAGAGCGTCCAGCGCCTCGTCCCAGGTCGGCAGCGCCGCGCCAGTTTCGGGGTCCCGGTAGGTCTTGGCATCCGGGTCCCACACCGGCACTGCCCCGTCCGGGTCGTACACCAGCTGGTCATGGGCGGGCCACCAGACCTGGTGGTAGGTCGCCGCGGCCACCTGCTTGACCAGCTTGCGGGCCAGTGCGCCCCGGACGGCGAAGTGCCCGTGTGGGGCCAGCCGCTTCTGCATCTCCACCGACCCCGCGTACTGCACGTTCCAGCCGACCGCACGCCGGAGGTTCTGCCAGAACCGATCGAGCACCTTGGCGAAGTGGATGCAGTCCAGCGCCGCGGCCCGGTAGTCGTAGCTGTCCGGGTCGACCGGGATCCCGACGCGAGGGTCGTGGGGGCTGTGCAGCTGTCCGCACTCGCACACCTGCACCGCACCGCGACGGCGGTAGGCGGAGTGGATCGGCCCGTACGAGCCGAGGGTGAGCGTCAGGAACATCGAGTCCCGGTGCTCCCGCCCATCCGACCCGATGTGCGGATGCGGGATCGTCCGGTTCGCCACCGGCAGCCGAGGCAGATCCGGCGCGTCCTGACGCCTCCTCGTGGACCGCTTCCGGGCAGGGGCCGACTCGTCGGGATCGGTGCCGTCCTTCCGACCGCCGGGCAGCACCGAGCCTCGGACACCAGCGGCGGTGATCTGCTCGTCTACCTGGTCGATCTCCGCGTCCAGCTCGCGCACCTGGTCCCACTCGGCGGCCATCACCACCGAGGTCCGGGCGAACTCCAGGACAGCCCGGTACTCGACCAGCTCCCGCTGTTCGTCGGTCGGAGCGTCCGGCGTGGTGACCGGCTCGTCGGTCAGGTGCCAGCCCTCCCGGATCTGCTGCATCCGCAGCCGGCGGTTCGCCTCCGCGCACGGTTCACACTTCGCCGCCGAGGTCGCGCCGCACGGGACCGGCACCAGCTCGGTTTCCCCGGTCGCGGTGTTGGTCCGGCGCAGCCACACCGGCTTGACGCACACCCCGAACTTCTTCGCCAGCTCAACCGCGACGTCCTTCGCGACCGGCTGCAGCAACCGAGCCGCCCGCGAGCCGGGACGCGGTTGGTCGTCTTGCCCGAGACCGGGCAGCGTCATGGTGTCCGTGGTGTTCATCGGCCGATCACCACCGGACGGCCGTTCGCGCGCCCTGGGACGACCGGACCCGACGGGGCCACCGGAGCAGCCGGGACCGTGGGCACCGGACGAGTCACCGCCGGAGCGGCAGGCACCGGAGCGGCAGGCGCAGCGGGAGGCTCCACCTTCGCAGGGGCCGGGACAGTGGCCTGTTCCTGTTGCGGGGCAACAGGTTCCGTCGTGCCGGAGGTCTTCGGGAGCCCGGAGAACACGAGCTTGACCAGCAGCATGAACGCCACCGCCGGCAGCGCCGCCAGACCCTTCGAGGTCAGAGTGTCCCCTGCCTGCGAGACCTGAGCACCCAGCGACAGCAGCCCGGAGGCGACCAGCAGGAGCACCGGGTAGGTGATCGAGCCGCCGGCACGACGCTTGCGGCGGATCTCCAACAGCGCACACGTGGGCATTAGCTCCGAGGCCACTGCGTTCGCCCAGCCAAACCAGTCGGCCGTCCCGTGCGGGAGCGCCTGCATCGTCCAGTCATGCATGTGCGTGAACGACGCGGCACCGGCCATGACGCCGATCGCGGCCATGATCCCGAGCCGGGCGACGTCCTCCACCCGCTGCGTCTTGCTTGCCTCAGCCATCACACCCCCTCTACTTCGTGTCGCGCTTGACGGGACGGGACAGGAACGCGGGCGGCTCCCCCGCGGTATCGAGGGCGTCGGCCAGTGCTTTGAACAGCGCCCACGCCTCAGGCACGGTCAGCGGAAGCCGCCGGTGCCGTGCCCCGATCGCGATCCACGCCGAGTCATCAGTCATCCGGACCGTGACTGCCGTGGACTTCTCCGAGCCGGGGACCCGGATGCGAAACAGCCGCGCCCCGTCGTTGTCTGCCGGTACCGCACTCATCACGCCGCCTCCGTCCCGTCCGAACCGCCCGCAGCCGACAGGCCACGCAGCTTCGCCAGTAGCGAGTCCGGCACCACCGGCGTCACATCAGCCGGCGGGCACTCCTCCAGCTCGACCACCTCCACCGGCTCGACCGGCCGGGCGTCGGCAGGTTCGGTCTCGTCCGCCTGGCCCTCGTTGCCGTCGCCGACGACGGGAGCTGCGGGGATGTCTTCGATGTCGTTGGAGTCGGTGGTGATCGGCGCGTACTCGCCGGCCATGGCCCGGATCTCGTCATCGGCGACGTAGGCCGCCCGGACGCGGAAGGGTTCCTTCTCGAACTCGCTCAGCGCGTAGCCCATGCCTGGCGTCGACAGCGAGATCTGATCGGCCAGCGCGCCGAGGTCGCGCATTCCGTCGCCCAAGACCATGTCGACCTGCGAGGGGGTGTCCAGGCAGAGCGCGAGTCGGTAGGTGAACAGGCCGCGCATCGGGATGATGTCCTTCGACGGCTCCTGCACCAGGCCCAGCACGGCCCAGCCGACTGCCGCACCCTTCGTCAGCAGCCTGCCGAGTGCGGTTTCGGCCCGGCGCCGGACCTCCATCGGCGCGTACGCGGTCAGCGTCGCCAGCTCGTCGACGACTACCAGGTGCAGCGGGTGTTCCATCGAGGGCGTGAACTTGCGGACGTTGCCTGCCAGTTCCGAGGCGACGCAGTCCATGTGGTCGGCTTCCGCCTCTAACAGCGCCACCATGGCTTCCAGCTGGTCCGCCTCGTACCGGGTGAACAGGGGCCGGCCGATGGACAGTTCCATGCCGCCCTTCGGGTCGATGCCCGACACCTTCACCAGCCCGCACCGGATCGCCGGCGCCAGGTAGCGCAGCACCGACCACAGCACCGAGCCCTTCCCCGCCCGGGACCGGCCCGCCACCAGCACATGCCGCCCCAGCACCGGCAGCGTCCACGGCGTCCCGTCCTCGCGGGTACCGACCGGCACCGCCGCCAGATCCAGCGGCACCAGGTCCTCACCCTCCGCGGCACGAGGGATCGGCAGCGCCGGAATGGTGGCCACCAGCACGTCCTTGCGCTGGAACTCCACCCACGCCAGGCCCGGCGAACCCGTCGACCGCACCCGGCAGTCCAGCGCCCGCGCCGCGTTGGCCAGCTCGGCGGACCGCTGCCGGATCGTGTCCACCGTCAACCCGGCCGGTACGTCGATCAGCAGCCGGTCTGCCGCCGGGGTGACCTCCACCCGACGGATCTGCGGGATCACCACCACATCGCCGCCCGGGTCGGACACACCGAGCCGGCACCGCATCATCCAGCCGTTCCAGCGCCGCCCGTACCGGATCCACCGGCGCTGCCACCGCAGCAGACGAGGCGTCACCCGCTGTGCGAACGAGGCAGGCCACGCGATGCGCCATACCACCGCGGCCGCAACCGGGGCCAAGACCACGCCGGCCAGCGCCCACCGGCCACCCAGCACCCCCGCCGTACCCAGCGTCGCCGTCACCGCAGTCGTACGAGGGTGCTGGATCGCGGCCTTCACCAGCCGGTAGCCGCCGACACCGCACCACACCGGCAGCCGCACCCAAAACGGCAGCGCCTCCACCAGCGAACGGCGTACCTCCACCGTCCGGCGACGGCTCGACATCACCAACCGCGTAGCCATTGACCCAACCCCTCCGCTAACCGTGCGTGACTGTGTTTGGGCATGAAGAAGGCCGCCCGCATGCGTGGTGCGTGACGGGCGGCCCTCGCCCTACCTTCCGTGACTTGTGCTGGCGCCTACTGGCCGGCGGACAACTTCCGCGCCAGGTGATCCAGGTTGTCGTTCAGCCGATCCAGCCACGCCCGGGACTGATCGGCCGGACGGTCCAGGAAGTCGTCTTCCGCCACCGACAACTTCCGGCCCAGCGAGGCGACCTCGTCCCGCGCCGACTGCACCGACGCCATCCACGAGCGCACCAGCGCCAGGCCCTCACCGTTACCCACCTTGCCCTGCAACGCCGTCCGGACCTGCCGCAACGCGTCGTCTGCCATTACTGATCTCCTCACCTGTTGACGAACACTCCGCTGACCCGCCGGACGAGCCGACCGGCCACCACGACCGACCGGACCAGCCGGCCGACCCACCGCCGGACGAGCCATCCCCGACCGACCCGCCGGCCGACGAGCGAACCCCGTCCGGCCACCCGAGCGCCGCACCGCCACCACGCCCCGATGTGGCAGCCCGTACCGCATCGACGCCACCGTCCTGCCGGTCCGGTAGGTCGCCCGCATCCACGCCCGCACCGGCACCGAACCCATCACCGAGTCCCGCACCTGCCACCGCACCCGGCGAGACATCGCCGCTGCCTGCCGAAGCCGCCGAGAGACATGCATCGCCGCCGCCCTTCACCGGTTCGCGTTCAGATGCCGCCGCACCTGCGCCAACCACGCCGACATCTCCTCCATCGGCCGCTGCGCCTCGACCACCCACCGCGACAGCCGGTCGTCCGCCAGCCCGCCCAACGACCGCGACAGTCGCGCCAACGCCACCTGCACCTCGTCGCACGCGCTCGCCCAGCCAGCCACCAACTCGTCGGCAGCCTCCGCCGAACCCCGCCGCGACACCTGCGCAGCCTGCCCGCCGGTCACGACTCGCTGCCCCGACGTTCCAGGCAGCGCAGCGCGTACGCCGCCGACTCCGCCCGCTCGACCACCTCCGCAAGATGCGACCGTGCCGCATCCCATCGGCCCGCCTTCGCGCAGCGCGGCAGTTTGTCCCACGCCACACACGCCAGCCACGCAAGGTGATCCAGCTCGTCCAACCAGTCCCTGTCGTCCACCGCACTCACCGCCCGCCCACAGCCGAGGCGAACAGCTCCGGCTGCACCACCGCCGGCACCGGACGAGCCGCAGAACCGTTGCCACGCCGCCGATTGCGTCGCTTGCCCGGGGCCGGCACGTGGTAGGTCATCGTGGGGAGCCACTGCCCGCGACCCAGCACCGGCAGCACGTCCGACCTACGCGACACCAGCTCGAACAGCTCCACCCGGTCCACGTGGCGATACCGCGCCAGCGTGCGAGCCAGCGCCGCCGCAGCACCAGCGATCTCGATCAGGGCCGCCACGCGCTGCGCATCCGACCCACCCGTCAGGTACGCCTCCCGGACCGCGTCGATCCCCGGCGCCGCCAACTGCGCTGCCGCCTGCCTCTTGGTCACCGCCACACCTCCGCATCCGTGCCGACCAACCCGGGCCGGGCCGCATCACGCAACCCGGCCCACGGCTGTGTCAGGCCGCCTTGTCCGAACGAGATGCCGACTTGCCGCCCGCCACCGCCGCGCGGTAGCCCTCGGCGCGGAAGATGTAGCCCAGGTATTTGAACTCGCCCTGCCCCATCACCCGCGGCTCCGCCGTCAGACCCTCCAGCTCGATGAACCGGATGTCGGTGCCCGCCGCCAGCTCCGGCGACTCCGGCACCGGCTGCACCGCCGCGGTGAACAGCAGTGCGAACGACGCCCGCTTGGCGTTGGTCTCCGACGGGTCGGTCACGTTCGCCTTCCACTGCAAAAGCCCCGTCGCCTCGTCGCGCTTCTGCACCTTCGGCGCGTTCTTGTTCGGGTTGTACTCGTAGTCCGGCACCACCGAACCGTTCTGCAGCAGGCCCTTCGGGAAGGCGATCTCGAACGGAGTCGGGAACCGCGTACCGCGCTCCAGCACTGCAACCACTCCTCTACTCGTGCCCTGCATCGGGCTTCTACGGCTCGTTCGCCGTGTCCGATCTACTTGTTCTGTAGATATGCACGACTCTAGCGACGTAGATATGCACGGTGCAACGCTACTCAGGAGTAACTTCGGGGAATTTCGGGAATCGCTACCGGGGAGCGCGCGCGAGCAGAATGCCCAGTACCGCCATGGCCACGACCAGCAGTACCGGCGCAGCGAGCAGCGGAGCTTGGAACCCGGCGGCACTCGCGATCAGCCCGCCGGCTACCGAGCCGAGCGGGGCGACACCGTTGCCGATCAGCCGGAACGCCGAGACGACGCGTCCGAGCAGGTGGTTCGGCACGGCCTGTTGCCGGGCCGAGACGACCGCGACGGTGACCAGCGTCGAGGCCGCGCCGAGCAGGACGAAGCCGGCCCAGGCGATCCACGGTGTCCCGGTCAGTGCGATGACCACCCACGCCGCAGCCTGCACCACACCGGCGCCGATGACGGCACCGCGGATACCGACCCGCCGAACGAGCGGGGTGGCGACCCAGCCGGCGATCACGGCACCGACGGCGGACGCGGCGATGAGGAGGCCGAAGCCGAAGTCGCTGACGCCGAGGCTGTCCTTCGCGAACAGCACCAGCGTTGCGTACGCGAGGTTGTAGCCGACGTTGTAGGCGGTCAGGCACAGCGCCAACAGCATCAGCTCGCGGCTGCGCAACAGGTACGCGAAACCCTCCCGCACCGCGCTGCGTAGGCTCTGCCGTTCCGGTACCTCCGGCGCCGGAGCCTTCCGCACACCGCCGAGGAAGCTGGCCGAGGCGACGAACGAGACCGCGTCGACCGCGAACGGAGCCCACGGAGCCAGCGCGAACGTGTACCCGCCCAGCGGCGGACCGACGAGCGTGCTGCCCACCGTCTCGCCGGCGAAGAGCTGACCGTTCGCCTTCGTCAGCGTGTCGCCCTCGCGCCCGACCACCTGCGGCAACAACGCCTGCGCCGCCGCGTCGAAGAAGCACTGCCCGGACACCACCAGGAACGCCACGACCGCCAGCGCGGCCGGAGAGGCGACGCGCAGCAGGACCAGACCGACGAGCGCAACGAGGGACACGGCGCGCAGCAGATCTGCCGTGATCATCACAGCCCGACGCGGGAGCCGGTCGACGATCGCGCCGGACCAGAAGCCCACCAGAAACCACGGCGCCGCAGCAGCCGCGCTGACGATCGAGACCGCGATCGGATTCCGGGTCAGGTACGCCGCCAGCAACGGGACCGCCACGGTGAACGCACCGTCGCCGACGCTGGACACCGACGCCGACCACCACACCAGCCGGAACCCGCGTCCCAGCCGGGTACGGGTCCGCTGTTGCGTCTGTCCGGCGACCGTCATGCTCCCTCACTTGGTGCGGGGCCGGCCGAGACCGACCCCGTTGGTACTACAGGTCGAACGCCCCGCGCTGCACGTCGCCGACGAAGCTGTTCCACGCTGCCGGATCGAAGGCCAGCACCGGGCCACGGCGATCCTTGCTGTCCCGCACGCCGACGGCCTCCGGTACGGCAGCGACCTCGACGCAGTTGCCGTCGCCGCTGCCGTTGCCCTTGCGCCAGGTCGCCGAGCTGAAATCGGGTGAGCTGTGCACGATGTGCCTCCAGGGACTCATGCGCGGTCTCGGTACGAGGCCGCAACCGATCGGACAAGCGCGAGTGAACCAGCGGGAGTCAGCGCAGAGGAAGACAGTTGCCCGAAGTAGTGACGAAGTGAACCCAGCGCGTTCGGATCCTTGACATGCACGTCCTGCGTGGTCGTCTCCACCAGCGCCTCAGCCTGTATCTCGTCGTCAAAGTCGAACACCATGAACGGGTGCTGCACGTAGGCGACCTGTTCCGCGTCGAGCGAGACGATGCGCAGATCCACGTTCGGCCGGTCGGCCAGCTCCGCGACCAGGTCGAGCTGTTCGGCCATCTTCGCGACCCCGAACGGCCGCCAGCGAAGCACCGCCTCCATCAGCACGATGCGGTACTGCGGGCCGGACGTGGACATCAGCGTTGCCCGGCGTGCCAGACGTTGCTCCACCGCCCGTTCGGTGTCGGTGGCGCCCGCCATCGCCGCGACCCGCTTCGCGTACGCGGGACTCTGGAGGTAGCCGGGCAGCAGGACTGGTTGGTAGTGCGCGATCTGCACCGCGGACGCTTCCAACGCGATGAAGTCGCGCTGCCGACGCGTCAACCCGGAGCGAGACGAGTTGCGCCAGCTCCCCGGTTCGCCGACGTTGACCGCCGCCAGGCCCAGCAGCCGCCGTGCCTCGTCTGGGTCGGCCCGCAGCACCGGCAGCAGCGCTTCGACGTCCTCAGCCCGAATCAGGTTCTTGCCAGCCTCGATCCGGCTGACCTTCGATTGGTGCCACCCGAGGGCTTGCGCGACCTGCTGGCCGGTGAGTGGGACGGCCGTTCGCAGCCGCCGCAACTCCTCGCCGAGCTGTCGACGCGCGGCAACCTGCGTCGGGTTGGCGGGCATCCAGCCACCTCCTCGTCGTTAGCCCGAGGCGAGTCACGGCACGTTCACCAGCCAGCGCGGCCATCCGTAGATATGCACACCGTACCGGCCTGCCGGCGACCACGCGAGACGCCGTCGGATCTCGGACTCAGCAGTACGGATCGATCGGAGGCAGCGTGACGGCACGGTCCAGATGGCCCGTACGAACCAGCACGTCGTTCGCCAACCGAACCGCGGCACACGGGTACGGCCATACGCAGATCCGGCATCGCACGCCGAGCGCCGAGCAGTAGGGCACATGCCGAGCCAGAACCAGGAACGCCGCAGCCACGCCCTCGGCGATCGACTCGTCCTCGGGAGCCTGTGTGGAAGGCGCCGGGGCGGGCGGGCAAGGGGGCACCCGACCACTCAGCCGGGCAGGGCCAGCACCCGCCCCAGCGCCGTTCACCGACTCGGAACCCGTGCCGTCGGACAGCCGAGCCCGCAGCGCAACCAGCGCACAGCACACCCGACGCAGCAGCACCCGCCCAGCACGTCCCCGAGTCATAACAACATCGTAGATATGCACGATGCTCTATCGCTACCCGGGTCGCTCACTTCGCCACGTTGGGTTGTCCACCACCGAGATACGCGCCCGGCACCGCATCCGCCGACACCGGACCGCCGCTACAAAGCAGACACGGTGTCTGACCCGAACAGTCCGTCGCCCGACGTGTCCGCCGATGCTCCAACGCCCGGTCCAGATCCGACACACCTGCCGTCGCGATCCGCCGCGCGTACCTCCGGCGTCTGCATGTACCAGGCACCAGCGCCGTCACCCGGAGCCGTTGAATGCCCACGATGCAAGTAGTCTCCACAATGTTTCCGCTGGCGCGTTGTCGCCCGGGCCGGTAATCAAGAATGTCAAGAATGCGACAACCAAAGAAACCGCCGCTACCAAGAGAGCTAATCGACCAGTCCTCATAGCGTCTATGGAACTACCGAGCGAAACGACTGCACCGAGTATCTCACGGTACTCGCGATCAGCAGCCGCCAGTTCTCGTGCGCTCACTAACTGACCGGTTCGAACCTCACGAATCAGCGACTTGGTCGGTTCAAAGATGCGCGGTGAATCGAACGCATATCGGATCTGGAAATATGCTCCATCTTCATCGCGCAGAGCAGAGGAGCCGACCCGTTCGACATCTCGGCTGACACTGCCGAGATCTAGACTTAAAGTAAGGACGTCCTTCCGCAGGCGCGCTATTTGTCGGGCGTTGAATTTTCCATGGCGCTCACGTGAAAAGTCACGAAGTTCCGCGTATCGTTGTCTCATTACGCCAAGATATCGCGCGATTGTAAGTTCTACAGCTATATCCGTAATGAAGTTGTCGACCTCGTGCGCTAGGCGATCGTCGGGTGAGATCTTTGGTGCAGTATTTCGAGACTCAAAGGCTCGCCTAGCGGCATCAGAGTTGCCCCAGAAGTTCCACACGCCATCGCTCTTAAATGACCGACAAAGCGTTCTATCGACACTTTCCAGACTGAATTCAGGTAGCAACTTCGTCGTGCGTTTGAGGATGTCAGTACCAACACCCAGCGCACGGAGTGCGTCATGAGCCACCAAATTACGAGCGCCTAGAATCTCAGAATTTGCCTTCTCGAAAACCATTAGTTCTATGAGTAACTGATTCTCCCCGCTCTCGGCGAAGAACCCCGGGCAATGCCTTGCAAGCCAGCTCCTCGCAGAGTCGTGCATGAGGTTCCTAGCTTCTTGAGTCCTCCTCCAGGTTGTCCACTTGCGATCTTCAGACCGACGTGCTCCATTCACTTTTACGAGTTCTGGCTCATATCTCCGCTTCCATGCCGTATCGACGAAGCCCCGCCCATATTCACTAGTATAAAACCGCGCACATACGGCCGTCAGGCTGGGGAGGACCTGAATCGCCTTAAGCTCTATAGAGTCAAAGAATGCTGGGAGCTTACGTCGCTGCGCTTCCGGAAACATCCACCGCGATTGGAATGACTGGACAGTTCCCAGATGCCACCATCGCTCGTACCTGCTCGCACGCGCAGAACTCAGTGCAACCTCGTTAGTCTGACCGAATGAGTACTTCGCTCGCTGACGATCCCACGCGTACTTATCTATCGCCGCAAACAGCTTCGAAACTTGACTAGGGGGAAACAATTCGATCAGCCAAATCGCCGGAGTTCGCACTTCCTCTCCGGCACCGATACTGATGTTATGCATGGGGTCATCCAAGCTCCATGCAACGTCGACATCATGTTCCCAATATCGAAGTAGCTCGTTGCAAATAGTCGTCAGCCCGTGCCTGGCGGACCGAGGCAATTTCTTTCCAAGCTTAGACCTTAGCACATTTTCCGTGACAGAGTAAGCTAAGTCGTACCAACGGTGCGAAGTGCCAATCTCCGGAACTGCAGCCCATGCATCCTTACGAAACGCGCCAATATCTCTTATTGGCTTCTTACCGGGTTCTGAAGTTCCGGATCCATCCTCGCCCATGGGCCAACTCGCCTCCCTGGTGTACGAAAGACCTAATCTAGTCGACCGCCATTGCCCGAGCACGATCTGAGCCAAGACCCGTAGAGTCACTGCCGAATTGGTCTCTACTGGATCAAGGCGCCGCTGACGCGGCGCAGGCGCCGGGCACGGTCCGGGAAGGCCCGCCCGCCTACGGCCTGGCGGCCTCGGCGGGCGGAAGGCCGGCCCGCACCCGGCGCCGCCGACGACGAGCAGCACCAGGACCAGGACGAGCTGCCGGGCACGGCCTTACGCTCGCCTCTGCGTGGCCACCGTTTCGCCGTGCTTACGGGCGAGCGCTGCCGCGATGGCCCAACATCGGGGCCATCTTGCCCCCGAGGATTCGCCGATCACGGTCCGCCGGACGCGACGAGCTACAGCGCAGCGCTCCGGCCTTCACCGCCTGGCCGTGACCGAGCACCGCGGCCCGAGCGCGCGCAGATCCAGGGCATGCCTCGGGCGGGGGCGCTCAGGCTCCGGGATGGACGAGGACAGCCGGGCGGGTGCGGGTCGGTGGCTGGTTGCCGAAGGCTGTCCATCCCGCCCGCCGACGGCAGACGGGATAGACAGTCAAGACGAGGTCAGCGTGGCTTTCGAGGTCGGCCTATACGGCGATCCCGGAGTTGCCGATCAAGTGCCGCCACTTCGTCCACCGACACGAGCATCCTGCCGTTCAGCTTCTTAGCGCTGGGAAGTTGCTTTGATCGGTACCAGTCGTAGATCCAGCGAGCCTCGATGCCGAGCAGTCGTGCAGCGTCGGACGCCCGCACAAGTTCCTGAGCTTCGTCTCGCTGTTCGTACTCGCCTTCCTCTTCCTGCATCTCGCCAGTGTCGATGCCGGCCATTCATGCCGCCAAGGCAACATGCCACACTCGGTGGATGGGCCGACCAGACATCAACAGCACTCATCGCGTGGGCGACCGGTTGCGAGCCCTCCTACTCGGCGTGAGCGCCACGGCCGCGATCTTGGCCGGCCTCGTCGGCCGGTTCAGCCTCGTTCAGTACCTCCTGATAGCAACCACCGCGTTGACCTGCGCTTTTGCTGAACTGGTTCCGAGCCTCTCGCAAAAAATGCCCAGAGTCGGAAACGCTCAGTAGAGCCTCTGCCAGGGCCAGCACGACGGGCCAAACTCGTGCCATTAACGTGCCATTAGCAACGGCCCATGAGGGGTGCTCCAGGCCACGAGCGGCCAGGTCGCGTCGCAGGTCAGCGCCCATGATCATCGGGTCGGGAGCGCCTTCCAAGCTGGTCATGCGGGTTCGATTCCCGTCACCCGCTCCAGAGCTCCCGCCCAGGTCAGGGCGGTCGTCGGATTTCGTTCCGCTAGGGTGGGGCGAGCGTCGCGTGTCGGTGGCAGGCCGTGCCAGGCATGGAGGCGTCGGATCCGAAGGAGTACGACGATGACCACGTCGTTCCCTTCGCCCTCACGTGGCTGAGGGCGAGAAGGCCAGGCTGATCGCCTGGAGCAGCGAACTGCGAGCGGTGCACCAGCGGCTGCGCGAAGCGCTGCGAGTCACCAGGGCGGCGCTGGATGCCGGCGCCGCGAACCATTCGATCGCACCGGACCTGCTGCTGTTCTGTCACGGCTTCTGCACCGCGCTGACCGGGCACCATCAGGGCGAGGACCGCGAGCTGTTCCCCGCCGTCGCCGCGGCCCATCCGGAACTTCGCGAGGTGCTCCGGAAGCTGACCGACGATCACGCGATGATCGGCCAGCTGATGGACGGCCTGCGGGCGGCGGCCGAGCGACGGGCTTCGCCAGGCGATCTCGAACGGCACCTCGAGGGGATCGCCGCCATCATGGAGTCGCACTTCCGGTACGAGGAGCGCCAACTACTCACGGTCCTCGACTCGCTCGCGCTGGACGCCGACCCGCACGACGTCCTCGGCCCCCTCTAACCTCCGACGAGGACCGACGCCCGGCGTCGCACTCCGACGCGGACCGACGCCCGGCGCCGGACTCGGACGCGGACCGACGCCCGGCGTCGCACTCCGACGAGGACCGACGCCCGGCGCCGGACTCGGACGAGAAAGACCGGCCGTGCCGTGCTCCGACCACGGCCCGGGGCGGCCACACCGGACTCTGACCGGGATCGGAGCGGCAGCGCCGGGGCGCCGGCGCGCTCACGCTGTTGCGGGGCAGCCGGCCGCCTCGCCGCCGGTACGGACGGTCGCGACGGGGCGGGCGAGGGCCGCCCGGGCCGGGGACGTGGTGTGCGCGGGCCAGGCGAGTACCAGGGTGACCGGTGCGGCGTCGAGCACCGGTACGCCGGTCAGATCGGGTCGGAGGGGCATCGCCGCCGGCAGCGAACGCGGTACCAGCGCGATCGTCTGCCCCAGCGCGACGAGCTGCAGCAGCTCGGCGACGGTCGCCGGCGCGGGACGGCGGCCCGCGGCGTCCTCCGCTGGCCGGCGCGACGGCTCGTCCCCCGGCCCGGGTAGGTACCCGGCGGGCAGGTCCGCGAGGCGCAGGCTCGCGCGGTGCGCGAGCGGATGGGACGCGGGCAGTACCGCCATCCGGCCGTCCCTGCGCAGCGTCTCGGTGCGGAAGCCGTGCAGGTCGTCGGCCGGGTCGAACAGCAGCGCGGCGTCGGCCCGCCCGTCGCGCAGCAGTTGCGCCCGCTCGGCGGCGAAGACCACCCGTACCGGCAGCGACTCCGGCTCGTGCGCGTAGGCGGCGAGGATCGGCGGCAGCAGGCCGAAGTCGCCGCCGGCCTTCATGGCCAGTACCAGGTGTGGGGTGGCGGTCGCGGCGCGCCGGGTCCGCCGGGCGGCCGCCTGCACGGCGGCAAGCGCGTGCCGCGCCTCGCCGGCCAGTACCCGGCCGGGCGGGGTCAACGTGACACCCCGGCTGCCGCGGTCGAACAGGACGACGCCGAGGCGACGTTCGAGCTTCTGGATCGTCCGGGACAGGGCCGGTTGCGCGATGCCGAGCCGGGTGGCGGCGCGGCCGAAGTGGAGTTCGTCGGCCACCACGAGGAAGTGCGCCAGCTCCCGGGTCTCCAGGGTTTCGCCCATGCCCGGAGGGTATCGGCCGAGGCGCAACGGGCCTTGGACACGAACCGCCCGCGGCTGGTGGAGTGGGGCCACCCCACGACGACCGGGAGGCCCGATGGAACCGCTCGTACCGACGGCGAGCCCGCGCGAGGTCCTGACGCGCTTTCGTACCGCGGCGATCGACCAGTCCGTCGACGACATGCGACGGCTGTACGCACCGGACGCGGTGCACGAGTTCCCGTTCCACCGGCCGGGCGTGCCGGCGCGGCTCACCGGTCGCGACGAGATCGTCGCGTGGACCACCGCGGGCTGGCGGACGCGGCGCATCGCGTACGACCGTTACCGCACCCTGGCCGTCCACGACACCGGGGATCCCGCGACGATCGTCGTCGAGCAGCAGGCGCTCGGGCGCAACCTCGCGACCGGCCACGAGTTCGCACTGCCGAACATCATCGTGCTGACCGCACGGTACGGCCGGATCACGCACCTGCGCGACTACGTCAACCTCGTCGCGGTCGACGCCGCGCTGTCGTCCTGACCGACCCGCGTACCTCCCGTGCCCGCGGCGGTCGTCGTTTCGGGGGGTTCGCTTGCGGGTAGAAACCGTGCAGATCGCTGCACCGTCGACCAAACGGCGAGGCAGCGGTCACGCGTCGGCGACGCGAGGTCGTCGGCCCAGGACGTTGGAGGCGACGTGCGCATCGGACGCATCGGCATCGTCGTGGTACTCGTCTGGCTCATCATCGGCGCGATCGCCGCGGCCCAGCGGGGCTACTTCGGCAGTTCGAAGGCACACTGCGGCACGGTCGGCAGCACCGTCGTGACGATCATCGCCGGCCCGCTCAACTATCTCGGCGTCAACCCGAAGATCAGCTGCCACGTCCCGCAACCCTCGAAGTAACCCTCCGCTGCCTGCCGGCCCCGCGCGTCGGTCGGGTCCGGCCGCCGGCCCGCGGGTCAGGTGGGGGTGTCGAGGAGGTCGAGGCCCAGCTGGGTCGGGGTGTGCAGGGCGGAGTTGCGGTACCGGACGGTGTGCACCAGGCCGGCCGCCCGCAGCACCGTGGCGTGCTGGCTCGCGCCGGCGGGCGAGACGTCGGCGAGCCGGGCCAGTTCGGTGGTGGTGCAGGAGGGGTGCGCGGCGATCGTGGTGAGGATCGCCGCGCGGGTCTGGCCGAGCAGCGCCGCGACCGCGGGTCCGGCCGGTTGCCGGGGTGTCATCGCGGTGAGCCAGGCCAGGGAGCGACCGCAGTCGGCGGGGTAGGCGAGGATCGGCTGCTGCGGGGCGTCGTCGTTGACGTACGCGCGGGGGGCGAACACCGACGGGGCCAGCACGATGCCCCGGCCGTCGAGGTACAGGTCGTGCTCGATGCCGGTGGGCATCCGGATCTCCAGTACCGGTGGGCGCCAGCGCAGCCACTCGGGGCTGGCGGTCGACAGCAGCCCCGCCACGCCGCCGTCCTGGAAGCGGCGCAGGCGGAGGGCACGGTCGGCCGCGTACACCTCGGTCAGCCGCGGCCAGTACGGCTGGAGCAGGCGGGCGAACAGTTGCTCGACCCCGGTGTGCAGGTGGGCCCGCAGTTCGGCGTCGTGTCCCAGCGCGACGGCCCAGGACGGCAGGCGGTCCCGGCACGCGATCTCGGCGAGTTGCTCGGCGACCACGGTGTCGGAGGTGGCCCGCGCGTACTCCAGCAGGTCGGCCGGGGTGCCGGGCAGGCCGGGCCAGCAGAACGTCGGCGCGACGTCGTTCGGCCCGCTCAGGGACAGGGCCATCCGGGCCGGCGAGGTCAGCTCCACGGCGGAGCGGCGGCGCCACGCCGCCAGCCGTGCGGGGCCGCCGCGGTCCTGCACGGCCCGGACCGCGAGCTGCAGTTCCAGCAGCGGCAACGGTTCCGGGGACACCCGGGTCCGGGCGAGGTCGTGCGCGGTGAAGTGGATCCGGTACACGAAACCCCCCGAACGTGATGAGCGATGCCGCCTTCGATCATCCCGCGAAATGTCCACCTTCAGCCTGGGCTGAAGGTTGTCGTGATTCCGACTCGGCGGGCACAGACTCGAACCGCGGGTCGCCCGTACGCCGGGGCCGACCGCGCGGCGCCGGCGGCGACGAGACGGGGGCCGGTGGTACCGCGGGGTCCCCCGGCGTGCGCGGCCACTCGGACACCGCGCCCGGCCGGAGAACCGCCATCGGCACACCACGGCGCCACGGACACGCAGCCCCTCACCGGAACGGCGACGCCGGTCGCCACGCGACGCGGCGGGCACCCGGACGTGGCGATGCCGCGACGCGCCGGGGCGGTGGGCGGGCCGTGCCGCGCTGCGTACGATCGGGTGATGTCTTTCCGGGGGCTCGACGCCATCGACGTGCTGCGCAAGGTGTTCGGCTACGACGAGTTCCGCGGTGAGCAGCAGGACATCATCGAGCACGTGGTCGGCGGCGGCGACGCGCTGGTGCTGATGCCGACCGGCGGCGGAAAGTCGCTGTGCTACCAGATTCCCGCGCTGGTGCGCGACGGCGTCGGGGTGGTCGTGTCGCCGCTGATCGCGTTGATGGCCGACCAGGTCGACGCGCTGACCGCGCTCGGCGTGCGGGCCGGCTTCCTCAACTCGACGCAGGACTTCGACGAGCGCCGGCTGGTGGAGCAGGAGTTCCTGGCCGGCGAGCTCGACCTGCTCTACCTGGCGCCGGAGCGGCTCGGGGTGCCGGCCACCCAGCGGCTGCTGGAGCGCGGCACGATCAGCCTGTTCGCGATCGACGAGGCGCACTGCGTGTCCCAGTGGGGGCACGACTTCCGGCCCGACTACCTCGGGCTGTCGATGCTGCACGAGCGGTGGCCGGACGTGCCGCGGATCGCGCTGACCGCGACCGCCACCCCCGCCACCCACACCGAGATCGCGCAGCGGCTCAACCTGACCGGCGCCCGGCACTTCGTGGCGAGCTTCGACCGGCCGAACATCCAGTACCGGATCGTGCCGAAGGGCGAGCCGCGCAAGCAGCTGCTGCAGTTGCTGCGCAGCGAGCACGCCGGCGACGCGGGCATCGTCTACTGCCTGTCCCGCAACTCGGTGGAGAAGACCGCCGCGTTCCTGACCGACCAGGGCATCGAGGCGCTGCCGTACCACGCGGGGTTGGACGCGCGCACCCGCGCCACCAACCAGTCCCGGTTCCTGCGCGAGGACGGCATCGTGATGGTGGCGACGATCGCGTTCGGGATGGGCATCGACAAGCCCGACGTGCGGTTCGTCGCGCACCTCGACCTGCCCAAGTCGGTGGAGGGGTACTACCAGGAGACCGGCCGGGCCGGCCGGGACGGGCTGCCGTCCACCGCCTGGCTGGCGTACGGGCTGGCCGACGTGGTGCAGCAGCGCAAGATGATCGACGACTCGGACGGTGACGACGCGCACCGCCGGCAGCTGACCGCGCACCTGGACGCGATGCTCGCGCTGTGCGAGACGGTGCAGTGCCGGCGGGTCCGGCTGCTCGACTACTTCGGCGAGCAGGCCGAGCCGTGCGGCAACTGCGACACCTGCCTGGACCCGCCGGCCTCCTGGGACGGCACGGTGCCGGCGCAGATGCTGCTGTCCACCGTGCTGCGGTTGGATCGCGAGCGCGGCCAGCGGTTCGGCGTCGGGCAGGCGATCGACATCCTGCTCGGCAAGCAGACCCCGAAGGTCACCCAGCACCGGCACGACCAGCTGTCGGTGTTCGGCATCGGTACGGACCTGACCGAGGCGCAGTGGCGCACGGTGACCCGCCAGCTGCTCGCGCAGGGGCTGCTGAACGTGGAGGGCGACTACGGCACGCTGGCGCTGACCGGGCGCAGTGCGGACGTGTTGCGCGGCCAGCACACGGTCCGGCTGCGCACCGAGCCGGAGCGGCGCAAGGCGGCGAAGACCAAGCGCGCCACCGCATCCGCGGAGCTGGCACCGGAGGCGCAGCCGGTGTTCGAGGCGCTGCGCAGCTGGCGCGGCGCCACCGCCAAGGAGCAGGGCGTCCCGGCGTACGTGGTGTTCCACGACGCGACGCTGCGCGAGATCGCCACCCGCCGGCCGACCGACCTGGCCGAGCTCGGCACCGTCTCCGGCGTCGGCGAGAACAAGCTCGCCAAGTACGGCGAGGGCATCCTCGCGGTCCTCGCCGAGCATCGCTGACGGGGCGCGGCGATCGGCCGGCACCGACCGGAACGGGACGGGTCCGCCCGGTGAGGTCGGCACGGTGCGATCTTCGGCCGTTCGGCTGATTTCCGGCGGCGTTCTGTCCGCACTGTCCGGCCTTGCGGCAGATCCCGGTATTGACCGGTACGCAAGACTGACGACACCTCGCGTTCCGTGCCCCGTGCGCGCGAGTCGCACGACGATCCCCCACCCGGAAGGGTTTCCGTGAAGCTCACCCTGCTCGCCGCCGGGTTCGCCGGCGGTGTCCTCGTACTGACCGGTGCGACCGCCGCCGCGGCTGACCCCGGCGGTCCCGGTGGCCCCGGCGATCCCGGCGCCCACCACCCGGTGACCGTGTCCGCGACCTGGTCGCAACAGCTCGCGTACCAGGGCGACACGGTGGTGTTGACGGCCCGGGCGAAGCAGCCGTCGGTCCCGGCGCCGTCGATCAGGATCACCGCGACGGTGCCGGCGGACGCGCTGAAGCCGGCCGACGGCACCGACTGCGACACCGACGCCGTCGCGAACACCGTCACCTGCACCAGCAGCTCGTACGAGAAGGCGCCGTTCCGGTTCGTGGTGAAGACCGCCGAGTCGCGGAAGGTCGTCGCCGCGGTCACCGCGAAGGCCGGTACCGGTGACACCGGCCGGGCCCGGTCGGAACTGGCGGTGGACGCCGCGACGAGCCCGTCGCCGTCCGCGTCGAGCAGCCCGAGCGCGTCCCCGAGCGACTCGCCCAGCCAGTCGCCGAGCACGCAACCCAGCGACTCCGCCAGCGCGACGCCGTCGGAGTCGGCGAGCGCGTCGTCGACCGGGTCGGCGCCGCCGTCGCCGAGCCCGTCGTCGGACGGCGGTGGCCTGCCGGTGACCGGTACCTCGCTGACCATCTTCGGGGTGCTCGCGGCGGTCCTGCTGGCAGCCGGCGGCGCCCTGCTGGTGCTGGCCCGCCGCCGCCGCACCGGCCGCTAACCGCGTGCGGGCCCACGCCGTCGCACCGGCCGGTAACGGCGCGGCTCCGTCGCACCGGACGGTGAAGCGGCGGCGGCGTCGTGGCGGGCTCGGCAGAGCTGGCCGCGGCGCCGGGAGGACGCGCTCCGGCACGCGGCGGTGACCGACCGTCGCGGGTCGGGCCGGTCACCGTCGGACCGGTCCAGGGCCGTCGGGCGGGCCGGGCGGCGTCGGGTCGTGGATCTCACCGGCGGCGCGACCGGCAGCGCCATTACCGGCGGGTAACGTAGCGGCGGTGAGCACCTCACCGAGCCCGTCCGACACGGTCGCGCCGACCGTCACCGTCACCGGTACCGCGCAGCACGCGGCGTGGCAGCGCCGCGTGCTGCCCCCGGTGGAGCAGGTACGGCCGGGGTTGTGGTCGGTGCCGGTGCCGATCCCGCACAACCCGCTGCGGTACACGCTGTGTTACCTGTTCCCCGGCGCCGACGGGGTGGTGCTCGTCGATCCCGGCTGGGACAGCCCGGACGGCCGCACCGCGCTCACCGCCGGGCTGGCCGCCGCCGGTGCCGCCCCGCACGAGGTGGCCGGCGTCGTGATCACCCACACCCACCCCGACCACCACGGCCTGAGCGGCTGGCTGCGCGAGACCGCGGGCGCGTGGGTCGCGATGCATCCGGACGAGGCGGCGAGCATGCCGTCCCGGCTGTGGCAGGGACTCACCCTCGACGACGACAGGGCCTTCCTGCGTACCCACGGGGTGCCGGCCGGCGAGGTCGACACGATCGCGGTCGACCCGGGGCAGGTCGCCGCGCTGCTCGCGATGGCCGAACCGGACCGGTACCTGACCGACGGCGAGTTCGCGCCGATCCCGGACCGCCAGGTACGGGCGGTGCTCACGCCCGGCCACACGCCGGGGCACCTGTGCCTGCACGACGCCGACGCCGGCGTGCTGCTCACCGGTGACCACCTGCTGCCGCGGATCAGCCCGACGATCGGGGTGCACACCGACCGGGACGGCGATCCGCTCACCGACTACCTGGCCGCGCTGGGCCGGATGGACGGCTACGGCGAGGTCGAGGCGCTGCCGGCACACGAGTACCGGTTCCGCGGGGTGCCGGACCGGGCCCGGCAGCTCGTCGCGCACCACGACCACCGGGCGGCGGAGATCCTCGCCGTGCTCGACGCGGTACCGGCGCCGACGACGTGGCAGCTGGCGGAGCGGATCACCTGGTCGCGGGGCTGGGAGCGGCTCGTCGGGGTGCCGCGCCGGCTGGCGCTCGCCGAGACCGTCGCCCACCTGTACCAGCTGCGCACCGCCGGCGTCGTCACCGACCGCGCCGGGGCGCCGACCCGCTGGTACCGCGCCTGACGGCGAGCTACCGCACGATGCCTGGTGACCCCGGCTCGGGACCGGGCAAGATGGGTGGATGCTCGAGCCGATCGGTGTCCGCCCCGAGGACGAGGCGGTCTACCGGCGGCTGTTGTCCTGCCCGGACGCCTCCCCGCACGACCTCGCCGGGGCGCTGGATCGTGCCGTGACCGACATCGGCGCCTCGCTGGCCAGGCTGGCCGAGCTGGGCCTGGTGCACGAGCTGCCCGGCGAGCCGGCCCGGATGCGCGCGGCCCGGCCGGACGTGGCGATCGACGCGCTGGCCGAGCGACGCCGCGAGGAACTCGCCCGTACCCAGCTCGCCGCGCGGGCCCTGCTCACCGAGATGCCGGCGGAGGAACGGTACCGGCCGGAGGAGATCGTCGAGGTGCTCGTCGGCTGGGCGGAGACCGCGGCCCGGTTCGACCAGTTGCTCGGCAGCACCCGGCACGAGCTGATGGTCATCGACCGCCCGCCGTACGTGGCCGATCCGGGGCGCTCGGACACCTCGGTACGCAAGCTGCTGCGCGCGAACGTCCGGGTGCGCGGCCTCTACGCCCCGGAGGCGCTGGAGCTGCCGGGCGCGCTGGCGGAGGTCGAGGACGCCGCTGGCGCGGGCGAGCAGTCCCGGGTGCACGCCGGGCTGCCGATGAAGCTCGCCATCGGCGACCGCCGGCTGGCCATCCTGCCGCTCGGCGGGCCGGGCGTCGATGCGGCGGTCTGCATCCGCCCGTCCGCGCTGCTCGACGCGCTGATCCAGCTGTTCGAACTGCTCTGGGAGCAGGCGACGCCGATCGCGCTGCCGGCACCAGCAGACGCCACCGACGATCGGCAGCTCGCCGCGCTGCTGGCCTCCGGCGCGAAGGACGACGTGGTCGCCCGCCGGCTGGGCACCAGTACCCGCACGCTCAGCCGGCGGATCGCCGAGCTGATGGACCACCTGCACGTCCGTACCCGGTTCCAGGCGGGCGTGCAGGCGGTCCGGCTCGGTTGGCTGGAACCCTCAGCGCACGACGTCGAAGGCCCGGACGAGCGTCTGGTCGACCGCTGAGCCGCCGGTGTCTCGCGCGTGCAGCCGCAGCGACACCGGGCCGCTGCCGGCCGGCAACTCGACCCGCCAGCCGTCGGCGTCGCGGGTGATCCGCGCCGCCCGCCAGCTCGTACCGTCGTCGTACGAGGCGTCGATGCTCGGTGTGCCGCTCAGCGCCGGCGACGTGCCGTCCGGGTGCCGCAGCCGCAGGCCGAACGCCACCCGGCCGTGCCGGTCGGTCCGGACCCGGTTGTGCAGGTCGACGCCGACGTCGTAGCCGGGCAGCAACACCGGCGCGGTCCGCACCGCGTCGGTGGTCGTGGACGGGAAGCTCCATGCGGTGTCGGTGTGCGTCGACAGCTCGTTCCAGCTCTGCGGGTTGTCCGCCGTGAACGAGATCGACACCCGTGACGCCCCGCCGGGAAGCTGGACCGTACCGGAGGGCAGGTTGTCGGTCGCCCCGACCAGGGTGCCGTCGGCCCGGATCTCCAGGTGGGTCTGCACCCCGCTGGCGTCGGTGTACTCGGTGCCGTGGTTGCCGTCCGCGTCGGTGAAGCCGTCGACGGCCACCCGCATCAGGTCACTGGAACGCTGTACCGGCCGGGCCGGGTTGGGCGCCGCCGCGATCGGCGCGCGGCCGAAGGCGAGCAGGTCCCGGTCGTGGTCGGCGTAGGACTCGCGGCCGGGCCGGGACAGCGTCATCGACTGCACGGGCGCCGCCGGGAACATCGTGTTGTACCGGCTTCCCGGGGCGAACACGGCGTACGCCCAGGCGGTGTCGGGATCGGCGACGCGGTACTCGGTGCGGGTACGCGGGCCGCCCTGGAACGGGAACACCGTGGAGACGACGAACGACTCGCCGTTCTGCCAGGGGTACGCCGCCTCGGAGAACGTCGAGGGCCGCGTCGGCTGGCCGTACACCCGGTTGGTCTGCGCGGCGAGGTGGCCGCGGGTGGCGACGTAGCTCGGGTGGGCCGGGATCCGCTGCTTCTCCCGCAGGTACAGGTCGTAGACGTACGGGCTGGCCGGCTCGCCGCCGATCCGCACCCGGGCGCCGCGCGGCAGGTGGGCGAGCGCGAGCCCCTCGGCCCGGTTCAGCCGGATGGTCGGTACCCGCAGCTTGACGCCGGTGCCGCCCGGGTCGCTGATGTCGCCGGGGCCGTCGTTGCGGACCACGACCACGGCCGCACCGTGCTCGGCGGCGTTGTTGGACTGCTCGGCGATCGACACGTCGGCGTCGTGCGTGACCAGCGCGAGCGCGCCGTGCAGTCGCCGGCCGGCGAGCTCGGCCGCGGTGGCGTGCCCGACGTCCACCACCCGCAGCCGCGAGGTGCCGTCGACCACCGGGAAGTCCGACGCGACGTCGGAGAACCAGGTCCGGTCGACGTACTCCGGGTGCAGCGTCGGCGCGGTCGGCGCGGACAGCGTGATGTCGGGTGCCTGCAGCCGGACCCGGGTGCGCGCCTGGAACGTACCGACCGACACGGTGTCCGTCGGCTGCAGGTAGAAGTGCTGGTCGAGCAGGTACGACGGGTGCATGTCCAGGTGCAGCGCGGACCCGTCGGCGGCGGTCCGGTCGTACCCGATCAGCATCGCGCCCTGCGGCGGCACCTTGGCGTGGTGGCCCGGGGTCCGGATGGCGAGCTGCCTCGCGTCGCGGGCGTCGAAGGCGAAGGTGCGTTCCCCGGTCACCGCCGTCTCCGGCTGGCCCACCAGCGAGATGTTCTGGTAGGTACGGCTGCTGCCGATGCTCGGCTTCTGCGCCGGCAGCGTGGACACGAACGCCATCACCGAGTACCGGCCGGGCGGCACCAGCGCGCAGGTGGTGCGGGCGAAGGTGGCCGCGGAGCACTCGTCGCCGGGGGCGGGATCGACGGCCAGCTGCCGGGTCCACGCGTTCCCGTGGTCGAGGTCGAACACGGTGATGTAGGCCTCGGCGGCCCGGCCGTCCCGGCCGAGCGCGGAGAAGTGCAGCGGTACCGCGTCGGAGGCGGCGGCACCGGCCCGGGCGGCGTGGCCGTCGAGCACGGTGGGCGCACCGTCGGCGCCGGTGGTCTGCACGGTCGTACCGGTCTTGCTGGTCGCCACGACGAGGCCGGGGGTCGCGCCGTCGGCGGCGGGCAGCGGCGCGAGCGCGGTGGCACCGGAGTCACCCAACGGCGTCAGCGCGACCCGGGTGCCGCCCACCGACACGACCCGGTCCGCGGCGGCCGGGGCGATGCCGGGCGCGGGGGTCTGCGCACTGGCCACGGACGGTACGGCGGTGAGCAGGCCGGCCACGACGGCGAGCGAGGTGACCGCCGTGGCGCCCACCCGCTGTGGGATCGAGAGTGGCATTTTCCTGGACTCCCAGTGGTCAGAGGGGGTGTCCTCCTTTTCTTAGTCGAGCCGGGTCGGCGCCGGACCGCGCGAGGGTTGGCGATTACCAGCCATGGCTGCCGGCCGCCACCGGTCCTCACCGACCTCGCCGGTAACGGCACGCAGCGCGACCGGTCGGCGCGCTACGGCAACCGGAGCGGGCCGCGGTCGAGCACCTCCGCGAGGCGTCGCGCGGTCGCAGCCAGGTTGGCCCGGTCGCCGGTCCACACGTGCCAGCCGAGGTGGGTGAACCCAATGTGCAACTCGTAGCAGTGGTGCCGTTGCGCGGCGTCGACCAGCGCGTCGCGATCGGCGGTCACGGCCGGGTCGGAGAGCAGGCCGGGCAACGGATCCACCGCGGCGATACCGGGATGGAACGGCGCCCAGAAACTGCACCACGCGGCGTCGTAGAGGAAGTCGCCGCGTACCGAGCACTTCCAGGACAGCACCGCCGTCACCCGGCTCGCGTCCGGCGCCAGCAACACGTTGCCGTGCAACAGATCCCCGTGTACCAGGTCGCGCCGCTCCGGGCACGCCCCGGTCAGCGCGAGCACCCGGTCGGCCACCGCGGTCGACAGCGCGGCCAGCTCGGGATCGGCGGCGAGCGCGGTGCTCCAGCCGTGCACGAGATGCGCCGGATCGTCGACCAGACCGGCACGCAGGTGGTCGCGCCAGCCGGTCGGGGACGCCTCCGGTTGGTGCCAGCCCACCGGCGCGCCCGGATCGGCCGGCGCCCGGTACAACGCGACCAGCAGCCGGGTCAGCGTCGGCCCGAGCGCGGCGGCCCGCTCGACCGGGGTGTCCTCCAGGAACCGCCCGTACCGGCGCTCCGACACCGCGAACGCCCGCCCCGCCCCGGTGGTACCGACCTGGCGCACCGCCGGTACCGGCAGGTCCGGGCCGGCGAACCGGCCCGCCGCGCGGTCCGCCTGGTACCAGGAGAGCTCCCGGCCGAACCGGACCACCAGCTCCTCGCCGCCGGACCGGTACGCCCACGCCGCCGACCAGGCGCCCCCGGTCAGCGGTTCCAGCGTGTCCGCCGCCCCCGGCTGGTCGGCGAGAAACGCCTCCGCCTCGGCCCTGCTCCCCTGTTCCACCGCCCCAGTATCCGGCTCAGTCCCGTTCGGCGAGCTGGGCGGTGATGGAGTCGGTGAGCTCGTGCATGGTGCGGGTGAACGCCGCCGGCAGATCCACCTCGTACCGGTGCGCCAGGATCAGCACCGACCACAGGCAGTCGGCCAGCTCGTGCTCCAGCGCGGCCCGCCCGCCCGGCATCTCCCGCGCCCCCTCGGCGGCCATCACCAGCTTCGCCAGGTCCCCGACGTCACCAACCATGCCCAGCATGAACTCCTCGCGGGTCCAGAGGCGGCCGCGGCGGGCGTTGAGCTCGTCGTACAGGTCGTGCACCCGGACCGCCATCTCGCGCAGCTGCTCGATCTCCATCCGGGGACCGTATCAACTGTCCACAGTGGACGTACGGTCCCGGGGCAGGGTCGGCGGGATCCAGTCGGTGAAGCGGGCCGCCTGGCGACGCCACAGCGGCGGCGGGATGATCCGGGCGAGCCGGGTCACCGCCCGGTAGTGCCTCGCGTTCAGCTCCGCCTGCTGCGCCGCGGCCCGCGCGACGAGCTGGGTGCGCGGGCGCCGCTGCCGGTCGTACGAGCCGATCGCGGTGGCGAGGTCGCCGTGCGCGGCCACCGCGGCCGCGAGCACCACCCCGTCCTCGATCGCCTGGCAGGCGCCCTGCCCCAGGTCCGGGGTCTGCGCGTGCGCCGCGTCGCCGAGCAGCACCGCCCGGCCGCGGGCGAAGCCGGGCACCGGATCCAGCGCGTACAGGTCGTGGTGCAGCACGCTGCCCGGCGTCGTCGCCGCCAGCAGCTCGCCGATCGGTGGGTGCCAGCCGGCGACCCGGTCGGCCACCGCGGCCAGTTCGTCGACGAACCGCTCGTCGGGGCGGGCGGCCGGCGCGGTGAGGAACCAGTACACCGCGTCGCCGGGCAGCGGCAGGATGCCGAACTGGCGGTCCGCGCCGAGCGTGAGGCTCGCCTCGATGCGCGGCGCGCCCGCACCGACCACCGCTCGCCAGACCCTGCGGCCGTCGAACCGCGGCTCGTGCCCCGGCCACATCGCCTGCCGCAGCACCGAATGCAGCCCGTCCGCGCCGACGATCAGGTCGGCGCCGCGCCGCCGCGTCTCGCCACCCTGCCGGTACTCCACGGTGCCGGCGGCCGGATCGACCGACGTCACGGTGGCACCCGGTATCAACGCGTCGGCCGGCAGCGGGGCGCGCATCGCCGCGTGCAGCGCGGCCCGGTGCACCATCAGCACGTGCACGTCGTCGGCGCGGGCGTGTCGCAGCCAGCGGCCGGACGGCAGGCGCAGCCCGCCGCGGGAGACCGCCGAGACGCCCGCCGCGCGGACCTGCGGGCCGACGCCCAGCTCGTCCAGCGCGCGCAGCGCGTTCGGCCACAGCGACAGACCGGCGCCCACCTCGGCGAACTCGGCCGCCCGCTCCAGCACGGTGACCTGCCAGCCGACCCGACGCAGCCCGAGCGCCGCGGCCAGGCCGCCCATCCCCCCGCCGACGACCAGTGCCGTCCCCCGTGAGCTCATTCGCCCATGATGGCCGCGGTGCGCCCGAACGGGGATCGGCCCGGCGAACCTGACTCCTGGGTCACAGGGCACTCAGAACAGGGTGGCGGGCGCCGACTCCGGGACCGGGTCGAGCAGGTGCGGACCGTCGTTGCGCACCGAGCCGACCGCGGCGCCGACCGGCCGGATCGCGAGACTCGCCACCAGCTCGTCGGACGGCGGCACGGACAGCAGCTCGGCCGCGTCGGCACCGGGCGCGAGCCAGGCCGCACGGTCGTCGCCGGCCAGCAACAGCGGCATCCGCTGGTGCACGGTGCGCAGCTCGCCGACCGCCGCGGTGGTGATGATCGTGCAGCTCAACAGCCGGCCGTCCGGCCCGTCCCACCAGGAGAACAGGCCGGCCGCGGTGAGCAGCCCGGCGTCGCGCGGCACCAGGTAGCAGGGCTGCTTGCCGGTCTCGTCGACCCGCCACTCGAACCAGCCGTCCATCGGCACCAGCGCCCGCATGGACCGCACCGCCGACCGGTACGCGGGTTTGTCCGCCACGGTCTCCGCCCGCGCGTTGATCATGCGCGAGCCGATCGACGGATCCTTGGCCCAGAACGGCACCAGCCCCCAGCGCGCCGCCTGGATCGCGCGCCGCTCGCGCTCCGGGTCGTACACCACGATGCGGACCGACTGGGTGGGCGCCGTGTTGTAGCGACCCGGGACGCCACCGCCGGTGTCGTCGTCGGCGTCGAAGTAGGCGGACAGGTCGTCGGTGGAGCGGTGCGAGTCGTAGCGGCCACACATGGCGTGCAGGCTAACCGCCGGGTACGACGGTGAGCCACCGACCGGTTGCCGACACCGGTTACGGTGCGTCCCATGGTTGCCGTCAGGCCGGTCGACGTGCTCGCCGGGTTGTGCTGTCTCGTCGTGGTCGCCGCCGCCGTGGTGCTGATCGTGGTCCTGGTGACCCGCAAGAACTCCGGCGCCAAACGGAACGGCCCGCCGGGGCCGCCTCGCTAGGGCTTCCTCGCTAGGGCTTCCTCGCTAGGGCTTCCTCGCTGGGGCTTCCTCGCTGGGGCTTCGGCTCACCGTCCGAACTGGACGGCCGACCACTGTTCGGCGAGGCCGGTGTCGTCGACCCGGAAGATCACGATGCCGTCGCTGCGGATCGGCTCGCCGGAGGGCGGCTGCCCCAATCCCTCGCCGGTGTGCCGGCCGGTGCTGGTCCACCGCGCCACCACCCGGTCGCCACCGGCGAACACGTCGTGCAGGTCGAAGTGCAGGTCGCTGATCGCGCCCCGCAGCACCGCCGCGCTCTGCTTGAGGAAGTCCGGGCCGGTCCGGTCACCGCCGGGCCCACCGTGGCCGACGAACGTCGGCGAGACCAGCTCGTCCGCCACGGCGAGCTCGCCGGCGTTGAAGACCTCGTCGTACAGCCTGCGCACCGCTGTCGTCGGTTCGACGCTCATGGTGTCCTCCGTTCACAAGGTGAGTAAGCACTAACCGCTATAGTGAGTGAGTACTTACTTCCTTGTCAAGAGCGGGTGCGCTCCCTCGCTGGAGGGAGTTCGTCCCCTCCGCCGAGCGAGGCGATCGCGGCCGGGTGAGCCGACCCTGAGCGCATGAGGAACCGATTCGAGCCGCGGTGGGCCGTCGCCACCGGCGCCTGGGCACTCGGGTACGGCGGGCTGCGGGTCTGGTGGGCGACCGGGCACCGGCCCGCCTTCGGCCCGCTCGGCTGGGACCTGCTCCTGGTCTCCCCCTGGCAGCCGGTACTGGTGTGCGCACTGGCGCTGCTGGCCGCGGTGGCGATGCGGGCCGCGCCGCGCCGCTGGGCGCCACCGGTCGGCTGCGCGGTGCTCGCCGCGACGATCGTGGTCTCCTGCCCGCTGGTCCTGCTCGACCTGGTCGCCACCGTGCTGCCCGGCCTCGGCCTGCCGTACGACCCGGTCTCGATCCTCAGCCGCGCCGGGTACCTGCTCGGCGCGGTGCTGCTCACCGTCGCCGCGGTCCGCCGGACCCGCCTGCTGCGCGGCGCCTGCCCGCGCTGCGGCCGTACCGACCGGAGCCGGCCCGCCGGCCGGGTGCCCGCCTGGGCCTGGCTCGGCGGGTACCTGGCGGTCGCGGGCTGCCTGGCCCGGCTCGCCGCCCAGCTGGCGGTCGGCATCGGCGCCGGACCGATGCGGGCGGGACCGGCCGAGGTCGCCTTCGAGGCCGGTTTCCTGCTCGCCGGCACCCTGCTGCCGCTCGCGACCGTGCACCGCTGGGGCCGGGTGTGGCCGCGCTGGCTGCCCGGCCTGCGGGGCCACCGGGTACCGCGCTGGCTGGTGCTCGGCCCGGCCAGCGTGCTGGCGGCCGGCCTGCTCGTCTACTTCGGGATCAGCCTGGCGCAGCTGGTCGTCGACCCCTCGGGCTGGACCGCCGGTTATGACCTTCCGCTCGGGTTCTTCTGGGTCGCGATCCCGGCGTACGTGCTGTGGGGGCTCGGGCTCGCCGCCGGCACCGTCTGGTACCGGCAGCGGACCCGGCCGCGGTGCCGGCGCTGCGGCCGGGGCGCGCCCAGCTCCCCGACCGCGACCCGGCCCGGCGCGTCGGGTCGCCGTCCCGGGTCGTCAGACCAGGGACCGGATCGCCTCGACCAGCAACCACACGCCGAACACCGCGAACAGCACCGCGGCGCCGTACCGGATGAAACGTTCCGGTAGCGCCTTGCCGAGCAGCCGCCCGACCGCGATCGCCAGCGCGTCCGCGGCGACCATGCCCAGCGTCGACCCGATCCAGGTACCGAGCCAGCCGTGGTTGGTGGCCAACGTGATCGTCGCGAGCATCGTCTTGTCGCCCAGCTCGGCCAGGAAGAACGCCACCGAGGCGGCCACCACGGCCGAGCGGGTCGACTTCTGTGCCTTCTCCCGTTCGGAATCGGTGAGCTTGTCGCCGCGCAACGTCCAGGCGCCGAACGCGAGGAACGCCACCCCGGCGACGAGCGAGATCCAGTCCGTCGGCAGGGCCGCACCCAGCCCGTACCCGATGCCCACCGACACCGCGTGCACCACGGCGGTGGCCGCCGAGATGCCGATCAGTACCGGCAACGCCCGGTACCTGGTGGCGAACGTCAACGCCATCAACTGCGACTTGTCGCCCAGCTCGGCGACGAAGATCACCGCGAAGCTGAGCGCCAACGCGCTCCAGACTGCGGTCATGTCGTCCTCTCGGTCACACCGGACCGAGGCATGCGAGACCACGATCCGGCACAGCTGCCAGATCGAAGGTCTCGCCCGCCCGACGGATCGGGCCGCGCGGCCGGGCTGCCGGTGCGACACCGGCGGCCAGTCTGTCGACCGCGACATTGGGGGCTACTCCCCTTCGCGCCGACAACCATAGCCCACGCCTCGGCGGGGGCGGGTGGCGCACCGCACAGCACCGCGTGCGGCCCCACACCCGGCACCGGTCAGGGCAGGCGGACGGCGCGGGGGTGCACCGTGAGGTCGGGCAGTTCGAGTACGACCAGGGTCAGGTCCTCGATCGCGCGAGTGGTGTGCTGCTTGCCGGACCGCCAGATCGCGGCCTGGCCCGTCTCGATCGGCCGCCAGGCGCCATCGCCCCCGGACACCTCGCCGCGGCCGCCGACGACGAGCAGCGCCTGGTCGGGCCCGGCCGGATGCCGCGGGATCTCGGCGCCGGCCTCGACCCGCAACACGCCCAGGTGCACGTCCGCGCCGCCGACCACGCCGGCGCCGGTGAAGCCCGGCGCGATCTGCCGGGCCACCCCGGCCGCACAATCGATCATCTCCATGCCCGGGACTGTAGGGCCGCGCCGCGCCTCGGGCGCCCGGCGCACCCCGCGTCCGAAACCGGGATGCGGGCGGTCCCCGGTCGTCGGCATGATGCGGGCCATGGCAACGGATCCGGACCTGGCCGTGCGCGGCACGGTGACCGACGACGAGATGCGCACGCTGTTCGCAGCGGCCTGGGGTGGCGACGCCGACACGACCTGGTCGCCGATCCTCGCCCGCAGCCTGGCCTGGATCACCGCCCGGCGGGACGGGACGCTGGTCGGCTTCGTCAACGTGGCCACCGACGGCGGCAGCCACGCGTTCCTGCTGGACACCACCGTGCATCCGGACGAGCAGCACGGTGGTCTCGGCACCCGGCTGGTACGGGCGGCGACCGAGCAGGCGCGCGCGGCCGGCGCGGAGTGGCTGCACGTGGACTACGAACCGCACCTGACCGGCTTCTACGCGGGTTGCGGGTTCCGCCCCACCGCCGCCGGACTGCTCCAGCTCGATCCGCCACCCCAGGCCGCGCACGGCTGAGCGGCATCGACGGCGGCTCGCGGGCGGGTGGCCAGCCGCAGGGCGGGTCACGGGCGCGCGGTCAGGCCGCAGCGGCGGGTCGCGGACGTGGGGGTCAGGCCGCAGCGGCGGGTCGCGGACGGGTCGGCAGACCGCGGGGCGGGTCCCGGGCGGCTCGTCAGGCCGCGGCGGCGGGTCGCGGACAGCGGCGGCGGGCCGCGCGGGCGGCGGGGTCAGGCGCGGCGGCGACCAGCTGGGACATGGTGAACACCGGGCGCAGGTCGAGACCGGCCGCGGCCAGGTTGCCGGCGCCGCCGGACTCCCGGTCGATGACGCAGACCACGGTGTCGACCTCGGCGCCGAGCGCGCGCAGTTCCGCGGTGGAGGCGAGGATCTGGCCACCCGAGGTGACCACGTCCTCGATCACCACCAGCCGCCGCCCGGCGACCTCACCGCCCTCGGCGAGCCGGGCCGTCCCGTACGGCTTCGCCTGCTTGCGGACGAACAGCGCCGGCAGTCCGCTCGCCTGGCTGGCGGCGACCGCCACCGGCACGCCGCCGAGCTCCAGCCCGGCCAGCCCGTCGACGCCGGCCGGCAGCAGCGCCGCCACCTCGGCGCCGATCTCCGCGAGCAGCGCCGGATCGGACTCGAACAGGTACTTGTCGAAGTATTCGTCGCTGGTCGCGCCGGAGCGCAGCAGGAACGTCCCGGTCAGGTGCGCGGTGCGGTACACCCGCGCGGCGAGATCGTTGTTCGTCACGGCTGGAGGATACGGCCTGGTACGGACCGCGACCCGGTCGTGCCGGCGCAGCCCGCCCGGCAGCACGCGGTCACAGCTGGCCGGCCACCCAGTGGTAGGCCTGGCTGACCCAGTCGACCCGGGCGGCGAAGCTGCAGCCGGCGGCCACCAGGTAGGCGGCGACCGCGAGGTGCGACAGCCGGGCACTGGCCCGGGACCGGTGCATCATCCCCTCGATCACCAGCCGGCCGATCAGCCGGCACAGCGCGAACAGGCCGACCGCGATCACCAGGACCAGCACGAACATCATGAAGTTGTTGACCAGCTTGGCGTCCCGGTTGGCGATCGCGAAGACACCCCAGCACACGAACGCGAACAGCGCGCCGGTGATCGACAGGCCGATGCCGCGGCGCAGCGTGTGCAGCCGGGCACCGGGCAGCGGGCGCAGCCGGTCGCGGTCCGGCTCGGCCGGCGGCTGCTCCGGCTCCTCCCCGTACGGTCGGTGCGCCGGCTGCGGGACCGACGCCACCCCGCGCTGCTGCGGCTCGGCCCGGGGCTGCTCCCCCGGCTGCCGACCACCCTGGTACGGCGCCGTCCCGCCCGGGTACGCCCGGGTCGCGGCGCCCTGCCGGTACCCGTCGCCGGCCATCACCCGGGTGCCGTTCGCGCCGCCGGCCGGGACGGGCGCACTGCGTACCGTCGGGTCGGCGCCGGCGGGCTCGCCGGCGCGCTGCTGGCGCACCGTGGACCGGGCCGGCCACAGCGGGCTGTCGCCGAGCGGCGCGGTCGCGCCGGCACCGGCGTCGGCCCGCATCGTGGCCTGCTGCGCGCCGGCCGAACTGGGCGCCGCGCCGGCGGCGGCCACCGGACCGGGCGCCGCGCCGGCGGCGGCCGCCGACGCCGGACCGGACGCCACGGCCGCACCCAGCGCGGCGCCTGCCGCGAGGCCGGCCGCCGCGCCGCCGAGGGCGGCACCGCCGCGGCCGTTCCGGGAGTCGCCCAGCGCGGCGCGCAGCTCGACGACCTCCTGTTCGAGCCGCTCCACCCGGGACCAGTCGTCGGTCGCGGTGACCGGGCCGGGCTTCACCCCGGCCCGCCCCACCACCCGGGCGGAGCGCGACACGCCCCAGTACATCCCGACGTCCGGGGTGCCGGCGCGGTCGACCAGGTCGGCCAGCCGGGCGGTCCAGGCGGTCAGCTCCTCGGTACCGGGGCGGTCGGCGGGCTCGTCGGCGAGCGGCGCGAGCAGGTGGTCGCGCAGCGTCGGGTGCGCCTCGAGCAGCGGGTGGCGGCGCAGCACCGCCCACGGCGGCAGCGGTTCGGCGCCGGCCATCGCCTGCTGCGGCGACTCGGTGCGCGGGAAGGTACCGGTGATCATGTAGTACGCGACGGCGCCGAAGCCGTGCACGTCGTACGCCGGGCCGACGGTGCCGCTGAACGCCTCCGGCCCGCCCGCCTCCCGGGTGTAGGCGATCGTGGTGATGTGGCCGCTGCGGTGGTAGCGGGCGCCGGTGAAGTCGATCAGCCGCACCTCGCCGGAGGGCAGCACGATCACGTTCGACGGCTTGATGTCCATGTGCACCACCGGCGAGGCACCGGGCTCGCTCGGGTGGTGCAGCGCGAGCAGCACCCGGACCAGCGTGTCCAGGGTGCCGACCGCGTCGAGCCGGGCGACCGCACCGGCCTCGGCGCCGCCCGCCGAGCCGGCGCCGGGCCCGCCCGCGGCGCGCTGCCGCACGTACTCGCGGAGGTTGACCCCGGGCAGGTAGTCGAGCACCTGGTACGGCTCGGGTTCGCCGTGCGGTGAGCTGCCCGGCGGGTGCGGCGGCGGCCCGTAGAAGCCGTCCGCGCGGCGGCAGATGCCGGCCACGCCGCGGCTGTTGAGGTCCATCAGGACCGCGTCGCCCTTGTCCCAGGACATCAGCTGCTCGGCGCGGGGCCGGGAGTCGTCCAGCCGGAACACCTTGACGGTCAGCGGCGCCGAGCTGACCCCGTTGGACAGTCGGACCGCACGGTAGACCTCGGCCTGGCCGCCGGAGGCGATGTGCGCCACCAACCGGTAGCGCTGGTGGGTCTCGGGGAGCGGGCTCGCCGGGCCGCAGACCAGATCGAGCAACTCGGCCACCCGCACAACCCCCTCGACACCCTGCCCTCGCCCGACCCGGACCCGCCCGCACGCGGGCCCCCTCGGCGATGCCGGTCTATCGAGGGTAGCGAGGGCCGACCACGCGGCACCCGCCCCATGCGGGAAATGGGGGGCCGATCGGGGTCGGGCTGGGATAGACAGGCGCCATGGACAACTACGATCTGCGCCCCATCACCGAGGACGAGGTGTACTCGTTCCAGCGGTGCTTCGGGAAGGCGTTCGGGCACGACCATCACGACGACGAGGCGAAACTCGAACGCGACCTGTACGAACTGGGGCGCACGCTCGCGGTGGTGCACGAACGTGACGGCGTGGTCGGTACCGCGGTGTCGATGCGCCGCGAGCTGGGCATTCCCGGCGGAACGGTACCGGCCGCGCACGTCACGCTGGTCTCGGTGGCCGGTACGCACCGGCGGCGCGGGCTGCTGCGCCGGTTGATGACCCGCCAGTTGACCGACCTGGCGGGCACCGACGAGCCGGTCGCCGTCCTGTGGCCGAGCGAGCCCGCCATCTACGGACGGTTCGGGTACGGCCCCGCCACGTACACGTTGGAGTTCCACGCCGACAACCGGGAGCTGGCGCTGCCGGCCGCCGCCGAGCCGTACGGCGTCCTGCGCGAGGTGGAGCTGCCGGACGCGCAGAAGGTGCTGGCGGAGGTCTTCGACGCGGCGCGGGCGGACCGGCCGGGCATGTCCGGCCGTACCCCGGCCGGCTGGCGCGCGGTCACCGCGGACCTGGAGCACCAGCGCGGCGGCCGCACGGCGCTGCGCACGATCGTGCACGAGGGCCCGGACGGGCCGGACGGGTACGCGATGTTCCGGCTGGAGCGGGCCCGCGACGCCACCGGCCCGCAGGCGGTGGTGCACGTCGAGGAGGCGGTCGCAACCGACCTCGACGCGTACCGGGAGCTGTGGCGGTTCCTGCTCGACGTCGATCTGACCCGGCAGGTGCACTACGACTACGGGGTCCTGGACGAGCCGCTGCGCTACCTGGTCACCGACCCGCGCCGGCTCGGCTCCCGGCTCACCGACGGGATCTGGCTGCGCATCCTGGACCTGCCGGTGGCGCTGGCCGCCCGCAGCTATCCGGTCGACGTGGACGCGGTGCTGGACGTCACCGACGACCTGCTGCCCGGCAACGCCGGCCGCTGGCACCTGCGCGTCGCCGGCGACGAGCTGACCTGCGAACGTACCGACCGGCCGGCCGACGTGGCGCTGTCGATCGCCGAGCTCGGCGCCGCGTACCTCGGCGGTACGTCGCTCGCCACGCTCGCGGTCGCCGGCCGGGTCACCGAGCTGAACGAGGGCGCGCTGGCACCGCTGTCCGCCGCGTTCGGGTGGCACCGCGAGCCGGCCGCCATCGAGGTCTTCTGACCACCACCCGCCCCGCGGGTCGGCGTCGTCGGCGCTGACCGGCAGCCGCCGGTCAGCTGCGGAGGGCGGTGCGCGGCAGGGCGCGTTCCAGCCGGGTGAAGGCGGCCGCGGTGGCGACGTCCAGTACTGCGAGGGCGAGCCAGGGCAGCGCCCGGTGCACTCCGAACAGGGTCGCGAAGAACGTCGGCGCCACGATCCCGGCGAGCGTGAACGAGTACTGGAAGCTGGCCAGGTAGCGGCCGCGGGTGGCCGCCGGGGCGACCGCCGCGGCGAGCGCCATCGAGGTCGGCGCGTGCAGCGACTCGGCCACGGTGAACAGCAGCGTGCCGACCGCGAGCAGCGGTACCAGTACCAGCAGGCTGCCGGGGCGCAGCACGGCGAGCAGCAGCGCCCAGGCCGCCCACACCAGCAGCGCGCCGACCAGTACCCGGGTGCGGCGGGCGCCGGCGACCCGGCGTACCAGCGGCGCGGTGGCGAGCGACACCAGCACGGTGTTGCCGGACAGCAGCGCCGCGGTCAGCCAGCCGGGGCCGTGCAGCCCGCTCGCCACGAACGTGGGCAGCGCCAGCCCGAGCATCATCGAGGTCATCGCACAGATGGTGTTGAGGCCGGTCAGCCCGAGGAACGGGCGGTCGCGCAACAACGCACGGTAGCCGCCGCCGGTCTCGCTGTGCACCCGCAGCCGTGGCGCCCGGACGCACAGCCCGATCGCGGCGGCCGCGACGAAGAAGCACCCGGCCGTCGCGTACGCGACCAGGTGGTACGCGCCGGTCCGGTCGGCGCCGACCACCAACCCGGTGACCAGACCGCCGACGCCGAGGCCGGCGGTACGGGTCATGTTCGCCCAGGCGAACCAGTCGTCCTTGGTCAGCCGGCCGCCCGGCCGCCCGTCGGCGTAGTCGGCGATCGCGGTGAAGATCGCCGACCAGAAGAACCGCACCCCGATCGCCGCGGCGGTCATCGCCAGGAACACCGGCACCGGGGTACGCACGTACGCGTAGGCGAGGAAGCCGCCGGCCTGCAGCAGCTGCGCGCCGACCACCAGCGGTACCGCGCCGAACCGGTCCACCAGCGCGCCGGCGAACACCGGGATCGGCAGCGTCAGCACGTTGCCGACGCTGATCAGCACGCCCAGCAGCGCCAGCGGGATGTCGGTCAGCCGGGTGAAGTAGACCAGCGACAGCGGCAGGAACAGCCCGTTGCCCAGCGCATCGACGACCAGCGCGCCGATCAGCACCGGCCCGCCCCGGCCGGTGTCGCCGCGGTGGGCGACGGCGACGGTGTTCGGCTCGTTCATCCTCGTCCCGTCGTCGTGGTCGGCGTCGGCCACGCTAAACCTCCGCGGTCCCGGCTGACGAACGCTTTCCCACCGCCACACCGCCGGCGCTGGGGCGTCCACCCGGCCGTCGACGAGGCGAGGCTCGGGGCACGTCCGGCCAGCGGCGCTGGACGGCCCGGGCGTCGGTCCCGGCCGCCAGGAGCGCGGGGATACGAGCGCCAGCAACGCGAAGTGGGCGTTCAGTCCATCCGGGTCTCGGCGATGGTCAGGTAGCGCTCGACGGTGCGCGCGTCGTGGTGCCGGATGGTCCAGTCGACCTGCCGCAGCGCCATCGACGCCCAGTACGGCCGGAGCTCGTCGGCGGTCAGCCGCTCGGCGAGCTCGGCGTCCAGTCGGGCGGCGAGCGCCGGCTGGTCCGGCGGGATCGCGAAGCGCAGCGTGACCAGGTCGAACCGCCGGTCGCCGCGGGCCGCGCCGTCCCAGTCGATGATGCCGGTCACCGTGCCGGACGCGTCGACCAGCACGTTGCCGGGGTGGAAGTCCAGGTGCACCAGGTCGTCGCCGGCCAGCACCGGCGGGCTGGCCGCACCGACCGCCTCGATCCAGGACAGCAGCCGGGCGGCGCGCCGGTCGTAGCCGGCCAGCGGGCCGTGCAGGCAGAACCCGGGGCCGTCGCCGGTCAGGTACAGCGGGGCGGGCGGCACGTCGGCCCGGTCGGCGAGCACGCCGGCGAACCGTTCGTGCGCGGCGAGCATCCCGGTGACCAGCGTCTCGTCGTACCGGTCCGGGGTGGTGCCGGGCAGCCGCTCCTGCACCACGGCCACCGCCGGCTCGCCGTCCACCGTCAACGGCACCACCAGCTCGTACGCCGGGACCGGCACGCCGCGCGAGCGGGCCAGCGCGAGCAGGGCGGCGATCCGGCGCTGCCGGTCGAGCAGCGGCCCGGGCTGCCAGGTCAGCACGCCGGGGCGGCCGTCCGGCCAGGTCACGTACGCCGCGCCGACCTCGCCGCCGGGGCAGCGCCCGCGGAAGTCCAGCGGTACGCCGGTGGCGGCGGAGACGCGCGCCACCAGGTCCGGTCCATCGAGTCGCCGAGCGCGCGGCCAACTCACGGTAAGACTCCGGTAAACGTCATGACACGGATCGTATCTGCCGGTTTGACCACCATCACAGCGATATTTCTCGGCGATCCGCCGCGCGTCGTACCTCAGTCATGAGATATGGTGCCGGGCATGCCCGACGACCAGTACCTGCAGCGCATCGGCCGGCTCATCCGTGACTCGCGCAAGCATCGCGGCTGGACCCAGACCCAGCTTGCCACCGCGCTCGGCACCAGCCAAAGTGCCGTGCACCGCATCGAGCAGGGCGGCCAGAACCTGAGCCTGGAGATGCTGACCCGCATCTCCGACGCGCTGGACTCGGAGATCGTGTCGCTCGGTCACTCCGGCCCGATGCACCTGCGGGTGCGCGGCGGCGCCAAGCTGTCCGGCAGCATCGACGTCAAGACCAGCAAGAACGCCGGGGTCGGCCTGCTGTGCGCGGCGCTGTTGAACAAGGGTCGCACCACGCTGCGCCGGGTCGCCCGGATCGAGGAGGTCAACCGCATCCTCGAGGTGCTCAACTCGATCGGGGTGAAGACCCGCTGGCTCAACGAGGCCAACGATCTGGAGATCGTCCGGCCGGCGCAGCTCGACCTGGCCGCGATGGACGCCGAGGCGGCCCGCCGCACCCGCAGCATCATCATGTTCCTGGCCCCCCTGATGCACGACCACGAGCGGTTCGAGCTGCCCTACGCGGGCGGCTGCGACCTGGGCACCCGCACGGTCGAGCCGCACATGACCGCGCTGCGGCCGTTCGGCCTGGAGGTCAAGGCGACCGGCGGCTCCTACCACGCCGAGGTGGACGGCGACGCCGTGCCGGACCGACCGGTGGTGTTGACCGAGCGCGGCGACACGGTGACCGAGAACGCGCTGATGGCCGCCGCCCGCCGGGACGGCGTGACGATCATCCGCAACGCCAGCCCGAACTACATGGTGCAGGACGTCTGCTTCTACCTGACCGCGCTGGGCGTGCGGATCGACGGCATCGGCACCACCACGCTGACCGTGCACGGGGTGCCGAACATCGAGCGCGACATCGACTACGCGCCGAGCGAGGACCCGATCGAGGCGATGAGCCTGATCGCCGCCGCGCTGGTCACCGAGTCGGAGATCACCGTCAAGCGGGTACCGGTGGAGTTCCTGGAGATCGAGCTGGCGCTGCTGGAGGAGATGGGCCTGGACTACGACCGGTCCGCGGAGTATCACGCCGCGAACGGGCACACCCGGCTGGTCGACCTGACGATCCGCCCGTCCACACTGCACGCGCCGCTGGACAAGATCCACCCGATGCCCTTCCCTGGCCTCAACATCGACAACCTGCCGTTCTTCGCGCTGATCGCCGCCACCGCGCAGGGCCAGACGCTGATCCACGACTGGGTGTACGAGAACCGCGCCGTCTACCTCACCGAGCTGACCAAGCTCGGCGCCCGGGTGACCCTCCTCGACCCGCACCGGGTGTACGTGGAGGGCCCGACCCGGTGGTCCGGCACCGAGGTGATCTGCCCGCCGGCGCTGCGCCCCGCGGTCGTCGTGCTGATCGCGATGCTCGCCGCGAAGGGCACCTCGGTGCTGCGCAACGTCTACGTGATCAACCGCGGGTACGAGCAGCTCGCCGACCGGCTCAACCTGCTCGGCGCCGAGATCGAGACGTTCCGCGACCTGTAGGCATCGTTCGAGACCCGGCCGGGCGAGGTGATTCCCCGGCCGCGGCAAGGGATTCCACCGCGCGGCCCGGACCCCACCGGGCCGGCACGACGGCGGGAGCGACACACGTGAACGGCACCGTGACAGCGGTCAGCAGCGACCCCGGCCACGCGTTCAGCAAGCCCAACCGGGACCGGATCACGCTGCTGGCCGGCCTCGGTGTCGAGGGCGACGCGCACGCGGGCGTCACCGTCCAGCACCGCTCCCGGGTCGCCCGCGACCCCAGCCAGCCCAACCTGCGCCAGGTCCATCTGATCGGCGAGGAGCTGTTCGCCGAGCTGGGCGCGGCCGGCTTCGCGGTGGCGCCGGGCCAGCTCGGCGAGAACGTCACCACCCGCGGCGTCGACCTGCTCGGCCTGCCGGTCGGGGCGGTGTTGCGGCTCGGCCCGGCGGCCGTCCTGGAGGTGACCGGGCTGCGCAACCCGTGCCGGCAGATCGACGACTTCCAGCACGGGCTGCTGCGGCAGGTCGTCGGGTGCGACCCGGCCGGCAACATCGTGCGCAGGGCCGGCGTGATGAGCATCGTCCGGGTCGGTGGCCAGGTACGCCCGGGCGATGCGGTCACCGTCCAGCTGCCCGCCGGCCCGCACCGCCCGCTGGACCGGGTCTGACCGGGTTCGTCACCCCGCGACGGCGCGCCGGTAGGCGGCGAGGGCGGCCGGGTCGTCGATGCTGCCGTGGTGGTGGAACTGCCGCCATTGCCCGTCCCGGTAACGGAAGTAGCGGGTGGTACGGATGGTGAGCGGCACCTCGACGCCGTCCGGCCCGGCCCAGCTGCCCACCTCGCGGCCGGCGAACACGGCGTGGTCCTCTCCCAGGTACTCGACGATGTCGCGGAAGGTGACCGTCACCCGGACCGGGCCGGTGAAGATCCGGTCGTAGAGCGCGGCGATCGACTCGCCGCCGCGCAGGATGCCGCCGAGCGGATTGTTCAGCTGGGCGAGCGGGTCGTCCGACCAGTCGGCCCGCAACGCGTCGGCATCGCGGTGGTTGAGCGCGTAGTAAAACGTCTCCAGGGCGGCGCGAGCACCGTCCGCGCCGGCGTTTCCGGTCTCGGCGAGCCGGTTGCGCGACTCCGGGCCGTGACGGTGACTGGTGGCCCCGATCAACTGCCGGCCGGTCGCACTCATCATCCACCTCACGTTTTCGTGGCCGCTTTTCCGTGATGCCGACGCTAGATCCCTTCTCACGGATAAGTCAACGTAGTAACGTGAGAGCGTGATCGAGGACGCACCCGGCGAAGCCGACCATCCGGCGGTGGCCCTGGCCAACACCCGGCACCGCACCGGCGACGAACTCGCCGACACCGACGCCGCGGCCGGCTGGCTGCGCCGGCGCGGCCACCCGGTACGCCTGGACGAGGCTGCGCTGGCCCGGCTGGTGGCCCTGCGCGGCGCGGTCCGCGACGTGCTGCTCGCGGCCGGCACCGGCACCGCGCCGGCTCCCGCCGCGGTGACGCTGGTCAACGAGGCCGTACGCGCCGCGCCCGGCGCCGACCTGCTGGTGTGGGACGCCGACGGCCCGCGCAGCCGGCACCAGTCCGCGGCCGGCTCGCCGCTCGCCGACCTGCTCGGCGCGTTCGCCGCCGATGCGGTGGCACTGCTGGTCGGCCCGGACGCCGACCGGCTCGCCGAGTGCGGCGCGCCGGGCTGCGTCCGGCTCCTGGTCCGCACGCACGGCCGGCGGCAGTGGTGCTCCACCCGCTGCGGCGACCGGGTACGCGCCGCCCGCCACTACGCGCGCACCCGGGACGCGGCGACCTGACTCGATCGCGGTGGGTCAGCCGGTGGCGGCCACGTAGGCGGCCGGGGTGATCGCGTAGCAGCGGCGGAACCAGCGGGTCAGGTGTGCCTGATCGGCGAACCCGGCGGTACCGGCCGCGAGCGCCACCGGGGTGCCCGCGGCGAGCAGCCGCCGCGCGTACCGCAGCCGCAACTGGCGCTGGTAGTCGCTCGGCGACAGGCCGAACGTGGCGCGAAACGCCCGGTACACCGCGAACCGGCTGGCCCCGGCGGCCGCGGCCAGCTCCGCGGTGTCCAGCCCGGTGAGGTACGTGTCGTCCAGGTACCGGCGGGCCGCCGCGGCGATCGACCGGGCCGCGGGCACCGTCGCCGGCCCCGGCTGGCCGGTCGCGCCGCGCGACACGAGCAGGCGTACCGCGGTGTCGACGAACTCGGCGCGCCGCAGTGGTGTGGCGGTGTGGACCCCGTCGTCGGGCAGCAGCGCCTGGTGCAGCCGGCGCAGCGTGGCCGCCAGTACCGGGTCGTCCAGCACCGGGTCGACGAACAGCGGCGAGCCGACCGGACGACCGGCGAGGTCCGCGAGCGACGCGTCGATCTCCTCCGGGACCAGATGCACGATCCGGTAGGTGAAGCCGAGCGCGTCGGTGGCGTGCCCGTCGTGCGGGTCGTCCGGATTGAACGCCATCACCATGCCGGCGGCGCTCACCCGCGACTCGCCGCGACAGGCGAACGCCTGCGCGCCGGTCTCGGTCACCCCGAACGAGTAGGTGTCGTGGCTGTGCCGGTGGTACACGTGCCGTTCGAAATGCGCGTGCATCGCCTCGATGCGCCCGGTGTCGGACCGCCAGTACCGGGACCAGTCGTGCGTCACCCGACCATCCTGCCTCGCCCGGCGGCGCCGACGCACCAGCGTTCAAGACGGCCCGGCCGGGTCGGCGGGAGGCTGGCGGCATGCGATTCTCCACCAAGATCGGCGTCGTGGTCCGGGACGACCTGGCGAGCTGGCAGCGGCTCAACGTGACCGCGTTCTTGGCCAGCGGTGTCGCCGGCGCGGTCGGCGAGACCGTCGGCCTGCCGTACCGGGACGGCTCCGGGGTCGACTACCTGCCGATGTTCCGCCAGCCGGTACTCGTGTTCACCGCCGACGCCGCCGGGCTGAACCGCGCGCACGGCCGCGCGATCGGCCGCGGGCTGCGGGTCGGCGTGTACACCGAGGAGCTGTTCGGCACCGACAACGACGCCGACAACCGGGCCGCGGTCGCGGCGGTACCGACCGAGAAGCTCGGGCTGGTCGGCATCGCCGTGTACGGGCCCCGAGCCGACGTGGACAAGGCGCTCAAGGGCCTCTCGCTGCATCCGTGACGCCCTCAGCGCGGCGAGGTGGCGAGCTTCGCGGCGAAGCCGATCAGCACGCCGCCGGTGATCCGGTCGGTCCAGCGGTGCACGGCCGGCCGGCCGAGTACCCGGCGGAACGCCGAGGCCGCCGCGATCAGGGCGGCGAACCACAGCAGCCCCTCGGCGTCGTGCACGACCGCGAGCAGTACGCCCATCGCCAGGTGCGACACGTTCGGCGGCAGGAACTGCGGCAGTACCGCGACGTAGAAGGCACCGATCTTCGGGTTCAGCAGGTTGGTCGTGAGCCCCTTCAGCCAGGCCAGCCGGGCCGACTCCGGCACCGGCGTCGCCGGCGCCACGACCGTGCCACGGCGCCGGAACGACGACCAGATCATCCGGATCCCCCACTGCGCCAGGTAGATCGCACCGGCGATGCGCAGCACCAGGTAGGCCAGGTGTGAGGCGGCGATCAGGGCGGACACCCCGGCGGCGGCGCCGGCACCCCAGATCAGTGCGCCGGTGGAGATCCCCACCGCGGTGGCGGCCGCGTACCGGCGGCCCCGGGCGAGGGCCGACCGAAGCACCAGCGCGGTGTCCAGTCCCGGCGTGATCGTCAACAGACCGGCCACGAGCGCGAACGAGGCCACGGCGGCAACCACTGTCACGACAAGGATCGTGCCGCCGACCGGGCCGCGGCGGAACCCGCTGTGCCCGACCTCACCACCACCCCGGGCCGCAGTGGCCCGCTCCCGCGCCCCCGCCCCCGGCGGCGACGACCGGCCGAACGCGACCTCAGCGCCGCCGGACCCGCTGCGCCACCGCCCGCCCCGCCTCGGCCGCGCCGCGAACGGTCAGGCGGGCTGGCAGGTGGGGCACCAGAACAGGTTGCGGGCGGCCATCTCGGCGACCCGCACCTCGGTGCGGCAGACGTGGCACGGTTGCCCGGCCCGGCGGTACACGTAGACCTCGCCACCGTGCGCGTCGACCCGCGGCGGCCGGCCCATCGCGCGCGGTTCGTGCTCCGGGCGCACCGTGTCGATCCGACCGGTACGCACCCCGGCGCGCATCAGCGTCACCAGGTCCGGCCACAGCCGCGCCCAGGCGTCGGCGGGCAGGTCGTGGCCCGGCCGGTACGGCGAGATGGCGTGCCGGAACAGGATCTCCGCCCGGTAGATGTTGCCGACCCCGGCGACGACCGACTGGTCCATCAGCAGCTGGCCGACCGGCACCCGGGACCGGGAGATCCGCCGGTACGCCGTCTCCGGGTCGGCGTCCGGCCGCAGCGGATCGGCGCCGAGCCGCGCGTACAGCGCCTTCTGGTCGGCCGGGGTGTGCAGCTCGCAGGCGTTGGGGCCGCGCAGATCCAGCCACCCGGCGCTGGCCTGCACCCGCAGCCGGACCGCCCCGGTCGGCGCCGGCGCGAGCCCGCTGCCGGTGAAGAACTTGCCGGCCAGCCCCAGGTGCACGTGCAGCCGCAGCAACTCGCCGCCGTCGGTGCGGTACCGGTGGTACAGATGCTTCCCGTACGCGTCGGTGCCGGTCAGCGTGGCCCCGTCGAGCCGGGCCGCCCCGGCCGCGAACCTGCCCTGCGGGCTGGACACCGCAAGCGGCACCCCGCGCAGCAGCCGCCGATGCTCGCGCGCCAGCCGATGAATCGTGTGTCCCTCGGGCACCGCGCCTCCCCTACCCCGAAACCGCGGCAACTCTAGCGCGCCGGGACGTGCTGCCGGTGCGGGTGCCGGTCAGCGGCTCTCGGTGTCGGTGCCGGCGGCCAGCGCGGCGAAGTAGTCGGCGAGGCGGCGGTGACCGATCGGGGCACCGACCATGTCCCGGCCGAGCGATTCGCCGAAGAACGTGAGGAATCCCGCGGCGTTGCGGTTGACCGGCCGCAGCGCCGCGGCCAGCGCCCGCACCGGCCAAAACGGTACGTGCAGGACACGGCGGCGACGCCCGAGCACCTGCTGGGCGAGCTCGACGATCTCGGCGGCCGTGTAGGTGTCCGGGCCGCCGAAGCCGAACTCGGTGTCGCGCCGGGTGTCGTCCCGGATCGACGCGGCGACGAGGTCACCGAGGTCGCGCGGGTGCACCGGATTGATCCGGTGACGGCCGTCGCCGAACACCATGCCGGCACCGCGGCCGGCGAGCCGGAAGATCTCGCCCATATCGTTGAAGGCGCCGGTCGGGCGCAACACCGTCCAGCCGGTGCCGCTGTCGACGAGCCGGCGGGTGAACTCCTCCCGCGGCCGCAGGATCGGTACCCGCTGGGCCAGTTCCGCGGCGTGCAGCACGCTGACGAAGAAGAACCGGCCCACCCCGGCCTGCCGCGCCCGGTCGAGGATGTTGAGGTTCGCGCCGAGGTCGACCTGCTCGGGCGTCGGCCTGGCGCGCAACGTCCGCAGCCCGATCGAGGACACGACCGCGTCGACGCCGTCGCAGAGCCCGGTCAGGGTCTCCGGCCGCGTCGCCGCGCCGACGAACACCTCGTCGCAGGCGTCCCGGATCGGTTCGAGGCGGCGCGGATCGCGGGCCAGCGCCCGTACCCGGAACCCGGCCTCGTGCAACGCGACCGCGAGGTTGCGGCCGATGTACCCGGTCGCCCCGGCGACCAGCACCCGTGGGTCGTGGTTCATTCCGGCTCCTTCGGTCAGCGCGCCGTGAGGCCGGCGAGCAGCAGGTCGGTGGCGGCGTCGGCGGCCGGCCCGGGCGCCACCCCGGCCGGGTCGACGAGCCACTGCAGCAGGACCCCCTCGACCAGCCCCACCAGTACCGCGGGGGTCTGCTCGGGCACGTCGGCCGGCAGGGCACCCTCGGCGGCGGCGCGGTCGAGCAGCAGCGCGATGAGCCGGCGGTACTCCGCGTAGATCCGGGCGAAGTCGACGGTGGCGGCGCCGGGGCCGCGGACGGCCCAGAAGTCGAACACGATCCGGGCGAGCTCCGGTTCGGCGGTGGCCCCGGCCACCATGGCGCGCACCAGCGCGCGCAGCCGGTCGAGCGCCGGTTCGGCCGACTCGACCAGGGCGCGGACGCCGCGCAACGCCTCGTCGGCGAACCGTTCGAACGCGGCGGCGAGGATGTCGTCCCGGCTGGTGAAGTAGAGGTAGATGGTGCCCTTGGCGACCCCCGCCTCGCGGGCGACGTCCTCGATCTTGGTCGGGTGGAAGCCGGCGCGGGCGAACACCCGGATCGCCGCGTCGAGGATCTCGGCGCGCTTCTCGTCCTTGTTCATGGGTCGCGGGCTCACCGACACCTCCATGATGACTGACCAGCCAGTCATCAATATAGCCGGGCCGCACCGCCATGCCCAGTCCGGGCAGCACAGCGGTACGGCGGCCTCCCGGCGCGGGGCCGTCAGCCCGGGCGGCGTTCGGTGCTCACCCCGGTACCGGGGCGCCACCGGCGGACGGTCATCATCCCGTCGGCGGGATCGAACCGCACCGTGGCGGCGCGCTCGACGTCCAGCACGAACAGGTGGTAGTCGCCGGTCGGGTGCCAGGAGATCCGCGCCTCGATCGCGGCGCAGTACCGCTCGCGCAGGTCCGGGTCGGCCACCTCGACGGCGCGACCGTCCAGCTTGACGTCGCCACCGGGGTTGTCCTTGCCCGCCGGCAGGCTGAGCACCGCCAGTCGCGGGTCGCGGCGCAGGTCCAGCGCCTTGCGGGAGCGCCACATCATGCCGAGCATCAGCTCGTCGGCGGCGAAGTCGACCTCACACGGGCTGATCCGTGGCGCCCCGTCGGACCGGATCGTGCCGAGCAGTACCAACTGGTCGGCGACGAACCGGTCCCGCGCGGCCACGGCGAGCTCCGGGCACCGTTCGGAGAATTCCTGCCATCGCATGCGACCGACGCTAGGCCGGTGGCCTGACAGGTGTTGTCAGGTCCGCCGGGCCGATCCCGGACGCAAGGACGAGTGCCGTCAGGCGCACCGAGCCGATCCCGGACGCAACCGGGGTGTCAGAGCTTCGGGAACCAGAGGGCGATCTCGCGCTCGGCCGAGGCGGTCGAGTCGGAGGCGTGGATCAGGTTCTCCCGGTTGGACAGGCCCAGGTCGCCGCGGATCGTGCCCGGTGCCGCCTGGCGCGCGTCGGTGGCGCCGGACAGGGCGCGTACCACGGCGATCGCCTCGTCGCCGGAGACCACCAGCGCGAGCAGCGGGCCGGAGGTCATGAACTCCTTCAGCGGCGGGTAGAACGGCTTGGCCACGTGCTCGGCGTAGTGCGCGTCGGCCAGTGTCGGGTCCATGGTGCGCAGCTCGGCGGCGTCGATCCGCAGCCCCTTGCGCTCCAGCCGGCCCAGAATCTCTCCGGTCAGGCCGCGCCGGACGGCGTCCGGCTTGATGAGTACGAGCGTGCGCTCGGACACGGATCCTCCCCACGGGATGTGACGGCGCGGCGGTCGCCGCACCCGGGCGAACACGGTGCGTTCCCGGTTGCCCCCAGGCGAGCCTAACGAACGGCCGGCGCGAGCCGGACAAGGCCCGCGTGAGCAGGTACTTTCTGGGACAAACCACTGTGAAAAACCCCACGGTCATCCCGGGGCGCGAGCACATCGCCGCAGGTCGGCGGCACCATGGCCGGACCGCGTTCAGTTTCCTTTCAGGTCGATTGGGTACCAACTACGCAATGAGTTCCAGCACTACTACCAGCGACCGCACCGGCACCGACAGCGCATCCGTCGGCACTGACACCGGGGCCGCGGTCCGGGCGAGCGGCGCCGCCGCCGCCCGGGCGACCGGCGGCTTCGGCCAACGGCGCCGCTACCACGAGGTCGACCTGCTCCGCCTGGTCGCCGCGCTGGGCGTGCTCGGATTCCACTTCCTGTTCCGGGCCAGCACCACCGAGCCGGTGTTCGCGCACACCGGCTTCCACGACCCGGGCGGAATCTTCCACTACGGCAACCTCGGCGTCCCGCTGTTCTTCGTCATCAGCGGCTTCGTCATCCTCAACAGCGCCTGGAACCGCAGCCCGATCCGGTACCTGTCGTCCCGGATCGGCCGGCTCTACCCGGCGTTCTGGGCCGCCTGCACGTTCACGGCGCTGATCATGGCGGTCGATCCCACCGGCCGGTTCAGTGTCTCGTTCCAGCAGTGGATCCAGAACCTGTCCATGGCCTCCGAGGCGTACGGGGTGGACTACGTCGACGGGGTCTACTGGACGCTCACCATCGAGCTCGCCTTCTACCTGGTCATCCTGGCGTTCGTGCGGATCGGGATCACCGCCAACCGGGTCATCGCGCTGGGGCTGGGCTGGCTCGCACTCTCGATGTTCGCGCTGCACCACCCCGCGCCCGACTGGCTGAACCTGATCCTGGTGCCTGCCTGGGCGCCGTACTTCGTCGCCGGGATGTTCTTCGCCCTGGTCGCCCGGGACGGCTGGCGCTGGAAGTACGTGCTGCCGCTGGCCGTCGCCTACGGCGTGTGCGGTCGCTACGCGATCCACTACTTCAACATCGAGACCGATCGCTACGGCGTGCTGTTCAGCCCGTGGGTGGTCGCCGGGGTGATCACCGCGATCTTCGCCATCTTCGCGGCGATCGTGTCCGGTGTGCGGGTCCCGGGCGCGGCGAAGGTCGCCTGGCTCGCCGGGCTGACCTACCCGCTCTACCTCATCCACGAGAACGTCGGCTTCATCTCGCTCGACTTCCTGCATCACGACCTGGGCCTCAACCGGTACCTGGTGCTCGGGCTCACCATCGCCGGCGTGTGCGGCATCGCCTGGGCACTGCACGTACTGGTGGAGAACCGGTTCTCCCGGCCGCTCGCGGAGCTGATCACCCGGGTCTGGCTGCGCATCCGCGGCGCCGTGCTCGCCCGGGTACCGGCGCTGTCCGAGCGGTGACGCGCGACGGCGCCGGGTGGCCGGCCGCCGATGTCGGACCCGGCGGTTAGGGTCGCCGCATGCATGCAGCAGGGACCTTCACCGTCGCCGCGTTCGACCCGACCGAGCTGAGTCCGACGCCGGCCATCGAGACCGGCCTCGCGGTCGGCGTCTCCACCATGACCAAGCAGTTCACCGGCGAGGTCGACGGGCGGTCGGCGACGCTGTTCACCGCCGCGTTCGACCAGGCCAGCGGCGTGGGCACCTACCTCGCGATGGAGTCGTTCGAGGGCAGGCTGGGCGATCGCGCGGGCACCGTCAACTTCGCGCACTCGGCCACCACGCTCGGCGACGGCGGCCGGGCCGGCGACTACTTCGTCATCGTGCCGGGCAGCGGCACCGGCGACCTGGCCGGCATCACCGGTTCCGGTGGGCTCACCGTCGACCCGGACGGCACCCACCGCGTCTGGTTCGACTACGAGCTGCCCGCCTGACCCGCACCGGCCACCCGGTTCTCGCGGCCGGAGCACCCGTCCGGTCGCCGGCGCCGGGTGGTGCTCCGGCCACCGGCGGGCGGCCGGAGCACGACCACGGCTACAGGGCCGACCAGTCCAGGATCGGAGCGGCCAGGTCGCGGATGGTGGCGAGCAGGCCGAGCCGGGCGGCGCGCAGCTCCGGTTCCTTGGCCATCACCAGTACGTCGTCGAAGAAGGTGTTGATCGGCCCGGTCAGCGCGGACGCCACCGGCACGAAGCCGGCCAACCCGGGGTTGGCCGGCAGCGCCTCGGTCACCTCAGCGGTCGCCTCGGCCAGCGCGATCTCGGCCGGTTCGACCAGCGCCGCGGCGTCGTAGCCGGCGGCGGTGTCGGCCGGAACGATCCGGCGCACCCGGCCGAGCGCCTGGGCGAGCGCCTCGAACCCTTCGTCACCAGCGAGCTTGCCGACCTCGGCGAGCGTCGCATCGGCCTGCGCCGGCGCGTCGGCGAGCGGCAGCACCGCGTCGACGTGCCGGTGGTCGTGGCCGGCGTCGGCGAGCTGCTGCGCGTACCGCTTGACCAGGAAGTCGTGCAGCTCCGCCAGCACCTCGTCGGTGACCTGGACCGGCGCGTGCGCGGCCGCGGCACGCAGCCCGGCGGTCAGCGTGATCGCCGACAGCTGCGGGAACGCCCGCAGGATCGACACGACGCCGACCGCGGCGCGGCGCAGCCCGAACGGGTCGGAGCTGCCGGTGGCCTTCTCCCCCACCGCGGACAGCCCGGTCAGCAGGTCGAGCCGGTCGGCCAGCGCCAGCACCGCACCGCCGACGGTGGTCGGCAACGCCGAGGACCCGCGGGGCAGCTCCATCTCGTACAGGGCGGTGGCGACGGTGTCCGGCTCGCCGGCGCGCCGGGCGTACTCCCGGGCCATCGTGCCGGCCAGGCTGGACAGCTCGATGACCATGCTGGACGCCAGGTCGAACTTGGCCAGCTCGCCGGCCCGCCGCACGGTCGCCGCGGTGCCACCGGTCAGACCCACCAGGTCGGCCAGATCGGTGGCGGTGGCGGCGATCCGCTCGGCCCGGTCGGCCATCGAGCCGAGCTTGTCGGCGAACGTGAGCTTGTCCAGCCCGCCCTTCATGTCGCCGGGCGCGACGGCGAGATCGGCGCGCCAGAAGAACGCGGCGTCCTCGTACCGGGCGCGCAGCACCGCCTCGTTGCCGGCGCGGACCGCGTCGGCGTCGATCGGTCCGTTCGCGACCGCGACGAAGTGCGGCAGCAGGGTGCCGTCGGCGGCGCGCACCGGCAGGTACCGCTGGTGCTTGCGCATCACCGTGGTCAGGATCTCCGAGGGCAGGTCGAGGTATTTCGGGTCGAAGTTGCCGAGCAGCGGGTTCGGCTCCTCGACCAGGTTGGTCACCTCGTCGATCAGCGCCGCCTCAACCTCGACGTCGATCGTGCCGCCCACCTCGGCGGCCAGCTGCTGGGCGCGCCGGACGATCTGCGCGCACCGGTCGGCCGCGGCCAGTACGATCCCGTGCCCGGCCAACGTGTCCACATAGGACTGTGCTGCCGGTACGTCGATCACCGGGGTCGGCGCGGTGCGGCGGATCCGGGTGGTGCGGCCGGCGGACAGCGACGAGACGGCCACCGGGATCGGGGTCTCGCCGTACAGCGCGGTCAGCCAGCGCACCGGCCGGGTGAACGACAGCCCCTCGTCGCGCCAGCGCATGTTCTTGTCCGCGCGCAGCTCCGCGACCACCGAGGCGAACAGGTCGGACAGCACCTCGGCCGCGGGGCGACCGGTGTCGGTGACGGTGACGCCGACGTGCTCGACGCCGTCGACGTCGATGCGTTCCAGCGCGGCCACCTCGACGCCGCGGCCGCGGGCGAACCCGGCCGCCGCCTTGGTCGGGTTGCCGTCCGCGTCGAACGCCGCCGCGACCTTCGGCCCGCGCAGGGTGCGCCGCGCGTCCGGCTCGGTGTCGGCGACCGCGTCGATCAGCACCGCGAGCCGCCGCGGGGTGCCCTCGACCCGGATCTCGCCGTGCGCCAGCCGGGTCGCCGCGAGCTTGTCGGCGACCGCCGCACGGACCGCCGCGACCTGCTGGGTCACCTCGTGCGGCGGCAGCTCCTCGACGCCGATCTCGAACAGCACGGTGGCCGGCCCGGACACGGTCGGCAGCTCGCCGCGCACCGCCGGCGCGGGCGGTGCCGCGACACCCAGCGGGTACCCCAGCTCCTCGCGCCGCTCCGCCCACAGCGCCGAGACCTCGCGGGCGAGGCCGCGCATCCGGGCGAACGCGCGGGCCCGCTCGGTGGTGGAGATCGCGCCGCGCGAGTCGAGCACGTTGAACGTGTGCGAGCACTTCAGCACGTAGTTGTGCGCCGGTACCGGCAGCCGGGCGTCGAGCATCCGACGGGCCTCGGTCGCGTACGCCTCGAACAGCTCCTGGTTGGTCGCCACGTCGGCGTCGTCCAGGTAGTAGCGCGACATCTCGTACTCGGACTGGCCGAAGACCTCGCCGTAGGAGATGCCGTCGGAGTAGGCGATGTCCTTGAAGTGGCCGACGTTCTGCAGCGCCATCAGGATGCGCTCGATGCCGTAGGTGATCTCGACCGAGACCGGCTCGACCGGCTTGCCGCCGGCCTGCTGGAAGTAGGTGAACTGGGTGATCTCCAGCCCGTCCAGCCAGACCTCCCAGCCCAGGCCCCAGGCGCCGAGCGCCGGCGCGGCCCAGTTGTCCTCGACGAACCGGACGTCGTGCGCCCGGATGTCGATGCCCAGCGCCTCCAGCGAGCCGAGGTAGACCTCGACCGGGTCGCCCGGGTCCGGCTTGAGGATCACCTGGAACTGGGTGTGCGTCTGCAGCCGGTTCGGGTTCTCGCCGTAGCGCGAGTCGTCCGGCCGCACCGACGGCTCGACGTACGCGACGTGCCACGGCTCGGGACCCAGCACCCGCAGGATCGTCGCCGGGTTCATCGTCCCGGCACCGACCTCGGTGTTGAACGGCTGCATGATCATGCAGCCGCGGTCGGTCCAGTACCGCTGCAAGGCCAACAGGGCGTCCTGCATCGTCAACACGAGATCTGTCCCACCTGAATCGGGTCCGTCGAGTCCCGCCGATTCTATGGGCCGAGCCGGTGGCCGCCGGCCGCGGGCGGGTGCACAGCGCGGGTACGGGCGGGTGCACAGCGTCGACGCGGCCCGCACGCCGGGAGCACCGAGCACCCGGGCGGGCGCAGCGCGGCGGCGCCGGGCGGCACAGCGCGGC